>CALMYQ010000282.1 GCA_937873655.1 uncultured Lewinella sp. | reverse complement strand
TAAGCCGCGATCGAGCCCTAGCGCGAGCCGGGATTGGTAAGCCGGGGGCGCAAAATGAACCTTGTTTTCCGCCTCTGGGCGTACCCTCTTCCGGACCCGATTGGTCATTAACCGGTAAAAAATGAAAACTGGTCTGAAGTACCTCATTGTTTTAATTTTTGCAGGCAGTCTGGGCAGCATGAATGCCCAGGCTACCTTCAATCACCGGTATGTTTTTAACCGGATCAATACGGTATTTACCGGTGTAGCGGTGACCGATTCGGCTTATTATGTCATAGGCATTATCACAGATTCTGTTCCATACAAATTTGTTGGTACTTCTTTGATGACCTTCAATCTGCAAGGCGAACGGACGGGAGAAAAAGTGGTGAAAGAGCCAGATAGATGGTTTGAACCCTGGAGTTATAATCTGGTTCCAACCAATCGAGGTTCATTTATTGGAACAGGGTATACTTCTTTTCCAAGAAAGGGGATGTTAATTGAATATTTCCCGGCACTGGATTCCATTCGCAAGGTTGAATTTGACGGCCCTTGGGGGAGTGAATCATTTTATGGGTTATCGCAGGGATTAATTTTTAAAGACGGACAGATTATTATTAATCCAAATGTTGTATCTCCGAACAGTTCTAATTCCGAATTGGCTCTGATGAAATTCAGCGAAGATTATTTCTTGTCCAGTTTTAAAATATTTTCTCACCCATGGGATAATTTTTCGGGTGGGATTTGCTTCCAAAATGACCTGTTAGTCCTTGGTGAATATTTGTATAATCTAAATTTGACAGATTATAACTTTACTTCTCGTCTTCATATTTCAGGATTAAATACTTCAGGGCAAAAAGTATGGGAATACCTTTCTCCAATAAATGAAAGCTGGGTTCGTCCCTATGACCTGCAAGCCACCAATGACGGAGGTCTTTTAGTTGCACTGGATAAAGAATTCCTTATTAATTATCCCGTAGGACCTACTGATAGTTTTTCTCTAGCAATTCGTGAACCCTGGATCATGAAACTCGGCGCCGACCACCAGCGGGCCTGGGCCTTCCCGCTTTTCGACGAATACCGGCATCCCTTCAATCAGACCTCCAAGATCATCCCGGCAACCAACGGCGGGGGGTATGTCGCTGCGGGGTTTGCCTATTTAAAAACATTCATACCTTATAAAGACGGCGCAGCAGGCTTACTCACGAAATTCAACGACGATGGCGAAACCCTTTGGTCCAGAAGGATTTTTTATATAGATACGATTGATCATGAACAATACATCTATGACATAAAACCCTGCCCGGACGGGGGGTACATTATGTGCGGCCAGGTGCGCCAGCCGGTGGATACCGTCGACTACACCCCCACCCAACAAGGCTGGCTCCTGAAAACAGACCAGTACGGCTGCCTCGTGCCGGGCTGTCAGGGGCCGGTGGCCACCGAAGAGCCGGCTCGCCCCGCGCCGCCGGAATTGCTCGTGTATCCCAATCCGGCAACGGATATGCTGGCGGTATACCTGTCAGGCCCCAAGCCCGCAGGCGAGGCCTTTTTCCGGCTCATTGATCCGCTCGGCCGCGTGCTGCGGGAAGAACCTGCCGCTGAAACCGACGCCACTTATATCTTTACCTTGGGAGCCTGGCCGCCGGGGCGGTATGCCGTCCAGTACTGGGCCGACGGGCGGTTGGCGGCGGTGAAGGCGTGGATAAAAGGGCGGTGACCGGATTACTAAGCCGCGATCGAGCCCTAGCGCGAGCCGGGATTGGTAAGCCGGGGGCGCAAAAAACATTGCAATACTGCCTGTTTAACTTAAGAGAGCACTTCAAGTGATCGCTTAAGTTGAGTTTCCCACCTTCCCAAAAGTTTGGTATTATTGCCGTACGCCTGTTGATCATTCACGTCCATCAAACCCGGAACCAACCATGCGTAACTGCTTCCTCCCGATCGGTTTTTACCTGATTTTAGCCCTGGCAACTATTTCCTGTCGCTCCGATCGTCAGCCCGCCTCCCCGCCGAATGTTCTCTTCATCCTGGTGGACGACCTGGGCTATCACGACCTGAGCTGTACCGGCAGCACCTACTATGAAACCCCGAATATCGACCGGATCGCGCGCGAGGGGACCGCCTTTACCCAGGGCTATGCCGCCTGCCAGGTCTGCAGTCCGTCGAGGGCCGGCATCATGTCGGGTAAATTTCCGGCCCGCCACGGCATCACCGACTGGATCGGCGCCGAAACCGGAACCGCCTGGAGTCAGCTCGGGCGACAAACCCAGTTGCTTCCGCCGCCCTACGCCGATCACCTGCCCCTGGAATACACCACGCTGCCGGAAGCGCTTAAGTCAGCCGGCTATGCCACGTTCATGGCGGGCAAATGGCACCTGGGGGATGCCGGTTCCGACCCGGAAGACCACGGGTTCGACATCAATAAAGGCGGCTGGAAGGCGGGCAGCCCCAACGGCGGTTATTTTTCTCCTTATGAAAACCCCAAACTGGCCGATGGCCCCAATGGAGAAAACCTCTCTATGCGCCTGGCCCGCGAAACCGCCCAATTCATACAAGATCACCAAGAGCAACCCTTTTTTGCCTACCTCTCGTTCTATGCCGTCCATGGCCCGATCCAGACCACCCGTGAAAAATGGAAAAAATACCGCGATAAGGCGGAAAACAGGGGAGTTGCCGACCACGGGTACGTTATGGAGCGCCGCCTGCCCATCCGCCGGGTACAAGACAATCCGGTATACGCCGGACTGGTGGAGGCGATGGACGATGCTGTCGGCGTGGTGCTCAACAAATTGGATGAACTGGGTCTTGCCGAAAATACCCTGGTTATTTTTACCTCCGACAACGGCGGCGTAGCGTCCGGCGATGCCTATTCGACCAGCAACCTGCCCCTGCGCGGCGGCAAAGGATACCAGTGGGAAGGCGGCATCCGCGAGCCTTTTTTTATCAAGGCCCCCTGGCTCAAGGATCCCGTCAAACAATGTGCAACCCCGGCCATCAACACCGATTTTTATCCCACCATCCTCGATCTGCTGGGCCTTCCGCTCCGCCCGGAAGATCACCAGGACGGCGTGAGCCTGGCTTCCCTCCTCACAGGCGGGACCATCCCCGACCGGCCGCTCTACTGGCATTATCCGCACTACGGCAACCAGGGCGGCGACCCGTCCTCCATCATCCGCGAGGGCAAGTGGAAACTGATCCACTATTGGGAAACGGATGCCAACGAACTCTACGACCTCGAAGCGGACCCCGGGGAACAGGAAGACCTCGCTGCCCGTTATGTGGAAACCGCCGACCAGCTTTGGCACAAACTCGACACCTGGCTGAATGGGGTAGGGGCCCGGCGTCCGACATCCGACCCGGACTATTCCGAAGATCGCGCTCGGGAACGGATGGAACAGATCAGGGCCGAACTCTGGCCGCAAAAAGAAGCGGAACGGCTTCGGTATCTTTCGCCGGATTATGCGCCGAATGCGGATTGGTGGGGGAGTGAGGAGTAGGGAAACAAGGTTAAAGGTTAAAGGATAAAGTGTAAAGGTTAAAGGATAAAGTGTAAAGGTTAAAGGGGGGCGGCAAATACTTTTACATTTCGCATTAAAACTTTTGCATTTCAAAGACTATCAATGAAAAGAAACAGGATTTTAGCCTGCTGGCCGCTTCTGTTAGTGACGTGCCTAACCTATGGGCAGGAACAGGATGGGTATCGCCTCGTCTGGTCTGACGAATTCAATGCGGGTGGGGCCCCGGATACGGCGGTCTGGTCGTTTGAACGCGGCTTTGTGCGCAACCGTGAAGATCAGTGGTACCAGTCGGAAAACGCATTTTGCAAGGACGGTTTCCTCATCATCGAAGCGAGAAAGGAACGGAGGCTCAATCCCGATTTTGTTAAGGGCAGCCCCGATTGGAAGAAAAGCCGGCAATGGATCGATTATACTTCGACCAGCATGACCACCCGGAAATCCAAAGCCTGGCAATACGGCCGATTGGAGATCCGGGCCAGGATCGATATTCAGTCGGGGAGCTGGCCGGCTTTCTGGACCCTGGGCGTCGCAGGCGAATGGCCCCGCAACGGGGAGGTCGACATCATGGAATTCTACCGCGGTGTGATCCTGGCCAATTTTGCCTGGGGCGGGGTGGCGCGATTTCGTCCGCACTGGAATTCCGTCAAAGTTCCCGTTTCCTCATTCAATAAAAACTGGGCAAGTGATTTCCATACCTGGCGCCTCGATTGGGCTGCGGATTCCATGAAGATCTACCTCGACGGGGTGTTGCTCAACGAAATGGACCTGTCCGTTACCGTCAATGAATCGGATGGGAAGAACCCGTTCCGGCAGCCGCATTATATCCTGATCAACCAGGCATTGGGCGGCGATAACGGTGGCAGCCTCACGGATGCGGTGTTTCCGTTTCGGTATGAAATCGATTACGTACGGGTTTATCAAAAACAGGATAAATAACAGAATTTCAACGGCGTACACTTGTCATGATCAGGCGACTTTTATAAAAATTCGGTTTTTGATTTTGAGATCTGGTTTTTTGCAGTTAAATTTGTTTTACAAATATTTATTAAATACTTGTAGATTTCATATGAACGATCGATTGGGACACCTGGAAGAAATGATCCTGTTCATGGTCATGCTGGTGCACGAAGAAGCGTACGGCATCACCGTCCGGGACGCATTTATAGAACAGTACGGGCAGGACATCTCGCTCAGCGCGGTTCATACCGTCTTGCGCAGGCTGGAAGAAAAGGGGTTTACGGCCTCGAAAATGGGCGGTTCGAGCCAGGAACGCGGCGGCCGTCGCAAACGCCTGTATCAGGTAACCCGCTACGGTTATAAGATGATCACCCAGATCCAGGATGAACGCACGCGTATCTGGGAACTGCTGCCCAAGCTCAATTTCTGATATGGAACACCGTCAACCCGACATACCGAAATGGGCCGACCGGTTGCTGACCTGGTTTTGCGCGCCCGACCTGCTGGAGGAGATCGAAGGGGACCTGTACGAATCCTTTGTCCGGAATGTTCGCGACCTCGGACTAAAGCGCGCCAGGAGGCAATTCGTTTGGGACGTGCTCAGGTTTTTCACGCCGGCCACCATCAGGGGCCGGAAGAAATGGAAATCACCTAACTTCAATATGGACATGCTGCTCAATCAATTCCGCTTTACCTTGCGCAGGTTCGGCAAACAAAAGGTGAACACCGGCCTGCACATCACCGGCCTGACCATCGGCCTGACCGTATGCCTCCTGATCGGCCTGTTTATCCACCACGAACTGTCTTTTGACAACTACCACCCGAATGCCGACCGGATATACCGGGTCAACCAGATTTGGGAGGAAAGCGGGGTCAAACATGTGTATTACGACGCTCCGGGGCCGTTGGCTGAAGCCCTGCGGACCGGAATACCTGAAGTAGAATATGCGGCGATGGCCTATCCCTTGGACAAACGGGTAATAGAGATCAACGGCCGGCAGCCCTTCAAGCAGGAGCATATCCTGATGGCCGATCCGGATCTGTTGAACATCCTGGATTTCAGGGTTCTGCAAGGGAAAGGGCACCAGGCGCTCGGGCAACCCAATCAGGCGTTGTTGACGGAATCGACCGCTGAGAAGTTCTTCGGCCGGGAAGACCCCATGGGTAAAACCTTCCTGTTTGATAATGAAGTGACGGTGACCGTAGCCGGCGTTATTGCCGATCCGCCCCAAAATACCCATCTGCGGGCTTCCATGCTGATGTCCAACTTTCCGCACGAACGCTGGCTGAAAGATAATATGGGCAGTTGGGGCATGTCATACGGCGCCTCGGTATTTGCGTTATTGAAGCCCGGTACCGACCCGCAGAGCCTGCTCCCCCGGATTCGGGCCATGTATGACCTGCATATCAACGAAGGCAATGAATCACCCGAGATCGGTTATGCGGCATTGCAACCCCTTTCCCGCATTCACCTCGAACCGGAAATAAACGGCGGCGGCATGTGGCAAAGTGCGATCAACCCGCAATGGCTTTGGTTTTTCGGCGGGATCGGCGTTCTGGTCCTTTTGCTGGCCTGCATCAATTTCGTCAACCTGTCTACCGCCCAGGCCCTGACCCGGGCCCGGGAAGTGGGTATCCGGAAAGCGATCGGCGCAGACCGCGGGCAACTGGTCATTCATTTTCTTGGCGAAGCATTCCTGTTGATCGGTATTTCCAGTGCACTGGCTGTCCTGGTGACCGGGCTGACATTGCCCCTTATCAACCGGCTGACCGATAAAAGCATCGACATGGACTTGCTGTACGCGCCCGGCGGAATGTTGGCGTTTCTGGCCTTCATTGCCGCGACGGGGTTATTGACCGGGATCTACCCGGCCTGGCTGATCGCAAGGTTCCAACCCGCCGCCGCGATCAAATCGCGTTTTTCTACCAGCGATCATGCCTCCGGTTTTTTGCGAAAGGGATTGGTCATTACCCAGTTCACCATTTCAACCGCTTTGCTGATCGCTTTGCTGATCATGTCCCGGCAAATGAACTATTTCCATCACAAGAACCTCGGGTTTGACAAAGAGAATATCATCACGGTCTATATGCCGGACAAAGCCAAAAACGGCGTTTTCAAAGCTGCATTGGAGGCGATTCCCCAGGTCGGGGATGTGGCCTTTTCGATGGGCTCTCCGGCCAGCGACGGCACCTGGACGACGAATATGCACGAAACCGACCTAAATGACCCCAACCGCAAGAATGTGCGGATCATCTGGGCGGATGAAAATTATGCGCGATTATACAAGCTGCAACTTTTGGCCGGGCGGCTTACGGAAGACAAGGATACCAATTTCATCAGCCAGGCCATTCCGGAGGCTGAGCGCTCTCCCAGGGTCCTGGTCAATGAAAAACTGGTGCATGAAATGGGATTTGGAACCCCGGAACAGGCCCTCCACCGCCGGTTCTACACCGGATACAACAATTACCGGGTAGAAATTGTCGGCGTGGTGAAGGACTTCAACATTGCATCGCTGCATTCAGCCATCAAACCCCTGATGATGTCGCCTTTCCCGGAATATGAAACGGAGGCCGGCATCAAGCTCAAACCGGGCGACGATTTACCGGCAGCCCTGGCTTCCGTACAGACGGCCTGGGAAAAGATCTTTCCCGACCGCATTTACGAATCCAGGTTTTTGGAACGAACCATAGAACATTACTACGAATCGGAAAGCCGGCTGTACGGGCTGTTCAAGATTTTCGCCGGCCTGGCCATCCTGATCTCCTGCCTGGGCCTGTGGGGGTTGGCCACTTTTGCGGCGGTCCAACGGACCAAAGAAGTCGGCATCCGGAAAGTATTCGGGGCGTCAACCGGCGGGTTGGTGGCTTTGCTGTCAAAAGATTTCCTGATTTTGGTCGCCATTGCCTTGCTGGTCGCCGCACCGATTGCCTGGTACGGCATGCACGAATGGCTGCAGAATTTTTCCTACCGGATCGACATCCATTGGTCGATTTTTGCAATTGCCGCCTTGTCCGTCCTGGCGATCGCTTTTTTGACGGTCAGCTTTCAATCCGTCAGGTCGGCTTTGGCCAACCCGATCAAGTCATTGCGAAATGAGTGAGATGGGATACATGGGCGCCGTAAAGGCCAGGATTGCTAAGCCCGCAGGGATTGGTAAGCCTGGCCTTTACGGCGCCCACCCCCGGAAGATCCGCGCCAAAGTGTACCGCCGGGCTTCTCTTTTGGTCAATTGGTGCGACCAGCCGGCGCGCTGATCCGGTGCGGCGCCGGGGCCGGCGGATTGATATTCCGCATAATAGGCCGTTTTCTCATTGTCGGCAGAACTCCAGTTGTCCCAGCCTTTCGGCAGGATATGCGGGCCGAGCTCGCAATGCAGGTAAACCGTACGGGCAAATGACCGCCACGGTCTGCCCAGATAGACCTTATCTACGCCTTCCGCCGCCGTCAACCGGCAATGGAGGAATACATAGCCGTATTCAGCTCCTTTCGGCGTAGAGGCAGCCGTTACAAATGAATTGGTCAGGGAGTGGACCTCACAATGGTCAAAAACAGCTGTTGCTTCCCCGAAGATAAAATCGGTCGTGCCCTCGATATAGCAGTTTTTGTAATATTGCCGCGCCCCTTCACCCGCCGTGTAGAGGGTATCCTGGTGTCCTTTGAATGCGCAGTTGATGAATCTACATCGGTCGGCTTCTACCGAAAGCGCCAGCGCCTGGCCGACCGGCCCCGCCGTATTCTCTATGGTCAGGTTCTCCGCCCGGAAATCATTGCCTTGTACCAGCAGGGTCCAGGTATGAAAAGTGCTGTTCCGGCCCCGTGCGATCTTGTCGAAGTAATCGTCCCAGGTAATGACGGTCTTCTCCCGGCTTTCACCCAGCAGCGTGATCATCGGATTCCAGGCGTGCACCTTCACCTTTTCCCGGTATACCCCGTTCTTGATATGGATGGTGATCCGTTCGTAAGGGAAAGCCTTGGCGTTATCAATGGCTTCCTGGATGCTGGTGAAGTCTCCGCTGCCGTCCAGCGCCACAAACAGCTCGGTTTTGTACTGACCGGTTGCGGCTTGTATCTGCAGGATGAAAAAGAGGATCGCAAGTATTTTTGAAGGCATGGAAAGGGAAGTTTTTTTGATTTTTCGATTGGTTTTGCCATCAGTTCCTCGATTCCTCGATTCCTCAATTCTTCGATTCCTCGATTTTTCGATTGATTCGATTCCTCAGTTCCTCCCCCGACCGCCGGAGCTCATCAGGAGCGAAGGAGGTGATTCCTCGATTTCTCAATAAATGATTGATCCGATTTTCACGTCCGTTGTTTGGTCAGTTTAATCGAATCAATCGACCCAATCGACATGATCGGTTCAATTTTTAAGCTCTTTTTCCAAAAACGCGGCAGTGAAGGCCAGGGTTTGTTCAAACCACGGATGCACCAGCCAGAATGAGTGGGGTGAATCGGGGATGGTATGCACTTCGGTATAGGTGCCGAATCCGTTCAGCAGTTTGATCAGATCGTCGCGGCCGGCATGAAACCGGGGTATGGAGCTGTTGATGAACAGGAACGGCGGGGTCCGGTCATCCGCGTATTCAAGGGGCGAAGCGGCCTTCCAATTGTCCCAGGCTTCTTCGCGGGAACCCAGCCACCGGCCCGCTGAACTGCCTTCCGAAGCCGCCTCCGGGTGGATAAAAGACACGATGCCGTCGATGTTGACAACGGCTTGCACCGCGCTGGAATATCGCGGGTATGCCGGCCCGTCGAAGTCCTTTACGTCCCCGGTCGTCCCCAGCATGGAGGCCAGATGCGCCCCGGCTGAAGCCCCCAAAGCGGCGATTCGCGCGGTATCCAGTCCGTAATCCGTCGCAAAAGCCCGCAGGAAGCGAACGGAGGTTTTGAGATCCAGGACAGCGGCCGGGAATTTTGCCTCCGGACTGAGCCGGTATTCCACGGCCGCTGTAACATATCCGCGTGCGGCGAGTTGTTGCGCCATGGGTACCTGATGTGCTTTCGAGCCCGACGCCCAACCGCCGCCATGAATAAGCAACACGCCTGGATACTTTTTTTGTTTCTTCAATTTGGGGTAAAAGATGTCCATATGCAACAACCGGCCGTCGATATCGGTATAGACCACGTCCCATCGCGCCTCAATTTTTTTGGGTAAATCCGGCGATATGGGGCTTACAAAGGGATAATGTTTTTTAAGCTTTTGCCAATTGGAATAAATGGTATAGGAGGTATCCTGCGGGATGTTGGTCGATTGGGCGTTCACACTGCCGGAAATCAGCAATATTATCCAAAAAATCGGGTGTTTGGATGGGCAACCGTATCGGCATAGCGTCGTAAAATGGAGAAATTTCACTATTGAATCAATTTCGGAAGGTGGTATTTCAAAAAAGAAAGCAAGCCGACTACTTTAAGGTTTGATCTTAGGGAATAATCCTCCGTCTCCGGCACGATGATAAAATTCTCATTTGTTCCAAGGTCCTCTGTAGCGATATAAAACCCTTTAGCAGGAACGGGGGCGGAGGAAAATTTGATTTCAATTCCGGTTAAAGGTTTGTTTCCACGTGCAAGGACGAGGTCGCATTCGGCGCCCTGGTAGGTTCTGTAAAAATAATAATTTAATTGATCTCCGGCAATTCCTTTTATCTGAGCGATTACGAATGCTTCCCAGGAGTTACCCAGATGAACTGATCCAAGAAGGTCGTCAATTGATTGCAGGTCCAACCAAAAATGCAATAAACCGCTATCGAATTGAAAAACCTTTGGGGACTTAATGACTCTTTTGCTGACGTTTGCAAACCAAGGTTGGAGGGTGAATACAAGGAAGGCATTTTCAAGAAACGAAAGATAGCTTTTTACGGTATGACCTGAAACGCCTAAAGATCGGGCATATTTTTCAGCTAACCAAATACCTCCGTTTTCACCGTTGAGCATTTGCCAGAATCTTCGAACAAGTACAGGATCTGCACGGAGTCCCAGGCTGGGGAGATCTCTTTCAATATATGACCGTATAAAATTTCTTCTCCATTCAAAACTCAGTTTATCGGATGGCGCAAGAAATGAATTTGGGAAGCCTCCCTGCAGCCACAATCTTTTCCAATCGTAATCCTGTTCAATTTCAAGTAAATTGAACGGAGTCAGCTCCAGATATGCAATTCTCCCAGCTAACGATTCGGAGCTTTGACGGAGTAGTTCAGGAGAAGCTGAACCTAGCAGAATAAACCTGCCGGGACGTCTGTCTTCATCTATAATGCCACGAAGCAATCGAAAGATCTCAGGCATTTGTTGGACTTCATCCAGGATAACACAACGATTCCGGTTTTCGTTAAAATAGAAAAAGGGGTCCGCGTAAAGCTTGGCTCGATCGCGTTCATCTTCCAGGTCGAGATAAGCAAATTCTTTACCCAACGCCTTTACCAGGGTAGTTTTTCCAACTTGTCTGGCTCCTATCAGCCCTACTGCAGGAAAAAAGGAAACCAGTTCGGTAATTTGGCGTTCAATGCTTCTAGGAATATATTTTACCATGAAAATTATATGGTCTACTTCAATAATTCATGGTAAATGTAAATAAAAGGCACAAATTTTTCAAAGTTAGGCTAAGGTTTTCTTTCAAAACGATAAGATTTCCCTTTCTCCGTATCAAACTCAAACAAGGCTGTATTCTGTATTTCCAGCCCGTTGATTTCTGCCTTTTCATTGATCACCGGATCTTTTACGGTCGCAGTCCGGAAAAAAGGATTTGGGTTTGCAGTCCCAACTGCGACCTGCTGAAGTGGAGCATCTCCCATTAGCGGGGTCGCCAGCCTTAGCCGGCAATTGCCGCCGAGCGTGGAGGTGATCAACAGGTTTTTCACCTGGCCGTTCTCCCATTCCATATCAATTTGGAAACCCCCGCGGGCGCGCAGGCCGGATACTTTTCCCTTTGCCCATCGGTCAGGTAATGCGGGCAGGAGGTAGATCGCTCCGTCGTGGCTTTGCACCAGCATTTCGGCTATTCCGGAGGTGCAACCGAAGTTGCCGTCGATCTGGAACGGCGGGTGCGCATCGAACAGGTTGGGATAGGTGCCGCCGTGTTGTTTTACACCGGGTTCAATGGCCGGCGTCAACTGGTCGTGGATGAGCTTGTAGGCGTGGTTGCCGTCGAGCAGGCGGGCCCAGAGGTTGACCTTCCAGCCCATCGACCAGCCGGTGGAAACGTCGCCGCGGTAGATCAGTGAATTTTTGGCCGCTTCGAACAAGGCGGGCTGGGCGTAGGGCGAAACCTGATTGCCGGGATAAAGCCCGTACAAATGTGAAACATGCCGGTGGGTATCGTCCGGGCGGTCCCAATCCATCAGCCATTCCTGCAACTGGCTGTATTGCCCGACCTGCATCGGCGGCAACCGGTCGCGCAGGGTCAGGATGGAATCGGCGAAAGCGGCGTCGGCATCCAATAGGGCGGCAGCCTGGGCCGCATTGGAAAACACGTCAAATACCAATTGATTGTCCATGGTCACACCGGCAGCCATGCTGACCCCGCTCTGGTGGGCATTTTCCGGCGACATGCCCGGGGCAACCACCAGCCAGCCGTGCGTCGGTTCTTCTTGCAGGACATCGACGTAAAATTCCGCGGCGCTTTTCAAAATGGGATAGACCTCCCGCAAAAAGGCCTCATCGCCGGTGAACAGGTAGTGCTGCCAAAGGTGCTGGCTGAGCCATGCTCCGCCCATGGGCCAAAGGCCGTAAAATGCGCCGTCGACAGGCCCTGCGACCCGCCACAGATCGGTATTGTGGTGAACAACCCAACCCCGGGCGCCGTACATGCCGGAGGCCGCCTCACGCCCGGAAACAGCCAGTTCTTTCAACATAGCAAACAGGGGCTGGTGCATTTCCGGCAGGTTGGTCACTTCCGCCGGCCAGTAGTTCATTTCGGTGTTGATATTGATCGTGTATTTGCTATCCCAGGGCGGGCTGACCTTGTCGTTCCAGATCCCCTGCAAGGTGGCCGGTTGTCCGCCGGGCTGGGAGGAAGAGATGAGCAGGTAACGGCCGAACTGAAAGTAGAGTTCGGCCAATTCCGGGTCGTCCGAGGCGGCGAATTCGGCCAGCCGCACATCAGTGGGCTTTTGAATGGAATCATTTCCGCCCAGGTCGAGGGAAACCCGGTCGAAGTAATTGCGATAGGCGGCCGTATGGTCTTTTTTGAGCCGGTCAAAGTCCTTGGCCTGGGCGGCCTTCAGGTAGTCATTTGCTTTGGCGTTTGCGTCGCCGCCGAGGTCCCGGTAGTTCACGAAATTGGTGCCTATGGAGAGGTAGAGGGTGGCTTTGTCGGCCCCTTTGATGACGATCGAGGAGTCGGTGGTGGTCAGTTCGCCGCCTTCCAGGACCGGCCGGACCAGCGCCTGGAAATTCACCCGGCCGGTCTTGCCTTCATGATCGCCCGTTGTACCCGACAGGCCGATCGTTTCCCCCTGAACGGTTACCTGGTGTCTCACCTGCGGACTGTTCATTTTAAGGCTGAAATCCAGTTTGCCGGGTTGGTCGGCCGTCAGGAATACGGCGATCACCTGATCGGGGATGGAAGCCAGCATTTCCCGGTGAAAACGCACGCCGTCCACGGTATATTCCACTGCGGTGACGGCATTTTTAATATCGAGCTCCCGGTAATAATCCGTTGCCTTTTCATGCCCGGGAAATTCGATGAGCAGGTCGCCGACCGGTTGGTAGGGCATGCCGTAATCAGCGGTTTCGGGCGCCGGCCGGACGAGCCGGGTCATGGCCAGGTCCTGGGCTTCCTTGTATTTACCCTCGAAGATCAGGCGGCGGATCTCCGGGAGGAGTTCCCTGAACCCTTCGATGATATTGTTGCCGGGTTCGCCGGCCCAGACGGTTTCCTCGTTGAGCTGGAGCTGTTCGGCTGCCGGTTGCCCGAAGACCATGGCGCCCAGCCTGCCGTTGCCGATGGGCAGCGCTTCTTCCCAGATGCCGGCGGGATGGTCGTACCAGAGTTTGAGCCGGTGGCCGGCCTCATCGGGGCTTTCCCTGTTGCAGGAGATCAGCGACAAAAGACCAAGGCAAGTAGAAAGGATCAGGCGGTTGGCGGTTTTTACCATGAGCGTTTATCTATTGACATTCAACCGGACATTTCCCCCTCTGCTCATTTTGTCCGGTGAGTTGAAAAAAAAATCCTGGTAATAATAACCAATTTTGCGCTTTTTCCAACCCATTTGCGCCAGGAAATGCCGTTTCTAAAAATTTGAAGGGATTCTGTTAATTATTGAATGCCTATCCGGGCTTATCCGCCTTGGAGGAATAGTAGAAACCCAATTCCCGCTGAACCCCTTCGGGCAGTTCGGGCAGTTCGGACCGCGGGATGAGCAGGGTGGAAATGTTGTGAAGGTCCGTAAAGATATGGTGTTTAACCGCTGTGGCATGCAGATAATCGTGGCCGGAGGACCCGCCGGTGCCCGTTTTCCGCCCCAGCATGCGGAGGACCATCTGCGAATGCCGGTACCGCCAGGTGGTCAGGAGTTCGTCGATGTCCACAATGCAGATCAGGAAGCGATAGGGGAGTTGGAGCAGGGGTTCTTCGTTGTACAGGTTGATCATCAGGGCGGCCAGGGTGGCTTCGTAGCTCAGCCGCTGACGGCCTTCTTTCACCGACTCCCGGTGGACATCCGGGTTGAGGATGGATTCGAAATAATTATCCGTATTGCCCATCATGCGGAGGCGCATGGCCTTTTCCCGGTCGGTCAGGTAATCGGAGGCCTGGATGGCTTCGGCTTCTTTGGCCACCATGCGTTCGACGGATTTGCGGTAATGTTCCAGGAATTTGAAATGGCCGAACCGCAGAAAGGGTGTCCGTTCAAGCCAATCCTCCACCACGTCGAAAAGGGTGCCCGCAGCCTCAATTTCCCGGAGTTGCTGCTGTTCGTCCTCCGAAAAAAAAGCGGCGTAATGGTGGCCGCCGTAGGTCATGCGCTCTTTCTCCAGCAAACCCAGCAGGTTTTCGATCTTTCTGAATTGGAAACTCTGGAATCCGGAAGCCGGAAAGAGGTAATTGCGGAAATCCAGAAAGTCGAGCGGGGTCATGGTCTCCATGATCCGGATATGTTCCACCAGCAGTTTGAAGATCTCGATCACCCGGTTGAGCCGCGCTACCGAAATGCCGATGTTCTTTTCATCCACTTCATCCCGGTTGAACATGGTAATGACCGATTCCAGCTCGTGGACGATCTGCTTGAACCACAATTCGTAACTCTGGTGGACGATGATGAACAGCATTTCGTCGTGCGCTGTTTTTTCGCCCAGTTCGGCACTGCGCGGATGCTGGGCGCCCAGGATCTTATCCAGGCCGAGGTAATTCTTATAATGGACCGTGCTGTATTTCTTGACTTCTTTCATGGATCGGCTTATTTGGCCATAAAATCGTAGGAGGTCGGCGGGCCGCCCAGGAATCTGGCCGTGTTTTCCTTGGACTTCAGGTGGATCTCGTGGTTTTGATAGGCCTCGTAGTCCGCCTGGCTGTCGAAGGACATTAAAAGGGAAACCCCGTAACCGGTAAGCGCACGCGGGTCTTTCAGGTCTTCAAATTCGCCGACGGTCAGGTTATGCACCAGCTCGATAGCGCTCAGCCCTTTGAGTTCGGCGATGAAAGCAGCTTTGTCTTCAGCCGAAATGCCCGGTTTGAGCTTGAAGAGAACCTGGTGGACCAGCCCGCTCAATCCCGCCTTTTTCTGAGCAGATTTGATGAATTCAAAATCAGACCGCATCTGGTCGAGGTCCGATTTTGCGGATGCCAGTTCGGCCTGGAGCGCCTCCAGTTTCCGGTTGTCGTAACCCTTGTCGCAGGACGCCAGAACCCCGATCGTTAACAGCAGCAAAAGGTATTTTTTTATCATCATAAGTCGTAAGTTTTAAGGCGTAAGTAGCGACGTAAAATTTTACGTCGCATGGGGTGTAAGTCATAAGCGATGTAAAATTTTACGTCGCAAATTCTCCAATTCCGGCGCCCGTTTACCCGCCGTGCCGGGCATCATTTTCTATTCACGAAGTCGGGTACCATCCAGCATCTTTACATTGAGCGAAGCCGAAGTGCAGCCTCCTCCGTCCGCCATAGCTCCTCAAGAGCGACGGCGGGCAGCTTACACCCCTCCGATATTCAAATACTTGATCTCCAGATAATCATCCATGCCGTATTTGGAACCTTCCCGGCCGAAACCGCTTTCCTTGATGCCGCCGAACGGGGCGACCGGTGTAGAGATCATACCGGTGTTGATCCCTACCATGCCGAACTCAAGGGCTTCGGAGATCCGCCATATCCGGGCGTAATCGCGGCTGTAAAAATAAGCAGCCAGTCCATACGGTGTATCATTTGCCATTGCAATGACTTCGGATTCGGTTCGAAAGGATTTTTAACGGGAAAGGTTTTCTGATCTGAAGCGTCTGTCCATTCGCCGTTGATATAAGCTTGCCGGCGAAGGAGTTTTTTTTCCTTGAGTTCCATAAAAATTAAACGTCTTCCACCCCTTTTGGGTTTGCCCGGTTACCGGGAACCTCAATCAGCCCGGGGTATGATTGGGGTCATTTCTTTTCTGGATTGCGAAGGAGAACTTTGTAGATGCCTTTATATGTAAATTAATCAAATTCATTTGAAAATGAGATCGATACAGTCTTTCATTCCCAATCCCAGGCACACGGAAATTCACCGGATTTTCGTGAATGCCCTGCCGGAAAAAGCCTGGGAGGCCGCCCGCTACATGGATGCATACCGGATCGCCGGAACAGGGAACCAGGTTTAGGCTCTAATTACCATTTGAACGGAATGGGAAGAGATCATTTCACATATGGCCATTCGAATCCGGACGTATTATTGACCAGTTTCTGGCAATACGATCCGGAAATCCTGTTCAGCAGGTTGGATTCCGGCAAAGGGGGGCTGGATGCTGCGACAGCCAAAGACCGGTTGCAAAGCCAGGGAAAGAGGAAAAGCCGCCGCCCGCCATGGTGGAGCGTCCTGATGCTTTTCCTCTCCCAATTCAGGAACCCCCTGATCTTGCTGCTGGTTTTTGCCGTTGGCTTGTCGGCTTCCCTGGGAGACCTGGCCAATTCCGTTATTATCTTTTCCATCCTGTTGTTATCAGGCGCCCTGGGATTCTGGCAGTCCTACAAAGCGGATAGGGCGGTCAGGAAATTGCAGCAACTGGTCCATAGCCGCGTATTGGTGTGCCGGGCCGGGGTGTGGGGGGAAGTTTTGTCCGAAGAGGTCGTCCCCGGTGATGTGATCCGTCTAACAGCCGGAGACCTTCCTCCCGGAGACTGTATATTGCTGTCCTGCCTGGATCTGCACATGAATGAAGCGGCGCTTACCGGAGAGTCCTTTCCCGTGGAAAAACACTGTGGCATAACCCCCGCCGATACACCGGTCCAGCATCGGGTCAATGTCGTTTTCCAGGGATCCAATGTTGTGAACGGAGAGGCTGAGGCCCTGGTAATCCGAACCGGCGCTGATACCGAATTGGGGCGAATCGGTGTGAAACTCGGGCAGAAACCGACGGCAACGGCCTTTGAGCACGGCATCGAACAACTGGGCTATTTCCTGATCCGCCTCACCTTTCTACTGGCTGCCGGCATCCTGATCTTCAACCTTTTTCTGCACAAACCGGTGGCGGGTAGCATCCTGTTCTCCCTGGCGCTGGCGGTCGGCATCGCGCCCGAATTGCTGCCCATCATTCTGGTCGCCACGTTGTCCGCCGGCGCCGAACGGATGGCCAAAAAACAGGTGATCGTCAAAAAACTATCGGCCATTCAAAACCTGGGCGCCGTCAGCATTCTTTGTTCCGACAAGACCGGCACCCTGACTACCGGTGAGGTCAAAGTGTTTGCCGCCAACGGCCTGAATAACCTGCCTTCCGGAAAAACCCGTCATTTTGCCTGGTTGAACGCCCTTTTTGAAACCGGATTCTACAATCCGTTGGACGATGCGCTGCGGGGTATGGAGGGTATGGACCTCAACGGCTATCAAAAACTGGACGAAGTGCCGTATGATTTTATCCGAAAACGGCTTTCGGTAGTCGTGGAGAAAGATAGCAGGCATATCATGATCACCAAAGGGGCCCTGTTGAACGTGTTGGATGTCTGTCAATATGCTGAAGACGAGGAAGGACATATTTTCCCGCTTTCGCAGGTTCGGCACCTGATCATGGAAAACTTCAAGATCCATTCGGCCGAAGGATTCCGGACCATAGCCGTGGCCTGGAAAGACGTGACGGGCGACCCGGTGATCGACAAGACCGATGAACGCGGGATGACTTTTCTGGGGTTCATTTTCCTGTACGATCCGCCTAAGCCCGATGTCCAGGAAACCATCCGGCTCTTGAAGGACCTCGGGATCGGGCTGAAGGTCATTACCGGCGACAATCACCTGGTGGCCAGGCACCTCGCCCTGACTTTGGGAATCCGGAAACCCGCAATGGTGACCGGAGCGGAATTGAGACAAATCAGCGATGAAGCCCTTCCCGGGGTAGCCCTGCGGTCCGACCTTTTTGCGGAGATCGAACCCAACCAGAAAGACCGCATCATCCGGGCGCTTCAGCGCTCCGGTCAGGTGGTGGGCTACCTGGGCGATGGCATCAATGACGCAACCGCCCTGCGGCAGGCGGATGTCGGCATTTCCGTTGACAGCGCTGCGGATGTCGCCAGGGAAGCCTCGGATATGATCCTGTTGGAAAAGGACCTGAATGTGCTGGCGGCGGGTATCGTGGAAGGCCGGAAAACCTACCTGAACACCCTCAAATATATCTTTGTCACCACCAGCGCCAATTTCGGCAATATGTTCAGCCTTGCGGGCATTTCCCTGTTTCTCAAGTGGCTTCCGCTCCTGCCCCAGCAGATCCTGCTGCTCAATTTCTTCTCGGATATTCCGGCGCTGGGCATAGCGGCCGACCGGGTGGACGAAGACCAGTTGCGAAGCCCCAAACGATGGAACCTGAAGTTGATTCGCCGGTTTATGACCGTGTTCGGCCTGCAAAGTTCCCTGTTTGATTACCTGACCTTCGGGTTGTTGCTGCTGGTTTTTCAGGTAGACGAAGGGCGTTTCCAGAGCGGCTGGTTCCTGGAATCCATCCTGACGGAGATCATCATTTTGTTCATTGTCCGGACGGTTCATCCGGTCTGGAAAAGCCGGCCGGCCAGGTTTCTGATCTGGTCCGGGTTGCTGGTCGCCATGACGGCAGCTGCCTTGCCGTTCCTGTCCCTCGGCCGGTTGTTCGGCTTTGAAGCCCTTCCCGGATCCTTGCTGGCCGGTATGACCGGGGTTGCGGTCCTTTACGGCGTTATGGCTGAAACGACGAAGCGGGTGTTTTTTGCCAAATTTAATAATTGAACCAATTTTGCCGATTGAATCGAATGTTCCGATTCTGTTAACCAAACGACGGACGCCTCAAATCGAACCAATCGTATCAATCGGATCATTCGACTTAATTGAACCAATCATTCAATTGAACCGATTTTGCCGATTGAATCGAATGTTCCGATTCTGTTAACCAAACGACGGACGCCTC
>CALMYQ010000281.1 GCA_937873655.1 uncultured Lewinella sp. | reverse complement strand
ATCCCTGCTTAGTGCCCTGAGTGCCCTTAGTGGTCAATTTCTCAATCATTGTTAACCACTCAGTTCACTTAGATCACTAAGGTCCACAATCCTTGCTTAGTGCCCTGAGTGCCCTTAGTGGTCCACCCCCAAAATACCCAATCAACACCAAACCCTCACAACTCCAACTCATACCGCTGCTCATACAACGCCTTCCCGAATGCCATGGACGGCTTTTCCTCCACCAGCCTGAAACCGTGACGGATATACAGGGAGGCAGCCGCCGGCAATTCATCCACCGTGAGGAGGTAGGCCGACCGGTAACCGCATTCCCGAAGGAAATCCATGAACAGGTCCATCAGTTTCTTGCCCAGGCCGATCCCGCGGTATTCCGGCAAGATGACAAAAAAACGCAGCTGGGCCGCCTCGCCCCGGTTCATCAGCAGGAGAAAGCCGACCATCCGGTTGAGGTGTTCGCAGACCCAAACCCGCTCGCGGGACGGATCGTATTTCTGGTAGAATTCGCGGACACTCTCCGCCACGTAGATCTCGAAATCCGGAATATACCCATACTCCAGTCCGTAGATCCGGCCGTGGAGGTGGATGACCGAACTGATATCGCCGGAGCGCAGATCCGTTCTGATCCGGATATCTTCAATGCTGATCTCCTTTCGCCAGGTGGGGTCCAGGGTATGCCGGAACTGGTCGATGGAAAGCATCAGGCCGGCCAATTGGGCCGGATCGAGGTTGGCGATCATTTTTCCGATCTCCTGCTCCGATGCCCGGTTGAGTTTATAGAATTCCCGGCGGCCTTTCTCCGTCAATTTCAACAGATAGGCCCTGCCGTCGTCCGACGACTGTTGCCTGCTGACCAATCCAAGGCGCTTCAATTTGTTGAGGGTCCGGCTGAGGTACCCTTCATCGATCCGGAGCCTTTCCATGATCCCGCGGGCCGTGATCTCCGGGTCGGCATGGATCTCGAACAAAATCCGGGCCTCTGTCAATGAATACGGGCTTTCCAGGATATGGCTTTCCAATATCCCGATCACATTGGTGTAGTACCGGTTGAATGCGCGGATCTTTTCGATGTACGGATGAAGGTCGGTCATGGTGCAAATTAAATGCAACTACTTGACAAAAGCAAGTTTTTTTTGATTTGCAGCCTTCGCTCTTATGGAGCTATGGCCGCCGGGGGTTCATTTGTTGATTCGAATCAATCGGATCAATCCCCTCCTTCGCTGAAGCTACGGCGGGCGGTGGAATCAATCGGATCAATCGAAAAATCGGATCAATCGAAAAATCCAACCGATTCACCAGATTGTTTCTTACCTTTCAGGGTTCATACATTCTTCACCAAATTCATCCGACACATGAAAAAAACATTAACTGTTCTGGCAATTTCGGCCTTTATCACGGCATTTGCCGGTGCGCAGGACGATCCGCTCTGGCTGCGGTATCCGGCCATTTCTCCCGACGGCAAAACCATCGTTTTCAGTTACGAGGGCGACCTTTACAAAGTGGACGCTGCCGGCGGCGACGCGATTGTACTGACGCTTCACGAAGCCCATGATTTCATGCCGGTCTGGTCGCACGACGGTCAATCCATTGCGTTTGCCTCTGACCGTTACGGCAACTTCGACATCTTTGTCATGCCGGCAGCGGGCGGATCGGCAACCCGGCTGACCTATCATTCCAGCAGCGAGTATCCAAGCGATTTCACGCCCAAGGACGATGCCGTGCTGTATTCGTCCAGCCAGCTCGATGCCGCTTCCAATATGCAGTTTCCCCTTGGCGCATTGCCGGAACTGTACCGCGTTTCCGTCAAAGGCGGGATGCCCCACCAGGTGCTGACCACCCCGGCTCAGGATGCCCGGTACAATGCCGACGGGTCGGTTCTGGTTTTCCACGACCGCAAGGGGTACGAGGACGAATTCCGGAAACACCATACCTCTTCCATCACCCGGGATGTCTGGAAATACGATTTCAAGGCCGGAACCTACACCCAATTGACCGCGTTTGCCGGTGAGGACAGGAACCCCGTATTTGCACCCGACCAGCAGCATCTCTATTACCTGAGCGAGGAAAAGGGCAGTTTCAATGTCTTTAAAATGGACCTTGCCGACCCGGCACACAACACGCAGGTGACTTTCCTGGATAAAAATCCGGTCCGGTACCTGACGGCCAGCAAGGACGGGCTGCTTTGCTTCAGCTACGACGGCGAACTCTACACGGTCCGGGAAGGAGAAACGCCCAAAAAAGTAGCGGTCCGCATCGCCGGCGACAACCGGTATAACCCCGAGAAGATCCTCCCCGTCAACGGCGATGTCACCGAGATGACGCTCTCGCCGAACGGCAAGGAAATCGGCTTCATTTTCCGGGGAGAAGTATTCGCGGCTTCGGTAAAAGAAGGCACTACCCGCCGGATCACCAACACCCCCGAACAGGAACGCTCGGTCAGCTTCAGCCCCGACGGCCGGTCCCTGTTGTACGCCTCCGAACGCGGCGGCAGCTGGGATTTGTACCGGACAGCCCTTACCCGGGACGAGGAAAAATACTTCTTCAATTCCACTCTCCTGAAAGAAGAGGCCCTGCTTTCCACTCCTGCGGAAGAATTCCAGCCTTCCTGGTCGCCCGACGGCAAGGAAGTGGCCTTTCTGGAAGAGCGCACGACCCTGAAAGTATTGAACCTGGCCACCAAAAAGGTCCGGGAAATCCTCGGCGGCGACAAGAACTATTCCTACTCCGACGGTGACCAATACTATACCTGGTCGCCCGACGGCAAATGGTTTCTGGTGGAATACCTCCAACCCCGGCAGTGGATCTCCCAGGTCGGACTGGTCAGCGCCGCGGGCGGCCAGGAGCCCGTCAACCTGACCCAAAGCGGTTACAACAACCTCCAGCCCAAATGGGCCATGGACGGCAAAATGCTGACCTGGTTTTCCGATCGCGACGGCATGAAGAACGATGCCAGCTGGGGCGGCGAACTGGATGTATACGGCATCTACCTGACCCAGGAGGCCTTCGACCGCTACCGGCTGGACAAGGAGGAATTTGACCTTCAGAAGGACAGCGAGAAAAAGGATGATAAAAAAGAGGCGGAAAAAAAGGACGAGGAGAAACTCAAAAAGACCGAGCCCGTAAAAATCGAGCTCAAAGACATTGAAGACCGCAAAGTCAGGCTGACCCTGCATTCTTCCCGCATGGCCGACGCCATTTTATCCAAAGACGGCGAAAAGCTGTTTTACCTCGCCCGCTTCGAAAAAGGATTCGACCTGTGGCAAAACGACCTGCGGACCAGGGAAAGCAAGATCCTGCTCAAACTCGGCGCCCAGAATGTCGGCAACCTGCTGATGGATGAAGACGGCAAAAACCTCTTCGTCCTGGCCGATGGCAAGGTTTCAAAAGTGGAGATCGAAGGCGGCAAGAAGGAACCGGTCAGCATCAAGGGTGAGATGGTGCTCAATGAAACCGAGGAGCGCGCTTACCTCTTTGAACATGCCTGGCGCCAGGTGGTGAAGAAATTCTACCTGCAATCCCTGCACGACGTGAATTGGGATCTTTACAAAAAAACATATGCCCGCTTCCTGCCTTATATCAATAACAACTACGATTTTGCGGAGATGCTGAGCGAAATGCTGGGCGAACTGAACGCCTCCCATACCGGCGCAAGATACCGCCCCAAAGTGGAGAACGGCGACGAAACCGCAGGCCTCGGGCTTTTCTACGACGAACATTATAGCGGTAACGGCCTGAAGGTCTCCGAAGTCATGGAAAAAAGCCCGGTGGTCAAAAACGGCTCAAAAATCAAAGCAGGCGTTGTGATCGAAAAGATCGACGGTGAAGCCATCACGCAGGAAACCAACTACCACCGCCTCCTCAACCGAAAAGCCGACAAGCCCACCCTGCTTTCGCTGTACAATCCAGCCGACGGCAAACGCTGGGAGGAAAGCGTCAAACCCATTACGCCGGGTGAAGAGAACGAACTCCGCTACCGCAGGTGGGTAGAGCGCTGCCGCCATATGGTCGACAGCCTGTCCAACGGCCGGATCGGCTACGTCCATGTCCGCGGGATGAACGACCCGAGCTACCGCGTGGTCTACGAGGAGGTGCTGGGCAAAAATGCCGGTAAGGACGCCATTGTGGTAGATACCCGATTCAACGGCGGCGGATGGCTGCACGATGACCTCGCCACCTTCCTCAGCGGCAAACAATACCTGACCCTCATGCCGCGCGGACAAGACCTGGGTCCGGAACCGCAGTTCAAATGGACCAAACCCTCCGTTGTGGTAATGAGCGAAAGCAATTATTCCGATGCCCATATGTTCCCCTACACCTACAAGGCGCTCGGCGTCGGCAAACTGGTCGGCATGCCGGTCCCGGGAACAGGCACGGCCGTCTGGTGGGAAACCCTGCAGAACGGCATGGTCTTCGGCATCCCACAGATAGGCATGCTCGGCACGGACGGCAAATTCCTGGAAAATAACCAGCTGGAACCGGATATCAAGGTGATGAACGCCCCCGGCGAGATCAGCAAGGGCCGCGACCAGCAATTGGAGGAGGCGGTGAAGGAGCTGAAAAAAGTGGTCCGGCCGTAGACAGTTTTCAGTTGTCAGTTGTCAGTCTCCGCCCGACAAAGCCTTGTGCGTAGTCGGGTGGCAGTGGTCAGTCTCCGCCCGATGAAGATTCATGCGCAGTAGCGACGGAAGATTTTCCGTCGCATTTTCTGCCGCATTCACCCAAATTTCTACCGTCAATAAAACGGCAGCGCGGGCCGTCAGGTCCGACATGTCAAGGTTAAAGGTTAAAGGTTAAAGAAGTCAATTGGCGGCGGCCTGGCATCAATGAGCGTGTGGTTAATGGCTGCGGGCCGTCAGGTCCGACATGTCGGTAGCAATTCGGGTTGCATTTTTACGTTTCCGGCCTGTAGGGCCGGTATGTGATGGCTGCGACCAGGCAACGCAGGTGCGACCGATTCCGAATCGCCGGCTGTTAAATCAGTAGGCTCAAAACTGCCCACTGGCAACTGACCGCTAATATTTTCTAAATTTGTCCAAACCAACCAAGGAACCCGATGGCCTTTTTCCAGAAAATGTGGACAGTTGTTCAAAGAATTCCGGGTTCCATACCCCGGGAAAGACTCCGGCATTTCAGAACGGGGTTGAAAAAATACTTCAGCCTGAATAGAGCGGAAGCCAGGCTGACTTCCCTCGTTTCCTTCCTTTTCCGGCTGGGCGCCCTGCTGTTGATCGTGACCGCCGCCGTCATGATCTGGCGGATATTCAGGAATGAAGGCTATACCATCGAATCCTTCAACGTCTGCAAATCGCTGGAACAACAGGGCTTTGACGGGGTGGTCATTGCGCGCCAATTGCAGGATGAATACCAGATAATTAAAAAAGCGGCGGCTTCCGTCAAGGTGGATTCCATCAAAATGAGCGGCGGAGAAGAAGACCCCGAGTTGAACGTGGCCGTACTGGGCGTCGGCTTTTCGCTCAAAAGCATCAGCTACCACCTTCGCGAATTGGTCGGCCGACAGAACAACCTGATCCGGGGCGAGATCACCCGGGCTGACAGTACCCTGGGGCTGACCCTCCGCATGACAGGCGTTGAACCGGAAACCTTCATCGAAAAGCTGTCAGGCGGTGAACGGCAGGCCATCGGGCGCCTGCTGGAACGCGCGGCCGAAAAAATACTGGAAAACACCGATCCCTACCGGCTGGCCATTTATTACAACAAACAAAAACAATACGACGACGCTTTGCGGGTAGTCCGGAAAATGCTGATCGAACGGCCGAAGGAGCGGCATTGGGCCCTGTTTGCCTGGGGAGTGATCCTGACTGAACAGGATGATCCTGAAGGGGCCGTCGCCAAATATGAGGCGGCCTGCGCGGTAAAACCCGATTTCCCGCTGGCCTACCTCCGGCTGGGCGATTGCCTGCAACGAACCGGCCGGGTGGATGAAGCCATTGCCGCCTACCAAAAGGGCATCGGTTATGACCCGGGAGAAATCTGGTATTACAATTCTTACGCTTTTGCCTTGAACCGGGCCGGCCGGCGGGAAGAAGCGGATGAGATCATGGCGAAGATCATCCGCGAAGATGCCGATCCTCAACGGCAAACCGCCTGGATGCTCAATTGGGCGGAGATGAAGGCCAACCGCGGAGATGAAAACGGCGCCCGCGAGGTCCTGCGGCAAGTAGCGGACCGCAAAGACGATTTTACGATCGAACACGCCATTGCCCGCCTTTTTCTCGCCTATCTCGAACGCGATACCCCGGCGGTCGCCATCGCGGCCAACGATGCCCTGATGATCGACCCCAGCAACGGGTTCGCCCGCCAGTCGGCCATGCAGATCTTTTTTTTCCACAAGGAATACGACAAAATGTTCGCGCTGGCCAGAGGGCTGCAAAGGTCGCCGGAAAACTACGGGCAATATCAGAACATCCTCAACCTGACCGCTATGGCCTTCAACGCCGTAGGCCGCCATGATTCGGCTTTCGTGTATGCCAACCGCTCCATCGCCGAGAATCCAGGCGAAGGCGCCCCCTACTCCACCCTGGCGGAAACCTGCGCTTTCACAGGCGACAAAGCGGGATTCTACCTGAACCTGGAAAAGGCCTTCCAGAATGGAATGTCCGTTGCAGTGATCAACCCGGAGGACCGGCCCTACAATCTTTTTTGGAAAGAGCCGCAATACCAGGCCATGATCGAAAAATATCGCACCCGGAACAATGCAACAAACGGCACGGTGGCCGAAAATTGATCGTCGCCGCATGCATCGACCACAACAAAAATGAAACGGATGAAAAAGAATGTCCTCTTTTCCTTACTGCTCCTGACCGGCGCCGGCGCCTTTTCCCAAAACCTGAAAACGCCTTCGGTCAGTCCGCCAGCCAGATTGGACCAGCAGATCGGCCTGACCAATACCATCCTGATCTACAGCCGGCCGGGTGTCAAGGGGCGCAAGGTTTTCGGCGAACTGGTCCCCTTTGGACAGGTGTGGCGGTCCGGCGCCAATGAAGCCACTAAGATCCGGTTCGACCGGCCGGTGTTCATCGACATCAACCGGCTCGATCCCGGCACTTATGGCCTCTACTCCATTCCCGGCCCAGAAGAGTGGACCTGGATCATCAGCCGGGATACCGCGCTATGGGGCGACCGCGGCTACAACCCCGACAACGACATCCTCCGCTTCAAGGTCAAACCCGAATCCCTCGGCGAACGGGTCGAAACCCTGGAATTCCGCTGGATGAACATTGCGACCGAACGCGCCGAACTCGTCCTGGAATGGGAATACACCCGCGTACGGCTTCCCGTCCGCTTTTACACCCAGGACCAGATGGCCCTGCTCATCGAAAGTCAGTTGAACGGGCAGGTCAACGGGCAGGATTACTACCAGGCCGCCCGGTACTACCTCGACAACGGGCTCGACGGCATGCAGGCCCTCCGGTGGATCAATAAAGCCATAGAAATGAACGGCGAACAAGCCGGCATGCTCCGCTACAAAGGCCTGCTGGAGCTCAGCCTGAAGGATACAGCCTCAGCCGTTGTCAGCCTGAACAAGTCCCTGGACCTCGCACGTCAGATCCCGAACGCCGATTATATCCGGATGAACGAACTCAGCCTGGCCGGCCTGACCCGGACCCCGGCGCCGCTGCCCGCGCAGGATATCCTCACCCGCAGCATTGCCTGGCACGACCCGGGGCACAAATGGGAAACCGGCAGCCTGTCGCTTTCCTTGTACGAATCCAGGCCGGGTAACGGCTACCGGCTGTCGGATATCCTGATCGACAACGAACACGGCGTATTTGAAATGACCCGCCGCCAGGAGAAGGAGCTCATCTACCGGCGCAGCAGCCCGGAAGGCTGCGAGGTCATGGTCAACGGCGCCGAAAAATTCTTCCCGCAGGCCGAAGACATTCAAAGCCTCCGATGCAAGGACAATGCACGTTATTCCAATTATTATTCCTACCTCTGGGGGTTGCCGATGAAGCTCAAGGATCCGGGCGCGATCATTGCGCCGACCGCTTATCTCCGGGATTTTTACGGGCGCGAACTGTACGAGGTTCACGTAACCTATGCCGAAGGGGTGGGTTCCGACAGCTGGTATTTCTATTTCGATCCGGAGAATTTTGCCTTGTCCGGCTACCGGTTTTTCCACAACGAAAGCGCCGGCGACGGGGAATACATCATACTGGAAGACGAAACGGAGGTCGACGGATTCCGCATTCCCGCAAAACGCCATTGGTACACCCACCAGGGCCGGGCTTATCTGGGGACAGACGAGGTGATTGTGAAAGAATAGTTGTAAGTTGTAAGTCGTAAGTTGTAAGTCGTAAGTTGTAAGTTGTAAGTTGTAAGTCGTAAGTTGTAAGTTGTAAGTTGTAAGTCTTAAGTTGTAAGTCGTAAGTTGTAAGTTGTAGGTCGTAAGTCGATAGTCGATAGTCGTAAGTGGCCCGGCACACTAATGGACAAAATGAGCAGAGTGGGGATGACTTTATAGCTGGTACAAACGCAAATTTGAATGACCTATCGTTTTTTCAAAACCACTGTTCATCTTTTTTAACCATATGAAAAACTTATGAGTTCAAATGTTTCTGACGTGGTTAAAAAACCGCGCCGAACCCGAAGGGTTTGGCATAGAAAGGGCCTTATATTTCAAAATACGCCTCAATAATTCGGTCGGAATCAGTTTTGGGCACGCAGATGGAAAAAGTCAAGGCGTCGGTTCAAGATTAAAGGCGGGACATCGACTACACGACAACCGAACGACTAAGATACAATTTAGCCAACGATGAAACTATGAAAATAATCCTCTCCATTTTATTATTGATCGGATTCACCGGCTCCATTGCAGCCCAGGCGTTAACCGAACAGGAAAAAGCTGCTATTGACGGATTGATGGCGGAATACGAGCAGCCGGGGCATCCCGGAGCCGCCGTCGCCATTGTTCGGGGTGGAAAAACAGCCTACACCAAAGGATACGGTCTGGCCAATATCGAGAACAATATCCCGTTTGCACCGGAAACGGTATCCGATATCGGGTCCCTCGCCAAACAGATCACGGCGTTTGCCGTTATCCTCCTGGCACAGGAAGGGAAACTGGCCCTTAATGACGACATCCGCAAATACCTGCCCGAAGTACCGGATTTCGGCAGGCCCATCCGGATCGTCGACCTGATCCACCACACCAGCGGCTTCCGGGAGATTTACGGTACCTGGGCTATCGCCGGCGGGCGCAGCGGCGACGGCATCCTACAGGAGGACGCCCTTTACCTGGCTCAACGGTCAAAAGAACTGAATTTTCCACCCAATACCCGGCATATGTACTGCAATACGGGCTATATGCTGCTGGCCGACATCATCACCCGGGTCGGCGGGATGCCGTTCGAATCCTGGATGCGCGCCCATATCTTTCAACCGCTGGGCATGGACCACACCTTCATCATGGACGAACGCGGGGAGGTCTTCCCGGGGGCCGCCGCCTCTTACGAAACGTCGCAGAAGAACGGCTTCCGCCAGGTCTTCGACAACAGCACCGTGCAGGGCGCCGGCGGGATCTACACCACCATCCCCGACCTCGTAAAATGGCTGAACAACTACCGCGATCCCAAGATCGGCGGTCAGAAAGCCGTCGAGCAGATGCTGGAACGCGGCGTGCTCAACAATGGAGATACACTTTCCTATGCATTCGGTCTGGATATAGGTCACTACCGCGGCATCCGCATGATCCGCCATACCGGCTCCAGTGCAGGCTACCGGGCCGTTTTTACGTGGTTGCCGGACCAGGATATGGGAATTGTGGTGAAGAGCAATTTTGCGGGATTCGCGGGGACCGACCTGAGCAACCGGATGATCGACCTGCTGCTGGCGCCCGTTTTGGGGCCTGTGCCGGCGGCAACCGATGAAGAGGATGAAGGCATGTTTACTTTCGTGGATAGCTCTCCGGAATACCTGAACGCCTATACCGGAAAATACTATTGCCCCGAACTGGAAACCGTTTACGAGATCCGGATGGAAAACGGCGGGCTCCTTGCCGGCAACTGGCGGCACCGCGACCTGAAGCTGAAATTCCTGGGCGAGGATTACTGGGAAGATACGGCGGGGCCGTTGGGCGAGATCCGGTTCGAGCGGGATGAAAAAGGGCGCGTTACGGGCATGCGGGTGACCGGCGGCGGGGTGGTGGATTTGTGGATGGAGCGGAGATAGAGGGTGATGTTTCGTCTTCGCTCAGCACGGGGAGCCCGTTCGGAATTTTGTGTCGACCCGCATACTACTGGACAAAATGGGCAGAGTGGGGGACTTAGAGAGTGGGAGAGAGGGTGAAAAGCATTGCCTTCACCCTCTCTCCCACTCCCTCTCCCTCCCCGTCTTTGCCTTTTTGCAAAAATGTCCAGTAGTGTGGTCGACCCGATTTTAGTGCGCGCAGCGTGATGAAAATCAGGATTTTGCGCCTTTTCGTCTTCGCGTAAAACACACTTTATTGAACAGCCTCCTTTGCGTGAGAACCACTTTTTTGAACATTCTCCGTGTCAAAATCCGTATTTCAGCAACGGTTCATTCAAACAGCGACTCTACGAAAGCGCGTTTGTTGAAGACCTGCAGTTTGTCGATTCCCTCGCCTACGCCGATGTATTTGATGGGGATCTTGAACTGGTCGGAAATGCCGATGGCTACGCCGCCTTTGGCCGTACCGTCGAGTTTGGTCAGGGCCAGGGCGGTGAGTTCGGTGGCATCCGTGAAATGGCGGGCCTGCTCGATGGCGTTCTGGCCGGTGGTGGCGTCGAGTACGAGCATCACCTCGTGGGGGGCCCCTTCCAGTCTTTTGCCGATGGAGCGTTTGATCTTGGTCAGCTCGTTCATCAGGTTGATCTTGGTGTGCAGGCGGCCTGCCGTGTCGATGATGGCGACGTCGCAGTTGTTGTCGATGGCGTATTGGACGGTTTCGTAGGCGACGGCGGCCGGGTCGGCGTTCATGCCTTTGCTGAAGAAGTCGCAACCCACGCGTTTGGACCAGATCTCCAGCTGGTCGACGGCGGCGGCGCGGAAGGTATCGCCGGCGCCCAGCACTACTTTTTTCCCTTGCAGTTTGTATTGGTGGGCCAGTTTGCCGATGGTGGTGGTCTTGCCCACGCCGTTGACGCCGACCACCATGATCACACAGGGTTTCCCGGTACCCGGCAGGGTATAATCTTCGAGGTCTTCGCTGTTGTTTTCACCGAGAAGCCGGACGATCTCGTCGCGCAGGATGAAGTTGAGTTCCTCCGTATTGAGGTATTTGTCGCGGGCAACGCGTTCTTCGATGCGTTCGATGATCTTGACGGTGGTATCCAGTCCGACGTCGGAAGTGATGAGGACGTTCTCCAGTTCGTCGAGCACTTCCTCATCGACGGTGGATTTGCCGGCGATGGCTTTGCTGAGCTTGCCGAGGAAACTGGTTTTGGTTTTTTCCAGGCCTTTATCCAGGTCTTCTTTCTTCTCTTTGTTGAAAAAACGGGTAAAAAAGCTCATGGCAGCGTAATTGATTTGGATTGGGATAAACAGCGACCCAGCTGGTCAGCCTGGTAAATGCGGAGAATGCGAAGAGGCTTTTCCAGGTCAGTAGAAAAGCCTCTTCGAAGCAAAAGCCATAAAACCGGCGGATTATTTCTTGGCCAGGAACTCCTGAACTTTGTCCTTGTGGACCATGACTTCCTTATAAGAATATTTCCCGGTTTTGGGATTCTTTATGCTTTGGACGATCTTCACAAAGTCACGACCGGAGCCGGCGTTAGCGGCACGTTGGGCGACCCTTGCGTTTTTTGAAACCTTTGCCATTATGGTTGATTTTAAAGGTTATGCAATTCGTTAACGGCCCAAAAATAACAGAAAGCCGTCAAAAATGCAAGTTACTTGATTTCGCGATGGAGCGTTTTCTTCTTCAGAATCGGATTGAACTTCATCAGCTCCAGGCGGTCAGGCGTATTCTTCCGGTTCTTCTGGGTGACGTAGCGGGAAGTGCCCGGCATGCCGGTCTTCTTGTGCTCAGTACATTCCAGAATGATTTGGATCCGGTTGCCTTTGCTCTTCTTGGCCATTGTTCCTTAATTGTTTTGCTTGAATTCAAATTAGAGTTTCACACCGGTATCAACGCCCTGCTTATGCAATTTTTTCAGATAAGCGTAAAGGCCCAGTTTGTTGATCGTGCGCATGGCGCTCGTCGATACCTTCAGCGTTACCCATTCTCCCGTTTCGGGCATGTAGAAACGCTTCTTCTGCAGGTTGGGCAGAAAACGGCGGCGCGTTTTGCGGTTGGAGTGTGAAACGTTGTTCCCCGAAATCGGGCGTTTTCCCGTTAATTGACAAATCTTCGACATGGTACTGCGTTGTAAATGTGACTCCGGCAGGATTCGAACCTGCAACCTCCTGATCCGTAGTCAGGTGCTCTATCCAGTTAAGCTACGGAGCCTTGAAAATCGGCATTTCAACCACTGAGCAAAAGACCTTTACTCAAATGCGGATGCAAAGGTAAGGCTTTTCTATGAATGTGAAAACAATTTTAGAAAAAAATAGTTCCCGGTTTTTTCCCTGTGAAAGCCCGGCCGTAATTTTATTCGCCCGCTTTCATACCTCCTTCTTTTTTGTTTTTGATTATCTTTACCAGACCGCATAAACCAACACCTATCGGCATGAACTACCCAAGTATCTTCAACGACGTCCTCGGCCCGGTCATGCGCGGCCCATCCAGCTCGCATTGCGCGGCCTCCCTCCGCATCGGGCGCATTTGCCGGGACCTGATGGACGGCGAAATCAAAAATGTCGTTATCCAGTTCGACCCCAACGGCTCGCTGGCCACTACCCACAAAAGCCAGGGGTCGGATATGGGGCTGTTCGGCGGGTTGCTGGGCTGGGAAGCGGACGACGAAAGGTTGCCGCATTACCTGAGCGGCATAGCGGAAGCGGGAATCGATATCCGGATCAAAATTGAGGATATCCGGGCCGATCATCCGAATACCTACAAGATTGCCCTGTTCAATGACCGCGAAATGCGGGAACTCACCGCCATCTCTACCGGCGGCGGCATGATCGAGGTCATCGAGATCGACGGCAGCCCGGTTTCCATGGCCGGCGACTTTTTTGAAACGCTGGTTTACGTGGAATCTGCCGAAAAGGTCCTCCCCTATCTGCAGGCCACGGTGGATTGCGACGCCCTGGAATTGAGCGCGGGCCGCACGCGTTTCATCGGCATAAAAGCCCAGGCCTTTCTGCCCGAAAATATCCTCAAAGAGCTGCTGGCCATGGAAGAAGTCCGGTTCATCAAGCAACTCAACCCGGTCCTGCCGGTCATGTCGCGGAAAAACCTGCGGGTCCCGTTCATCACCTGCGCCGAAATGCTGGCGTACAACCGGGACAAGAACCTGGATCTGTGGGAGCTCGCCGTTCATTACGAGAGCGCCAGGGGAAATCTTTCCCATGAAGCGGTCTACGAACGGATGCGCAACCTGGTCGGCATTATGCGCGCTTCCATCCAGCAGGGCCTGAAGGGCACGCAATACGAAGACCGCATCCTGGGTTGCCAATCGGCCGGCTTCCAGGCCAAAATGGAAAGCGGGCAATTGGTGGGAGGGGATGTCCTCAACCGGATCATCCTGTTCGTTACTTCGATGATGGAGATGAAAAGCTCCAGGGGTGTGATCGTGGCGGCGCCGACCGCCGGTTCCTGCGGCGCCCTGCCCGGGGCTGTCCTGGGGGCCGTATCCGCCCTCGGTCTGTCGGAGGACGATTCCGTCAAAGCCATGCTGGCTGCGGGCATCATCGGCGTTTTCATCTCCGCCCACGCTACCTTTGCCGCAGAGGTCGGCGGTTGCCAGGCAGAATGCGGATCGGGATCCGGGATGGCTGCTGCCGCCATCGTAGGCCTGGCAAAAGGCAGTCTGGAGCAGGCGCTTTCGGCTTCCTCCATGGCCCTGCAAAATTCGCTGGGTATGATCTGCGATCCGATCGCCAACCGGGTGGAGGCGCCGTGCCTGGGCCGGAATATCATGGCCGCGTCCAATGCCCTTTCGTGCGCCAACATCGCGCTGGCCGACTACAACGCCCTCATTCCGCTGGATCAGGTGGTGGAAACCATGGACCAGGTCGGCAAGAGCATTGCCCACGAACTGCGGTGCACTGCGCTGGGCGGGCTTTCCATCACAAAAGCCTCATTGGAGATCGAGGCGCGGCTGAACGCCCTGTCCGGAGCGGAGGAACTGGCGCAGGCTTCGCGCAAATTCAAGATTTGCTGATATTGATGATACCGCAGCTTGAGAGGTACAGTAAAATTTGTCCTGATTAACCGCCCCTGCATGCTGTGAAATGCTGGAATAAATCCAAAACCCAAACCTATAGACCTGACCAACGCATTCAATCAATATATCATTCCCCTAAATTGCCTTAACTTTACCTTTTAAACCGTCAAAAAGTGTACCTCAAAAGTATCAGATTACAGAATTTCAGGATGTTCGGCGATGTAACCGTTGATTTTCCTTTTGATGGAGAAGGAAAGCCGAAGCCTGTGGTTTTGATCGGGGTGAACGGGGCGGGGAAGTCGACTATTCTTGATGTAACAAGCAAGGTGCTAACATATATAAATGATTGGGCCTTCCGGAAAGGCTATCCTTATGAGGAATTGATCTTGACTGATGACGATATTAAGCAAGGAGCCTCCCAGGTTTCCGTTAGTTGTGTTTTTGATGTCTATGGCGAGAAGATGTTGCTTCTTCTGGTCTGCGATATTACCAAGCACTTGTTAAGCGATAGTGTTCACAATTACAATTTTTTAAATACAAAAGGCATTGTCCTCATCGACGAAATCGACCTCCACCTGCACCCGTCCTGGCAAAAGAGCGTCATCAAAGGGCTACAGGCTACCTTTCCCAATATCCAATTCATCGTCACGACCCATTCTCCGCTGATCATCAATCACGTCCCCCAGGAAAGCGTATTGGTACTGAAAGATGGGGACTGTTTCCCGATGAGCAGCCATCCGTTCAATTCCTACGGCGCCGACGTAGAGGATATTTATACCATAGTTCAGGGAGTGGACAGTTTGTTACCGGAAGAAATCGGCAACAAATTGCAAACGCTCTTCAGACTGATCGATGAAGATAAAATAGAAGAAGCTAAAGCACTTGGCAAGGATTTGGAAAAACTCATCGACCCTCATCACCCGGAACTGCTAAAAGGGCAGACATTGATGGATTTCAAGGCTTTTTCCCGATGAACTTTATCGATAAGTCAATATCTGTTGAACCTGATTCACTGGTTCAATGGAAAGTATCCGAAGAAGATAATCTTCAGGCATGGTATCAGATGAAAACAACACGCTACCTGCTTTTCATCTTTCTGACTACAGGATGCCTGAATAGTCCTAAGCCCGCCATTTACAAGGATGAATCCTACACCCCTGCAACCTACATGGAAAAGGGTTGCCCGCCAATTGACAAAGCCTGGAATAAGGATGATTTCAAGGCATTGACGCTTACCCTGCAGCAGATCAGGTCGGAAAACAAGTATGCCTTGCCGAGAAAGGAAAGCCCTGCCTCCGGCGCCTATTTTTCGAAGATGCTCGATGAAAGTCACCTTGCATTCATCACCGATTCAACCATCAATGATCTTTCAAAACCGCAACCCTTATTGGATCTGATCGACTACTGTTCTGCGCTGTATTACCTGTACCTCGAAGGCGATCAGCCGTTTCAGGGGTTCAGCCATGAAATAACTGCCATTGATATTTTCCTGAACAGGATGTCCCGGGCCAGCCTTCAGGATGCTAAGCGGGTCAGGCGGCAAACCGAAATGCTTCAGGAGGATTACAAAGACCATCCTTCTCTCAAGGAACCCAATGAGCAAATGGCCCGGGGATGGCAAAATATGACAGACGGATTATTCCGAAGCCTGAGCTCGGATCTGGGCAAAATCGGAGAAGTCTATCTCCATTATGAGAAAGAGGACATGATCCTGCTTGCAAAAGAATCCGCTGACCTGCTTGCATTGAGCGGGAAATATTTTTCTGCTGAACAAAAATCAGCCATACTGGGGCAGTTGGAAAGGATGGAAAAAGACCACCCCTATATCGAGATCCGGAAAATCATGAAGACGGCCGCGATGAATTTACACAAACCTGAATAATATGCATTGGAAAACGACAGGTACGCTATTTTCGGTCTTTTTCTCCACCTTCTTCCTCCATAGCCAGCCCTCTCCCCTGCTGAATTCATTCCAAACCTGGCAGGCCTCCAAAACAAATACCCTTTTCCACCTGCAATGGATCTCCGCCGGTCCGGTCCTGAACTCCGCCCGGGTGGAAGCTGTGCAGGCCGACCCCACGCACCCCGGAACGATATACGTCGCCTTCGGGTCGGGCAACCTCTGGAAGACGGTCAATAACGGCCTGACCTGGAAGCCAATCTTTGAAGACCAGCCCGCCCTGGGCATCGGCGATATTGCGCTGGCGCCGTGTAACCCGGCTGTCATTTACGTCGGAACCGGCGAGAGCCTGCGCAAGAACCGGAATTTCACCATGCCCGGCACCGGCGTATACCGCTCCGACGACGGCGGTGAAACCTGGCTGCACCTCGGCCTGGCGGATACCTGGCATATCAGCGAGATCGCCGTCCACCCTACCGATCCCGATATCGCGCTGGTGGCAGCCATGGGCAAATTCTGGACTCCCAGCCGGTCCATGGGCATTTACCGGACCGACAACGGCGGCAAAACCTGGCAGCGAACCTTGTTTGTGGATGAACATACCCGGGCCAACGACGTGGTCATCGCCCCCTCCGATCCGAATATCGCCTACGCTTCCATGTGGGAAAACAACGACAATCCCAATATCGGCGAAAGCGTATACGGCCCCAACAGCGGTATCTACAGGAGTGAGGACGGCGGAAAGACCTGGCGCCGCCTGACCGGCGGACTGCCGCTGACCCCAAAGACGGGCCGGATCGGGCTGGCGGTTTCCTATACCGATCCCGACAAGGTTTATGCCCTCATCGACAACCGCAACAATTTGGCCGGCGACGCCTCGGAAGTGTATAAAACCGTTGACGGCGGCAATACCTGGGTCAAAACCCACCTCCAACCCCTCATGATCTTCCCGGGCATCGGCTGGTATTTTGCCGATATTTATGTGAATCCGCAGGACGACGAAGAGATTTTCGCCCTTGGGGTCCGGATGGCCCACAGCGTCGACGGCGGCAAGACCTTTGACCTGGTCGGCGGCAAGGTCGAACACCTTCAACCCGGCATAGCCCAAACCCTCCACCTCGACCAATGCGAGCTGTGGATTGACCCCACCGATCCCGACCACCTGCTTTCGGGCAACGACGGCGGATTGTACCTCAGCTATGACAAAGGCGGGACCTGGCTTCACCTCAATAATATTCCTGCGGGCGAATTCTACCAGATCGCCCTGGACAATCAGGATCCCTACCAGATCTACGGCGGCACCCAGGACGACGCCACGGTGTATGGCCCGGCGCGCGAATGGAACAATACCGGCAAGGATCCCTGGAAATACCTTTGGATCGACGCATGGAGCGGCGGCGATGGTTGCTATTCGCAGGTCGACCCCGAAGACCCAAACACCGTTTATTTCAGCATGCAGGACGGCGCCGCCATGCGCAAGGACCTCGCTGCGGATACCTCCGCCGGGATCTCACCCCGAAATGAGCGCCTCTTCCGGAACAAGCTCAAGTATAACTTCGTGGCGCCCTATATCCTTTCGCCGCACAACCCAAGAACGATCTACCACGGCGGCAATTACCTGATGAAATCTGCGGATCGCGGCGATTCCTGGAAGATGATCAGCCCGGACCTGAGCGCGTCTGCCGACTCGATGAAACAGTCGGTGGCCGCCGGCGCGGTGGAGGAATCGGGGTTGAAAGCCGGTTTGCTGTACGTTGGGACCGACCACGGGGCGTTCTGGACCAGCCGGGACGACGGGGCAAACTGGACAGAACATTCCGGCGGGTTACCCATAGCCTATATCCGGAGCATCTGCGCGTCGCGGTTTGTCGAATCGAGGGTATACGTCGCTTTGACCGGCCTGAATTACGACGACCTGCAAAGCCATTTGTACGTATCCGAGGATTACGGCGCAACCTGGACCTCCATCAGCGGCAACTTACCGGACGAGCCTGTCAATGTCATCCTGGAAGACCCGGTATTTGAGGATATCCTTTATGCGGGCGGTTACCGGGGCGTTTACCTCTCTACTGACCGGGGAAAATCCTGGCAACTGATGGGCGACAACCTGCCCGCAGCAGCCGTGGCCGACCTCAAGGTCCAGGAACGGGAGAACGACCTGGTGGCAGCCACCCACGGCCGGGGGATCTGGTTCGTCAACCTCGACCCGATCCATGAGATGTACCGGTATGTTCAGCAGTCGGCGGAAAACAAGGTCTTTCCGATCCCGGCCGGTCATTATCCCAAGGTGCGCGATACTCACCGCGACGTCGATGAAGGTACGGTGACGAGGATTCCGTTCAGCTTCTGGTTGAAAGCGGCGGAAACCGTTCAGCTTTCAGTGGTCAATGAAAAAGGCGAGATCATCTGGCACGATGCCTACGCCGGGAAGCAAGGCCTCAATCAGTTCCGATGGGACATGGTAACCGACCGGGTGTCGAGCGACCTGCCGTACTTTATCCATTACAAGCGGTATTTGCGGCGGGGGACGTACACCTTTCGGGTAGAAGCTGCTGCCGGCAGTTCCGAGGCGCGGTTTGAGGTTGAGTGAATCCGACCTGCGGGGGGATGAACATTTCGCTGCACTAAGCCTAAAATTGCCCTGCATTCCGTTGCACAGAATAAACTCGCCTTTAGTGCTTGGCTATTGCCTGATTATTTGTGATTGCCTGGCTGCCCATCTTTGCCTTAATTTCTCGGGTCGGGCTCAAACAGTATTCTGTGCGGCCACTCCATTCCGGCCAATTTCTTAACGGCCCATCTGCTGATGCCGGAACCCTCGCTGGGGGTGTTCGTTGTAAATTGACGCCGGGTATTCCCGGATTTTCCTTACAACGAACGCTCCAAAAATATTCGGCTGCCACTTTG
>CALMYQ010000280.1 GCA_937873655.1 uncultured Lewinella sp. | reverse complement strand
GACAAAGTGTAATTGGTAAAATTATTTCCCGGGCCCGTGTATTTGGCCAGGCCCGCCCCGGTGGCCAGCCACAGCACGTGGTTGGTATCGATCGCCAGGTCGTAGATGAAGTCAGAGGCCAGGTTGGTGCCCGCATTTTTGTAGTAGGTCCAGGCGGCGCCGTCGTATACCCCCACGCCGCCGCCGTCGATCCCGGCGTAGAGTTTGCCGGCCGTATCAGCAGCTACGCTGTACACGTTTTTGTCGGGAATGAATCCGGTGGTCACGCCGTCCTTGACGCGGAGCAGGCCGCCGAATTTGGTGCCCACGTACAGGGCGCTGTCGGGGCCCGCGTAGATGTCCTGCACCCCGCAAAAGGACGGGCATTCGTATTCCACCGCCACCACCAGGGTATCGTCCTGGATCCGGTAGAGGTTGTCGTCTCCGGTGAAGAAGTAGATGGTCCCGTCGGGGCCTTCCGTGAATCCGCGCGTCTCGCGCACGAGCAGCGGGCTGGAGACGTGGCGGACTTCCAGAGGCTGCCCGGCCAGGCCTGTAGCTGACAGGAGGAAAAGAGCGGTTTTGTACAGATAATTGCGCATATGTTGAAGGTTTGGTTGCGTTTCAGCTTTACGAAACCCCGGAGGTTTCGCAAAGCTCAGAAGATATCCCGGTTGATGATGATTTTGGGGCGGGTGGCGAACCAGGCGCGGGCTTTTTTGATGTCTTCGGGGTAGTAAACTCTCTTTATTGGGTAAGGGTAATTTTTTACGCTTTTGGCTAAAAAATTAAGAAACCCTTGTCCACATAATATTCCCTTGGTAGCCGGATAATCAGGAGGCATTACCAAGTCACTGGTAAAAATGTTGATTAACTCATTATGTGTTTCTTTTCTCTTCACATAATCAAGTTGGGTACTCATTGTCAGGCATTTTTCCAACAAATCATTTTCTGTTCTGAATTTTTGAAGGATATATTGAAGCGAGGCTTTATCTCCCATTCTGGAAAGTGCCAAATAGGCTGCCCATTCATTTGATTTATAATACGGTTGATCATATGAAGGCTTATAGTTACCAATAAAATATTTTTTTATATATTTTTTTATATATTTTTTTTCTGACTTCACATTAAGATAACCACAGAGAAGGAGCAAATCAAATTTTGGAGTATTCCGGCTTTTTAAAAGTTCTAAAACTTTTCGAATTTCTTCTCTTTCATATTCTTCTTTCTTGAATAATTTTAAAGTCCGAATACAATATATACTGGTATTGAATACTTTGTTATCAGCCCCTTCAATAAACAAATTTAAAATCTTCTTTTTTAAATTTTTACTTGGCGTCCTCGCTGCCAAAACCCAGGCAACTGAATAGTAATACACTACAGACTCATTATCGTTTCCCTTTATATATGGCAATGTTTTTTCGTACATCCAATCCGCATCGTTAATAAAATTACTGAATTCAAGCTCTAAAAATCCTTTATTCTTTTTAATATTTTCAAGAAACTTCAAAAAGGAGCCTCTGTCAACTTGAGCGTTTCCTACTAGAGTAAAAAACAGAAATAATAAAAGATACGAAAATTTTTGGATCATGGTTGATGCATTTTTGACCAGCAGTATTCTCGGAATAGTAAAGAGACCTCGTCACTATAATCCATTATATTAAATTGATCTAAGCCAATAGTTGAATAATTGCTATTGCAAGTTGTTTCATTCCCGGGATTGAATTCTATAAATGGATGTTTTATACTAAAAATACCGTGTCCTAGTTCGTGAGCTATAGTATTTGAGATACTTTTTTCAGAATGATTTTTTAGAAAAACAAATCCGTAATTTAATCCAAGTTTATTCCTTCCTTGAATATCGTATGGTATACCATTTTGGACTGTTGGAAGATCCACAATGAAAATGAACCAAATCGGAGTACTTTGTTGGTTTAGTGTCTGACAACTATTGCATTTTTGAAAAATCGAATTCATTTCAGGAGAATAATTACCATCATCCGGAACTTCGATCTCATTATAATTCGCTACATCATATTTAAGGTTTTCCAGTAAACTAAAACTAATATCTAAATTTATAACGCCTCCGCGATAAAGCTTTTTTACCTCCATTTCAATTTCTTCCTGAGTTGGAAGTAAGGCATGAACTGCCGGATCTAGGTTACCATCATATACCTCTATTAAAATTACCGTTTTCATTTCTTCCTGAAAATTCACCACTCTCAACCAACCTGCAGCCGGTCCATTTTCCTGTCCTACTGCTGCTGTAATTAATCCCTCGGCACTCTGTGTTCCAGTTTGAATTGAAAAAGATACTTCAGACGTCGAAACGACTCCGGTCAAAACAGAAAACTCTTGAGAATCGCTTTCAAAAAAGACCTTTCCACCGGCTCCCTCAGGTAATACTTCCGCAACTACCAAATCTGATTTACCCACTTTAATGGATTTCCAAGGTACACCATTCTTTGGAGGCGAGGTATTATATGAAGGATAACAAAAGGTTGTGTTATTAGGTTTTTCAAACGCCGGATTATCATCAAACCCATAAACCTGATCCGGATGCTTCCTGAAAGTCACCTTGACTACGACAATATGGATCGCCAATTCCACTGTAGTTCCAGCATTATCATAGGTTATACTTACAGGATCTCCCGCTGAGGTAGCGGAAGGGGCGTCAACGGAAAAGGTAATGATATGGCCGCTTCCGCCGGTTACACCCGACCAGGAAGAGGATCCGGGAAACGGAGTTCCATCGCCGAGAAAAGCAGCCAGTTCTTCTACTTCGTCATCCGCTTGCCCCAAATAAGCCACGCTGCCTGAATAATATTTCCTGTCTGAAATCAAAAAATAAGGGCCTTCGAGCACGTCTGCCATGTACTGCAAAGCCTGAATGATTGCCTGAGCGTATTTTTCGGGGGCTTCATAAACCCTATTCTCACTGTCCGGTAACTCCTCCAGAATTGGAATCATGATGTTCGATATGGTCTGATCTCGCAGGGAGGCCGGGAAATCGGTTATGATATTTTGACTGGCAAATATTTTTACATTTTCCTCCCAGTTCCAATTCCCTGCCTCCGGATATTCATTGGTATTGATCACGAAGAGCAAGGCGTCGGCGGTAACCGGGCTCCATAGGTTTTCAATGCTGAAAGGTGAATCCGGTGCAAACCGGTATGCTGCCAGCACTTTGGCCTCTACTCCCGTACGTTGTTCAAATTCATCTGCCGCATCCATGATTGCGTCCGTGAAAAGATCCAGCACGCCGGTGAGGTCGGTAATAGGCGTAGGGAGAGAAAAAGGAGACTGGGTGAATCCCGGTTGAACCAAGAAAACCAAACCCAGGATGAAACCTTTCGTTCGCCTGATATTCAGAAACCGGATCGTCTTACTCAGTTTCATTTTTAGGAGGTTTAATGTTGATCAACCGGAATAAAAATTTCATAGATATTCGGAAATACCGTGCGCAGGTCTTCCTTTGTCAGAATTTCAATAAATCTGGGAAATTTCTCTGGTCGGCCCTCCTGCTTCACCTTACCGAAAAAAATCAATCGACGGTTGTCCCGGTCCTCAATAAAGAGCTGCCCTTCCGGAACCGCAAATTTTTGGTTCCCAACATCCAGCTTTCCGATCCTGACGATCTTTTTTTCCTGCAGATGATAGATCGCTCCGTGTTTCAGGTTGATCAGGTAGGTTTCTCCGTCTTGCTGAACTGCTTTGAAGTGACCTTTGAAAAACAGGGTGTCATCGATCGCTGAGCAGACCGTTTTTTCTTTTGAAGCATGAAACGCATAATTCGGTTTGTAGTAAAAACTTTTTTCCGGTGGAATGTAAGTGGAATCCGAAGTATAGGTAATCACCTCCTGCCAATCCGAATCCTCATTCTTTTGTCGAATGACCGGATAGGCGTATTTCCACACGGATAATTTCCGGCCGTCCCGGACAAAAAACAAATGGGTATCCCGATTCAGGGTGACGAAATCGTAAGTAACTTCATCCTTATCTTTCAGGGGCAAATAAAACTGCTCTCCTTGGGTTCCATGCAATTCATCAAATATGCTAGAGACTGGCCTAATTGTTCTAAAATTCCTTTTAATTTCATCTTTCATCAGTTCATCCCCAATTATTTTAATTTTATCTTGAAAATCTGGGGCATTTTTGTCAAGTGAAATTCTCCCCAAAGAATCAGCTAAGTTTACTTCAACTTGAGTAAGCTTGGAAAGCTCCCATTGGGAAAAATGAACCTCTTCGCGAAATCCCCTGACCTGTCTGGATACAACTACAAAAACAGTATCTTTAAACGCATCCCAACAAAAAGGGAATTCATATTTACTTGATTTTATTAATGAAGAAATTTTTGTAAAAAGTGGCGCTGAATTATTTCGATCATTATAATTTTTAAAGTAATTTCGAGGAAGATCGACTTCAGTTCCACCTACAATAAGTCGATTATTACAAACAAGGCCAAAGCCTTCCACTTGAGACTGATTCACCTCGACAAAAAATAAAATAAAAAAAATAATAAAGTAAAATTTATTCATCGATTAAAATTGATGATCCGTCAATGTTTTTTCTAAAATAGAAGGGCCACACTGTTCATTCCCATTAAGTTAAGCCCTCAACCAGTTTAAAAAACAGCATAAAAGGAGGATATTCGTGAAAATTCCACTAATC
>CALMYQ010000279.1 GCA_937873655.1 uncultured Lewinella sp. | reverse complement strand
ACGACTTACAACTTACAACTTACGACTTACAACTTACAACTTACGACTTACAACTTAAAGCTTGACGCGAACGCCGAACAGCCACGACAGCGTATGCAGCCGGTCGTTGAAGGGTGCGATGCCTTTGTTGTCGAATTTGAAGAGCATGTGTTGATAGGTAGGTTGCCCGAAAATGCTCCAACGGTCGAAAACGTCTCGTTCGAGGCCGACAGCGAAGCCGGCGGTGAGATAAGCGTTCTCATTGAAGGTACCGCCTTCCAGCCAGCCTTTGGGCAATTCTTTGAGTTGGCGGGTATCATTGTTCCTGCCGGCCCCGGCGGGCGGCGGTGCGGGCCGGTAGGAGTCGCTGGTGAATTCTTCCTGGGTGCCCTTGTAATAATTGGCCTGAGAAATGATATTCAGCGAAAGGCCGGCCTGGGCGTAAGACCGCCATTCGCCAAGCTGGAACATGCCCCGGCGCACATTGACCGGTGCGCGCATCATATTGAGTTCGATCTGGGTGATGCCTTCTCCGTCATAACCGTCCACAACATTTCCGCCGTTGATGTACACCACAGGCGGCGGTGAATAGCTTTTGGCCATGTACACGAGTCCTGTTTCCCATTCCCATTTGCCGGAAAGCACGCTGATGGAAAGCCCGCCGGTGTAGCCCAGGGCATATTGTTTGGCGCTGATCAATTCGCGGTTGGCCATAAAAGGCGGCGTGATCACGCGGATATACTCGGGGCCGCCGAACATGGCGATGCGCAGGATCCGTTTCTTAGCCGGTTTGAATTCCGGTTGTACCAAACTCAGATCGGGTTGGCCGGAGTTTTGAACTGCGGCAGGTTCCCGCGTCGGGATCGTTTGCGCCTCAGCAAGGCCGGCAGAACGAACCGGGCCGGGGTCCAGCAATTTCTCGCCGGATTGGAGCGGTGCAACCGATAGTTGTTGCCCTGTTGCAGTCTCCAGGTCGCCGGTCAGTGGAGCCAGCGGGGAAACGGCAGCGGGAGCATGCGGTTGTTGTCCGGCAATTACGCCGTTTGCAAGGAGCCCTGATGACAAGAAATCGGATGCAGATTGTTTTTCGGTGATATGGGAAGGATTGCCGGCGGCTTCATCCGCTTTGACGGAGGCGCCTTCGGCCTGGCTTTGATGTTGCAGGATTGCGGGAGCCGCCTGATGCAGCGCAGCTTGCGGAATGGCCGCTGCGGGCGTTTCCCGGACCGGTTCGGGCCGGTAGTGGTAGAGCGCCTCCCCGCCGAACCAGATCAACAGCAGGAGCAGTAAGGCTTCCATGGCCTTGTAGCTGTAAATGCGCTGAACCATGGTTTCTTCCGCCTGCAGGCGTTGAGCCAGTTGTTTCCAGTGTTCGGGTTGAAAAGGCGCGTGGTAGGCATGCAATTTGGAAAAAACGATCTCGTCGAGCACAGAGGGGTCGGGAGCAGCCGGCGATCCGAGTTCGGCATCGGCTATTTTATGCTCCAGAAGGTCCCAACTGTTGCCGATAGGCGGCGGGATGGGCGCGTTCAGCTTTTCCCTCAGGATCCGGTCAAAATCGTTTTCATTCTTCTTCTTCATGTCCGTCATATCTGCCTGCCAGTAAGGCTCTGAGTTTGAACCTGGCTTTGACCAAATTGCTTCGCGAGGTGCTCTCCGTGATGTTCATCATTCCGGCGATTTCCCGGTGGGAATAACCTTCAATGACGTATAGGTTGAACACCGTTCTGTAAGCGGGCGTAAGTTGCTGAATAGCTTCGAGGATCTCCTTTTCGGAACATTGGCTGATGGCGTCTGCATCCTGCGTACTGAGATCGAAGGCTTGCTCGATGTCTTCGGTCCGGCGCCGGATGTTCTTCCGGTAATAATCGATGGCCGTATTGACCATGATCCTGCGGATCCAGGCGTTGAGGGAGGTACCGGCGTTGTATTTGCCGATGTGGTTGAAGACCTTGATGAATCCTTCGTGCAGGATATCCAGCGCTTCATCCTGGTTATTAGCAAATCGCAGGCATACACCCATCATGGCGCTGTAGTATTCTTCATACAGTGCCTTTTGTGCCCAACGCTCTCGCCTCACACAGGCTTGGATCAGGTTGTTTTCCTCGTGGTTTAAGTGCAAAGCAATCTCCATGAAAACAATTGACTGGACCGCTTTTGCCCGGATTACCGGTTCCCAAATCACTGGAAACGAGCATTTTTCGGTACGGAACGGCCCCCTGAACGCGCTAATATACGCCTTTAACCTGAATGCACCAACCCTCCTATTCGCAATTTACGCTGAAATGACAACGCCCGGACGAACCGTTATGCTGCCAGCAGAAACCTGATTTTTTACAAAACTTGTCCAATTCTTGAATCCCGGAAACCCGAAAGGCGATATCCGGTGTTATAAATGCTACACTTTGCATCAACCCTTTTACATTTTGCTTCATACTCAAACCACAAACAACAACAAACCCGCCTACGCCGAGGCTATGGCGGGCGGAGCAACAATAAACCCGCCTACGCCGAGGCTATGGCGGGCGGAGCAACAACAAACTACAACAAACAACAACAAACAACAATAATAATCCATGCACAACGAATACCTCCCCTTCTTCCGCCAGTACCTCCGGCAAATGTACAGCGACATCGAAGCCTACAAGGACGAATCAAAGATCTGGATCCATCCGGCCGGCATCAGCAATTCAGCAGGCAACCTTTGTTATCACCTGGTGGGCAACCTCAATCATTTCATCGGCCAGGGGCTGGGCCATACCGGCTACGTGCGCAACCGCGAAGAGGAATTCGGCATCAGGGACGTACCCAGAGCCCGGCTGCTGGAAATGATCACGGACACGGTAAACATGCTTGAAAATGTGCTCCCCCAGATTGCGGATTTCACCGCGCCCTACCCTTCCGGGTATTTTCCTGAGGACGACAATTCCATCCAGTTTGTCATCAACCGGCTGCTGGCGCATTTGGGCTACCATGTGGGGCAGGTGAATTATCACCGGCGGTTGCTGGATGCGTGATGCTGCCCGCCTTCGCTCTTATGAGCTAAGGCGGACGGCGATGCCGGATTGGAGCCGATTACTAAGCCCGGGGCACGTATGCAGGTAATTGAATTGGACTGCAGCGGCATTCCAGGCCCAATCGTCAAATTTTGAATACCTCTTAATACCGGCGCCGACTCCGACTCCGTATGCAGGCTCAAACCGATCTCTTAACCCGCTGTGCCCGTTGTGCCGGTTTAACGAGATCTCGGTAAATACCTGGATGCTCCTCAATTTGGCGGAGTCTGTTTATCCGGTCAGATCTGATACAACCTGCAAAGAAAAGATAAGAATAGCAAGTAACTGTTTCATTTCACCAGGGATAAAGTAGAGGAAAGTTATGTTTTCTTTACTTCAAATTTACAAATGGACAATACCCGACAGGCGGCCCCTGCCCGATTTTTTTTAACTTCGCGGCAAATAACGGCCCGGCGCCACTGACAACCTGCCGGCCGGCAGGCGGGCTGTTCACTGATTCCTGACAACTGATTACCGAATTTCTAATCTCAAAATACAATTCATGAGACTCGCGATCTTTTTATTTATCTGTACCCTTTTTACCTCCATCACCCCGTTGAAAGCCCAGGATAATCTTTGCGAGAACGGTTATATGCCGTTCAAGGAAGGGATTTCCTACGAGCTGACCACCTACGACAAGAAGGACAAGGTCTCCTCCGTGAACAAGAGCAAAATCGAAGCGCTGGAGTCGATCGACGGGGGATTCAAGGCTACTGTGGCCATTGAGGTGATCAGCGACAAAGGGAAAGAGCTGCACAAGGGCAGCTACGCCATGGAATGCCGCGACGGCGTCATTTACATGGACTTGAACTCCCTGATGGACCCGCGCAGCATGGGCGGCCTGTCGAATATGGAAATGGAAATGAGCGGCGACGCCCTGGAATTGCCCGCCGATATGGATCCCGGCCAATCCCTGCCGGACGGCCATATCGAAATGAAAGCCAAATCCGGCGGCATGAGCCTGATGACCTTTACCATGAACGTCACCGATCGCAAAGTGGAAGCCGCAGAATCCGTCACAACGCCCGCCGGCACCTTCGAGTGCGTACGCGTCTCCCAGAATATGGAAATGAAGGCCATCATCAAGCGCAGGTTCAAAACGGTGACGTGGTACGCAAAAGGCGTCGGCGCCGTCCTGACCGAGAATTATGACGATAAAGGAAAAAAGGAAAGTTATACCCAGTTGACGAAATTTGGTGAATAAGTTGTAAGTCTGTTAGTCGTAAGTCTGTTAGTCGTAAGTCTGTTAGTCGTAAGTCGTAAGTCCCCTTTATCGGTCACTTACGACTTACGACTTACGACTTACGACTTACGACTAACGACCTCAACAACCGTCATTCAATGATCTTGAACGTTGTGCGCCGGTTCAATTGGTGCTCATCCTCCGTACAGCGGGCGCACAAACAATCTGCTTCCGGGACGTTTTCGCCGTACCCGCGGGCGCTTAATCTCGATGCATTGATTCCTTTGCTGATCAGATAATCAACCGCCGATTGGGCCCGCTTTTGCGACAGGTCCTCATTGTATTTGGTAGTGCCGCGACAGTCCGTGTGAGAAGCCAGCTCGATCCGGATATCCGGGTTGAGCTCCAGGTTGCGCGCAAGTTCGTCGAGGGTGGGTTTGGCGTCTTCCCGGATATTCCACTGGTCGTAATCGTAATAGATATTTTCCAGGCGGATCTCGCGGTTGAGGAATATCTTGCTGAGCACGATTTCGACTTCAAAACGCTGCTCCGGGTTGTCCGGGTCCTTGCCGATGCCTTTCGTGGAAAATTTGGCGGTATTGGCCAGGTACCCCGGGTGGTTGGCCAGAAAATCATAGTCTGTATTCTCATTCAGATCCAGGGTAAACATCCCGTCTTCGCCCACCTGCACGGTGCGCTTTTCCTTGCCGATGGTAATCTCAACGTTTGATGCCGGCAGCGGTTTCCGGCCGAGCACCTTGCTGTTGGGGTCGGACGGGTCCTGGTAGATCTTTTCCAGCACATAGCCGTCGAGGATCATTTTGTAGACCACATCAGCCGGTTTGGGTTGCACGGGTTCGGGCGGCAGCACGCGTTTTTCAAAGCGGTAAATATCGTCATTGCCGATGCCTTCATTCCGGGTGGAGGTAAAGTATCCCTGCTGAAGCGCTCCCTTGGGCAGCGGATTTACATGGTCCACGATGAACCCGAAGTCGTCCCCGCCGGAATTGATAGGCGGTTTGAGGTTGAATACCGGGGCCCAGGCGCCGTTCCTCATTTTGTAGGTGCGGAAAATATCGAGTCCGCCCATGCCGGTATGCCAGTCGGATGAGAAATACAGGGTATCCGCGTCGATGAACGGGAATTTCTCATTGCCCAGGGTGTTGATGCTGCGGCTCATCAGTTCGGGTTCGCCCCATTCGCCGTTGGCCTGCCGGTGCGCCACCCAGATATCCCAGCCGCCCCATCCGTCGGGGTGATTGCAGGAGAAGTACAGGTCCTGCCCGTCTTCGGAAAGGCTGGGTGAACTGTAGTTGATCCCTTCCCGGACAAAATCCAGGGTCCGGGGTACGCTCCAGCCGTCTTCCAGCCGTTCGCTGACCATGAGTTTGCAATAGGCGTCTTCATTCTTAGGGCCGATACAACGCGTAAAGAACAATTCGCCATATTCCTGGCTGAAGGCTGCTGTTCCTTCGTTGTCGTCCGTATTGAGGCGTGCATCAAACGGAGCCACCGTATTGGAGCCCAGGTCGACCGTATACAGGTCGGAGAAAGCATTGCCCGTCCAGGCATAGGTATCGGCATCCTTTCCGGGTTTTCGGTCGGACGTAAAGACCAACTGGCGGTCGCGGTACAACACAGGAGAATACTCCGCATAGCCGGTATTGAAATCCGTGAGGGCCACTTCGTACTCTACCCGTTTGATCCCTTTCCAGCCGATAGCCGTTTCGCAGGACAGGATCTCCCGCCGGTATTCGTACGGGCTTCCGATCTCGATGCCCAGGTCTTTGAACGCCTGCATCGCCTCCTTGTAGCGCTCGGCTTTCTTCAGGGCATAGGCGTATTCCTTCAGGGCGTCCACACCTGCCTGGTTGTCATAAGCCGTTTTGTACCATTCAATGGACTCGTCGCTCTTATTGATGTTTTTATAGGACTCGCCCAGCAGCATTGCCAGTTTTCCGCGTTCCACCCTGCTTTTGCTTTTTCGATATTCCTTTTGCAGCATATCCACGGCGACGGAGTACTGCTTGCGGTCGGCCGCCATCGTACCGTCCTGGATCTTCTGGGTGTACGTGCAGGCGCCCACTGCCAGGAGCAGAGCCAGAGAAGCGAAAAGGATCGGGTATTTTCTCATACGGATCGAGCTTTGACTGAGTTTGAAAATGTTGGGGTTGTTTATGGTTGCTCCGCCCGCCATAGCCTCGGCGTAGGCGGGGTTATTGTTGCTCCGTCCGCCATAGCCTCG
>CALMYQ010000278.1 GCA_937873655.1 uncultured Lewinella sp. | reverse complement strand
TAAGTCGTAAGTCGTAAGTCGTAAGTCGTAAGTCGTAAGTCGTAAGTCGTAAGTCTTACACTACCGGCTTCTGAAAACCATTTCCTCCACTTTTCCCACGTCCGTGCGGATAAAGAAAGTGCGTTCTTTTTTGCCTTCCCTGACGGTGATCCGGACGGTATTGGGCGTTGATTTACCATCCGTCAGGGCTTCGACGTACAGGAGGTTGTCTTCTCCCGGGTTCAGGGACAGGTCGAAACACGCGGGGGTTTTGGTCAATTCCAGGTTTTGGGCCAGGTATGCGCCCTGAAAGCTGACGTTGACGATATCCTGATCCGGGTCGCCGGCGTCGCTTAAACAAACCGATATCGCGGAAGCGGCCGTCGGAACGATGAGCGCCTGCCGGATTTCGCCGTTCTGATCGCGGGATTCCTGGAAGGGTGCGTCCTTCTCCTTTTCCCCTTCCTGCTGCCGGTAAGCTTCTTCCGTGAATTCGATGGGCCGGTCGATCAGCGGGCCTTCTTTCCAGGGGCACAGGATGAACCCGAAATTGAAATGGGCATCCAGTCCGTCTCCATTGACCATATTGTAATGATCTTCATTGGCGATCTTGCGGATATCGCCGAATTGCCAATAGAATCTCACTTGTTTGAATCCCAGTGCTATGGTCAAGACGGGTTCATACGTGCCGAAACCAAAGTTCTGCCTGGGAAATTGCTGGCCGCCGCTCGTTTGTTGGAACCTGGAAAAATGGACCTTTGACAGCCGGCCGCCCAGGGTAAAGTCGAGGATACGGGTCCGGATGCCGAAGCCGGGTTGAAGGAAGTACCGCTGGTATGCCCCCGTGAACAGGTTGAGCGCATCCTCCTGATCGCGGGCCCAACCCTGGCCGATTCCGCCGAAGAGCTCCGCCCGGCCGACATTCACCCCGCGCCGGTTGGGCCAGAATGAGATATAGGTCCCGATGCCGCCTTCCACCAGGTTGTGATGGTTTTCCCTTTCATCGTTCGTTGAGTTCATAAAATTGAAATTGGCCATGACCGCCAGGTGGTCTGAAAAAGCATAAGCTCCCTGGAGGTCGTAATCAACGTCGGGAGCGTTGCTGACAAATCCGTTGACTACCTTGAAATCATTTTTCTTTTCCAGTAACGGCGTATTGAGGGTATTCGGAATGTACAAGGTAGGGCCGCAAGCTCCGGACAAGAGAAGGACCAGGGCTGCAAGGGTGATGACAATAACAGGATCCTTATTCATCGGTGTTGTTTTATATTTGCGAAGATAGGGGTTATTGGGATGAGGAATTGAGGAATTGAGGAATTACCACCTTCGCCTGGGCTACGGCGGCCGGAGGAGGAATTGAGGGTTCTGCAGATTTGGTATGCTGGCTGCCTTAGCCTGGAGCAGAGGCCGAATTATGGTGGTTGCTGATTAATGAGCTAAATGAATACCAATATTGGGATATGAAAAAACTACACTTACTCTTTCTTTTTTCAGCGCCTTTTTTTCTGGCGGCTCAAAGTCTGGTTTTCCGCCCATCCTGGGTATTTGACGGGGAAGCCACACATGAAAACTGGGAAGTAATCGTGACCGGCAGCCGGATTGAATATGCCGGTCCCCGTGGGCAACATGCGGCAGGGAAAGGCGCCGAGATCCGGGAACTGCCGGGCAAAACCCTGTTGCCGGGCCTGATCGAGGGGCATTCCCACCTGTTGCTGCATCCGTACAATGAAACCTCATGGAATGACCAGGTCCTCATCGAAAGCCGGGCAGAGCGGATATTGCGGGCCGGCGAGCACGCGCGCAAGACCCTGGCGGCGGGCTTCACCACGGTACGGGACCTGGGTACCGAAGGCGCCGGCTATGCCGATGTGGGCATTAAGGAAGCGATTGAAAAAGGTGTGATCCCCGGCCCCCGAATGCTGGTGGCCGGCCCTGCCATTGTCGCTACGGGCAGTTATGGCCCCAAGGGGTTCGCTGACCACGTGGACACGCCGATCGGAGCTGATGAAGGCGACGGCGTGGAAGGACTTACCCGGCTCACCCGCGAACAGATCGGAAAAGGGGTTGATGTCGTAAAGGTGTACGCCGATTATCGATGGGGGCTCGACGGCGCCGCCATGCCCACTTTTTCCATTGAAGAACTGAGGGCCATTGTGGAAACTGCGGCCAGCAGCGGCCGGCCGGTCGTGGCCCACGCTTCTACCGCCGAGGGCATGCGACGGGCAATCCTTGCGGGCGTAAAGACCATCGAACACGGCGACGGCGGCACGGCGGAAGTCTTCCGGCTCATGGCGGAAAAAGGGGTCGCCCTCTGCCCTACCCTGGCGGCCGGCGATGCCATCCTGCAATACCGCGGCTGGAAAAAGGGCGTGGAGCCGGAGCCGGAACGGATCGTACAAAAAAAGGAGAGCTTCAAAGCTGCATTGGCGGCCGGTGTGGTTATTTGCGCGGGCGGGGATGTCGGCGTCTTTGCCCACGGGGATAACGCCCGCGAGCTGGAGATGATGGTGGATTACGGCATGCCGGCGGCGGATGTGCTGCGGTCGGTTACCAGCGTCAACGCCGATGCATTCGGTTGGGGCGACCGGATCGGGCGGATCAGAACCGGGCTGCTGGCCGACCTGGTTGTTGTGGACGGGCGGCCGGACAGGGATATCCGGGCGCTGCGGAAGGTGGAGATGGTGGTGAGGGGGGGGATGATTTTCTGGTGATGTTGGATGCTGCCACGCCGGGGCGCGGTGGATCCTTGAAATTGGATGCTAGTGGAAGCCTCCAGAAATTCGTAGCCTAAAAAAGGGCCTTTTCCCTGGTTTTTATCCGGGAAATAAATCTAAAAACTTTTGGAGGCTTCCACTAGTGGCGTTGAGTTTCTGAAAATAAAACAATTAAATAAAAAATACTTCACACCCAACCTATTTTATAATATTGTCATTATTTTTTTTATAAAAATTCAAAACTCTTTGTGAAAAAAAAAAAAAAAAAAAAATAGATTTGCCTCAATCTAAAACCCCTTTATCGCTATTATCTCTGGTTTTCGCGCAATCAAGCAACTATAATGAAACTGATCCATCAAATCCAAAGCCTCCGCAGGTTGGATGCATTAATCCGCCGCAAGCAAACCGGCAATGCCCGGGCTCTTGCCGAAAAATTCGGCGTTTCACCAGCCACCATCTACCGTTGGATGGAAGACCTCAAAGACTTGGGCGCTGAAATTTCCTGGTGCCGCTTTCGCCAGTCCTATTATTATAACCAGGAGTTTTCGTTGATTTTATAAAAAGTTTTTTTATTTCTCAATTTTTGAGAATAACACCGGATACATTTGCTGGCGAAAAGGAAATTCATTTCGCGATGAAATCAGGTTCAAAATACGGTCCGGTTAAAATGCAGCGCAGGGGATTCCTGGGGTTGAGCTTTTTATCAGCAGGCGCGGTTGCCTTTTTTCCGAAAACTGCGACAGGGATCAGCTCTGCCCGGTTAAATGCGCCCTATCTTCCTTACCGGGCCTTCATGTCTGAAAGCGGCATTCTCGGGAAAGACGACTTTTTTGTACTTGGCATGCTGTACATGCCGAATTCATTGCCATCCGTGCATAGTGATGCGCTTGCAGGCATTAAAAACGCTAATAATTATCGGTCGTGCCTGACTTACCGGAGCAACGACATGTACAAAATACCTGCAGCACAGGCATTCATTGACTATTTCTCCGCAGACCCGGACATGAAACTGCTGGCCAAAATCGTGACCAAGGAAAGTCTCCCACCGGCATTAAACCGGGAACAAATGGTGGAAATGAGATTCGACCTTTATAACTTGTTCATGTACTTCTGGAATGTTTCTTCCTATTCAGAGGGCATAGTTGTCAAAAGCCAATCGCCCTTCGGGCCGTCCCAGTATTTTTACAATAAATTCATGACTGAAACCAATATGCAGATCAACGCTAGAGATGCGCGTCTTGATCCGTTACTGCAATTGGCAGATCTGATTACGGGCTGTATTCAAGGCGCCAACTCCGGTAATATAACCAACCAAACGAAGCTTGAACTGCTCGACTATCTGAAACAATCCCTCGGCGTTGCAGGGCTTGACGCTGCAAATTTATCCCAGCCGGGTAAAATACAATTGATTACCTGAAGATATAAGCCGGTTGTGTTTCATCAACACTGTAGTGAAGGAATGATTTTACTATTGTAACGTCAATCTTTGGAAGGCAGCCGGCTTTTTTTCTTTCTCCTGTATACAATTTCCTGCCCGACGGCTGTCATCCATAGGGCGCTATCCCCTGGGTTGCCTTTAAATTTCCAGTTGACGATGAAAAAAAAACTTTTTCACCTGGCTTTAGCGTCATTGCCGGCGTACTTTTGCCCCGATTCTATTCTTGCGCAGTGCATCGAAACAGAAGGTCCGGGCCTGATCATTAATGAATTGGGCAATACCGTTCCGGCATCTTCCGGCGAATACGTGGAATTGATCGTCTATGGCTCGGCTGACGCTCCCGACGCTCCTGTTAATTTATCCAACTGGATACTCGATGATAACAATACTCCCCTGGCCGGGGTAGGCAATCAACCCGGACATATCCGGTTCGGCGATTGCTTTGAGGCCGTACCGCCAGGCACCCTGATCCTGATCTACAACGACGCCGAGCAGATCCCCGAGATCAATTCAGGGAAGGACGGCATGCCGAATGCGGACGGCATTTGGCAGATCCCGATCAGTTCACCTTGTTTTATAGGATGCCCCGCGGTGCCCAATCACGAATCCGGGGATTATTCCTGCCACACCCCATCCCCGGAACCCACAAATTGGCCTGATTACATACCAATGAAAAACCAGGGAGACGGGTTTCAGATCAGGAAATCCGACGGAGAGGTTGTACACGCCGTGTACTGGCTGGCCGATCCCCAGAATTTCGGAGAAGCTTCGGGGTCGCCTTATGCCGTTCAAATCCCCGTCAATAACGTCAGCGGCAAAGCTATCTCTTTTAACGCGCGCGCAGGGTGGTTCAACCCGGAGAACTTTACCGTTTCCGGCCAGGGTACCCCCGGGCAGTTCAACTCCCCCGAAAACCAGGAACTGGTTGGGATGATCCTTTCGGGTGAAATCTTCAACCAGGTATCCATGACCTGTTCGTCAGGGGCCCCTGCATCTTCCGGCGCCCCTGATGGGGAAATACAGATTGCGATCACCGGCGGCGCACCGCCCTATAAGGTCGTTTGGGGGCAGGATGAAAAACTGTTTAACGAACCGGGAACCTATACCCTCGGTGGCTTGCCCGAAGGGACCTGGGGTGTGCAACTCAGGGATGGGAACCAGTGCGAACTTACCTGCCAGGCTGTTGTCGCAGAAGGTGAAGAAATCAATATCTGCGACGAATCCGAAGAAGGATGCGTAACCATCGGAACAGAAACAACCGAATGTTTCCGATGGAGTCCCCAGACCGGATTGACCGACCCGCAATCCAGCACAACGGAGGCCTGCCCGGAACAAACCACCGTTTATACCCTGACCCTGACCAATGATGAGGGAGATATCCTGAAAGCGCTGCAATACACCGTGACAGTTCAGGATATAGGCGTGGAAATTTATCCCGCCTCACCCACCGTTTGCTCCGGCTCGGAGCAAACTCTGGAAGCCACGACCTGGGGCGACCGGACCAACTATGCCTACGCCTGGTCGAACGGCTCGACAACTCCGACAACCCAGGTTTCCCAAGGCGGCATTTACAGCATTACGGTCACGGATACGCAGACCGGCTGCCAGGAGGAAACCTCTGCGGAAGTTGCCGAGGTCTCCCTGGATGCATCTATCCAGCCTGATTCGGAGCCGGTCTGTGCGGGTCAACCCCTTGCATTGACGGCAGCGGCAACCGGTACGCAAAACGAGCTGACCTTCGAATGGTCTACCGGCGAAACCGGCGACCTCATCTCGGTAACCCAGTCCGGACCTTATACCGTGACGATAACGGACGAAACAACCGGGTGTGAAGGGATTGCCGAATATGTTTTGGAGACTGAAAACCCCTCCTTGCAAATTTCTCCGGAATCACTGGTTATTTGCCCCGGCGGGCAGGCAGAGCTGTCGGCAGATCCCGGATACCAGCAATATGAATGGCAGTTTGAAAACGCAAACGGCGAATTCACAACATTGCCGCCCGGGGCCGATCCGGCGGTGGCCAACGTCAATTTGCCAGGCCGTTACAGAGTCCTCGCCACTGACGCCAACGGTTGTACGGTAACGGCAGAGATCACCGTAGGAGACGCTAATTCCCCGGATGCCGTAAAAGCCTTTTTTGTCAAACGAGGATTCTACTGCATCCCCATCAATATCCCTGAGCCGCCGGGCGTCCATTCCAGCGACCCTACAAGCGGGCCGCGTTCGCTGACCGGGCCTTGCGAAGACAATGACTGCAGCAATGCTTTTTGCGTGAAGGATTTTGCCGATTTGCCCGTTGAGATTGAAGGGGCAGCGGCAGAAGACCTGGAACCGCTGGCCGAGGCCTACCTGGCGTATTTCCACAATCAGTTCGGGTACAGCGAGGGCAAGGCCTATATTACTGCCAACGACCAGTTATGCGCCTGTCCTGAGTTTATGGAAATCGTTGACAACAACTTCAACGCTTCCGGGCTCCGTTTCTGGATCCACCTTTTCGAGGCTGGAGAAGGCGGTCAGGATTGCCTGTTTATCCGGGCCAACGTACCCGGTGATGACAACCACTACCCCGAATCCGAAGCCAGGGTTGCCTTTCTGGACGGCATCCTGGACTATGCCCGCGAGCACCCGGTCGGAGGTGTTATGACCATGGCCGGTCAGATCCTCTTCAATGCAATGGACGGCTTGCTCGACAACTACGCGGACTTGTACACCCCCGGCGCATCCTACAGGGAGACAGGCGGCAGCGAAGCTGTTTGCAGCAGTACGGAAGGCGACGGCCTGGTCATCATGACACCGGCAGGCAAACCGCTGATCCTGCCGGAAAACAGTACGGCACGGTTTGGCGCTTCTGCCCTTCGGCAGGACGATGTACCTGACGGCGCGCTTTCCGGGTTCACAGAAATCTTATCCGGCAATCAGGCCCGTTACTACTATGCCCGCCTGGATGATCAGCACTTCTGGGGGTACCAGCAGGCGGGCCTTTCCGGCAACTTTCTGGAACCTAACCCCGGCAACTACCTCCCTCAAACCCTGCCCTTCCAACCCGGGACGGCCGACCCCAAGGTCAACCTGGGGTATAAGTTTCAGAACCAGGAAGGCAGCAATTACTACAGGCTGGAGGAACACCTCTTTACCTGTCCGTTGCCAGATGAAATCGACGACGGTTCTGGCCCCTTGGCCGACCCGCTGCCGTGCATCGGCGCCAAGACCAATACCAACCAATACGATATTGACCTGCCCCCGGTAACGGAAGCCAACTTCATCGCTCCCAATAAGCGATATATCGCCGAATGGGCAGGCGGCACGCTAGTGCAGGTACCGAACGAGCAAGGCGGCTACAGCCAGATCTATGCCCAGGAAAACGACGGCGAATTTATTTTTTATATCTGGAACTGTACGGGAGAGTGGGAACCCTACACCCCGGATAATATCCACGTCCTCAACGCCGTGGTCGCTGCCTTTTACGGCGCAAAGTACGGAGATGAAGGCGATTATGCCGGAGACGACGTTACCCGTCAATTTTGTTTCGACATTCATCCCAGCCAGTTGGAAGGCGTGTTTGACCGGGCTAATTCCGAAGACTTCGGACCGGGCAATCAGGTCGATAATTACGCCCGCCTGGATGCCGCCGATAAAGCCGCCATCGAAAGCGCCGCGCAAACCGCCCTGAGCCGGTACGGCCTGAAGATCAAGTATATTGTGACAAGGGACGCCGTTTCCGGTTTGGACAATACCCCGGTGAACGCTGCATCTCTCGGTAACAATGCCCTGGATGATCCGGACAACCTGAACGATTACGACCTGTTGGCATGGGTACACCTGACCTCAGACGGCGGAGGGCAGGCCTGCTTCCGGTTGACAGAAAATTTTTATCTGTTCGATGAAGGCCCGCAATTGGAAGGCGTTGAGGGCCTGAACGAAAAACTGGAAATCCGGTCGGTCATGGCAGACGCGCTGAAAGAAGGCGGCGGCAAACACCCCGATCAACTGAAGGACCAGGACCCCGATGACCAATATGAAGACCCCGAATCTCCAGCCGGAGCAGGCAATGAGAACCCCTGGCGATTCGGCATTCGCCCCGATGTTTCGGAGCCGCTTAATTTTTTCACGATTTTTAAGGAGGTTGGCGGCCTGGGCAGGGCGACCATCCGGGAGACAGAGATCCCGGGCATACTTTACCTAAGCCAGGGCGAAAGCATGTTCCAGGCGCCTGCCGCTCTCTGCGGAGCAGGTAACGCTATTATTGGGAACAACCCGTTTGTCGGTATCGCCCAAGGGGTAAGTTTTGCCGTGAGCGCCGTCAAGGACGAGGAGGTAAGGAGAGGAATCGGGCACGCCATCACACATCCGGTGGAAACTGCGCAGGGTATGTACAAGGCCAAAGTCGAGGCGTATGAAAGCCCCGACCGGACCGTCTTTTACTATACCCTGGGAAATGATGGGGTTACCATTCTGCAAGCCTTGTTCACCGGTGGTGCGGGGTTAACCAAATTTCTAAAAACGCTCAAAACAGACGCGCGCGAATCGGTAGAGGCGTTGAAAAAACATCTTGACGATCTGGGCCCCGGGTCGCCGCTACATGAAAAAGTGGCAGATTTTACTGAACTTGAAGGAGAGGCCTTTGCCAATTTTTTGGGGGAAGTCGGCAAAGACCATGTCAAAAAATTCGTAAATAATCCCGATCTTGCGCGGGTCTGGAAAAAGCTCCAGAACGAGGCCGGCGATCTGGATCTGGCGAACACCTTCAAAAAACTGCCGGACAGCCATCCGGGGTTTTACGAAAAGCTCTTTGAAACCATCACGGACGGCCAGGGCAATGCATTGGAGAACGCAGCCGACTTCTTTGGCGACCTCAAAAACAACGGGCCGCTGATGGACGCGTTTTTGGAGGCGCCGGGGAGGGTTAAGGCGTGGAAGGTGCTCGATGATGCGGGAGTAGATATTGCTTTAAGAAGGAATGTAGATAACTTAAAGCATATTGATGGATTTGAAAATCTCAAACCAGGATCTTTAGATAATATCAAGAATGAACTTTCGTCACTGCCTGTAGATAGGCAAGAGCATTTCTTAGCAGGTCTTGGGAATGTCTCAAATAATGATGCTTTAGGAGCAAGTTTAACCCTAAATAGAATTCCAGAAGTTTCAGAGATTAGAGCTGCGACGGACAAGATATTTCAACATAGAGTTGATAATGGAGTTCAATGGCCAAATAAGAATTTTGGTTATATGGAAGGTAATTTAAGTGGCGGCAATGTTCAAACTATTCCTGACAATATTGTAAGTAGTGGGCCAGCAGTTCCTGTCAATGAACAAGTTTTCGATGCTATTGAGGTCGGAGGATGGGAAAGGTTTACAGATTCTGAATATAAAATGTTAAATCAACTTGCACGTGACTTGGGAGCTATTCCTGGAGTCCCAATTGCAAATCAAGTAAATCCAAACATTTCTGGTACAATAAAAATTGTTTCTGAAAGAGCTTATTGTGCATCGTGCCAAGGTGTAATTCAAAAATTCAATGAATTGTTTCCTGGTGTAGAGGTAACATTAATCGACGGAGTTAGAAAAATAGATTAGTATGGAATTAGATAAAACACCTGGAATATTGCATGTGGCAACTGGTGATTGGGAAGTTGTAAAAGAACTACTTGAGAGGTTTAACAAAGCCTATAAAAAATCGAATCTCAAATATTTATCATCTGAAGTAGTGGATGGTGTAATGTTTAGTTACATAGATGCGAGAGAAGCAACTGTAGATCATGTGTTTTTATTTGGCTCTTCATTTGAGGCAAGAGTTAAAGAGCTACGAGATAAAAAAGAAATAGATTGGTAAAAACGAAAAAGCTCCAGATGGAGCTTTTTTTATGCATAAGCGAAACGAGATCGAGCATCACGAATTAAAGCATCAAGAGTAAAGATGATACGTTCCCTTTCTTCTTTGGGGAGCTTTTGAATAGAGACTACCTTATCAACGATGGTATGATCTATTTGCTCATCAACTTTACCCGTAAGAAAGTCTAAACTTACTGATGTTCCCCCCCAAAATAGGACAGCGAATATCGTTAACTTTACGAAAAATTCGAAGTCATGAAAACAAGGAGGAGTTTCACCTCGAAATTCAAAGCGAAGGTGGTGGTGGAAGCACTGAGCGAGCGTTACACGCTGGCGGTGGCCCAGCGACATAACGTTCATCCCAACCAGATCAGCGCCTGGAAAGCTCAATTTTTAGAAGGAGCGGAAAGCGTATTTGAGCATGAGCGATCGCGCAAAAAGGAAGATGAAGAGGCCCAACGGGATGAGTTGCTTAAAACCATCGGGCAGTTGAAGGTGGAAAACGACTTTCTAAAAAAAAGCTTGAGATGAAGAGTTTGCATCATCGGCGCAGTTTGGTGGAACGAAATCATCCCGAGTTGAGTGTGGTGCAGCAATGCTTTTTGTTGGCCATCCATCGCTCAGGGCTCTATTATAAACCCAGGGAAGAAGGCCCCATGAACGAGGAGTTGATGCGCTTGATGGATGAACATTACCTGGCGCACCCGGAAAAAGGGGCTCCCCGGATGCAGGTATGGCTGAAAAAAGACCTGGGGTATAATGTCAGCCTTAAGCGCATAGAAAGGCTGTATTATAAAGTCATGGGGCTGCGTGCGGTGTTGCCCGGGCCGCATACCTCCAGGCGGCATAAAGATCATAAGGTCTATCCGTATTTGCTTCGGGATCGTAAGCGTCCGGTGAACTACATTACCTCAGCGCTTCCCGCAACGGGGATGTCAGCCGCTTCAGGCTGCCACAGGGCTGAGCATATACCCCATAGCTTTGGCAATGGGACTGCTGGGCGGCAGTTTGGG
>CALMYQ010000277.1 GCA_937873655.1 uncultured Lewinella sp. | reverse complement strand
AAACCCGCCTTCGCCGAGGCTATGGCGGACGGAGCCATCATAAACCATCATAAACAATCATAAACAACCATAAACCATCATAAACCATCATAAACCCACCCATGGCAGAGCAGAACTTCGTCGATTACGTAAAAATATGCTGCCGTTCCGGACACGGAGGAGCGGGCTCCAAGCATTTCTTCCGCTCCAAGCACAACCCCAAGGGCGGGCCCGACGGCGGTGACGGCGGCCGGGGCGGGCATATCATCCTGCGCGGCAACCGCAACGTATGGACCCTCCTGGCCCTTAAATACCGCAAACACGTCATAGCCGGCAACGGTGTCAACGGCAGTGAGAACAACAGCACCGGCGCCTTCGGCGCAGATGTCATACTGGAAGTCCCGCTGGGTACCGTTGCCCGGGATGCCGAAACCGGCGAAGTGGACTTTGAGATCACCCGACACGAAGAGGAAAGGATACTGGTGCCCGGCGGGCGGGGCGGCAAAGGCAATTCCTTTTTCAAATCCCCCACCAATCAGACACCCCGGTTCGCGCAACCTGGTGAAGAAGGCCTGGAGCAATGGAAAATCCTCGAGCTCAAAGTGCTGGCCGATGTCGGCCTGGTCGGCTTTCCCAATGCCGGCAAATCAACCTTCCTGTCGGTCATGACAGCCGCCAAACCGGAGATCGCCCCCTACCCTTTCACCACCATCGTACCCAACCTCGGGATCGTACAATACCGCGACGGCCGGTCGTTCGCCATCGCCGATATCCCGGGCATCATCGAGGACGCCCACCTGGGCAAAGGCCTCGGACACCGCTTCCTGCGCCATATCGAACGCAACGCCACCCTCCTGTTCATGGTCCCCTGCGAAGCGGAGGACATCAACAAGGAATTCAATATTCTCCTCAGCGAACTCCGCCATTATAACCCGGAACTCCTCGACAAGCCGCGCATCCTGGCCATCACCAAATGCGATATGATCGACCAGGAACTGATCGAAATGCTCAAACCCGGCATCCCCAGGGACGTACCGCATATCTTCATCTCTTCCGTTACCGGCATGAATATCGACCGGTTGAAGGACCTGCTCTGGGAAACCGTCAATACCCACCGCGCACAGCTTATGGAAATAGAAAACGCTGAACCGGAAAGGGCTGCTTTTGAGTGGGAGGAGGAATGATGCAGTTGTCAGTTGTTAGTTGTAAGTTGTAAGTTGTAAGTCGTAAGTTGTAAGTCGTAAGTCGTAAGTGGGGGTAAGGCGATGTTTCGACTTTACAGCGGCAGTGCGGGCCGGCAGGTCCGCCTTTTCAAGGTTAAAGGATAAAGGTTAAAGGTTAAAGGTTAAAGAAGCCCTTTGGCAGCGACCGTGCGGGCCGTCAGGTCCGCCTTTTCAAGGTTAAAGGTTAAAGGTAAAAGAAGCCCTTTGGCAGCGACCGTGCGGGCCGTCAGGTCCGCCATGTCGGTAGCACCCGGGTTGAATTGAAACCAGGGGGCCGTCAGGTCCGCCTTTTCAAGGTTAAAGGTTAAAGGTTAAAGGTTAAAGGTTAAAGGTTAAAGAAGCACATTGGCAGCGGCAGTGCGGGCCGTCAGGTCCGCCATGTCGGTAGCACCCGGGTTGAATTTTTACGTCTCCGGCCTGTAGGGCCGGTATGTGATGGCTCCGGCAAGGCAACTTCGGTGCGGCCGATTCCGGATCGTAATTTAATCCCCCTATGGCTATATATTTCGCTTCAGGCTTCTCAATCCCTACGGGCTTAAGAATCCCGCCAAGAAAAAACAGCAATGCCAGACCGGAAACATCGGTCTGGCATTGCCATTTGGATCGGAATAAATGACGGTAGAAAAATCAGTTCAACTGGAACCGCACCACTACCCCGCCGGAGGTATCCAGCCTCGGATAACCGGCCGAAGTCTTCGGAACCGTCTTCCGGTAGTCGAAGAACAGGCGCAAGGACAGCCGCCTGTTGAGCTTGTATTCCGCTGACGGCGAGATCTGCAGAGAATAATTACCCCTGGTCGGTTCGAATTCGGCGCCGTCCAGTTTTTGCGCCACCGTAATATCGTCCCGAAGCGAGAACAGGAACTGAATATCCAGATCCTGGCTCTGCAACTGGCCGCCGCGACCGCCGCTGCCGGGCCGTTGCTGCTGCTGGTTCGGTTGCTGCTGGTCCGTATTGGACGGGCGCTTCTTGCGCTTGTTGCCGGTCAGGAAGCCGATCTCAACGCCGCGCATCAGGTAGCCGAAACCAAAGGTCGCTTCCTTCGAACGGTTTTCCGACAACAACGTGTTGGTCACGTTCAGCGATAAACTCCTTTGCGTCACGTACTCAAAGTTGAAGGACATGCCGTTCTGCAAATTGGCCTCAATCCCCAGAAGCGGTGCAAATCCCTCCTGAATGGCCACATCCGGGATCTCCAGGCGCGGGAAGAAGTTGTAATTGACCGTATCCTTGAACACGTTCTTGCTCTTGCCGCGCAGGTAGGACAGGTTGGTCCGGTAGCTGTTCACGGTCAGCGTTGAGCGGTAGGAATGGGTCAGGTTGAAGTTCGAGAAAATATTCTTGAACAAGGGTATTTTGGACAGGCCGTTGTAATTGAGCCGCCAGTTGAGGCGAGGCATCGTTTCAAACAGGTCCAGGCTGACCGTATTCGGATCAACGCCGGTGTAGGTCGCGATGAACGCCGGGATGAGGACGTCCTGCTGGTTCCGGCCATACCCTTCGGTATAGCCCAGTTGCCCCAGGTTGGGGTCTTCGTGGGAACCGGTACCGAGGCGCTGGGACACGACCAGACGGTTGCTGCTGAATTTATTGAACTGGTCAACCACATCGGTGTCCTTGCCCTTGAAGAGGGTCTTGAGGGCCGAATAGGTCACCGTCATGGAACCCAATTCCGAAGGAACGGCGTGGGCATACCCGTCGATTCCATTCACATCCAGGTTCTTGAAGGTCTCGGTATGATCCTGCGTATAGGAGCGGTTGGCTTCGATGTCGACCCGAAAATCCTTGAACGGTTCAAGGGTCAGTTTGCCGTCGTAGGTCTGCGTATAGCGCTGGATCACGTCCTGGTTGAGGAACAGGCTATGGGTGATCCATTTCCGGTTTTCGTACAGCCAGTCGCCCGATTTGTAGTAATCCCCTTCATTGAGCGTCCGGATCTTCGGTTGTATGCCGGCCACAAAATCCCATCCGGGCGCTTTGAAGCCCTCCGACAAGCCCAGCAATTTGGTTTCCGGCGTAAACCCGGGCACCACTGTTTCGAATCGCTCCTGGTAATTCAGGCGGACTTTCCGGATCAGCAACAGCGGGCGGACAACCACTCGTTCGATGGCGCTCGGCTCGCGGTCCTTCTTTTTCTTGTTGTTGTCATCATCCTTATTGTTGCTGTTGCGCGGTTCGCGGGTGGGCGTCTTTTCGTCGGTATTCCGGCTTCTGCCCGTCCGGCTCGGCGTTTTGCCCTTGTTGATCTTCTTGAGATAGCCGAACTTGTCGTAGAATTTCTCAAAGTTCAGGTCGGCCGTGATCTGGCGGTTCTGGTTGTTCTGAATGACATTGCCCAGACTGTCCGCATTCAGGGCGGCCCGGTTCCAGCGATACCCTGCCTGGTATTGGGCGCGCACCTGCATCCAGTCCATGAACGGCAATTGCCGCAAGGGCAGGTTATAGCTCAGGTTGATGCTGTGTTCGTACCCTTTCGGCCGGCCCAGGTCCTTGATGCTGCTCCAGATGCTGTCCCGCCGGTATTTGTCGATATTGGCAATGGTCGGGTCTTCCAGCATCCGGATCTCGTCGGGTTCGTCGATATAGGACAAGGAGGAGGCGTTAAAGGTCAATTTCAGCGACTTGGTCAGGTCCCAGGTCAGGTCGTAATCCCTTTCCCAGGTGAACCGCTTGTTGAAGAAGGAGTTGAATTTCTCATCGACGCCGGCAAAACGGTAACGGGTCTTGGCAAACTGTCTTTCCATGATGCTGCTGAAGAAGAAGGAGTTGGGCAGCGGGTTGATGTTGAATTCCCGCAGCCATCGCAGCCACTCGCTCTTACCGCCGACTTTCTTGAACGGTTCCAGATAAGTGGCCGGCCGGCTGTACTTGTAATCCAGGCCGCCGGTTTCCCGCCGATCGCGCTGGAACTCGATGAGCGGATCGTGGAATTCGGTTTCCGTATGGGAGTAACTCACGCTGAAGTTCTCGATATCCCAGGGCATGGGCTTTCGGTCGCCTCCGCCCGTCCGGTCCTTTCCGACATCCGTGAAATTATAGGTCTTGATATTGGTCACTTCTTCGGCCTGTTCCCGGATCTCCTTGCGTTCTTCCTGGGTCTGGGCCTGGTTGATCTTGTCCTTGAGCTTGATGTCAAAATCGTAAGGGTCGTATTCCGGGGTCTTGGTCACGTTGGACACCTGCGCGTAGAACGGGAGGCGGATGCCCCATTTTTCGGGGAAGAACTTGCCCAGTTGCAGGTTGGTGGCCACGTCATACCCCTTGATCTCTTCGCGGCTCCGCTCGGTCACCCCGTCGTCGAGGGCGCCGAAGCCGACCGAGTTGAGGTTGCCGGAAAGGGTCAGGTTGCCCAGGTCGGCCAGTTGCATGTCCATCCGGGCAACAGCGGCCAGGCCGCCGCGTTCATCCAGACCGGCTACCCGGAGTTCGTTCACCCAGATCTCCGTCGAATAGGCCGCGCCGTCATTCTTAGGATTGCGCACCCCGATCATGAATCCCCGTACGTAGCCCAGGTTGGGATTTCCCTTCACCTTGATCACATGTGAATGGAGCGGATCCGACGGGTCAAGCACTTTGATGTATTCATCCGATTGGTTGGCGTTGACCTGATTCCGTTCTTCCTTGAGTTGGCGCAGGATGGTCAGCTGGAAATTGAATTCATTTTCCGGCTTCCAGACTTCCCGCTTGTATTCCGGGAAAACGGGGTTTACCCCCGAGACCTTATCCGGGTCCGATATGGAAAGCGGGATCTCGTATTCATAGTAGTTGTTCTGGAAGTCGCTGCCTATCCGGACAAAGATCCGGAGTTCGCCTTCCGGAATGGAATAGACCGGGTTGCGCTCTTCAGCGTGAACAAACATCTTGAGCTTGTCGTACACCCGAAGGTCGAGGTCGGTATTTTTGAAAATGGCCCGCGCGTCGCCGTCGCAGAGATTGTCGATGCGCATCGACAGCGATTGTTCGTTCTGCAGGGTGGTGAATACGCCGAGGGATTGTTCCCGCTGGATACCTTCCGGCAGGGTATAGTTGAAGGGCGTACGCCGGCTGTTCTCCTCAATGTTTACAGCGTCTACGTCAACCGTGGTTTCCTGGTCGTCGCAGGCGATGGTCTGGGAGCCTTTCGGCGTAAGGTCCTGGGTATAACGGCGCCACTGGTTGCGCACAAGTTCCATTTTAGCGAAACGCAGTACGGTCGGCTCCTGGAACCCGCGCATATAGAGGCGCATGAAGCGGATGGATCGGAAGTCGCGGATACCGCCGATGCTCTTTTTCTGCGGGCCGTTGAGGGGAACGCGGAAGCGGTACCAAACCCGGCGGGAGGTCGGGTCTTCGATCTTGTCGGTGATGAACGGCGTGCCCGCTACGTCGATTTCCCGCTGGTTGAACTGGTCGCGTTTGATCGGGATCTCGTACTGGAAATAGGATTCCGTTTCGTTGAGGGTATTGTCCTGGTTCAGGTCTTCGGCGTCCGGCAGGTTGGTAGCTGATTGGCGGAACTGGTTATCCTGGTTGGAGCGCGAGTTGCCCTGCGGGTTATTGAAATCGCGGTACCGTTCGAGCACGCCCGCCGTATTGGGGAAGCTGGCATCGTTGTAATACCGGAAGTTGTCGTTGGAGGGGTCGCGGGCCACCCTGGCGCCGGTAGTGGCATTGAGGCTGGTGATGGCGCTGACGTAGGAGGCGAATTTTTCCCGTTCGCCGTCGTCATTCAGGCCGTCAAAACCCACGTCCTGCGCTTCCCGGTTGCCGGGGTCGTTATCGAACGCCCGGGTGATCTGCTGTCCGACCGGTACAACCGACCAGATGGTCTCGTCCGTCGGCCTGTTGGGGCTCGTCGGGCCGGGCAGGCCGTTCTCAAAGAATTTCCGGGAGTCCTTCAGGATATCCTCTGAGATATTGCCCAGGTTGATATAAAGGGTGCCTTCTTTCTGGTCGCCGTCGGTAGCGGCCAGCGCCGCGTCGTCCGGGTCGAGGAAAGGGCTCAGCATCCAGAATTCGAGGAATTCGATATTGGCCGACTGGAAGTCGTTGTTGTTCAGGGCGCGCATGATACCGCCCCAGCGGGTTTGCGGATCGCGCAGGATGAGCGAGTCGCCGTTGACGGTTACGCCTCGGGTAAGGCTGCCGTACCCGGAAGGCGTATCGAAGTTGTAAGGACCGCGTTCACCCGGGTAGAAGGACAGGTCGAAGGTCCGGAAGTTCCGGGCCTGATCGATCGGCACCTGCACGTTGGGGAAGACCTCTTCCTGCGGCACAATGCCGGTATACGGTTTGCGGTCCTGGCTGGAACTCCTGGTGACCGGGTCGATCAGGTACCAGTTGAGGCGGGCCCGGTTGGCGCCAGAGGCCAGGGTATTCACGGTCGCTTCCGGGAACAGCGGGTTGTTGTTGTTGCCGTCGTCCTGCGGAACGGAGGCCAATTGCCATTGGGTGACCGGGAAGGTGACGTTGAAGCCGCTCGCGCTGCCCTCGAAGTCGTCAATATATGATACGCCGTCCTTGTTCTTCTTGTCCTCATTGATGGCGCGGGCGTGCCCCGGGTTGAGGTAGGCCGCTTCCGCCGACAAAGAGATATTGGAGGGCGCTTTGGTGGAGAAGAACGGCAGGGCATCCACCGCCTTGGTCAGCCAGGGCGCTTCCCGGCTAAAGTTAAGGTCCAGGCCGTAGATCTTGTTGTTGATGGGGTCGTCGCCGATATTGGTCTTGAAGGTAAAGGGCCTTTCGAACAATTGGAGGAAAGTGGCCCCAATGGTGAAGTTTGGATCCAGTTCGTAATCCGCCCGCAAGCCCATCATGGTCTTAGACTGGAATCCGAACAGGGTATTGTCTTCAAACGAGACATTGACCGGCACCCCGGAACTGAGGATGGCATCATTGAGGATGCGCACCTTTCCGGTGCCGTAGTCCACTTCATAGTCGCGGCCTTCCACCAGCAGGGCGCCGCCGGCGGTCACGCGGACCGAGTTGGGCGGAATATTGAACGCGCCGAGGGATATTTCCGAGGAGACCGAAGACTTATAGGAGCCTTTGATCACGTAGCGGTTCTTTTCCGGGTATTCGCGGGCCTGGAACAGGGTCTGGGTATACAATTCCGGATAAGTGAAGGTATCGCGGTATTCCGCGTCCAGCTTGTCGGCCAGCGACTGTCCGAACGGTTCGAGGACCGGGAAGATGATCCGGCCGTTGGTCGGGTTGATGGTGACGCCGGGCACGAAGTCGAAGATACCGTCAGGTTGGGGGTCACCCTGGGTATTGAGGCGGTCGAGGTTGAACACGCGGATCAGCGGGCGGCCTTCCAGGTTGCTCTTGGGCAGGAAGCGCTTGAGGCCCTTGCCCGGGTCCTCGTAGTAAACGTCGAGTTTGAAGTCCGTCGGGTTCACCTGATAAGCGCCGGTTGAATAGACGTTCTTCATCATCAGGTCCCAGGTCGGCACGTCGATCCGTTGTGTGGTGCTTTTCAGCAATTTCACAAAGAGGACCTGCGGGGTTTGCTTATTGGGGTCGGTGGAGACGTTATCGCGGCTGACGGACATTTCGCCCACCTGGTAGATCTCGCCGTTGTATTTATATTGGTAGGAAACGGCCAGCACCTGGTCGGGCAATACGTTTACGTTAACGGAGATAAAGCCCAGTTCGGCATTGTAGGTATATTCCCGCGGGTCGAGGCGTCGTGCGCTGACCTTTTCAAAGTCGCGGGCCTGTTGCAACCCGAATTCTGACGACTGCAGGATGGACACCGTTTTATCGATATCGCGAAGGCTTGCACCCCGGGCGATCAGTTTATCGTACAATCCGTTGGCCTCGTTGTCCGGCAGGGCCTTGCCGTTGTAAATCTCCTGAAATTTCGGGGTGGCGAGCGGCAAAGCGCCCTGAGGGTTTACGAGCCGGGTGGGTTCGCCAAGGTCGGCAAAGGCGACGATATCCCGGACGTCTTCCACCTCGTTGCGGTCGTTGGTGATCCAGACTTCCAGGTTTTCGAGGTGGAACAGGGTATTGATCTGGGGAAGGTTCTTCAGTGCGCCTTCGAAGGATTCGCGGTTGTAGTGGCTCAGGAAGAAGTGGCGGTTCTCGTCATATTCGTCGGCCTTCACTTCAAATTCCTGGAGCTGGCTGCCGCCTTGCAGCTGGATGGCTTCGCGCTGGGATTTCTGCTGTGAAAGGATACCGGTGAGGCGCAGGTGGCCGAACTGGGTTTCCGCCTTGATCCCGAAGAGGCTTTCCGCGCCCTGGATCAGGGTTCCCCTCAGGGGCAGGCTGACGTTACCGGCTTCGATCTTCTTGATGATCTCGTCTTCGCTGAAGAGGTCGGAGTTATAATCGAGCTTGATCTGGTTATCAAAGTCAAAAACGGCTGAGGTGTTGTAATTGGTGGTCAGGTTGAGCTTTTCGCCGATCTTGCCGGTGACGTTCATCTGAATGTCCATATCGAAGTCGAACCCGCCCTGTTTTCGCTGTCGCTCGGTAAGGATGGGGTTGTCGAGGCGCTGGAAGTCGACGCCGAAGGTCAGGTCGATGCTGCCCTGGGGCCGGATATCGACGGTATTGCCGCCGAACAGCCGGTCGATGAGGGAGCTTTTCACGTCAAATTTGGCAAAGGGGTCGAGGCTGCTGAGGCCGTCCTTACCGGTACTGACCCCGGAAAGCTGGTCGAAATAGCGGCGTTCTTCCTGTTTCCGGGTATACTCCATGTATTCCTCGAAGGTCATATAGGTCGGGGGCCTGAAGTAGTCATCGCCGATTTTTTCGGAGATGATATACTGGCCGGTTACGGGGTCGTAATCGACGTTTTGCTCCACGGCGTTAGGGTCCTTCAGGTCGAAGGGATTCTGCGTTTTGTCGTGGATATAATCTCCGTACCTGGGTTGCGGCGGCGGGATGGTATCCTGGGCGGCCAGTACGATATCGCGGCGGTACGGATCATCCAGTCCGCCGGAATGGGTGGAAGCGGCGACGGCATAATAACCGGCGACCAACAACGTCAGGCAGAAGAGTAGTATTGTTTTATTCATAACGATACATGGGATTCTCCGGAAAGGCCGGAGATTAATCTACATAGCACTTTTAGAAATCAGGATGCAGCTGATGTTAAATACACCAACCACACCAGCGGGTTGCAAATCCTTTCAGTTCTGATGTAAAACGCCCGAACAAAAAACATTTTACCTGAAGGGAGAATTTTAACAATCCGGTCAGGACAGCTCCTTAAGCGCGGCCTTGATCAGGCCTTCAACTGTGGGATTGTCCGAGTCCAGACGGATTATCCTGTTCAAGGCGCGTTGTACGTGAATGCGGTTGAAACCCAAAGCTACCAATGCAGATAACGCCTCTTCCCGCATTGTATTGTTTTGGGGGGCCAAAGGTACTGCCAATTCCCCACCTTCTTTCATTACGCGGTCCTTTAAATCGAGGATGATCTGCTTGGCGGTCTTCGGGCCGATGCCTTTGACCCGGCGGAAGGCCTCTACGTCTTCGCCGACGATGGCTGCCCGGATCTCGTCCGGATTCATAGAAGAGAGCAAAAGCTGTGCCGTACTGGGGCCGATGCCCGACACGGAGATCAGGTAAACGAAGAATTGGCGTTCTTCCGCATCGGCAAAACCGAAGAGGGTATGACTGTCCTCTTTGATATGCAGGTGGGTCAGGATCTTCACCCGGTCCAGCTTTTCTATTTGCGAGTAAGTATGGAGGCTGATGTTGACATGATAGCCGACCCCGCCGGTTTCCACCACGATATAGGTCGGCGTTTTGTGTGTAATTTCCCCCTTGATGTAGGTGATCATTGTCAGTTGTCAGTTGTCAGTGGTCAGTTGTCCGTAGCGACGCATGATCATGCGTCGTATCCGAAGTGCCGCATGATCCTCCGTCCTATCAACAGCGACGGAAAATTTTCCGTCGAGCAAATCTTCCGTCATTTCGGTCTTCAGGGATGATCATCCGACATTCTTTTGAGGATTCGAGGATGGCGGGCATAATATGCGGCCCGTTAGCATCCTCAAATCCTCGGTTCCTCCAAAAATCAACGAGCGTAGGAAACGGCCCGTTTTTCGCGGATGACCGTCACTTTGATCTGGCCCGGGTACTGCATTTCGTCCTGGATCTTCTGAGAGATCATGAAAGCCAGGTCGTCGGCATATTGGTCGGATACCTTCTCGGCTTCGACGATCACGCGGAGTTCGCGGCCGGCCTGCATGGCGAATGCTTTCTGAACGCCTTCGTGGGCAAGGGCCAGTTCTTCAAGTTCGCCGATGCGTTTGAGGTAGCTTTCCAGGATCTCGCGGCGGGCGCCTGGCCGGGCGCCGGAGATGGCGTCGCAGGCCTGGACGATGGGTGAGATGATGTTGTTCATCTCGATCTCATCGTGGTGTGCGCCGACGGCATTGATAACGCCCGGGTGTTCCTTGTATTTCTCACAAAGTTTCATGCCGAGGAGGGCGTGCGACAATTCGCTTTCCTCTTCGGATACTTTACCGATATCGTGCAGCAGGCCGGCCCGTTTGGCGAGTTTGACCTGTTTGGGCGTAAGGCCGAGTTCGGCGGCCATGGTGGCGCAGAGGTTGGCCGTTTCGATGGAGTGTTTGAGCAGGTTTTGCCCGTAGGAGGAGCGGAAGCGCATGCGGCCGACCATTTTGACCAGGTACGGATCGAGGCCGTGCAGGTCGAGTTCGATCACGGTACGCTCGCCGATCTCGACGATCTGTTCTTCGAGCTGTTTTTTGGTTTTGGCGACGACCTCCTCGATGCGGGCCGGGTGGATACGGCCGTCGGCGACCAGTTTTTTCAGGGCCAGACGGGCCACTTCGCGGCGGATGGGGTCGAAGCTGGAGATCACGATGGCTTCGGGGGTATCGTCGACAACGATCTCGGCGCCGGTAGCGGCTTCGAGGGCGCGGATATTCCGGCCTTCGCGGCCGATGATCTGGCCTTTGAGGTCGTCGGAATCCAGGTTGAATACCGAGACCGTATTTTCGATGGTGTATTCGGCGCACATCCGCTGGATGGTCTGGATGACGATCTTTTTGGCTTCCTTGCCGGCGTTCACCTTGGCCTGTTCGATGGTATCCTTGACGATGGCCATGGCGTCGGTTTCGGATTTGGCGCGGACGGCTTCCAGGAGCTGTTCCTTGGCTTCGTGTTCGCTGAGCCTGGCGACGCTTTCGAGTTCTTTGATCCGGAGTTCGTTGGCGGCGTCGAGTTCTTCGCGTTTCTTGGCTATGACCTTGATTTGGGTATCCAGGTTTTCGCGGATGGCCTTGATCTCGGATTCTTTCTGTTCGAGTTCCTGTTTCTGGTTATCAAGGCCTTTTACGCGATCTTCGAATTTCTCGATTTTCTGTTTCAGTTCGTTCTCCTGGGTTTTCACCTCCATTTCGCGGTCTTTCATCTCCACCATATGCTTGGCCTTCTGGCTGTCGAATTCCGACCGCATATTGACGTACCGTTCCTTGGCTTCCTGGATCTTGCGCTGTTTGATCTTTTCATTTTCCAGTTCGGCCTGCGAGATCATTTTATCGGCCTTGTGCTGGGCGCTGTCCATAACTTTTTTAGCGGAGTTATTGGCTTCGGCCAGGATGCGTTCGGCCTCCGTATTGGCTTTTGATTTGCCTTTATTGACGAGGAACTGCAGGACGACGAAGCAGAGGACTGCGCCGATTGCAACACCTATCACTATTGCTGTAATATCCATGATTTACTTGCCATTTATGATTAATAAAATTCTATTCCGACAGCGGAACGGCAAGCGCATGGCAGGAGCGAAGAAGGAAGGATCAGACGGTCAATTTATCGAGCAGGGCTTCGATTTGTGCCAGTTTGGCGCGAACTTCTTCCTCAGAGGGGTCAACAGCCGCTTGTCTGGCTTTATGGAGGTCAACCGCATAGGTCAGCAGGGTCATCGACAGACAGTCCTGTTTGTCGAGGTTGGAATACATTGCTGTGAATCGATTGACTTCATCATTTACCTCTTTAACGATCCGGTGGATCGTAGGCTCGTCGCTTTCCTGGATCTTCAATGGATAAGGCCGGCCTGCAATCATCACTTTAATGCTTTTGCTGTCTTGCCCATCCATATGATTAACCGTTATTCAACCACTCAATACACTTATCAATTTCCCGGATGTATTGATCCAGTTGTTGTCTAAGTTGACGGGATTCCTCCGGCGATTTATCGGGTTGCCGTTCGAGGACGCCCTGGGTTTTGGCCAATTTTTCCTTCAGTGCGCTGACTGCTCCGCGCTGTTTGTCCAATTCCGTTTTTAAATGTTCGTTTTGGGTTTTCAGATCATTGTTCTCTTGTTGCAGGCGGTCATGCCTGGAAGCAAGATGCCTGATTTTGAGCTCAATATTATCAATTTTATCCGAAATTTTCATGTCTTTGAGGTACATAAGCGCCGCCGGTGTACCGACAGCTGCCGCTCGCGGTAAAATTACGGAGATTTTTTGGGGAAAAAACGGTTTTTTGAATGTAAAATGCAAAATGTAAAGGTGAAACTGCACCCGACCGCTTTCCCCCGGCCTCAGGCGCCGCGCACCACAGCCCCCAATTGCTCCTTGCAGACGTAGATCAGCTTGTCCATGATCTTGTCCACTTCCTTGTCCTGGAGGGTTTTGGCCGGGTCTTCGAACATACAGCCGATGGCGTATGATTTTTTGCCGGCGCCCAATTGATCATCGTTAACATAAACGTCGAACAGGTTGACCGATTGAATGATCGGTTTGCCGACCTTGTTGGCTATGGCTGCGATATCGCTGAACCGGACAGACTGGCTGACAATAAGCGCCAGGTCGCGCCGGACGGACGGGAATCTGCCGATCTCCGATACCGCGAGCTGGATTTTTTTGAGGCTGCTCATGATATTGTCCCAGTTGAAATCGGCAAAGAAGACTTCGGCCTTCACGTCCATGCCGCGGGCGAGTTTGCCGTCGAGGCGGCCGAACTGCACCAGTTCCTGCTGGCCCCGGTGGTATTTCATGCCGTATTGAAAGATATCCGCATCCGCGTCCGATTCCTGGTATCCCTGGATGCCGAGCCGGTTGAATACCTGATCAACAGCCGATTTGAGGGAATAATAGCTGACCTCGGCCTTATCTTCATTCAACCAGTTTTCGGGCCACCGCTGCCCGGTCAGGGTCATCGAGAGGCGGCCTTCTTCCCGGTAGCGGTCTTCATGCTTTGCATAAGTGCGGCCGAACTCGAACAGCCTCAGGTTGGATTGTTTGCGATTCAGGTTGTGGGCAACGGCTTCCAGCGCGCTGTACACCATTGCAGGCCGCATGACGTCGAGGTGGACATTCGCGGTATTGTTGACGAAGACCAGCCTGGATTCGTCCCATCCCGAGCCTTTGTAATAACGGGATTGCGACAGGGAAACGGCCATCATTTCGTTGAAGCCCTGCGAAGCCAGCATGTCGCCGATCAGGTTGCGCACCGCGATCGGGTCGGGCTGCGGCGAGATCACGACTGCCGAACGGATGTGAAGCGGCTCCGGCACGTTGTTCAGACCGTATATCCGGAGGATCTCTTCCACTACGTCAGCCGGGCGGGTCACATCCGCCTTATCCGTCGGAACAGCTACGGTGAAGGTGGTTGCTGTTTCAGAAAGGACCTCCATTTTTAATGCGGTGAGGATATCCCTGATCCGGCCGTGGTCCAGATCGAGCCCGATGAGCCGGTTGACGTATTCGTAGGCCACTTCCACCTCAACCGGTTTGACCGGAGAGGGGTAAATATCCACGATTTCAGATGCGATTTTGCCGCCGCCGAGTTCGCACATCAGCATGGCGGCCCGTTTGAGGGCATAGACCGTCAGGTTGGGATCGCTGCCTTTTTCGTATACCCTGGCTGCGTCGGTGCGGAGGTTGTGGCGCATGCTGGAACGCCGGATCCATTTCGGGTTGAAATGCGCTGATTCCAGAAAGATGTCATGGGTTGACTCCTTGATGCCCGACCCAAAACCGCCGAATACCCCGCCGATGCACATGCCTTTGGAGTTGCCGTCGCAGATCATCAGGTCTTCCGCGCTCAATTTGCGTTCCACCTCGTCGAGGGAAAGGAATCCGGTTCCTTCCGGCAGGGTTTTGACTACCACTGCATGGCCGCCTACCCTATTCAGGTCGAAGGCGTGCAGGGGCTGTCCGAGCTCGTGCAGGATAAAGTTGGTGGCGTCGACCATATTGTTGATGGAACGAACGCCGATGGACTTCAGGCGGGTTTTCAGCCATTCAGGGCTCTCCCCTACGGTAATGCCCTGGATGCAGACGCCGCTGTACCGCGGGCAGGCTTCCGGGTTTTCCACGCGGACGTCCACCGTCAGCTCCGTATTATCGACCGCGAAACCGGCGACGTCGGGCATTTTCACCTCGCCGCTGTGTCCGTAATTGATCTTCATGGCCGCCGCAAGGTCACGCGCTACCCCCAGGTGGTTGGTCGCATCCGAGCGGTTGGGCGTAAGGCCGATCTCGTATACGTAATCGGTTTTGAGCCCGAGGTACGTTTTGGCGGGGATGCCTGTTTTTGTTTCGGCGGGCAGCACCATGATTCCGGCGTGGTCGTGCCCCAGGCCCAGTTCGTCCTCAGCGCAGATCATACCTTCCGACACTTCACCGCGAATCTTTCCTTTCCCGATGGTAAAAGGCTCACCCTCAACGGGATGCAGTTCCGTGCCGATAGTCGCTACCAGCACTTTCTGTCCGGCGGCCACATTGGGGGCGCCGCAAACGATCTGGAGGAGTTCGCCGGCGCCGACGTCGACTTTGGTCAGCGAAAGCTTGTCGGCATTGGGGTGTTTGACGCATTCCTTCACTTCGCCAGTCACTACGCCGGCCAGGCCGCCGGGAATGCTTTCCACCGTTTCCATTCCCTCTACCTCCAGCCCGATGCTGGTCAGCAGTTCGGAAAGGGTATCCGGTTCGAGGGGGATTTCGAGATAATCCTTTAGCCAGTTTAGCGAAACTTTCATCTTTTGCCTTTTCAGAATAACCGGAACGGGCGCGTTGGGCGTTCCCGTTTTTGGAATGGGGGCAAAGATAGGAAAATTCGGAAATCAGTCTTTCAGTTGGCAGTCTTTCAGTTGGCAGTCTTTCGGTTGGTAGTCTTTCGGTTGGCAGTTTTTCAGTTGGCAGTCATTCAGTTGGCAGTCTTTTCAGTTGGCAGGCTTTCATGGGTAATATTAATTTTTTTATTATCATTGTTCTGACACAAGTCAATAATAACCTAAAACTCAAAAAATGGGCTCTTTCAGAAATCTAAAGGTCTATAGTAAGGCTTTTACTTTGGCAATGAACATTTTCGAAACTAGTAAACAATTTCCAAGGGAGGAAAAATTTGGTCTGACCAGTCAAATCAGGCGGTCCTCAAGGTCTGTTTGTTCCTGTATTGGAGAAGCTTACAGAAAAAGACAATTTCCCAAGTATTTTTCAAGTAAAATTTCAGATGCCGATATGGAAAATACAGAAACCCAGGTCTGGTTTGACTTCGCTTTTGCTACAAATTACATTCCAAAGGAGAAATACGAATCCTGGGTGTCGGACTCAGAAGAAATTGGCCGTATGCTGAACAGTATGATGCGCAACCCGGATAAGTTTGTTTGAATCAGTTTTTCGGTTGGCAGTCTTTTCGGTTGGCAGTCTTTTCAGTTGGCAGTCTTTTCAGTTGGCAGTCTTTCAGTTGGCAGTCTTTCGGTTGGCAGGCTTTCAGTTGGCAGTCTTTCAGTTGGCAGGCTTTCGGTTGACAGTCATTCAGTTTGCAGGCTTTCGGTTGGCAGTTCGGTATGTGGGGTAATACCTGCCGAACTGCCAACTGCCAGCCTATCGAACTGCCTACTGCCAGCCTATCGAACTGCCAACTGCCAGCCTATCGAACTGCCAACTGCCAGCCTATCGAACTGCCAACTGCCGAACTATCGAACTGCCTACTGCCAGCCTATCGAACTGCCAACTGCCGAACTATCGAACTGCCAACTGCCGAACTATCGAACTGCCAACTGCCAGCCTATCGAACTGCCAACTGCCAGCCTATCGAAC
>CALMYQ010000276.1 GCA_937873655.1 uncultured Lewinella sp. | reverse complement strand
AAAGCCCCAAGGCGACGGCGGGCAGCATCCACCACGCCTCAGCGTGGCAGCATCCAGCCACCGTCACCCCTCAACCCCCTGCTCCGCCAATTCCTTCTCGATCGCTTCCACATTGACCAGGTTCTTGTTGGCCTCCTTGCTGGAGAAATAGGAATAGATCCCCGGGATCACGAACAAGGTCAGCAGCGTGGAAAAGATGAGGCCGCCGATAACGGCGATGCCCATGGAGATCCGGCTTTCCGAACCGGCGCCCAACGCCAGCGCGATCGGCAGCGTACCGAGGACGGTCGACAGGCTGGTCATCAGAATGGGCCGGAAACGGGATGCGGCCGCGTCCTTGATGGCTTCAAGCCGGCTCAATCCCTGCTCCTTGCGCTGATTGGCGAATTCTACGATCAGGATGCCGTTCTTGGCCACCAGACCGATCAGCATGATGATGCCGATCTGGCTGAAGATGTTCAGGGTTTGCCCGAAGTAACGCAAAGTGATCACCGCGCCCGCCAGTGCCAGCGGTACCGTGAACATGATGATGAACGGATCCACAAAGCTCTCGAACTGGGCCGCCAGCACGAGGTAGATCAGAACCAGGGCCAGGGTAAAGGCGAACAGCAAACTCGACGAGCTTTCCTGGAAATCGCGGGAGTCGCCCGACAGAGAGGTCAGGTATGAATCGTCCAGCACTTTGCCGGCTACATTCTCCATGGCATCGATCCCTTCGCCGATGGTCTTTCCTTTGGCCAGACCGGCGGATACCGTAGCGGAAATGAACCGGTTGAAGCGGTAGATGATGGGCGGCGTGGTGCGCTCTTCCAGGCGAACCACATTGTCCAGCTGGACCATATTGCCGGCCCGGTTCCGCACATAAAGCGTCCTCAGATCCAATGGATCGTTCCTGTCCTGGCGTTGTACCTGGCCGATCACCTGGTACTGTTTGCCGTTCATGATGAAATAGCCGAACCGCTGGCCGCTGAGGCCCAGTTGCAGGGTCCGGGCGATATCCAGTACGGAAACGCCGAGGTCCTGCGCTTTCTGGCGGTCGATTTCGATGCGGATCTCCGGTTTGTTGAATTTCAGGTCGACATCCACCACGCTGAAGGTCGGGTCCTTGCGCGCTTCGTCCAGGAATTGCGGCAATACCTCGCGCAATTTATCAAAACTGGGCGACTGGATGACAAACTGTACCGGAAGCCCTCTTCTGCGGCCGCCGATGCTGGGTTGCTGGCTGAAAAAAGTGCGCGCACCGGTCATTTCGCCTACTTTAGGCATCAGGTCGTCCAGCACTTCCTGTTGCGATCTTTTCCGCTGGTCTGCGTCTTTCAGGATCAGGATGACCATGCCGGTATTGGTGGAGGAGGAAGAGCCGAATCCCGGAGAGGTAATGGTGATGATGCCTTCCCGTTCCGGTACTTCTTCTTCGACCCTGGTCAGCAGCTTGTCCATATAATCCCCCATGTATTCAAAGGTAGAGCCTTCGGGGGCTGTTGCCTGGCCGCGCAACATGCTTCGGTCTTCCAGCGGCGAAAGTTCCGATTGCAGTTGGCCGCCGTAGTAATAGATCATCCACCCGGAGGCGATCATCAGTACAAAGGCGAGCCAGCGGGCCTTCATGAAGGCGTTCAGCCAGCGGCGGTAACCGCCCGTCAACCCGAGGAAGAAAGGCTCGGTAAACCGGTAGAACCAGGGTTCGATCGCCCGCTTTTTCAGGATCTTAGCCGACAACATCGGCGTCAAAGTGAGGGCCACGAACGAGGAAATGACCACAGCGCCCGAGATCACGATCCCGAATTCGCGGAACAGCCTGCCCGTGATCCCCTGGAGGAAGATAACCGGCATAAACACAGCAACAAGGGCTACCGTCGTTGCGATTACGGCGAAAAAGATCTCTTTGGAACCCAGGATAGCGGCGTGCAGGGGTTTCATCCCGCCTTCGATCTTGGAATAGATATTCTCCAGCACCACAATGGCGTCGTCGACCACAAGGCCGATGGCGAGCACGATGCCCAGCAGGGTCAGTACGTTGATGGAGAAATTGAAAACATACATGATGAAGAAGGCCCCGATCAGCGAAATGGGGATCACCACCACCGGGATGATGGTCGTCCGCCAGTCGCGCAGGAACAGGAAAATGATCAGCACCACCAGGCCGAAAGCGAGGTAGATGGTCTGTTGCACCTCCGTGATGGATTCGCGGATGTATTTGGTATTGTCAAAACCGATATCGAGTTTGATATCCGGCGGCAGGTCTTTTTTGATCTGGTCAAGGCGCCGGTAGAATTCGTCGGCAATGTCAATATGGTTGGAACCCGGTTGCGGCACGATGGCGTTGCCGACCATCGGTATCCCGTCGCGCTTGAGGATGGTCCGCAGGTTTTCGGGCCCGAGTTCGGCATAGCCTACGTCGCGAAAACGGACGATCCGGCCGGTTTCCGATTTGACGATCAGATTGTTGAATTCTTCCGGCGTGGTCAGCCGGCCTAGTGTGCGCACCGTCAACTCGGTGGAAGCGCCTTCTACGCTGCCGCTCGGGAGTTCGATATTCTCCCGCTGGAGGGCATTCTGCACATCGAGCGGCGTGAGCTGGTAGGCGGACAATTTCGTGGGGTCTATCCAGAGGCGCATTGAGTAGGTCTTGGCGCCCCAAACCTGGATGGAGCTCACCCCGTCGATGGTTTGCAGGCGTTCCTTGAAGACGGTCTCCGCGATTTCGGTCAGCTCCATCAGCGAACGCTGGTTGCTCTGGATGTTGAGGAATATGATGGGCGATGAGTCGGCATCAGCCTTGGACACCACCGGCGGCTCAGCGTCCGGCGGGAGGCGGCGTACGGCCTGCGATACCTTGTCGCGCACGTCGTTGGCCGCCGTTTCCATATTTACCGAAAGGTTGAATTCGATGGTCACCGTGCTGGCTCCGTCCCGGCTCACCGAAGTCACCGACCGGATCCCGGAAATGCTGTTCACCGCTTCCTCGATCGGCTCGGTGATCTGGGATTCGATGATGTCCGCGTTGGCGCCGACGTAGGTGGTGGAAACCGTGATCACCGGGTTATCCACGCTGGGATATTCCCGGACGCCGAGATAATTCATACCGATCAGCCCGAACAGTATGATCAGGATGGACATCACGGTAGCGAGTACCGGTCTGGTTATGCTGATGGACGAAAGACTCATTTCAATTTGTTGTTTTGCTTGAATAAAACCTGTTCTGCCCGGTATAGATCGGGTATGTTCCTCTGCCTGCCCTAAAACCATTTAGCCATAAAAAGTCCGCAGACACCAGTTTGCAGTCTGCAATCGGTTGCCTTTTCGGCGGCCGCCCAACCCTAAAACCATCCAACCCCATCAAGGAGCAGTCTGAAATTCCGAGATGGTCACCGGAGCGCCCGGCCGGATCTGCAGCAACCCCGTTGTGATCAGGGTGTCCCCGGGGGTCAGCCCCTGGAGGACCTGAATATAGGCATCTTTGCGGATACCGGTTTGCACATCCACCGCATCCGCCTTTCCGCCGTGATAAACGTACACTTTTTTGCCGCCCAGTTCCGGAACGATGGCTTCGGTGGGCACCAGGATGGCGTCATCGAAGGACTGAAGGTTGACGGTGACATTCGTAAAGGCGCCCGGCAGGATCCTGCCGCCCGGGTTGGGGGCGGAGGCCTTCAGCTTGAGGGTCCGGGTAGCGGCGTCGATATTCGGCTCCCGGGCAATGACGGTGGCCTGGAAATCGTCATTCATCCCGTCGATGGTAAAATGGATGGTCTTTCCGGTCTGAAGGGTATTGCCGTACTTTTCCGGCACCGCGAATTCGATATGGATCGGATTGATGCTCACCAGGGACACAACCGGCGTACCTGGCGAGATATAGCTGCCTTCGCTGACCTGGCGCAAACCCAGCAAACCGGAAAAAGGCGCCTTGATGGTGCGTTTCCCGATCTGGACATTGATGACATCCAGTTCTGCGACCACCTGCTCGGCTTCCGCCTGGGCGATCTCGTATTCCTGCAAGCTGACGCCTTCACGGTCATACAGGTTCTTTAGGCGCTCGGCGATCTTCTGGGTCAGTTCTTTCCGGACGAGCAGCCGCTCTTTTTCAGCCTGCAATTCTTCCGCATCCAGCTGGATGAGCGAGGCGCCTCGCTGTATCTGGGCGCCCTCCTTGAAAAGGATATGCGTGATCTTGCCGGGCACTTCGCTGGTTACAGTAACTTCTTCCTCAGGAACAGTTGATCCGTTGACGTTGATGACATCGCGGAGCTCTCCGGTTTTGATGACCATGGCGTTTACCGGAGTAGGTCCCTGTCCCATGAAAGACCCTTGTTGCGCATTGCCGCCGGTGGGGCCGGAGGCTTCGGGCTCCGCATTTTTGGCAAATGGTTTGGCCTGGTAGATGTAGAATGCGCCGGCAAAAACCACTAATGCGAGGATCAGGGACAGCGTACGAACGGTTCTTTTCTTCATTTAGAGCAGTTTTAGGAAAGCAAAAACCCGTGGTTTTCGGGTTTGAAAACCGGTTTATTGAATCAACTGCCAAAGATAATCAGGGATCTCGTATTTAATAACGGAGCCTGTTGTAAAATAAGAAAACCCGCGAAATCGATTTTGGATTAACAGAACCCGAAATTTATTATCGGAAAGGCCTGTTCTGGCGAATTCCTGAAATAATTTGCATTTTTACAGAAACAAAAACCAACTTCGCATGCCGACCCGCCAAACGTTTCGCCTGCTTCTTTTTCTATGGATACTTTCGGTTTTCATGTCTTGCCGCGGCCCGGAATGGAAGGCGGTCCCGACCACCTATTGCAACCCCATGAACCTGGATTACGCCTATATTCCAAGCCGGCATACCTATTACGGCCGCGATGAATCCCACCGCTCTACGGCCGACCCTGCAGCGGTCAATTTGCGGGATACCGTATACCTTTTCTCTACCAACCAGAACGGTTATTGGTGGACGGCCGATATGGCGAAATGGCATTTCACAGCGCAGGATTTCAAGATCAATCGCAGCAACGACAACGTCTGTGCACCCGGCGTATGGGCCTGGGGGGATACCATGATCTTTATGCCCTCCCATATGGATTACGACCATATCCCGCTGTACGTCAGCACGGACCCCGCAAATGCCCGCTGGGGGGAATTGCTCGATTCCTTCCCGCAGCCGCATGCCTGGGATCCTTCGTTTTTCAAGGATGACGACGGCCGTGCCTATCTCTACTGGGGTTCCAGCAATTTTTACCCGCTATACGGCGAAGAACTGGACCCGGCCAGGCATTACGCTCCCAAAGGACCGACCCATGAACTGGTCAGGATGCACCCGGATGAACACGGCTGGGAGCGGTTCGGCGAAAACAACAGCGATACCACCATCGCCGCCTACAGCGAGGGCCTCTGGATGAACAAACACAACGGGAAGTACTACCTCCAGTACGCGGCTCCGGGAACTGAATTCAATGTTTATGCCGATGGTGTCTATGTCAGCGACGGGCCGCTGGGACCATTTACCTATGCCCCCTACAACCCTTTTTCCTTCAAACCGGGCGGATTCATAACCGGCGCCGGCCACGGCAGCACTTTCCCCGATCCTTGGGGCAATTTCTGGCATGTAGCCACCGGCCTGAACTGGATCAAGTACAAATTTGAACGGCGGCTGGTCCTGTTTCCGGCCGGCTTCGACCCCGGCGGCCAGTTGTATTGCAATACCGCTTTCGGGGATTATCCGCAATTCCTGCCCACCGGTCCCCGGGATCACCTCCAAAGCACTTTCACCGGCTGGATGATGTTGTCCTACCGGAAAAGCTGTCAATCTTCCTCCGCTTTGCCGGGGAAGAACGCCGAACTTGCCTTTGACGAGAACATCCGCACCTATTGGAGCGCCGCATCGGCGGATCCGGGCGAATTCCTTTCGGTCGACCTCGGCCGGGTTTGTTCCATTTACGCCTTCCAGGTCAACTACGCGGATGAGGATGCCCACTTATACGACAAGCAATTTGATATTTACCACCAGTACCGGGTTCTGTACAGCCACGACGGCGAAAACTGGAAATTGATGGTGGATAAGAGCGAAAACAAAACCGATGTCCCCCACGATTATGTGGAAATGGAACGCCCCGTCAAAGCCCGTTACCTGAAGCTGGTGAACGTCCACATGGCGGAAGGCAAATTTGCGGTGGCCGGCTTCCGCGTGTTTGGCCTGTCCGGCGACCCGGCGCCCGACCCGGTGAAAGACTTCAGGGTACAGCGCGGCGCGGATACCCGGGAAGCGGATTTTTCCTGGGCCGCCTCACCCGGCGCGTATGCGTACCAGCTCCGCTACGGCATCGCACCCGACAAATTGTACAACGCTATCATGGTTTATGACTCCGCCCGGTACCATTTCCGGGGCCTGAACCGCGATGTGGCCTATTTTTGTACGATTGAGGCGCTGGGGGAAGGTGGCGTTTCCGGGAGGGGGGAGGTTGTTGGGTTTTGATGCTGCCACGCTGAGGCGTGGTTGATGCTGGAGGCTGGTGAACCGGACTGCCAACTGCCAACTGAAAGACTGCCAACTAAAAGACTGCCAACTAAAAGACTCCCAACTGAAAGACTGCCAACTGAAAGACTGCCAACTAAAAGACTGCCAACTAAAA
>CALMYQ010000275.1 GCA_937873655.1 uncultured Lewinella sp. | reverse complement strand
TGCTTCGGAGAAAGCGGAGTTTTTTCGGAGGCGGCGTATGCACGGCTATAAGTTGATGGCAATTTTGGACAGACCCGAAATAACAAAAAGAAAGATGATAAATATTGACAATTATTTAGACAGCCACTATATACATAGAAGCAATTGGTTGAGAGCAGCCGTTTTGGGTGCTAATGATGGTATTATTTCTATATCAAGTCTTGCCATAGGTATTGCAGCAGCAAGTAATACGAGAGAACCAATTGTTTTGGCAACAGTAGCAGGACTTGTTGCAGGTGCATTGTCAATGGCAGCAGGCGAATATGTTTCTGTAAGTTCACAGACAGATATTGAAAATGCCGACATTGAAAGAGAGAAAATAGAATTGAAAGAAATGCCAGAAGCAGAGCTTCAAATATTAGCACAAATCTATGAGAAAAGAGGCTTGAAAAAAGACACTGCTTTGCAAGTTGCAAAAGAACTAACTGAAGCTGATGCGTTAGGTACACATATCCGTGACGAGTTAGGAATAAACGAAATCAGTCAAGCAAATCCATTACAAGCTGCATTGGCTTCAGGTAGTGCATTTACTATTGGCGGAGTACTGCCATTGTTAGTTACCTTATTTGCACCAGTAAACAGCATGGAATATTGGCTTTATGGCTTTACATTAATCTTCCTGATTATTTTAGGAACTATATCGGCAAAGACAGGTGGTTCAAGTGTTACCAAAGCAATTATTAGAATTACAGTTTGGGGGACAATTGCAATGGGATTATCAGCATTAGTTGGTTACTTATTTGGAGTAAACGTATAATTAAAAATGGAAAAATATTATGTTTCATAATCAACATTATGACCAGAACCCTACCACTCCCCTATCACCACCGGCCCCAGCAACCCCGCCGGCAACAACTCCCGCCCCTCCAACCGGTAAGCAGCCGTCGTCCAGGTGATCCGGTCTTTTTCATCGAGCTTGTGATCCCCGATCAGCCGGTTGGCCCAGGTGTTGCTGACGGCGATTTCGAGTTGGTTGGTCCCTTTGACCAGCTGATCCGTAATATCTACGCGGTAAGGCGCCGTCCAGGCTACCCCGCAGCGGGCGCCGTTGACTTTCACGCGAGCCAGGTTGCGGACTTCTCCCAAAGACAGATAATACCGCGTATTCCGGTCTTTTGATCCGTTCCAGATAAATGTCTTTTTGTATACAGCCGTGCCGGAATAATACCGCACCTCGTCCAGGGGGTGATCCGTCCAGTCGGTCAGGGATTTGAATTCCAGGGGTTCATTTGGGCCTCCCCAGGCAGGATCAAATTGCACTTCCCAGGGACCGTCCAGGGTTTGGATGACCTGGTATCCGGGCCAATGCTGCTCAAACGCCGGTTCTTTGTGCGCCTGCCGGTCGAACACCACAAAACAGGATTCGTCGGCATGCAGCCTCACCGGCAGTTCGATCCGGTCGCCGTTTTTATGCCAGTCGCTGATGGCGAAAAACCGGTCCTGATCCGGATCGTACAGAGCAGGAGACTTGCCCTCAATCCTGAAGGAAAAATTCAGGGTTCTTGTGTTGTCGCCCGGATTGGAAATGAAATAGATATCCCGGTCATCGTCCCGGCGATGGTTCCAGGCGATATCCCGGACAGTCTGTCCGTTTTCATCCGTGATCGCGAGGTCTTTTTCCACGCCAAACGGAGCAAGAGAAGCAGCGGTAAATGGCCCGGTGATCACTTTTCCCTTTCCGATCCCGCGGACCGCAAGTCCATTTCCGGCGGCTCCTGCGAACAAGGTATCGATGACCCGCCGGAAGACGACCTGGTCTTTTTCACCGGCGGGGCCCAACAATCGGACCGGCTTTTGTTGCAGATATACGGTGGCGCCCCCCTTGACCAGCTCCAGGATCTTCCGGGCTGCTTCCAGGCTCATCCGGTCGCCTTCAGGCATCATTTTTCTGGCGCCGGGGACCACCAGCAGGGAATACGCTGCACCGCCGGGCAACACGATCTTGCCGTCCCTGACCCGGCTCAACCGAAGGAGGGCGTCCTTATTGAAGGAATCATATGCGTACCCATTGAGCGGATTGATCCAATCGGCCGGATCAGCCATATTGGCCACGGACCGTACGCCTGCCGGCCGCTCCTGCATCGGAATGCCTTGGTTGTCCAACCTTATTTTTTCCCTTTCAACAATGGAATCGCCGAATATGCCGGGCAGGACCTGCACCAGCCGATCGGGTAAAACGGCCCGCCGGGGCATCTCTTCTCCGGTGAATACGGCAATGTCGACCACGGGGTTGCCGCGTTGCAGGAGTTGCTGGCAATGGCGGATATAATCCATCCAGGCTTTGCCGCCGGTTTCAAACCAGGTCTGGGCCGGTTGATAGAAGAAGCCGACCACGCCCAGGGTCATGCCGGGCTTCCTGTCCACCCAGGGGTTATGGTTGAATACGTGTACGACGATCCGGTTGATGCCCAGCGCAAAATTGCGATCCAGGACCCGCTTCAGCTTGCCGGGGTGTTCATCCCAATCCAGGCGGATCTCGGTGAAACTTTCCGACTGGATGATCTTTTTCCCGTAGATATGCCCGCCGGAGATGGCGTCAAGGATATCGTTGGGTTTATCGTGGGTGGGGCTGTTGTACCAGAATTCGCCCATGGGCAGGTCAACGATGCTGTGGTGCAGCATGCCGTCGCCGACCATGACGGGCGCGATGCTTTCGGCGCTGAATTTCAATCCTTTCTCAGCCGCCATTTTTTTAAACGTACCGAAAAAATTATCCCGCACCAACTCCCCGATGGTTTCCCGGACGTCGAGGAGGACCTGCTCGCTGAAATCCGCCGACTGAACCGGGACGCCCGTCATAACCAGCAGATTGGGCAGCAGATCGTACCCCCGCCGTTGCCGGAATTCCTCAGCAAAGGCATCCGACCAATTCTGGCTGCCGCATTCCCAGCTGTCCACGTGAAAGATCTCCAGAGTCTTTTCTATCGATTCACTAGGGATTTTATCGTAGAAAGCGCCGACCCATTGGTCGAACTGGAGCGCGGCCACGGCAGGGTCAAACTTGTCGCATTCCAATCCTTTGGCGCCGCCGCCGATATAATTGGTCTTGCCCGTTGAGGTATAGCCGATCCGCCGGATGCGCCAGGCGCCGGGCGGTATGTCCCACCGGAGGCGCCCATCGGCGGTCATCCTGGCCGTCAGGTCGATAATGGAATCGGGCCGGATGCAATCTTCCGGGCGGATCAGGTCGTCGCTGCTGTGTCCGGCGATGCGCCAGATCGAACCGTTCTTGCCTTCGAACTGGTGGATCTTTGCCTCGGATGACAATTTAATACCCTGGATTTTCAGGGTTTGTCGCCATTTGGCGGCATCCAGGTCTTCGGCGCCAGGTTCCGTGCCGTCGGGATCGTAGCGAAAGCGGAAAAAACGGGCGGTTGCGGCCGGAATAGCGTGGGTGATATCGGACTGCCCGTCCGCCCATCCCTGGCGGTGGGGTTCCAACCGGGTATGAAAGGTGAAATGCTCGCCGTCATCGCTGGTCTCCAGGATCAGGCGGTTGGCCTGAAAAATATTGCCCGCACCTTTAAGGGTAACGGACCGGCAGGTGAACGGCCTTTCGAATGCAAATTGCAGCCAGCAAGGGTCCTCGCTCCTGAACCGGCCATCTGTATTTTCCGGATCATTCATCCAAGAGAGGTCGGGGTCAGGTAAACTGGATGTTATCCGGGGTTTGAGGCCGAAATTCGACAGGGTCTGCCGGGGATTGATCCGGTAGGCATAGGTTCTGATATCCCGGTAAAAGCCTTCCAGGGTTTCGGGTTGAATGAGGGGCCCTGTCCAGGTTTTTGGTCCCTGCACCAGGGTATCCGACCAGACCAGTTTTTTCATCGATTTATCCGGGCTGATCCAGGGGCCGCCGGCGGTGGTGAACCCGTCGCAGGCGTGAAGGCCCAGTTTGATATCCAGCCTTTCCGCTTCCGCGAAGGCAAACCGGACCAGGTCCCACCAGTGTTCGGTCAGTTGCACGGCAGGCGGGGAAAATACGGGCGGATCGGAGGCGCCCCGGATAAAAAACAGGTAAGCCCCGCCGATGCCCTGCTGTTTCATGGCTTCCAGGTCGAGCCTGATCCCTTCCCGGGAAACGGCGGCATCATCCCAATACCAAAACACCCAGGGCATTGCGGAACGATCGGCAGATACCTGATTGGGTACCTCCTTATTTACCGATCCGCATGCACAGCAGCAAACCAGGGCCGGTATGAAAAAAAGCCTAAGGGCGCCCATCTTTTTTAACCTCGGATTTGGTGAAATGAATGGTGCTCTTGCCGAGGTCCTTGCTGGTCGCCAGCGCGATCCCCCGGTCCTGATCCTTATTGACGGCGCAGTAGAAATGGTACACCACGCCTTTGTATTTGAGGACGCAGGATTTATGGGCAAACAAATCGTCATAGGGTTCTGAAGGCGCGATCAGGTCCTGTCCTTCCCACTCCGTCCAATGGACCAGGTCATAAGAACAGGCGAATCTGTTGAAGGCCTTATGGTCCGTGCGCGTAGGCCAGAAAGCGCCGAAATAGAACATGACCCAGATATCGTCTATTTTTTGCAGGACGGCATCGCCGGAGATCCCTTTGTGGTGGTTGATAACGGGGTCTTTTCTGTACCGGATCCAATCCGTCATGTTTTCGGATACCGCCATGCCGATGCGTTCGGCGCCGCGGGCCGGGTTGAGGCTGTCTCCCCGGGCATTGAAATACATCACGAAAGGATAGCCCGTCAGTTTCTCTTTATCTTCCATGACCCAGGTCTTGTAGATGGTGCTGTTTTCCCACCATCGGGCATTGGTGTCGGTGGCCATGAAAATGGGTTTGTCCAGCCGGTCCCACTCGTGGAGGGTTGAAGGCGATTTATCAGTATAGGCCATGCCTGCCGACAACAATCCGCGTTCGTAGCCCCGGCTGCTGCCGCCGAAGTAGGGCATCCAGTATTTGCCTTTATAGGTATGCAGTGCATAGGTTCCGCCCCAGGTCGGATCCTCAAGTCCGGGGAATCCGGCCTTCTGGTTTTCGTCCCAATCCGTGGTATCGGAAAAGGTCAGGATCGTCCCCAGGGTATTCCAATGCAGGAGGTCGCTGCTTTCGGCCAGCCAGGTTTCATAGCCTCGCCCGTCAAAAATGAAATAACTCATATACCAGTGGTCGTTTTCCCGGAAGATGGTGGGGCAATCGATCTTCAGGGAGTCCGATCCGGGGACCATGATCAGGCCGTATTTAAAAGGCGTTTTTACTTCCTCGTATACTGTTTGCATTTTTTCGGGGGATACCGTTTCCGGGCGTGTTTTTTTCCCGGAGCAGGCGCTTAGGGTGAGCCCGAGGAAAATGAGGATTTTATAATTCATATTATTGTACTTGATGTTAAATTCATTACGTGCAATCTGCTGATGCCGGGCCCTCGCTGGGGGTATTCGAGGTCGATTCAACCCGGATATTCCCGGATTTTCCACACAACGAGCGTTCCCAAAATCCACGGCTGCCTCCACTTTTACCTTTCGCATTTTTTCTTTTGCATTTTACATTCCTCTCTCCGCCTT
>CALMYQ010000274.1 GCA_937873655.1 uncultured Lewinella sp. | reverse complement strand
GTGGAAAAACAGGGATAAAAAGTCTATTGAAATGGAATCCGCACTTTCCTGGAGATTGGTTTACCTTACCCAAGGTTAAAGGATAAAGCACCAAGGTTAAAGTATTCGTCCGTTGTCAAGGCCCAGCCCGTCTTTCCCGAAACGCTGACCAATACCTTCTGAGGCCACAGGCCGAACCACGCATAATAGAAGTTCTTGGCGAAGCATGAGCCTTAGAACTCTATTGCGTGGAATCCTCATTCTGTTGGAGACTGGTTTACAAGCTGGTAGGATTGCCAAGCAGGCAAAGGGTAAGATAGTGTTTCAATCCTCATTCTGTTGGAGACTGGTTTACAAGCGGTGTTTTACGAGACTCAAGGAGGAGTATTTTTTGGGTTTCAATCCTCATTCTGTTGGAGACTGGTTTACAAGCCATCGCAGTCCTGGTGGTTGTGATCGCCGGTTTCTTGGTTTCAATCCTCATTCTGTTGGAGACTGGTTTACAAGGAATGGTCATTTAGCGGCGAAATGCTGGATGTCATTTTGTTTCAATCCTCATTCTGTTGGAGACTGGTTTACAAGTGAAAAAATTTTTAACTGCGCTGCTGCTGGCCCTCGCGTTTCAATCCTCATTCTGTTGGAGACTGGTTTACAAGTGTCCTTTGTGGATGCGGCAATTTCTGGCTACCACGTTTCAATCCTCATTCTGTTGGAGACTGGTTTACAAGAATGGGCACCTTCGACGAGATGGTGGCCGATTCAATCGTTTCAATCCTCATTCTGTTGGAGACTGGTTTACAAGTGTTTATTCCTAATTTCCCTAATAATGAGATATTACAGTTTCAATCCTCATTCTGTTGGAGACTGGTTTACAAGGTGCCGGTGGCATATTTCAAATTGGTAGTAACTACTACGTTTCAATCCTCATTCTGTTGGAGACTGGTTTACAAGTCCAAATTAACAGCTTTTCTTTTGAATCTCAAAACATTATCTCCAAAATCCTTTCGCAAATTTGAAGGCCCAAGTGTTAAGGTTTTGTTAAAAAACAAAACGCTTACGAGGTAAAAAGAGTCAAATTTCAAGTCGATTCGCAAAATTAACACCCTGATGATCAACAAATTGCATGGTATTCTTGATGCAAATCCATAATTTCAATCGCGCGGAAGATGGTTTGGGCATGTGACGGTTAACGCAGGGCGCAACGGTTTGGGCTGGCCACAGAACGGTCACGGCCATTGAGCGGGGTCGAAGTGAGCGCAGTCGAAACCGGTAGTTGGAAATAGTCGGAACTTAGTACCCCGCCTACCAATTTTTCAGTATTCCATCACAAAAAACACACCCCTACCTTTGCACGATCCGGCAATAAAATGTACATTTACGATGAATACCGTATTAACCCGTGTTTTATCGCCAGTTATGAAGAGCCTCAGACTACTATCAGTCACCTTCGATACCCACATCGCCCCGTGGGAGATCAGGCAATTCCGCGGCGCCGTCGCCCACAAGGTGGGATTGGAGCACGAGTGGTTCCACAACCACAACAACGAATCCGGGGGCTTCCACTATCGCTATCCGCTTATCCAGTACAAGGTCGACACCCAGGGCAGGGAAATGCGCCCCATGATGCTTTGCGTAGATGGATGCGTGGAGGAGGCCCGTCATTTTTTCGGCATGCCGGATTGGTCGCTCAGTATTGGTGAACGGGAATCCCCGCTTCGCATATTTCGACTTTCGGTCAGGGAACATTCTTTGACAATGGCAGTTTCTTCAATTACTTACCGCATCCATAAGTGGCAGCCCCTCAATCCGGATAATTTCCGCGAGTGGCAGTCGATGCGCCGCCTGAGCGACCGCTACGCCTTCCTTGAAAGGCTCCTGACTTCCCACCTGCTGGCTTTTGCCCAGGGTGTCGGCTGGCAGATCCCCGACCGCTTCGAAGCCCGCATCACCGACATGATCAAGGAAGAATGGATCACCTTCAAGGGCATCAAGGTACTGGCCTTCAACCTCGAATTCGAATGCCCGCTTCAACTGCCGGATTATATCGGGCTGGGGAAGGGGAGCAGTATTGGGTGGGGGGTGGTGCGACGCCTGGAAGACAACAGACATAAAATGCGGCCAGGTTAATGGTTTTTAACATCAAATTTAGAGCCAACATACAACTTTCTTCTTTTACCAGATTAGGCAAAGGCAATAGTCGGGGTAACTGTTTACTCCGGGGATTAAAAAAAGTCAGAACCTAAACAACTATGACGCCAGATAATAACCACTATATCGAACTCCTTACCCGAAACCTGACAGACAGCGAATCTGTAGGATCAGGTCTCGCTCCTCTGCGGTCTATCCTTGGAAGCATCGGAGGAAAGGAGACCAAAGACTACTTCGCCTCCGGTTTACTCGACCTGGGGGTCAATATGATGGCGGAAAACGACACCCCCAAAAGCCTTGATTTTTCGACCGAATCAGTGAAAATCTGGGATAAAATTTCAAGCTTTTATGCAAATTCGCCCTGGCAGGACAGCCAGGAAGATGCCCTGGCTTATACGGCTTACCATTTTGGATTCGCATACGGTTCCAGAGTGGCCCAGTCAGGCAAAGAGGATGACGCCTCTCTTTTTGATCAAAACAGGGTCGCTGCTGCTCGTTGGATATGTGAAAATCATAATAAGGAAAAAAAAGAAGGCCGGCATTTCCTCCTCGTCAAAGGTGATATATCCGGTATTCAGGAATTCATCTACAATAACATCGAGACCGACCGATTGGCCGAAAACCGGAAACTTGCCAAACGCCTGCGCGGCCGATCCTCATTCATTGCACTGATGACCGATTGGGCCGCGGAAGAGTTGATCCGGAGATTGGGCCTGCAATTGGCCAATATCATCTTTTCAGGCGGCGGCCATTTCAACCTCCTTGTTCCAAACTACAATGGTATTGAAACCGAACTTGAAAGCTTCAGCAAGGAGGTCAACCTTTCGCTTGCCAATCGTATGGATTACGCCCCCAACCTCACCCTAGCATGGGTGCCGGCTGCGAGCGATATTTTTGAGGACTTCGGAAGTTATAATACCAGGGTAAACGATGAGTTGGATTGGAGAAAACTGAAAAAACACCAAAAATACCTGGCGGATGTTTTTCCACCCGAAGCGCCCCGCTTGGAAAGCTCCGAATTAAAAAACGGATATATCGCGCAATCAGACAGTATCACGCAAGATCTCGGTGAGCGTATCCCTCATGCCGACTATTTACTTGAGGTCAGGATAAAAAAGAACCGGTTGGATGATTTTTCAGCAGCCAGCCGTGATCTGCCCGTTATCGTGGCTTTTTCCGGGCAAGGCGTTTACTTTTTTCTGGCTAAACGAGGCGACGACAACCTGGAGGCTTATGCTAATTTATTGCAAAGATTCTCCAATTACCTGGAGTCGGCTAAAGTCATCCGCCTGAACAATCCCAGGTTTTGGGAGGCTATGGACGTCTTTGCCGATGCGCCCTGCCCGATTGGGTTCGGGTTCCGTTTCATTGGATTGGAAGCGCCGAAGGATGACGAGGGGCTTATTGATTTTACGGAGATGGCCCAAAACGGATTTGGCCTGGATAAAAAACTGGCGTACGACCGGCTCGGCATTCTTCGATTGGATGTAGATGACCTTGGCGCCATTTTTTACCAGGGGCTCGGCGCAAAGGCATCTTTTGCCCGGGTGGCATCCCTAAGCCGGGAAATGCACTTGTTTTTTGCGGGATATTTCAACCGGATTGCAGCCAGGCATGATATTTATATCACCTATTCAGGGGGCGACGATGCCTTTGTAATCGGATCCTGGTACAATACTCTGCATTTTGCTGTGGAACTTCGAAATGAATTTACCCGGTTTACGTTGGGTAATAACGGGCCGGACGGCATTTCTTTCAGCGCCGGATTGTTTGTGTGTAGTCCATTCTATCCGGTAGCGCGATTCGAAAAGGATGCCGGCAGCCTCGAATCGGATGCAAAAAAGTACCCTGACCAAGAAAATAAATCTGACGAAGCCTTAAAAAATGCCATTGCCTTATTCGGGCAGGTCTTACCCTGGGACCGATTCATGACCGTTATGGAGCAAGGTACAGCCCTTTCAGGAATCATAGCCAGGCAGGGCGAAATCAAGACGAAAGGAGACCAGGTCAAATTCCGGCGCTCCATGCTGCATCGCCTCCTCCGGATTATTTCCGCAAGCCAGGAAAATGCTGCAGGGAGTTTTGAATCGATGCAGCAAATTGCACGGCTGCATTACTTGTTCGGCCGGCACAGCATCGATGGTACAAACGTACTAACCCAGTTCCTCAAGGATTTTTCAAGCGGGAAAAACCCAAAAGAATATATCATTCCATTTACCTATGTATTTCACCTGAGCAAGGAAGCCAGGTCATAAATTCAATTGATATGGAAAGCAATATTGTTGCGTATAAGTCGCTGCAAAAGCTGGTCGAGGATGCCAGGACACATGCCCGGGAAATCCTCAACGATGGCGTAAAAACCCATCAGATCCGGAATTTTTTTGCTGCCGTGGAGCGTATGCGAAGACGATTCAAAAAAGATCCGACCGATCAGGAGGTCATGAACGAGCTGGTGATGCTGTTACCCAAATTGGCCTATTCGGCGGGGCGACAGCCCAATAGCGTGGGCAGGCATTTTTACAAATACTTTTCCAATGCCATAGAATTGGCGTTGGCAGAAAGAGACGGAGCAGATGAAACCCAACGGCTGCGGGAGTTTTTCGCCTATGTTGAAAGCATCATCGCCTATCATAAATATTTTGATAAAACCAAGCATAAAGATTAATGACCATGAGTAAGGAAAATCCACCTCTGGTACTTGTAGCCAATATGGTCCTGCGGGGCAAGATCGAATGCGTCACCGGCCTTCATATCGGAGGCAACCAGGAAAAACTGGAGATCGGCGGTCTGGATACGCCGGTTGTCCGTGATCCGGTCACCGAATACCCTTACATCCCGGGGAGCTCGATCAAGGGTAAGCTCAGAAACCTGCTGGAATATATCACCGGCGCCCTCAATAAGCCCTTCCAGGGAGAACTCGGCAATGTATCCCTTGCTGAGGAAATCGTCAGGTTGTTCGGAATAGGCGCCGAAGTCAAGGAACTGGCTAACGATGAGAAAAAATGGAAGGAGCAATTTGATGAGACGGAGAAAGAAAATAAAAAGGAATATCTCCAGCATGTGAAATCCCTGAAAAACACCGGCCTGACCCGGTTGATTATTCGGGATGCGCTTCCTGACCAAGCGACGAAAGACTTGTGGGAAGAATACCTGTCAGAAGAGAATTACACAGAATTCAAAGCCGAGAATTTCGTAGATCGTCTGACTTCTGCCGCGAACCCGAGGTTTATCGAACGCGTAGTAGCCGGTTCGAAATTCGACCTGGAAATGGTGTATACTGTGTACCGCGGTTTCGAAGATAGCGACGAAAAAGCCCTTGAAAAAGCCCAGGAGGATCTTAAATTGCTCAAACTGGCACTGCGCTTGCTGGAAAGCAATTTCCTGGGCAAATCCGGCAGCAGGGGCTACGGCCGGGTGAAATTCCTGTTCAAACAACCCTTCTGGTTGACCCGTAGTAACTACGAAGAAGATAATAACAAAGTCTATCAGGAGTCTGTCGGACCGCTGCAAGGGGATCTGGTAGAATTGAACAAGGTATCCTTCGCTTTCGACGGAAATAATTCCTGACCCATCCCAAAATCTTCGCCGATATGCCTGCTTTTAAAGCCTTCTACTTGCTGCCGCTGACAACCTACCGAACCCCTCTCCGGTCGGATACGCTCTGGGGTAAACTGGCCTGGGCTATCCGGTTGTTATATGGTGAAAAAGAGTTAGAAAAGCTGATCGAATCGTACGAATCCGGCGGGCCGGAAGCTTTTTATATCAGTTCGGCTTTCCCATTCGGCATTAAGGAAGAAAAAAATGAACTCCTGCACTTTCTGCCTCGTCCGATGCTTCCGCCTCCCCTTACAGAAGACCGGCAGGACGATTTTCTGTCGCAAAAAATGGCCATGCGCCGAAAGAAAAAGCTGGCTAAGATTGCTCATTACGGTTTAGAACAATGGGAGTATGTCGCCGGCGCAGGTGAACTGGTTTCAACAGAAAGTGCAGCTTTCCAGGCGCCTAAACAGCTCACCACTCACATGACCCATGTCACCATCGACCGGGCAACCGGCAGTACGCTCTCGCTCAACAACGGCGGGCAGCTCTTTCACAGTCCGGAAAAGTTTATGAAGCCGGATAAAAAGGCAGGCTTTGACAAAACAGGACTTTTTTTCCTGGCCCAGGGAAACACGACTAAAGTCGAAACCGCACTTCGCTTTTTGCGGCACATTGGTCTGGGTGGAGACCGAACCACAGGAAAAGGAACTTTTGAGCTGTACAAAACCGCAGATTTTGACCTCAAATCACCGGCGACGCCCAATGCGGTGATGACTTTGTCGCTTTTCCACCCTACCGCAGAAGAGCGCCTGGATCTGGAAAAAATAGCTGGTCAGGATGAAAGATATCTCAACTACAAACTGGTGCGCCGGCAGGGCCGCATGAGCCCTGAGTTTATGGTATCCAGCCGTTACCAGAAAGATATCATCCCTTACTTTGAGGAGGGGTCTACCTTCCCGATTAGCGCATTCAAAAACCATTTAGCGGCTGGATTTAATCCGCCTGCCATGAAAGACCTGCCTGAAAACCCGGCCAGGCAATACGGCCATGCCCTTTTTGTACCCATCAATATCAAATAACTATGGAACTCCGGCTGCGCACCCTTACGCCATTTCATATCGGTAACGGAGAGCATCTTTCTCCGCTGGAATATGTGATCGGTAACCAGACCTACTACAGGCTGGACGAAAAGACTTTCTCCAGGTTCCTTTCTGGGGTTTCACCTGAAGCGCCAAAAAGCTTTGCCGCTTGGATCACCGAAAAATACCGCGAGATCAGCCGTTTTGATATCGAGTTTGCCGGGCATGACAAAGAATTCCAACGGCAAAATAAAAAAGACTACAATCAGGCTTTTTCTGATTTGCGGCTCAGCGCAACACCGCTGGCTTTTTGTAAAGAGGAAAACAAAGAAGAGGATCTGCTCCGCTTTCTGGAAAGAGAAAAAGTGATAAAAGCCCGGGTTAATACCCGAGACCTGGTAAAGAGCCAGGTGAATGAATCCTTGAAGAACGGACTGAAACAGCCCTATTTGCCCGGATCTTCTATAAAAGGAGCCATTCGGACTGCGCTGCTATACCATTGGTTGACGCAGCATGGGAAAAAATCCGAGATCAAAAAACTGGTTGAGAGCCAATTGCACGGCAAAACGAAGGATACGGCCATGGATGACACCCTCGAAGCCGCTGCTTTTTATTGTGAAGCGCTTGAAAACGGAAAATCTCTCTTTGATGAAGCCCGGTATGACCTGTTCAAATTATTAATGCTTTCGGACGCACATTTAACAACTCCCGAAAATGCGCTTGAATTAGCGGACATCAAGGCATATGTAAAAGAGCGCTCAAAAACCGCCAAGGGAAAAGTGGAATTTGAAGCGGTCGAACAGCGGCAACCGCCTTTTGTAGAGGCCGTGTCTGCGGGCCTTGAGCTTAGTGCGGAAATGAACTTCAATATCGAATTTTTATACGCCATAAAAGAAAACATTCCTGCCCCTAACCAGGCGATTAAAGTAGCTAAGAATCAATATTGGAAAGAGTTGGCTGACAAAATAAAAGCCGTTTTCGGCCTGGATATGGCTGAATTGGATAAAATCCGGGAGATCGACCCCGATCTCAGGAAGGTGCAGTTGGATAAATTGCGGGAAGGCGTTCACCAGCATATTCTGAATTGTCTCAAAGTATTTGCCCAGCGGCAACTGGAAGCCGACCGGCAATGGTTAGATGGGTTCATCAAAGTCGACAAAAAAGGCGTATTCGGCCTGCGCATGCAAGCCGGATGGGCGCCGCTTATTCTCCGGCATGATCTTCCGTTGCTGCACCTTGGATTTGGAGCAGGATTCCGTGCAACTACAGCTCTGCTTTATTTCTTGCAGGATAAGGGCATGAAAGAAACCTTTGAACGGGTTATGAGCCGATTTTATCTGGGTTTGACCCCGAAATTAAAGGGTGACCGAAATGCCCGTGAGAAATACCAGCCGAACGCAACTTTCTTCCCAAAATCCAAACGCTTGATCCGAAAGGAAGACGCCATCATTCCCCCAGGGTGGCTGCTGATCGGTGACGACCTTAACCCGGAACAACTTATCGAAGCAGAGACTGGGGCTGCACCTATTTCGGCCGAACCGGAATTCTTCCAGGGGCAAATCAACCAGAAGCGGCCACCTGAGCTGGATGCCGTTGTTGTCAAGCCGGGTAATCCGAACCAGGTGAAAGTGTTTTTCACCCCCGGAAAAACTATGGAATTGCCGTTGCAGGCTTATCGCAGTCCGCTGGAAGAAGGCGCTGTTATTGTTGTCCAGTCGCAGGTAGATAAAAAAGGCAATTTGATTAGTGTGAGTTTCAGGAGGTTTAAAAAATAACAAAAATGGAAATTAAGGTTTATAAAAAAGAAATCGAACAATTGATCCAGAAAGGCGACAATATTGAGCAGGCCCTAAAACGGTTGCTCGAAATTCTGAATAAAAAAAGCCAATTCCGGAAAGAAATCATTGGTCTATCAGGAAGAGCCGAAAGTTTAAAAAAAGACGCTCGCAAGCAAATTATTGACCGCACTACAGCCAATCAGGAAAAAAATCAAATCAGAGATGCTGTATTGGAGATAAAAAACAGTTTAAAAAAAGAAGACCTGAAAAAGGACCTGGAATTAAAAGAAGGCATTTACGAAAAAATATTGATTTATTGCCCGGAAAGCCGAAAACCTTTTTTTCAGAAAAATATCAACACCCAGTATTTCAAGAATATTTATTATTTTGTTGACCTGGATGAACCCAAACCTGATCTCGATACCTTCGATATAGTTCTTTTTGACTTTGACGAAAAAGAACAATTAGGAGAGGACCGTTTAGAGGAACTCCTTCTGGCAACAAAAACTTATTTTTTAGTGCTGATTTACGGGCAGTCCAATCTTATCCGAAAGGAAGAATATCGGGATCGGGTTCAGGCAGCCAATTCCGCGATTTCACTTATTGCCCGTTTACAAGAATTAATCACCTACTTTCGCTTTGCAAGGGAAAAATGAAATAAATTCTAACCTAGCATCATACAATTTTTAGCACATCAATACCTCAATTTTTATCGATTAAAGTCTTCACACATTCCTGATTCGAGGCCGCACCAGCGCCAGAAACTCCAGGCTGCTCATCAGGTTCCCATAGATCTGCGCCCTGGAATTCGCAAAATTGATCCTTTTTGAAATTTCAGGCGTATCATTTTGAAAATCCCAGGTGCCGCTCTTGCCGAAGTAAAAAAGAGCCGTTTCCTTATCGAGGTATTGCCGGACAATGGATTTATCCAGTTTCCCGTCTTCATTGTTGGCAAACACCAAGCCATATTCAAATTCCTTTACTTCCACTTTCTTATCGTCAATCGGTAGGAATTTAACCGCTGTAAATTTCTTTTCACGGAAGAAACTCCGCAGAAACTCATTGCTGCTCTCTTTACCACTCAAAACCAGAATACCGGATGTTTTGAGGTCGGTCAGCAGATCAACAGCTTCCTGAGATTTCTTCTGTAGGTACGCCTTCAGTTTTTCCTTTCCCCACAACCGCCAGGTCAGCCCTGCAAGAAATATAAACCCGCCAAACGTGACCAGTAATTGGGGCCAGGTAACCGTGAATTTCCGATAGTTGCTCACCATTTCTTCCAAAGTACTCCTGTTTTCCGAAAGGAATTCCAATAACACGGAATCTTGCACTGATTGGCTGAAAACAACAATTGGAAGCATTAACAAAGGCAACAGACCCAGTTTTCTTTTCATTGCTGAAGATTTATCTTGATACGATTTTCCGGGGTTCAACTAAAGGCCCCCTAATTTAGCCCCCTAATTTAAAAGGCCATTTATCGCTTTCGGAATCCGCACTTTCTTAGAGAATGGTTTACAGAGCCCAAGGTTAAAGGATAAAGAACCAAGGTTAAAGTATTCGTCCGTTGTCAAGGCCCCTCCCGTTTTTCCCGAAACGCTGACCAATACATTCTGAGGCCAGGTTTCGACTGCGCTCAACCATCGGCCGAAGCCGGAGCAGATGCGGGCTCAGGGTGCAAATTCCCTTTGCGCCCTGAGTTAGGAGAGGATCAAGGTTAAAGGATAAAGAACCAAGGATAAAGCCGTCGGCCGTTGTCCATTCTTCGGCCGTCATTCCCGAAATACCTTCTGAGGCCGCAGGCCGAACCACGCCCTTAGAAACCCTTTGCGAGGTACGAGCTCTAGGGATTCTTAGACCGCCTCCGCTGAAGCTACTGCGGTCGGTGGCGTGGAATCCTCATTCTAATGGATACTGGCTTACAAGTATATCGCCGGTTGCAGAATCTAACCACCAATCAAGTTTCAATCCTCATTCTAATGGATACTGGCTTACAAGTGGTTGGTATTGCCCCGAAAGGGGCAACGCAGACCCTGTTTCAATCCTCATTCTAATGGATACTGGCTTACAAGTTTCCAACGGTGGCGGAGGGTCGCCACATGGCGGAAGTTTCAATCCTCATTCTAATGGATACTGGCTTACAAGATAAAAGGTGTCAGTCAGCACTACGGCTTCACTTACGTTTCAATCCTCATTCTAATGGATACTGGCTTACAAGTCATCCCAGACCACAACGGGGTCGAGCTGGTTTTCATGTTTCAATCCTCATTCTAATGGATACTGGCTTACAAGTCTGCTCCGGGCGGGTATTCCGACAATCGTGACCGTGCGTTTCAATCCTCATTCTAATGGATACTGGCTTACAAGTGGAGAATACCCTGAAAAGGATCTACGCCGGCCTGGTGTTTCAATCCTCATTCTAATGGATACTGGCTTACAAGCGGATTTCATGATCCTGTGACCGACCCACGCATAAAGTTTCAATCCTCATTCTAATGGATACTGGCTTACAAGAAACTGGAAAATTATCATGAGTAAGAAATTCGTACTTTGTTTCAATCCTCATTCTAATGGATACTGGCTTACAAGATCAACTCCCGCAGGGAGCTATCAACAGGATTGCAGTTTCAATCCTCATTCTAATGGATACTGGCTTACAAGTGGGTCCGGCCTTTATCTTCGGCTTTAGCGACCGCCGTTTCAATCCTCATTCTAATGGATACTGGCTTACAAGGGCTCAGGCGGCGGAATGTAGTCGCCCGCCAAATCGGTTTCAATCCTCATTCTAATGGATACTGGCTTACAAGTTTGTGAAGAAGTAGTGGGGGAATATGAAACTCCATTGTTTCAATCCTCATTCTAATGGATACTGGCTTACAAGGATTTCATGATCCTGTGACCGACCCACCACGCATAAAGTTTCAATCCTCATTCTAATGGATACTGGCTTACAAGCACCATTCAGATCCCGAACCCGGTAATCCAGGATGCGTTTCAATCCTCATTCTAATGGATACTGGCTTACAAGCGGTTTGATCTGATTTTTTCTCTAGTTTCCAATATCGTTTCAATCCTCATTCTAATGGATACTGGCTTACAAGTAACGGAGCAGTTGAAATTACCTTGCCTATTGTGCCTAGTTTCAATCCTCATTCTAATGGATACTGGCTTACAAGCTGGATTGCTATTGACTTACCTACTCCAATACTTACACGTTTCAATCCTCATTCTAATGGATACTGGCTTACAAGCTTGTTGTGAGCGAAAGCGTATACCCTTTCCAAGAGCGTTTCAATCCTCATTCTAATGGATACTGGCTTACAAGGGCAGTTAAGGGACAATATCAAGAATCTGGACTTTTGTTTCAATCCTCATTCTAATGGATACTGGCTTACAAGAAAACCGGCGGAAATGAAAAGCGAAAGTGAAATCGTGTTTCAATCCTCATTCTAATGGATACTGGCTTACAAGGTTACGGCAATGTAAACCGCATCGTCATCGCCGGAAAGTTTCAATCCTCATTCTAATGGATACTGGCTTACAAGACAGTGATCTTTGAGACATTTTTGATTGTTTTATTGTGTTTCAATCCTCATTCTAATGGATACTGGCTTACAAGGCTGTCCGTCTTCAGCCAATATTTTTGGCGGTCTTCAGTTTCAATCCTCATTCTAATGGATACTGGCTTACAAGGTGGAATGGTTGAACGTACTGGTGCTGTCAGTCACGGTTTCAATCCTCATTCTAATGGATACTGGCTTACAAGTGCACCCACTGGTTGTTGTCCGGATCTTCGACATAGGGTTTCAATCCTCATTCTAATGGATACTGGCTTACAAGAAGTGTTGCCGGAACAGTTCCGGGCCCTGAAGTCGCAGTTTCAATCCTCATTCTAATGGATACTGGCTTACAAGACGGGTTTTTCGTCAGGGACGAAAACGGGAATTATATGTTTCAATCCTCATTCTAATGGATACTGGCTTACAAGTCGGAGCGGAGCGATCCGGGAAATCATTCTGGGCCGAGTTTCAATCCTCATTCTAATGGATACTGGCTTACAAGGCACTGTTAGCGTTGGCTGGAATACGACCTTGACTGGTTTCAATCCTCATTCTAATGGATACTGGCTTACAAGAAGGATTCTTTTGCCCCGTGCCCCGCTTGCTTGGAAAGTTTCAATCCTCATTCTAATGGATACTGGCTTACAAGCCGCGTCTAACAAGGGCATACGGCAGGAATACAAGGTGTTTCAATCCTCATTCTAATGGATACTGGCTTACAAGTTAGTTCATCTTGCATTTGCATTTGTTGTATAGGTATGTTTCAATCCTCATTCTAATGGATACTGGCTTACAAGGTTATTTCATCGGTCCCGGATACCGCAACAACGGAAAGTTTCAATCCTCATTCTAATGGATACTGGCTTACAAGTAACTATAATGCCGCTTATTGGTTTTTTTGTAACATTGTTTCAATCCTCATTCTAATGGATACTGGCTTACAAGCCATATCGTAATGGACGTACACGAGATCCGGCCCGGGTTTCAATCCTCATTCTAATGGATACTGGCTTACAAGTGGGAAAAATAGAAAATTACGTAACAGAAAGGACAAGTTTCAATCCTCATTCTAATGGATACTGGCTTACAAGATTGGTGACTCGGGCTAAACCACCGTATTCGACGGAGGTTTCAATCCTCATTCTAATGGATACTGGCTTACAAGTCGGCAGCGAAAACCGCTGTATTTCGACGAGCAACTATGTTTCAATCCTCATTCTAATGGATACTGGCTTACAAGATAAAGGAGCACACCAGTTTTTTCAATATCTCAACAGTTTCAATCCTCATTCTAATGGATACTGGCTTACAAGTTATGCCCTTCTCTTCGTAGAATTTTCGCACGTCGGGTTTCAATCCTCATTCTAATGGATACTGGCTTACAAGCGCCAAATGGCTTCGATATTACCTGAAGGTGTGCCGGGTTTCAATCCTCATTCTAATGGATACTGGCTTACAAGGCGGCTACACAGCATCAAGACGCTGATCAGCCGCCAGTTTCAATCCTCATTCTAATGGATACTGGCTTACAAGAAGGTTGTTCGTTCATTGGCTGCTGCAGCCCTCTTGGTTTCAATCCTCATTCTAATGGATACTGGCTTACAAGAAGAGCGAGAAGTACGGCACGATGTACGACTTCTTCCGGTTTCAATCCTCATTCTAATGGATACTGGCTTACAAGCGGCCGGTATTCGCACGGCCGGCCACAGGTACCATGGTTTCAATCCTCATTCTAATGGATACTGGCTTACAAGCCGCAGGTTGTCCGGTCGGAAGTTCGCGTGGCATACGTTTCAATCCTCATTCTAATGGATACTGGCTTACAAGCGGATACCTTTGCCCGATAGGCAGTTCCCATGAACATGTTTCAATCCTCATTCTAATGGATACTGGCTTACAAGCGGAAGGTATTGCACCCGCCCCGGCGCACTCTGTGCCGTTTCAATCCTCATTCTAATGGATACTGGCTTACAAGAACCTTCGACGGCATTACCTCCTACATCCGCGCGATGTTTCAATCCTCATTCTAATGGATACTGGCTTACAAGAGGGAGTACCTAAAAGGAAAACTTGTACCTGAAAAAGTTTCAATCCTCATTCTAATGGATACTGGCTTACAAGTTAGCTGAACCGCGTCTATCTGTTCGGAGATCTGGTGTTTCAATCCTCATTCTAATGGATACTGGCTTACAAGCCGCACCCCTGCCAGGCCAAAAGGGTAGGGGTGCATTGTTTCAATCCTCATTCTAATGGATACTGGCTTACAAGACGGCATGGCAAAAAAGGTTGGTATAATTGTAGAGGGTTTCAATCCTCATTCTAATGGATACTGGCTTACAAGTTAATTTTACAGAGCTTATTGGAGGTAGCCCGATCAGTTTCAATCCTCATTCTAATGGATACTGGCTTACAAGACATTGGTGAGAAACCAAGTGTATTGCCTATGGCGGGTTTCAATCCTCATTCTAATGGATACTGGCTTACAAGGCAGGCTTTGTGGTATGTATTTTGTTGGGTTGCTCAGTTTCAATCCTCATTCTAATGGATACTGGCTTACAAGTGCTCGTTTTGCCTTCCAGCCTTTAGCCGAAATGGTGTTTCAATCCTCATTCTAATGGATACTGGCTTACAAGCCCATTACCACCAGGCCCAACTGGTCCTCCAGTTCGTGTTTCAATCCTCATTCTAATGGATACTGGCTTACAAGCCTCGCAATTTCAAAGACACTCCTCCTGAAGACCTCCGTTTCAATCCTCATTCTAATGGATACTGGCTTACAAGGTCACAGTGGTGAGGTCCTCTGGTACGTGGATCAGGGTTTCAATCCTCATTCTAATGGATACTGGCTTACAAGGAGTTTGAGCCTGGTGCTACTAACGCGCGGGCCATCTGTTTCAATCCTCATTCTAATGGATACTGGCTTACAAGCTGGCAATGGGAACATCGGGGAGAGATACCAGAAATGTTTCAATCCTCATTCTAATGGATACTGGCTTACAAGGCTGTACGCATGAGTAAAAACCTAGACGGGAACAGGTGTTTCAATCCTCATTCTAATGGATACTGGCTTACAAGCCGATATATTATACTTTTCTCCTGCACTTGTCGGGGGTTTCAATCCTCATTCTAATGGATACTGGCTTACAAGGTATTTCTTCCTGATTACCGGTATGGCAGCTACCTTGGTTTCAATCCTCATTCTAATGGATACTGGCTTACAAGCCCTGAATGCTGCTTTGTCATCGATTACGATTGGGTGTTTCAATCCTCATTCTAATGGATACTGGCTTACAAGGTGAAAGTGTAGAATTACTATGAAAACCAAGTTACCGTTTCAATCCTCATTCTAATGGATACTGGCTTACAAGGGCTTATAATGCAACACGAGGGTACAAACACGGAGGGTTTCAATCCTCATTCTAATGGATACTGGCTTACAAGGATTGTTGAAAGAACAAAGAGGGAGAACAAAGAGTTGTTTCAATCCTCATTCTAATGGATACTGGCTTACAAGCGTTCAGCAGGATAATGTACAATACGACGGATCTGCCGTTTCAATCCTCATTCTAATGGATACTGGCTTACAAGCGATAGGTCAAATCTGATTAAAAACAGTTAAAAATATGTTTCAATCCTCATTCTAATGGATACTGGCTTACAAGTAATCGAAGAAACGGCGCTTACCGAAAAGGAACTGCGGTTTCAATCCTCATTCTAATGGATACTGGCTTACAAGTGCGACGTTGTAGGCGGTGTCGCCTATGCGTATGCAAGTTTCAATCCTCATTCTAATGGATACTGGCTTACAAGCGAAAACCTTTTCAGTAAAATTGCAGCGAGGTTCAAGTTTCAATCCTCATTCTAATGGATACTGGCTTACAAGAAATATGACCAAATCATACCTCAATATGCTGGACCAAAAGTTTCAATCCTCATTCTAATGGATACTGGCTTACAAGCCGGCAGCTACGCGACAATATCAAGAACCTGGACTTTTGTTTCAATCCTCATTCTAATGGATACTGGCTTACAAGCCCTCAACAGGATCTGAAATCGAAGATGTATCTGAGTTTCAATCCTCATTCTAATGGATACTGGCTTACAAGAGATTTCCGGCCCTGGTTTCATGGCCTTTCGGTATTGGTTTCAATCCTCATTCTAATGGATACTGGCTTACAAGCGCCGTCGTTTTCTTCCCGCCATTTCAGGAGATCTTGTTTCAATCCTCATTCTAATGGATACTGGCTTACAAGGACCGGCCAATAATCAGCTATACTTGATCGATTTCAGTTTCAATCCTCATTCTAATGGATACTGGCTTACAAGTCTTTAAAAAAATCGACACCGGCGGTGTGAATTTTAGTTTCAATCCTCATTCTAATGGATACTGGCTTACAAGACGATCCTGATATTTCTAACGGTTCCGGTGATATACGTTTCAATCCTCATTCTAATGGATACTGGCTTACAAGCGGATCGGCACGATCCTATCCCCGCTTATCAATGCCTTGTTTCAATCCTCATTCTAATGGATACTGGCTTACAAGTATTTCATATATGCGTACCGGCCTGATTAACAATGTGTTTCAATCCTCATTCTAATGGATACTGGCTTACAAGGTACAACCAGCTAACGACTTTTACGCCGTTCAGCCGGTTTCAATCCTCATTCTAATGGATACTGGCTTACAAGACCGCCTGCATATTTCCTCTTTTTGGCATTGTTGATGTTTCAATCCTCATTCTAATGGATACTGGCTTACAAGCAGATGGTTGAGTAATACTTGAAGAGTTGATTGCTCGTTTCAATCCTCATTCTAATGGATACTGGCTTACAAGCTATTTGCGAGTATCGAATGACCCCCAGTGAAATCATTGTTTCAATCCTCATTCTAATGGATACTGGCTTACAAGGAACCCACCTAACACGTGGGAACTTGGTCGAATATTGTTTCAATCCTCATTCTAATGGATACTGGCTTACAAGAATTCCGCGGCCTGCGCGGCAACGACAAGGCGATGGGTTTCAATCCTCATTCTAATGGATACTGGCTTACAAGGGAAATATATTCCGCTTGCATATCGCTGTTTTCCAAGGTTTCAATCCTCATTCTAATGGATACTGGCTTACAAGGCAACGAATTCGCTGGAAGTGCATAATTTTACCGAAAGTTTCAATCCTCATTCTAATGGATACTGGCTTACAAGATTCAACTCGCTTTCGGGTGATTAGCGGCCACAGAAGTTTCAATCCTCATTCTAATGGATACTGGCTTACAAGTTTGCCTCACGACCGTCTGGTCGCCTACCGGAGACGGTTTCAATCCTCATTCTAATGGATACTGGCTTACAAGGCGAAAAGTTTGTGATCGAGGGCAATGAATTGACGAGTTTCAATCCTCATTCTAATGGATACTGGCTTACAAGCCGATATAGTCGTGAAAAATAAGTTGCACGAACTTATGTTTCAATCCTCATTCTAATGGATACTGGCTTACAAGTTCTGAAATCGTAACCTGGCCAGCCACTGCAGCGGAGTTTCAATCCTCATTCTAATGGATACTGGCTTACAAGACGTTTTCAGTATTCAACCAGCAAACAGAGCAGAATGTTTCAATCCTCATTCTAATGGATACTGGCTTACAAGGCACCAACTCCAACCTCACCGTGGCATCCTCCCCGGTTTCAATCCTCATTCTAATGGATACTGGCTTACAAGACGCCTGGTCGTTCACAAACATGTGTTTGCATGTCTGTTTCAATCCTCATTCTAATGGATACTGGCTTACAAGTCATTTAGCGTTCCTTCAATAAGCCGGTCACCGTCTGGTTTCAATCCTCATTCTAATGGATACTGGCTTACAAGTCAGTATTGCCCCCCGCCTGATTACCGGGGCTTGTTGTTTCAATCCTCATTCTAATGGATACTGGCTTACAAGATATTGCAAAACCCCCGATGAGCTAATATTGATGTAGTTTCAATCCTCATTCTAATGGATACTGGCTTACAAGATGAAAATGCAAATGACACCTGTTTTGAAAAATTCGGTTTCAATCCTCATTCTAATGGATACTGGCTTACAAGATAAAAAACGCAGAAAATAAAAAAATAAAAGAAGAAAGTTTCAATCCTCATTCTAATGGATACTGGCTTACAAGTTCACCAGGTCGTGCTCTTGTTTCAATGTTTTCGTATGTTTCAATCCTCATTCTAATGGATACTGGCTTACAAGGGGACCGATAGTCCCGACAGCGTTGTTGTCAACGGCGTTTCAATCCTCATTCTAATGGATACTGGCTTACAAGCCACGCAACTACCAAGCACAAGGCCAACCGGGGCAAGTTTCAATCCTCATTCTAATGGATACTGGCTTACAAGTTGCATTAGATGGAGCGGCGGCAGATCTTGCCGTAAGTTTCAATCCTCATTCTAATGGATACTGGCTTACAAGTAAATTTCCAGTCTGTACAAAGATTTACGATTTGGTGTTTCAATCCTCATTCTAATGGATACTGGCTTACAAGATTTTCCAGACCGAGGACTACGATCCTTCAAACAGCTAGTTTCAATCCTCATTCTAATGGATACTGGCTTACAAGCTGAATGGTTCTGATTCAACCCCGGCGATCGCTACCAGTTTCAATCCTCATTCTAATGGATACTGGCTTACAAGCGACGAGTATCCTGAGCGTGACGGGAGCTATATTGCGTTTCAATCCTCATTCTAATGGATACTGGCTTACAAGCCGTCCATCTTAGCGCCTACACCTGAAAAGGCCCGGGTTTCAATCCTCATTCTAATGGATACTGGCTTACAAGCGGGCCGACAGTAGATAGCCTATTCGAGAGACAGAGGGTTTCAATCCTCATTCTAATGGATACTGGCTTACAAGGCGTAATTTAACACAAATTCCTGACTGCCAAAAACATATTCCCCAATCACTCCCGGTTAACTTTTAATTCCAAGCTGGTCAAAGAACTGAAAATCGAGCTGAAATTGCACTTTTTCGGAAATGCAATTGGCTGTAATTTAGCAGATTACATGCATTTTCACAACAATGCTCAATAAATTGCCGGCCGGAAACCCTTTTGCACGGCGCCTTCAAATATACGGCAAATATCAATATGCTCGCCGGATTTCGGAAAACCCCCAATCAACGCCCTTTGTTTGACAAGTCAAAAAGCAACGGAAAGTTGCTGCTTGACAACCTCCAGGCAGGCTATGGGAAATTCGCAGGCTCGATCCACCAGACCAAAAACGTCGATCTGTTACCGGTTCGCCTCAATCATCTCCAAAAGCTTATTCATCGTATTGAGGTTCCTGGCGGTCATGGAGACGTCTTTGGGAAATGCCCTGCCCAGTTTTTCCACCATTTTGGAGCGGCCGATGCCTTCGGGGGCGTGCAGGTAAAACACATTTCCGGTCAGGGTATATGCCTCCGACGGCGCCCTGAGCGACTCCAGGAATTCGATGTCGATCGGCGGCTCTTCGCGGTCGCAAAAGAAGAAATGGACATTTTTTCCGGTATCCGTTTCATAGGGATTATTGGCCATGGCCGCTTTCAGATCGGCTCCGCTCAGGATGAATATATCGGGTTTGAAACCGAATTCCCGGGCGATCAATTCTCCGATCCTGTCCCCGGAGTTGTCAGCGCTTTGAAAGACCACATTGCCGCTCTGGATATAGGTCTTCACATTGGCGAAACCGTCTGCTTCCATGAGCCTGACGAGTTCTTTCATCGGGACGATATGCTTGCCGCCGACGTTGATCCCCCGCAGCAGGGCCACCCAGGTTTTCATATCAGGTTATTATTTGATGGCCATAAATGTATGAAATTCACCGGCAATTTTGCCTGGTTATTTCAGTTTCGCACCATCAAACCAGGTAGCCAGAACGGCTATGATGCCGAAATAGGCGCCTCCTGCAATCGCTGCCCAACGCCATACCGGCGCCGGTTCGGGATAACGCCAAAGCAGGATCAATACAGCCGCAATGGTCAGGGCGGAAAAGCCCAGGGTGAGCCATTTGAAACGGCGGGCGCGGCTCGGATACGCGAATTTGATGGGTACAAAATGCAATACGGCAAAGAAAATGACCAGGATCAGGTTCCAGGCGGGCGTGAATCCGAATACGAGGATCAGGTAGAAAACCACCCAGTTCCACAACACCGGGAACCCGACAAAATATTGCTCGTCGGCCACCATGCCTTCCTTGCCGTAATACAACGCCGAAGAGAGCAGGATGGCAAAGGTCCCGATCCAGACGCCGGTTCCTTCCGTCAGGCCTGATTCAAAAAAGAAATAGGCGGGTATAATGGCGTAAGTGGCGAAATCGATGACATAATCCAGGGTCTTGCCGTTAAAATTGGGCAGTACTTCCTGCACCCTGACCAACCGGGCAAAAGTCCCGTCAATCCCGTCGATGAATTGGGACAGGAGGAGCCATCCGATCGCCGACCGCCAATCGTGGTCGGCAACGGCCAGCAGCGCCATGAAGCCGGTCAGCAGGCCGCAGGCCGTAAACAGATGCACCCCCCAGGCTGCCAGGATGCGCAACGGGTGGAAGGTGGGTCCGGAAGGTTCATCCATATAATGTAAGGTGCGTTTAATGTAAATCAAAGGTTAAATGTACCCAGATTTTCCTATTTTTCGGGTGTTCAAACCGAAGAGTTGATGATTCGAAGGCCGTTGATACCTACCCTTTTGCTGTTCCTTTTGCTCCTCCTGCTCGGGGGATACCTGCATTATTTTACGACTTTCGACGTCAACTGGCCGGCCTATTGGGTGATGCTCGTTTTTTATGGGGTGATCTTCTTTGCAGGCGCTTACGCCGCCAATATGGGCAATGCGGGCCAATTGGACGACATGATGCTGGCCGGCCGCTCCCTGCCCCTGACCATGGCCATCTTCACCATGAGCGCCACCTGGATCGGGGGCGGTTATATCAACGGAACCGCGGAGTACACGGCAAGCCAGGGCCTGGTTTGGGTACAGGCGCCATGGGGGTATGCGCTCAGCCTGGTCGTGGGCGGCCTGTTGTTTGCCCGCCCTATGCGGCGCCGGCAATTCCGGACGATGCTCGATCCGCTCGAAATGCGGTTCGGCAAACGGGCTACGGCCTTATTCTTTTTACCCGCACTGACCGGAGAGATCTTCTGGACCGGCGCTATTCTGACGGCTTTGGGAACGACCTTCGGAACGGTTTTCGGCCTGGAAACCGCCACAGCGATCATCATGTCCGCTCTGGTAGCGATTGCCTATACCGCCATCGGCGGCCTGTGGTCGGTGGCGTTTACGGATATTATTCAACTCATTCTGTTGCTCGCCGGATTGTTTCTTGTAACGCCGTTTGCACTGGACAAAGTCGGCGGCTGGTCGGCAGCCTGGCCGGCATACCAGGAGCGGTTTGGGGCCGCAGCCAGTTTGCTGCCTTCAAGTGAGGCATTGGGGAGCTATTACTGGTATTGGTGGGATTACGCCTTCCTGCTGATTTTCGGCGGGGTAGCCTGGCAGGTTTATTTTCAGCGGGTGCTGTCTGCCCGAAGCGAGAGGGCGGCCGTTACGCTTTCCCTGGCAGCCGGGGTGGTCTGCCTGGTCGCGGCCGTACCGTCGGTTTTGATCGGGATTGCAGGGGCCGTGGCGGACTGGAAAGGCATGGGCTTGCAGGATATTCCGGAACCGGCTTCAACCCTGCCCTGGGTCGTGCGTTACCTGACGAGCCCCTGGGTTGCTGCTCTTGGATTGGGCGCGGTTGCGGCGGCTGTCATGTCATCGGTGGATTCCTCGATCCTGTCGGCTTCTTCCATGGCGGCCTGGAATGTCTGGCGGCCGTTGGTCCAACCTCAGATTTCGGAAGACCGGTTGGTTCGGGTCATCAAGCGCAGTGTCTGGATCATCGGGATAGCGGCGACACTTTTGGCCCTGAATATTCGTAGCGTCTACGAGCTCTGGTTCCTGTGCAGCGACTTTGTGTATTGCCTGCTCTTTCCTGCCCTGACTTGCGCGATTTTTGATAAAAAGGCAAATGTCGCCGGGGCCCTGGCCGGATTTGCCGGCGCTTTCATCCTGCGGTTCGGCGGCGGTGATACTACGCTGGGGCTGCCGGTCCTGTTGCCTTATCCGATGGTGGAAGACGGCGTAGTGCTCTTCCCGTTCCGCACGCTGGCCATGGCCGCAAATTTCCTGTTGATCATCTCCGTTTCCCGGAAGACCCAACGGAGATTTCCCGCCAGGAAGTTTGCCGGCGAATAAGAGGATTTTCAAAAAAGGGATTCTCTCGCCAAGACGCCAAGACGCAAAGCTTTGATTTTCATCACGCTGCGCGCGATAAAAATCGGGTTGACCCAAAATGCTGAACGGTCTCGCGAATAACAGCGCTCACCTCCTATCCGCCGTAGCATCGGGCGAAGGCGGGCTCTCACATCCTCTCTACCTAGGCTGTTCAATTTGATACCGATTTCATCCTGTGCTTTTTAGCTCCTGATCTAAACGCCCTCGCAGGCCATGGCCGCAGTTGCGATTTGTCTTCGGAATAAAAAAGGAAAAAGGAGCCTGGTTTTGGTGTCAAGCAGCAACTTGCCGTTGCTTCTTGACTTGGTTGTAAAGTGTACTTTTGATCTCTTGAGTATTAAAAGTCTGGTTTCTGATCTTTGTTTCTGGTCTTTGTCCCTTTTTTGGCAATGGTGCGCCACGAGGCGCAATAACTCTAGAGGGTGCAATTCCCTCTCCGCCAATA
>CALMYQ010000273.1 GCA_937873655.1 uncultured Lewinella sp. | reverse complement strand
TGTGCGGCCACTCCATTCCGGCCAATTTCTTAACGGCCCATCTGCTGATGCCGGACCCTCGCTGGGCGTGTTTCTTGTAAATTGATGCTGGATATTCCCGGATTTTCCTTACAACGAACGCTCCAAAAATATTCGACTGCCACTTTGATCAACAAGTCAAGAAGCAACGGCAAGTTGCTGCCTGACACCAAAACCAGGCTGCTTTTTTCCTTTTTTATTCCGAAGACAAATCGCAACTGCGGCCATGGCCTGCGAGGGCGTTTCGATCAGGAGCTAAAAAGCACAGGATGAAATCGGTATCAAATTGAACAGCCTAACCCCTATCCAACCATCCAGTCAATCAACCTCCTTTTTCACCACCCCGCTCCTTTCATACCCGATCCGCTGCGCTACCGCCACCACCGTTTTTCCTTTTCCAACCGAAACCGGATGGGTATAAACCCGCCAGTCTTCACCCGGCTCCTGCCCTTTTTCCAGGATCTGGTACCCGATGGAAGCGCCTTTGGTCTGGTCACTGATCCGCAATTCATTCCCGGTTATCGCAATCACCGGATCTGCTGTGACCAGCGGCGCATCCCCGCCGTTCCACATTTGCTTCAGCAGTTCGGCCTCGGGGATCCGCCCCAGGTCGTTGGTTTTTGCCAGCCATTTGTCCATGACCTTGCGCAGGCGTTTGAGCGCTTTGTCATAGGCAGGATCTCCCGCCAGGTTGTTGAGCTCGTGGGGGTCGGCATCGATCAGATAGAGTTCCTCCGGCGGCCTCGGCGACTTGAACCACTGCATTTGCACTTCGTTCAATCGCCCTGCCTCCTTCTCGCGGAGAATACTCCGCATTCCGGGTTGCTGGAGGCGGTACGGGATGTCCTGGTAGGCCGGTAGCTCGGGATGAAAATTCCGGATATACTGGAAGCGCTGATCCCGGACGGACCGCACCCGGTCGACCGGGATGTCCATGCGGTCGCGGGCGCCGAAAATGTATTTGCGGGGTTTGGCCTTGTACTGTCCCGCAAAAGCCTGCCCTTGCATATAGCGCGGCGGTTTGATGCCGAACAGCGACATGACCGTGGGCCCGAGATCCATCAGGCTCACCAGGTCCTCCACCACGGTACCTGCGCCTTTTCCATCGGGATAGCGGATGATCAAAGGCACCAGCAGGCCGCGCTCCGTGACCTCCCGTTTAATGTAGGGAAGGCCGTCACCGTGATCCGCCCAGAAGAAAATGATCGTATTGTCCATTTCGCCGGCGTCCTCCAGTTCCTTCAGCTTTTCGCCGATCCAATCGTCCATTTCTGAGATATTGGAATAAAACCGGGCAATATCCAACCGTACGCTGTCGGTATCCGGATAGAAAGGCGGCACGATCACCCGGGCCGGGTCCACCCGCAAGGGATGATCTGCCCGGGCCCAGACCTGCGATTCGTGGGTAATGGTGCTGTTGAAAATGGCAAAAAACGGTTGCCCCGGTTTTCGATTCTTGTAATGGGCGGTATTGCTGGTTTCATCCCAGACGGTGGGCGGCGCCACAAACTGGTAGTCCGTTTTGGAATTGTTGGTGCAGTAGATCCCCGCTGCCCGCAGATATTCGGGATACGCCTTCACCTCCGGCGGCGGCACAATGGAGTAATTCTTAGGAACACCTTTGACCTCGGGGTAAATATTGAATGTCCGCATATTGTGTCCGCCGACGCTGGTCTGGTACATGGCCGTGATAATGGCGCAACGGCTGGGCGCGCAGACGCCGGCTGTGGTGTAGGCATGGGTATACCGCACACCTTCTTTTGCCAACCGGTCGATATTTGGGGTGGAGACGGTCGGGTCTCCGTAACAACCGAGTCGCGGGCTCAGGTCCTCAACCGATAACCAGAGAATGTTCATCGGTTTTGAGGTTTGACTGAATAGCGAAATAAAAGAAAGAATAAACACTGGAAATAACATCCGTCTTTTCATGCCGATTTTTTTTGATCGGTTAGGAAAGGTTCAAAAATATGACTTTATTACAGGAAGAAAATAAAGAAAGACCCTTGTATGTTGAAAGCAACGCTAACCTTACTTGCAATTGTCCTTTACCTTGGCGCATCCGGGCAGATCAGGGTTTTTCCTGAATACGGAAACGGTCTTATGTACCCCGATACGAGCATTTCCTGTCTATGCAATATTGTTGATTCCCTGCATCGACTTTATAAAAAAGCAGTCCAAACCTTACCGGATTATATGGCCCGGCAAATCGATATCGACCTGTAGAATAGGTTTTCAAATCCTTATGACTGCCAAACTATATCAAAAATGTTTCCACCCTTCCATTATCGATCCACCGGCGCCGGAGCCCCCTTCCTCTTCCAGCATGGCCTGGGCGGCAACCTCCAACAGGCGCAAGACCTGCTAACCGGCCTCAGCGGTTTCCAATTGATCTCTATGGACTGCCGCGGGCACGGCCGGACGCCTTTCGATCCGACGCATCCGCCGTCATTCGACCAATATGCGGACGATGCCGTTGCATTGCTCGATCACCTGGGCGTTGAAATGGCGGTTGTGGGCGGGATCTCCATGGGATCGGGTATAGCCCTGAACCTGGCGGTCAGATACCCCGAAAGGGTGCTTGCGCTGGTCCTGGTACGGCCCGCCTGGCTGGACCATCCCGATCCGGCTAACCTGAGCATCCTTTCTTCAGCGGCCGATTTTATGGGAACGCCACTCGGTCAGGAGCAATTCCAGGCATCGGACATCTTTATTCGGATGAATCTGGACCTGCCCAATGCCGCCCGTTCCGTATTGGGACAATTCGCCCGCGAACAAGGTCAACATACCGCAAAAATCCTGAAAAGCATGATAAGGGACGCGCCGGTTGCCGACCTGAACCTGTTAAGGTCCATCCGGCAACCGGCGCTCATCCTGGCCAGTGAACGCGACCCGCTCCACCCTTTTGATTTCGGGATCGTACTGGATCAATACCTGCCGGATAGTCAGCTCGCGGAGGTGACCAGCAAATACATCGACGAATCGAAACACGCCCGGGAAGTAATGGAATACGTTCGTGAATTTACGGTCCGGCTACAGCCTGTCCTGAAATTCGATAGTTGATAGGATTATTTCAAAAACAGGTTGTGCAACCCGTAAACCTCCGGCGCCGGCAGTTCATCAAAGATCCCTTGGAGGATAGGGATCAACACCTGACCGAACGCCTGGAATTTTTCAACGGATTCCCAGATATCGACCACTTCAAGGTGTCCTTCGCTGACGGTAAATGCCGCATGAAACAACCGGCCTGGGTTGTCCTGTTGCCCGGCAGCCGTCAACCCCTGCAGGATCTTGTTGTATTGGGCAGCTGTCATGGCCGCAGGTTTAACATGGATCAGGACAGCGCCAGGCGGAACAGCGGCGGGTATGGGGCTGCGATGAATCAGCGATTAATTATTTGCATTACCGGCCCCGGACGCGGCCATCAATTGGGCTTCGAAACTCTTCATGTCGAATTTGAGGTCCAGGGACCGGATCTTCCCTTTGCCGTCGAGCTCAAAGATGGCGGTTAAAGGCACCTCGGCTTTGTTATTTGTGGCCGGATTTCCCATCATGCTGCCGATATTGGTGCCGGTGAAAACGCCCCTTACGGCCACCTTGTTGCCGGCGGCAAACCAGTCGACAATTTTATGGTGCATATCGGAAAATCCGGATTTGAAGCCTTCACCGACGCCTTTCCAACCCATCTTGTCAATAGGAACCGGAGAAAACGGGGCTGAAACGGTAAAGTCGTCTGTCAGCAGATCGCCGACGGCGTCAATTTTACCGGCATCTATCCAGGCAAAATAATTGGTTACGATCTTGCCGGCATCCTGCTCCTGAGCCCGGAGGGTGGAAAAGGAAGCGGCGACGAATAATGCGGAAAGAATGAATAAGGATTTCATGATGAACAGATTTTGAATTGGTTTAATGGATTCAATGGCTCAAATTTCCGTTGTCGGGCCGCCCATTCCCAAGTTCAAAATGTGCTCAATACTTGTTCATAGTTGTCCAAAGTTGGTATATGTTGAAATTGGCGCCGGCAACAAAGAACCCATGTTTAATAGTTGCGTACCCAAGGTTAACGATTGAACGGAGTTTTCGACCGCGCGGGCCGTCAGGTCCGCTATATCGGTAGCACCCGGTTTGAATAGGGGGGTTCCGGCCTGTAGGGCCGGTATATGATGGCTTCAGGCGGGCGGCTTACGTCGTTGCCGGATGCTATAGCCCCGGCGATCCTGACAGACCGCCAGGCAGGCAGACCCAAAAAGAGGAAAAGGATCGTTACGATTTACGAACCCAGCGATGCAATCCACGCCCGGATCAACTCGACGCCTTCTGCATGGACCATCGTCCGGCCCACTTCGGGCATCATCGCCCCAGGGTCGGTCGATTCCATGCGGTAGAGTAGGATGGATGCTTCGGGGTGGCCCGGTACGATGCTGTACAGGCGGCCGCCGGAACCTTTACCGGTGGAAACCGGCGCTTTGAAAATGCCCAGATTGGGCCCGGGCCTTTCATCAGCCGTCAGAAAAAGGCCGGAAGTGTTAGCGGCGCCATGCGGGTTGTGGCAATGCCCGCAATTGACATCCAGGTACGCCATGGCGCGGTCCTGGATCGAGCCGGAAGCCGGGTCATCCCACTGCGCCAGAAAGGGCCTGAAATGTCCGTTCACACCAGAAAGATAGCCGGTCCTCGCCCATTTAAGCAATTGGCCTTCTTCACCGTCGGTGTAGGCATAGGATTTGTCCAGGTTGCCCACTTTCGGGCCGATGGGGATCAACTTGTCGTCGTAGGCGTGGCATCCCTTGCATTGGTTGCGCGTGGGCACCACATAATTGACCCTGACCAGTGCGCCGGCGGCATCCGTATATTCCACCTTCCGGATTGTGCCGGCCAGGTAGATCCGCGCTTCCGTTTGCTCGTCGTTCCACACATAGGTCGACGCATCCCACCCTCCCGGTTGGTGGATCAGCAAGCGCGTTTCAATGATCCGCCTGCCTTTGGCCGGGTTTCGCTGGTCGATGGGATAAAAGAAATTCTTGATGAGCACGGCGCCCACGGGGAAGTCCAGCACATCGGAAATATTGTAAACGGCGGAAACACCTTTGGGCATCCAGACAAACCGCGCCTTTTCCGCATAATCCGAAAACAAGGGCGTTTTCAAGTCGTACGGCAGAACCCCTTCATTCGGTGTCAGGTTTTTCAATTCACCGGTAAAAAAACGGTAGTCGGACAACTTTTCAAAGGTGTCGGATTCCACCCGGACACCCGTATCGGAATCCTTCCCGCATCCCGCCCAGGCCAGCAAAACAAGCATAAATCCTCCGAACAGCAAACTGTATTTCATCATCATTTCCTGGTTAAATCACACCCCGAACAGCGCATTTACCCGCGCCAGGTCCTGCTTATGAGCTTCAATGACATCCATCGTATTGGGCGTTCCGTCTTCCACACATTGCTCGATGACAAGGTGCGGCCGGATCTTTCGTTTTTTTAATTCGGCGGCAAAGCGCTCGTAATCGATATCCCCCTCGCCGAAGGTCTCACTCCAGATGCCGTTGACAGATTGCCGCAAATGCAATTCCACCACCCGGTCACCGTACATTTTCAAGACGTCAAAAACGGCGACCTCCGAATCCTGCGACCCCCGGAATACCCAGTGCACATCAAAGCAATACGCCACATTCCGCGGGGAAGTATTCTGGAACATATGGTGGTATTCCCGCGCGCCGGCCAGCATTTCCGTATTGTGCGTATGATAGGCCAGCGTCATGCCGCGTTTACGAAGTTCGGCGCCAAGGTGGTCCAGGTTTTTAGCCTGTTCCTTCAGCTCATCGTCCGATTTCACTTCGGTTCCGCCCCATTGGATTGGGCTTGGATTGGTCACCAGGATATTGACCCCGTAAGGGCGCGCGGCATCCGCAATGGCCAGTACCGTTGCGATGGATTCGGCGGCTTCCTCTTTTTTGTGCAATACGCTGTTGACGTAGGCCGACGGCGCCGAAATGCCGTATTCCTGCAATTTGGGCATGATCTGTCCGGTAAATTCCACGTTGAACAGATTGGGTTCGATGGCCGTCAGGCCGGTCTTCAGGTAATCTTTCAGGCCGGCGTCCAGGTTTTCGCTGAATGAGGTTTTTCCTTCGCGCCAGTAAAAAGTGTCCCAGTTGTACGTATTGGAAGATACAGGAAAGTCTTTCCTGAAGACTTCGGTTATTTCCTGCAACGGCCGGATCGCCGGGAGTAATGGAATACCGGCCAGTTGACCGATAAAGGATCGCCTCGTATTGTTCATATCCTAGAGGTTAGGGTTATTGCAAATGGAGCATACCAACTCAATGTTCAGCCGCCTGAATGACCTGGCCCTCGCAATCGAAAACAGCGGCATCCGTAGTCATATTTTCGACGATCTCCTGCGGCAAACTGCCTTTTCCCGCGTTGAGGTTGAGGAAGCGCACATCGCCGTTGTTGCGAATGCAGATCCTGGCAGTACCCGCAGGCACGCCGTTGTCGCCCAGTGTTGCCGGATTGAAGATGCCGTCGGTGGCAATATCGACGGTTTGCCCCTGATTGACGGCGGCGATCAACTGGCCGAATTGCGTGGTCGTATCCACTTGTCCGGTGTTGTCGACAAACTGGTTGTCATGGATATATACGGCTGAACAGAACGGGTCGTATTGGTCGGATTCAAAGGGCCGCCCGGTGAATATCCAGCTGATCATGCTCAGGCCTACGGAAGCGTGTTGCTTGATGGTGTTCCCGAATATCTCCACTTCTTTGTGGGCCATCAGGATCATACCCGACCCCGGCGGCAACGTACTGACCACCGTGCCGGGCGAGGCAAAATTGGCGTGGTTGTTATTTTCCACCTGGTTGTCGTGTACCCGGATCTTCCAACCGTTGGGCTGCGGCAGATCGGGCATATCAAAGATCAACAGTCCGCCTGTGTTTTCTTTTGCGGTATTCCCGTAAACGTCCGCATTGCGCGTATTTTCAATTTCGATCCCGGCCACATTGTGGTGCGCGTAGTTGTTGCGTACAATCACGTTAGTGGACTGGCCGACATAGATCCCGGCATCGCTGGCAAAGGAGGCCTCGCAATCCTCGATCAACACCTCCGTACAATCAACCGGGTAGAGGCCGTAACCGCCGTTTTCCGGGGAGGCGCCGCCCGTCCAGGTAGCTTCCATATCCCGGAAAATGACCTTCCGGCTCGCCTGCACCTTGACGGCATCTCCCTTGGTGTCCTGAATGGTAAATCCTTCGAGGGTCAACCCGTCCACATTCATCACCAGGAGTCCCTGGGCGCCTTCCACCTGGTCTTTGAAGGACAGCACGGTCTTGCCTTTGCCCGCTCCCTTGATGGTAATATCGGAAAGCCCTTCCAAGGAAAGCGACCGGTCGAAGAAGAAGGCGCCTTCAGGCAGTTGGATCACGTCGCCGTTCAGGGCGGTGATGAGTTTTTCGGGAAGGACTGTCGCAACATCGTCCGCGTCCAGCACATTGCCGGCGTTTTGATTGCGGCAACCGGCCAACAATGCAATTGCAAGAATGGATAGGGCGAAAAGGGTTTTATTCATTGGTTGATTCGTTTGTTTGCTAAAGTTCAGGCTTCCGGGTCGTCATTGCCAGATCATCCGGCATATCGCACTTCTGCCGGCGGATTGAAAACGGACAAAATAAACACCGGGCATGATGGATTTGCTTCCGAGGTTCCTGTCCCATACCATCGTTTGCCGCCCCGCCGGCTGAAACCCCGAAAAAAGCGTTTGGACGAATTTACCGCCCGCATCAAATACCGCGAGGTTGATGTTGCCCGGATGCTCCACAAGGTAGGATATCTGCGCCATATCCGATGCGGGATCAGGAAAAATCAATAGCCGGTCCGGGTCTTCCGCCACTTCCCGGGTGGCAACAGCGTAGGGTTCGCCGACGTAGATGATCAGGTATTGATCCTGCGATATGCGGATGGCGCTGGGATCTCCGCCCCGGATATTGGTCTGAACATACCCGTTCCATATGCCGCCGTTGGGCGAGGTATTGTACCAGATGCCATTGGGGCCGTTGCCGTAGAAGCGCAGTTCCTCCGTTGAATTGATCATATAATTGCCGGTCCAGTTGTGTTGCGGATCCGAGCCGATGGGGGGAACGGCGGTAAAATGCACCCCGTCGTCGGAGATATAATGATAGGCTCCCGCTTGCGGACTGCCGATGGGGGCTGCATAATGCCAAAGCTGATTGAACCGGATAACCGCCGGATCGATCACCCGGTTGGAAGGCTCATCCACCCTGGGGTCGGGTTCGAATGTAAAATGAATGCCGTCAGCACTTTTTGCCGAATAGGTATTGACCATCGGGCTCAACCCGCCCATCGGCAGGCCTTCGCTGGAAGAGAAGTAGATGCGGATACTGTCGCCGCCGAATACGGCAAGCGCCGGATCGAACGGCCGCTGGTAGTTCGACGGAAGGCCTTCTACCGTGATCGGCACGGGTTGGGTCCAGGTCAACCCCAGGTCGTAGGAGAATTTTACGGCAACCCGGTCCCACGTCGGGGTATTGACCGGCAACCGGAACCACTGGAAAGCGCAAATCAGGGTATCGCCGCGCCACCGGATCACGGAGGGCACCCCGGAGGAGTCCTGAAAAATGGCAGGCTCGTCAAAGGTGGCGCCGTCAGCAGACCACGATATTTTCAACGGGCTTTCCCATGGCGGCGACTGGCCGTAACCGGGCTGCGTGTATGCAGCCAGTATTGCGAAAAGGATCAAAGTGCCGGATCTCATCGTTACAGTTGTTTGGACGGGATTTGAGCTGCGGCAATTCGTTTTCCAGGACAGCCGCAAAGCGAACCGGGAGGAAAAATATCAAAAAATGTGCAAATCCGGGAATCAGTCCGGTGATTCATCCCGAATCGGTTAAACGATAAAACCCTGATCCGCCAAAGGCAACTCCCTGATCCGACGGCCGGTGGCAGCAAAAACGGCATTGCAGAGGGCCGGCGCAACAGGCGGTAACGGCGGTTCGCCCAAGCCGCCCGGCGGATGATCGTTTTTGATGAATTCAATCTCAATGTCGGGCGCCTGTCCGATCCGTATCCAGCGATAATCATGGAAATTGCTTTGCTGGACCACGCCGTCCTCTACCGTGATCTTGCCGTAAAAGGCTGCGCATAAACCTTCCAGGATGGCGCCTTCCACCTGGGCGAGCGCACCTTTCGGGTTGACTACAACCCCGCAATCAACCGCAGCCCATATGCGCGGTACGGTCAGGCGGTTTTCTTCATCTACCTGCACTTCGACGACTTCCGCGACAAAGGCGCCCTGGAAATATCCGGCAGCAATGCCTTTACCCGTGCCGGGTTGCGATGGTCCGCCCCACCCTGCCAGCTGGGTTACCCGCTGAAGGACGGCCAGTACCCGGTCCGTATCCAGCTGGAAACGCCCGGTGACCGGCGCCATGCCTTTTCCGTCGAGCAGTTTATGGTAAACCTGAACGGTATCCGTCGACATGGCGGCGGCCAGTTCATCCAGAAATGACAACACCGCAAAAGCATTGGAAGAATGTGAAACGGCCCGCCATTGTCCAAGCGGAATATCGGCCTTGATCTCCTGGTATTGAAAATGCAGATTGGAAATCAAACCTGCCGGGAACTCGTATTCATCCAGCTCTGTGCCCCACGGATTGCCGTCGCGCCCCAGATAGGTATTCCGGCTGGCATTGGACATGAGGTGATTCCAGCCGGAGAATTGGCCGGCATCATCCCAGCAAGCCTGCAGCCGGTGCACCCCTGCCGGGCGGTAGAAATCGTTTTGCACGTCGTCCTCGCGTGTCCAGATCACCTTTACGGGCCGGTTGACTTTCCTGGAAACGGCGACCGCTTCGATAGCGTAGTCCACATAATAGCGGCGCCCGAAACCGCCGCCCATTCTCGGCGTGTGGATGGTGATTTGCTCCGGCGCATACCCGAGCACCTCCGTCAGCGCTCCGGCTATAGACCCAGGGTTCTGGGTAGGCGCCCACAGTTCGCAGGTTTCCAGGGTGGCTCGCGCCAGGCAGTTCATGGGCTCCATAGGGACGTGTGCCAGCAGGGGCACCTTGTATTGCGCCGTCAAGGTTCCGGCCGAGCGGTTGGCAGCCTTCCTGAAATCGCCGTCTTTGCGCACTGTAGCCGGGTTGCGGATGGCGTTCTCATCCAGGATGTCCGCCGACCGGATCGGCGGCCCTTCCGGGGTTTCCCATTCAATCCTCAATTTTTCCCGGTTGGACAAAACGGCCCAGGTCGAATCGCCGACCAAAACCACGCCCGACCGGAAGTTGGGACTGTTGGGCCGGAGCAGCCGCCCGCCGTACTCCTCATTATCCAATATAAAGGCCTCGCGGATACCCGGCAACGCCAGGGCCTGCTCGCGGTCAAACCCCGCAACGCGCGCCGACAGGGACGGAGGCTTGACCACCGTAGCGTACAGCATATCCGGCAGGGTCAGGTCGGAAACGTACCGGAGCTGGCCGGTCACCATATCCTTCAGATCGGGATCGGATATTGAGGAACCGATGATTTGGAAAGCGTCCGATGATTTGAGCTGTACCTGTTCCGGATCGGGTGCAGGAATTTCTGCAAGGAGGTCCAACAGGTCAAAATAACTGACGGCGCGATTGTCCGGCGTATGGATCACCCGGCCTTCCTGCGCTGTGCATTGCGCCGGATCAACGCCCATTTTCCTGGCGCCGGCTTCCAGGAATACCGTCCTGACCATAGCGCCCGCTTTGCGCATGGCGGTCCAGTTAACGCGTACAGCCAGGCTTCCACCGGCCCATTGGCCGTCGTATTTCTCGTGAAAATCCGCCTGTTCGACGGACACGGAGGCCCAGGGAACGGCCATTTCCTCTGCAATGATCATCGGGAGGGCAACCTTGACGCCTTGTCCGATCTCCGGATTTTTGGCCAGCAGGATGAACCTTCCGGCCGGGTCGATTTTCACAAATGGCGTGAAGGGCAGATCAACCGGCGGTAACGGCTCGGGTTCCGGCGCATTCGTACATCCCGGCAGGTAAACGGCGATGCAGATGCCGCCGCCGGCCAGGGAAATCGTCTTAAGAAAGTTTCGTCTGTCAGGTCGGTGAGTAGTCGGTATTTCCATACCCCTAAAGACCGGATACGCTCCTTATGGTTGCAAAAGGCAGGCCCTGGCTTTAGGATGGTTAAGATGCGGGGGATTTAGAGAGTGAGTGAGTGAGAGGGTGAGAGGGTGAGAGGGTGATGCTTCGGCTTCGCTCAGCACAGGGAGCCCGACTTCGTAACGCCGATGGCGTCACTTCGTCGGATGGGAGGTGAGAGGGCATTGTTTTTCACCCGGTCTTCGCCCCTTTTTTTAAAATATCCAGCAGCATAGCTGCCAGCACACCGGTATATTCGATTCCGATCACCCAATAGTTTTCTTTGAAAGCACCGTTCAGATAATGGACATAGGTCAGCATGATCAGGCCTGTCCAGGCCACCGGAAAACGCCGGCGCGTAAACAGGCTCAGGGCCAGCAGCAGGATGGTGTACCAGGGATGAACGGTCGTAGCGCAGGCCAGGTAACCCAGCAACGACCACATGGCAATCTCCGGCAGGCTTTTCCAATCCTTTCCCCGTTCGAGTGCGGCCAGCAGGAGGATAAAACCGGCCGACAAAATCGCTAGTCTCGGCCCGATCCAGGCGATCTGGTTATAACCGGCAACCTGATAGCCGATCCATCTGGCAATGTAGTACAGGCCGGCATTGAACTCGAACTGGTGGAAATAAAGCCCCAGGCTCTGCCCGATATTGCGAAAAAAAACGCCGTTCAGCATTGGTGCGAAGAACACCAATAATGCCGCCCCGCAAATGCCGAAAAACCGGAAAACAACCGGCCACCGCCCGGCGGCGTACAACCGCCGGATAAAAAGCGGAAAGAACATCAAGGGGACCAGCTTGGCCGCCACCGCTCCGGCCATTGCCAGTGCCGCCGTATTGATCCGGCCGATTTGCAGCCACCTCAAGCCGGCTACAAACATCAATACCATGACGCCTTCAAAATGCAGGTTCCCGGAGATCTCAACGATCACCAGCGGGTTGAAAGCGTATAACAAGGTGCGTTTCGGCGGCATGCCCCAGCCTTGTAAAACGCGCGGCAAAAAGATAAGCGTACCCGCCTCAGCGGCAATCAAAACAGCGCGGATCGCCAGGGTGGCGCCGGTTATGCTTTGGGGAAATAACCAGGAGGCCGTTGCAAATACAGCCTGCGCAACGGGCGGATAAATGGTGAAGTATTCCGGCGAATTGAGCCTGCCAAACAGGTCGGCCGTCAGCCCCGGCACCCTATGCCCCTCTTCCAGGTAATAACCCGGCAAATGATCGAAGGGATTAAGGCCGGCATTGATCAGGCGGCCGTCCCAGATGAAGCGGTAGATATCGTCCGACAGATTGGGTATGGCCGGCAGCAACAGCAACCGGATGATCACGGCAGCCGCCAGATAAAACCGGAGGTGATCCTCAGCGGCCTGCCGGTACAGCCAGATATATGCGGCAAAAGCCGGAATATAACAGGCGAGAAGGACATAGAAATCCTGCTGACGGGGAATATGCACCATTCCCAGCACAGCGCCGGCCAGGATAAAAAGCCCGGTCCACTTATAGATCTGCGGGAGTCGATCGGCCATAACATCCGGCCCTTGGAAAGACCGTCGTTTATCAGGAACTATTTTTTCTCCTTGAGGATGGCAACGGAGGAAGAACTGCCCAGCCGCCTGGCGCCAGCACTGATCATAGCTTCTGCCTGTTCCAGCGTCCGGATGCCGCCGGAAGCCTTGACGGCTACCTTATCCCCCATTGTCTTGTGCAGATAGGCCACTATTTCCGGGGTAGCCCCGGCGCCCAGGAATCCGGTCGAGGTTTTTACGAAATCAGGTTGAACAGACAGGCAGATGTCACATACTTTCTTTAATTCAGCCTCGGTCAGCAAGCCTGTTTCCAGGATCACTTTGACGAGCTTGCCCTTGAGGTGAACAGCTGTCACCATCCGGTCGATATCGCTTTGGACGTAATTCCAGTTAGCCGATTTGACGGCGCAAAGGTTGATCACCACATCCAGCTCGGCTGCTCCTTCATCGAGTGCGCGCTTGATCTCTTCCACCTTTGACGGGGTGGAGCTGTAGCCCATCGGAAACCCGATTACCGTTGCGGTGTGGATCTTGGAACCGTCAAGGCGGGTAGCTGATTCCTTGACGAAATAGGGCGGAATGCAAACAGCAGCAAAGTCGTGCTGTTTGGCCTCGTCGCAGGCTTTGTGTACATCTGATAGACTGCAGTCAGCTTTTAAAATAGTATGATCAAAATACTTGGCGAAGCTCATGGGCTGCATATAACTTGGCGTTCTTTAATAGGGGAAAAAGCGCTGCAATTTAGAGAAAAATTTTATTTTGCAAGGCCATTTGTGCAATCAATCGGCTGACCCTGAAACGGCTCATTTTTAAAAAACTGATCAACAAGGGATTACTGCCCGACAAACCCCGAAAATAAGTTTTGCGTATCTTGGGCGAATTGCAAAAGGCTTGTTGAACTGTGGCCTGGCTCCGAATGAAGAACAATCCGCAACATGAGAAAATTTTTTCGCCGTATTTTCCGCTTCCTGTTTCTGGCGATCCTTGTCATACTGGCAATCGTCATTTTCAAGACCTATACCTACCATTCGATGCAGGTGGCCATCGACCCCATCCCCAAATCGGAGGTAAATGAAAAGGCGCCGGAACGGCTGGCCGGCGCCGTTCGCTTTGAAACGGTCAGCTTTGAAGACCATATGGATACCCTGCCGTTCCTGAACCTGGACACCTTCCTGCAAACCGCTTTTCCAAAAATGTTTGAACGGATGGAACGGATCGACGTTGCTTCGCCCTCTATCCTCTTGAAATGGGCGGGCGCCAAACCCATGCTGCCGCCGGTCCTGCTGATGGGCCACCTGGATGTCGTCCCTGCGGAAAAAGAAACGATCGATGATTGGGCGGAAGGCCCGTTCAGCGGCAAGCTCGGAGACGGATTCGTCTGGGGGCGCGGTACCCTCGACGACAAATTGAACGTAATGGGCTTGCTCGAATCCGCCAATACCTTGCTGGAACAGGACTACCAGCCGGAAAGGACCCTTTATTTTTCATTCGGCCACGATGAGGAGTTAGGCGGCAGGAACGGCGCTGCCAAAATTGCGGATTATTTTAAAGATCAAGGGATCCGGTTCGAATACGTCCTGGACGAAGGCCTCCTGATCCTGGACGGAGCCCTGCCGGGGTTAAGCCGCCCGCTGGCCATGATCGGCACCTCGGAGAAAGGCGAAGCCACCCTGAAACTGGAAGTAAAGCTGGATGAAGGCGGCCATTCCTCCATGCCGCCCGCTGAAACAGCCATCGGGGTCCTGAGCGAAGCGCTGAACCGCCTCCACGAAAATCCGTGCCCGGCCAGACTGGACGGCCCCACCCTGGAGCTGTTGCAACACGCCGGTCCGGAAACCTCGCCATTTTTCCGGGCGCTCTTCGCCAATACCTGGCTGACCAAAGGGATGTTGATCCGGCAGTTCAGCCAATCGGCAAGCTCCAACGCCGTGGTCCGGACCACCACCGCGCCGACGATAGTCCATGCCGGCGTCAAAAGCAATGTCCTGCCTTCCACCGGATACGCCATGGTCAATTTCCGGATCATTCCCGGCGAAACGCCCGAATCGGTAGCCGATTACGTCGAAAAGACCATCCGCGAACCCCGGATCGCCGTTTCCATAATGCCGGGGGCCGTGCCGCCTTCGCCCGTTTCACCGACCAATACGTTCGGGTTCCAGGCCATCGAAAAGACGATCCGCCAGATCTTCCCGGAAGCCGTCGTTTCCCCGGCGCTGGTCATCGCCCAAACCGACAGCCGGCATTTTACCGGCCTGTCCGATGCCGTTTACCGGTTCACACCCGTTCGCCTCACCAAGGCCGACCTGAGCCGGATACACGGCATCAACGAAAGGATCAGCGTGGATGGATATAAGGATCTGCTTCGGTTCTATGGGCAATTGATCGTTAATAGCACGCAGTAAACCACCGTTCGCGAGCGGCGACGCCTCGATGCGGCTACCCTGCAAGTCTTTGACTTGCGTTAAAACAACCTTGAGCAGCGAGACAAGTAGTTCTTATGAATCGGAAGCCGTTAAAAACAATCTGAAAGTAGATTAAATTTAATATCTTTGGTCAGGACTACGCAATACGGCACATGATAAAAAAAATAAGTATCCAGGATTTCAAGAGTTATAAAAAGGCAGAACTCAAATTGGCGCCGCTCACCGTTTTAGCGGGCGCAAACGCTTCCGGCAAAAGTAATTTTTTGGAGGCTATCCGGTTTTTAAACTGGCTTGCGCAGGGGCAAAAACTTTCTGCTCTTCAGCATCACGTCAATGAGAATGACAGGGTGGTACGCGGTAGAATCCCGGATTTGTTTCGGCGTGGGAATAGTAAGTTCGGATTGGGTTGTACATTGGAGAATCAAATAGAATTCAATACGCTCGAGGTGGAAATCGGGTTGCGTGATGATAATGAATTGCATATTGAACAAGAAACGATATACAATCCGAGATCTGAAGGTTATAATAATCTTTATCGTACCACCGGCCCTACTGAGGGCAGTAACACACAGATTAGTGTAGAGTACAATAACTTTGCCCGGGGAGGGAAAAAACCTCAAATACCCTGTACGGATCAAATGGGCATATTCCTTCAATTAGAGAGTCCTGCTCGCTTTTCCGACGGCCACGCAAAGGCCACCCGCATTATTCCGGAAGTATCAAATAAATTTGAAGAACACCTGGCAGGCATTTTGTTTCTCGATCCCGTTCCACAAAAAATGCGCGACTACAGTTTCTTATCTGAAAAAAGTCTATCGGGGAATGGAAGCAATCTTTCCGCAGTTTTGTATCATCTGTGGAATGATACTGAAAGCCAATCTCAAAATAAAAAGATATTACTGGACTTTATCGGCAGCCTGCCTGAGCAGCAAATCACTGATATCGAATTCCTAAAAGGGCCTAGAGGAGAGGTAATGATCCAACTAACAGAAACATTCGGGGGCAAACAAAGCAAATGCGATGCAAGCTTATTGTCCGATGGCACCCTAAGAGTACTGGCTTTAGCAGCTGCATTGCTTTCAGCTAAACCTGGAAGCATGGTGATCATTGAGGAAGTAGATAATGGGATTCATCCAAGTCGCGCTGCCCGATTATTGCAGTCAATCAATCAGGTCGCCCAGGAAAAACAATTGGCAATCCTGATAAGTAGTCATAATCCGGCCCTGTTGGATGCCTTGCCGGATGAAGCAATCCCTAGTGTTACGTTTTGCTTTAGAAATCCTGATAATGGCTGGAGTGAACTGGTTGCATTAGAGGATTTGCCAAAATATCCGGAGTTGATTGCCAGAGGAACATTAGGTGACTTGCTGACGAAGGGAATCATTGACCACTTTGTTAAGCACGCTCCCGACGCAGCGGCTGAAAAACAAAAAGCCTTGCAATGGCTGGAAACATTAAACTAATACATTGAAGTGGTGGTGAAACCAACAATATGGATTATAGACACCTCCATTTTACTCAATGTATTGGATGTGCCTCAATTCAACCAGGACAGAGATAATGTATTGGGTGATTTTAGACTTAGGATCAGAAATGAAGATACTTTTCTATTACCTTTTACTTCTATTTTAGAAACAGGTAATCACATCGCACATATCAACAATGATGGCCAACGATTACAGTTTGCTACAAAGCTAAAAGATACCGTATCTGACTCAATTAAGGGAAATACTCCATGGAAGCCGTTGCGATTCCCCGATACTGAAGATCTAATAAAATGGCTGGATGATTTTCCTCACTCTGCTCAAAGAGGAGTTGGCCTTGGAGACCATGTCATTATTAAACAATGGGAGGAACAATGCGAAAAGTTTAAGGCCTATGTGGTCAAAATATGGTCTTTAGATAAAGACTTACGTGGCTATGAATGTAACCATTGATTGCTTTTTAACCCGTTCGCGAGTGGCTCCGCCTCGATGGGGCTACCCCCAAGTCTCTGACTTGCGTTTCTCTTTTTTCCTGGCTTCTCAATCCTTGCAGGCTTAAGAATCCGAGCCAAATACCCCGAAATCCAATTGCTTTCCCTAAGTTTGTATGTTCAAAACAGCACCCTATGCGTCCCGTTCGCGAGCGGCTCCGCCTCGACGCGGCTACCCCCAAGTCTCTGACTTGCGTTTCTCTTTTTTCCTGGCTTCTCAATCCCTATGGGCTTAAGAATCCGAGCCAGCCAAACAAGTTCTAAAACATCGCCAAATGCACTCAAAAGGGATCTTTTTCTTAATCGCCTTCACCTTCCACCTCGCCCTGGTCAGCGGCCAAACCGACTACACGCACCTCGTCAACCCTTTCATCGGCACAGGCGGCCACGGGCATACCTACCCCGGCGCAAGCATGCCCTTCGGCATGATGCAGCTCAGCCCCGATACGCGCCTGGAGGGCTGGGACGGCTGCGGCGGTTATCACTATTCCGACTCGCTGATGTACGGCTTTTCCCATACCCACCTCAGCGGTACAGGCATTGCTGATTACTGCGATATACTCGTGATGCCCTTCACCGGCGACGTAAAATGGAGCAACCGGGAGTACATTTCCGAATTTTCGCACCAGCAGGAAAAGGCCTCTCCCGGATACTATGAAGTGCAACTGCTCCGGCAAAACATAAACGCCCGGCTGACGACCGCCACCCGGTCGGGCATGCACGAATACACCTTCGAAAAAGCAGGCGAAGGTAAACTCCTGCTCGACCTGAAACACCGGGACAAGGTCCTGGAATCCACCCTCGAAATCGTCAACGACCATGAGATCAGGGGAATGCGCAGAAGCCGGAGCTGGGCCCAGAACCAGGTGGTTTACTTTTACATCCGGTTTGAAAAACCCATCAAAAACTACGGCATTGCCCTCAACGATACCTTGCAAAACGACCTGAGATCCGCAACGGGCCTGAATATCAAATCGTTTTTCAGCTTTGACCTGGCCGCCGACCGGAAACTGCGGCTGAAAATCGGCATTTCAGGTGTCAGCATGGACAACGCCAAACTGAACCTGGACACGGAAATTCCGGATTTTGATTTTGAAAAAGTCCGCCTGCAGGCCCAAAAAGCCTGGAACGAGGAACTGGGAAAAATCGAGATAACCGGCGGCACCCAGGATCAGCAGGTCGCTTTTTATACGGCGCTCTACCACGCCTGCCTTAGCCCCAATATCTATACGGATGTAAACGGGGAATACCGGGGTACGGACCTGCAGGTGCACAAAGCCGATAATTTCACCAACTATTCCGTTTTTTCCCTTTGGGATACCCACCGGGCACTGCACCCGCTGCATACCGTCATCAACCGCGCCCGCACCAACGACTGGATCAACACGTTTTTGGTTCAGCATCAACAGGGCGGCATGCTGCCCGTTTGGGAACTCAGCGGCAACGAGACCTTCTGCATGATCGGCTACCACGCCGTTCCCGTCATTGCCGATGCCTGGCAAAAGGGGATCCGGGGTTTTGACCCCCAACTTGCCCTGACCGCCATGACCGATTACGCGGAAAGCGACCGGTTCGGCCACCGCCAATTCATCGACCAGGGCTATGTCAGCAATGACGTTGACCATGAAAGCGCCTCCAAAACCGTGGAGTACGCCTACGACGACTGGTGCATTTCCGAATTCGCCAGGATGACCGGCAACACGGCCGTCAGCAAAAAATACGCGCTCCTGGCCCAAAACTACAAGAACCTGTTCGATACCCGGACCGGATTCATCCGGGGCAAGGTGCAGGCCTTCTGGTACGCTCCTTTCCAACCGGGCGAGGTCAACAACTTCTATACGGAAGGCAATGCCTGGCATTACTCCTTCACCGCCCAACAGGACCTGGACGGTCTGATCAAACTGTACGGCGGCCGGGAAAAAACCGCGCAAAAACTCGAAGAACTATTCACCACCAGCGAAGCGCTCAGCGGTCGCGAACAAAGCGACGTGACCGGCCTGGTCGGTCAATACGCCCACGGTAACGAACCGAGCCACCATATGGCCTACCTGTTTGATTATGTCGGCAAACCCTGGCGCACGCAGGAGATCGTCCACCGGATCTGCACGGAATTTTACCCCAATAACCCGGACGGTCTGATCGGTAACGAGGATTGCGGCCAGATGAGCGCCTGGTTTGTGTGGAGCGCCATGGGCTTGTATCCGGTCACGCCGGGCAGCGGGCAATACGCCATCGGCACACCCTTGTTCGACGAGGTGAAGATCCACCTGGAAAGCGGCAAGACCTTCACCATAAAAGCCCTGGATAAAACGGCAGACCGGATCTATGTCCAAAGCCTCGCGCTGAACGGCGCTCCGAAGCAGGAAATCTTCCTCCGGCACGAGGACCTGGCAGACGGCGGCAATCTGACCTTTACCCTGTCGGACCAACCCAACCGCGAACTGGGTACGGCCGACGATCAGATGCCGCACACGTCCATTGATGGCGGCGGATTCATAGCGGTTCCCTTTTTTGATATGGCGCGGTTCAAATTCAAGGATACCCTCCGAGTGGTCATCCAGTCTATCTCAGCCGGCGCCGACATTTACTATGCCGTTGACGGGGGCAGTTTTAAAAAATACAGCCGGCCTTTTGTCATTGAAAAAAGCACGCAGGTCCGGGCCTATGCCGCAAAAGGCGCTTTAAAGTCGCCTGCGGTGAAGCAGCAATTCTACGCCGTCCCGGACGACCGGAGCATCGAGGTCATCAGCAAGGTACACCCCATGTACACCGCGGGCGGCAAGGAAGCCCTGATCGACGGCATCCTGGGCACCGAAAACTGGAAAACCGGGCAATGGCAAAGCTATTACGATCAGGATTTCGAAGCCGTCATCGACCTGAAAACCGAAAAGGCGGTCAGGAAAGTGGGCATTCATGTCCTCCAGGACGTCAGCCCCTGGATCGTTTACCCCGAAAGCGTCACCTTTGAAGCCAGCAACGACGGCATCCATTTTACGCTGTTGACGACTGTAAAAAACAAGATCGGCAAGGAGGCGCCCGGCCCGGAAGTGCAGTTTCTGGAAGCCCAGGTAAAGGCCAAAGCCCGCTATGTCAGGGTAAAGGCCAAAACCGGAGGGATCCTGCCGCCGTCGCACGAAAGCGCGGGCAATCCTTCGCATTTATTCATTGATGAAGTGATTGTGGAATGATGAAAAAAATACCATTCATAACCGGCCTGTTGCTGATATCAGCGTTTTCCTATACCCAGGCCCCCGATTTTTCATTGATGGGTTTTGCCGCCATGAACGGCGGGACGACAGGCGGGCTTGGCGGTGAGATCGTCACCCCTGTTACGTTTGACGAACTGAACACCTATTGCACCTCCGCGCAACCCTACATCATTCTGATCGACCGGGAATTCACAGGCTCCAACCCCGACGCGTCTGACCCCAACGCTCCGGTCCGTCGGGTGATCAAATTGGCTTCCAACAAAACGCTCCTCGGCGTAGGCTCCAGCGGGTTCATCAACCAGATCAGCATCGTCATCAATTCACAGCGCAACATCATTATCCGGAATATTAAGTTCACCATGAAAGACGTCCCGGTCGACCTTTCGGGTTCCGAGGTTAAAATCCTGGGCACCAACAGCGATCCCGACATCATTTCCATTTCAGCAGACCTGAGTTCCATCCCCGAACCGGAGCGAATAACCCGGAACATCTGGATCGACCATTGTGAATTTTACAACGAGGATCCGGCTGTCATGACGGATGCGGACCGGTATGACGGGTTAATTGATATCAAAAACGATTGCCAGTTCATTACCCTATCCTGGTGTTATTTTCATGATCACCACAAGGGGTGTTTGTCCGGTTCCGGAAATTCCGACAATTACGACCGGAAAACGACCATGCACCATAACTATTTTGACAACATTTCCTCCAGAACCCCATTGCAGCGGTACGGCAAGTTACACCTGCTGAACAACTATATCGTGAATTGCGAGAACGGCCTCAATGTGCGGATCCAGTCGGAAGCCGTTGCGGAAAAGAATTATTTCAAAGACACCAAAAAGCCCATTTTCGGGAAGGTTTCCGAAGGCGGAACGGCCACTGAGGCAGACAATTATTTTGACAATTGCAAGCGCCTGTCCTGGGTGCACATTCCCTCGACATCCTCCCCCGACGCCGAGGTTTTGAACGAATCGGAGGAATACAATGCCAATGGGTACGTCATACCTTATGAATATGGCGCGTTCGTTACGGAAGTGGCCGATGTGCCTGAGACCGTGATGACCTGGGCCGGCGTCGGCAAGATCACCTCGGATCCCACCGCCCTGGCGCCGCAGCAGAGCGGCCGGATCAACAGCATCAGTTTTGCCCCGAATGCCGTTACGGATGAACTGGTGATCTCTATTCAGGCCAACACCGATTTTTCACCGGAAATAACGATTGCGGACATGAAGGGGAGCACCGTACTCAGGAAAAAAGAACGGGTGCATTCCGGCATGAACCAATTCAGATTTGACCTGCGGCATTTCAGCACCGGCATTTATGTGTGCCGGGTACATACCGGCAAGGAGGTCATTACGGAAAAGATATTCAAGGTCGACTAAAACGTCAACGATTCCCGCAACAGCTTCAGCAGCACCCCGTTCGTCCAGCCGAAGCCGTCCTGCACCGGGTATTCGCCGCCGCCGGCTTCCAGGCCCATGTCCATGACGTTGTATTTTTCCACCATCTTGCCGGTGTTCCGGTACACTTTGACGTTGAGGCTGACCCAGCGCTGTTTCGCCTCGTTGGCCAGGCTGCGGTACCCGTAATTGCGCAGGCCCCGGATACCGATCCACTGCAGGGGCGCCCATCCGTTGGGAGCATCCCATTGCTGGCCGGTGATCCTGAGGGTGGAGACCAGGCCCCCCGGTTGCAGGAATTCCTTTTCGACGACATCGGCTGCGGCCTCCGCCTGTTCGGTTGTCGCCATGTTGAAGAAAAGCGGAAATACCCCGGCCAGGGACAAAATGGGCGTGATCGCTCCCGCCCGGACATCGAAATCCCGGAAAAATCCGCTCGCCGGGTCCCAGCAATATTTCAGGACGGCAGCTTTGCGGTTTTCGGCGGCCTGGCGATAACGGGCTTCTGCTTCGGGTTCACCGGATGCCCGGCCGGCGTCGGCCAGGGTCAATTCCAGGTTATACAACAGGCAATTGAGGTCGACCGGAATGATATCGAGGGTGTGGATGGTGTGCAGGTTTTTGCCGTCGGCGAGCCAGCGGCCCGTGAAGTCCCAGCCCGATTCGCAGGCTGCGCGCAGGTGCCGCCAGGTATCGGCGGGGGCATGCTCGGCCAGTTCGGCGGTTTCGAGGTCTTCCCGGTAGGATTCGGCGCGTGGGTAGTCGCCATGGTCGTAATAGCGGTTCAGGATCTCGCCGTCCGGCATCCGGACCGCGTGTTCCACTGCCCGGTTTTGCGCGGACAATACATCGGCGCCGTTCATCCAGAACTGATATTCCTTTTCCAGGGCGGGTTGGTATCTGGTCAGCATGGCGGGGCCGATCCCATCGGCCAGCAGCCGCACCATCAGGGCGAAGAACGGCGGTTGGGAGCGCGTCAGGAAATAAGTCCGGTTGCCGTTGGGGATAAAACCCACCGTGTCGATCAGCCAGGCGAAGTTGTCGACCATATGCCGGATCATATCCCACCGGCCGGCCGCTTCCAGCCCGAGCATGGTGAAGTAGCTGTCCCAGTAATAGATCTCTCCGAACCGCCCGCCGGGTACGATATACGGATTGGGCAGCGGCAGGAGGGTGCTCCCCTGTTCGGTCCGGTCGGCCTGGCGGGTCAGCACTTCCCAAAGGGCATTGATGTGCTCGGCTGCGCTGCGCCGGTTATCCGACTGAAAATCCGTGCCGTATTGCCGCGGCGGATCAAAATGATCGGCTACAAAAGCGGCGAGGTCAAAATCCGGTTGGTCTTTGGTCAGGTGATAAGCCGTCACAATGGCTTCAGGCGCCTTTTTGGCGATGCAATCTGCAAAGGTCTTTCCGTCCGGGAACACCTGCGCCAACTGGACGGCTTCGAACAGGCCTTTGTAAACGAATTCAGGCGATTGGAGGGCCGGATCTTTTTCCATTCGTACGGATTGTTTTGGAATGGGAAAGATAGTGGATTTGGCGGAATTGGGGATGGTGTCTTCGCAAAAAGGAAGGCGTTTTCCGCTGTATTTTTTTGGTGGACAGCATACAAAAGGTAGGCTGCCTTTAATAACTGAGCGGGTCAATTGTTCGATTAATAGGGGGGCAAACCACGACGTTTTGCCGTTGACTTTAATCGATTTATCGTACCTTTAGTGCGCGCCCATATGGATGGCTTTTTTTTGTTCGCACACTAAAGGTAGGAAGTGTGGGCATATTCTCACCAAGGCAAAAAAACGTAGAACGGTTTTGCCGTCAAATTGAACAGCCTACATTTAGGGGACACTCCCCTGAAGTTTAAAAATATTGCGGTTTTTTAGATTTGGTCATCGAATAACTTAAAATTAGCAACTAATAAACCTTCTAAATAGCTTGTCTTTAAAAGAGATTCCACTGACATTTCTACTTCATTAAAAGCTTTATTTGTATCAGATGGCAGAATTACTCTTAACACATATCTACAATTTGAATCTACGTCTAAAAGAAATCGATACTTTCTATTAGAATGTATAAAAGAGCTCACAGGAAGATATGTTTTTATTTCTTCAAGTAGATATCCTTTTTGTCGTAATACATTTTGTACTTCAGTTAGCCGACTAAAAAAAGGTTCTATTTCAATACGTATCTGCTGTGCATGTTTTAACCCGATTTCAGTTAAAGCATAGTGCTTTACGCCTTCATAATCTATAGACTTAATAAATTCCTTTGACTTTAAATCTGTTAAAATTTCATTTGGATGTAGTCGTGACTTTAAAAGACTGATAACGTCTTGATTCCATTTATAATAGCTTAACCCATTCTCGAAATTCGACAAATAAATTAGCCCATAATCCGATTTTGAAAAGTTATTGTTTTCCATGCTTATTGAGCATTTGGGTGATACAAAGGTTGATCCACTTCATGAACACCATATGATTCTAAACTTGCGGTATGCGTATCATTCCAAAGTTTAGCTGCATCATCTGCATTGCTTGGTACTCCAGTTGGGTAACCCATATTTTGATATCTAGCATACTCTTCTAATTCATGAGTGTAAAACCTTTTATCATAATCCGTTATTGGAATTTCTCCATTCTTAATTTTATTTAATCTACTGATCATTTCATCGTTTGCCGTGCTCGGTCCAAACCTTGCAACATGTGTTTCTATATTACTAATCCCTTGAGTGGTAATCGTTGGATTATCCCAACTCTTTTTGACGATAGCACCTCCAGCCTGATCTGGATCGAATAATCTTCCTGGGTTTACCTCGGCTCTAACTTTAAGTGCATTATCAGCAATTTCTTCTAATTGATCAATATCTAACTTACCTAACGTAACCCCATCCGCTTGCTTGACAATTAGCTCTCCTCCCTCTACGACAATATCTAATCCATTTTCTATATATCGGGATACTTTAGTTAAATACCCCGGATTCGACCTCCATGCTAATTTCGAGAATAACTTTTCCCACGGCTGAAGCCATTCAGCTCGAATCAAATCTGCAGCTTCCACTCCAATTCCCTTTAATTCCGCCACAAACCGATTAAACTTCCATTCTGGCATTTCAGCCAGCAATTTTTCGATTGGGTTTAAGCGCAAATATTTAGCAGGGTCAAGCCACATCATTTCCCGGTAGGCAGTCCTCAACTTCCTAACCACCTCTTCTATTAAACAAGAATTGTGTACAGCAATTCCGGATCTGCCGACCAGAAAATTATGCAGCCCGCCAACTTCAAGATTGTAAACGGTAAATCTACCTGGAAGCTTTTTTTTACTGACCAGAACCGAATTCCCAGCTTTTGATAACACCCTTTCTCCGGATTCTAATTCCCCGGCAGCGCGCCAATCATTAATGTCCAAACTGAAAATCGGATGAGAAAAAGTACACCTAATGGTATCCGCATTGTGAAAGATCAACTCCCAAACGTCATTGGAAGTATGGGTAAAGGTACCCGTTATCGGCGACAATTGTAAACCGTCCGGATGCTTTTTTCCGATTCAAGGAGGATCGAATCGGAATGGAATTATCGTTTTACTTCAAAGGACGTTATCCTGGATTTTCCAATGCTGAATAAGTTAACAAAGGAAAACATAGCGCCGATTTTCATATCAAGAAATTCACCTTTGCTGTCCTGGTATAGGGGAGGGGAGATCAATCACTCATTGCCATACAATTTTTCAAAAAATTGATCAATTTCGTCAAACGGCAAATTAAAGAAATGCCCAGGACTTCCTGCCTTCCGTTCTGCTATTAAAATGACATCCCTAGGATCCTTATTCATAAATTGTTTTATCAAATTTAGGTTACCATTTGCTAAGAATAATAAACTTCTAGCCAATTGAGCAGGGCCAACCATCGATCCTTTTTTAAAAAGATTTCCAATGATCAGCAATACTTCTTTTTGATCTTCATTGGAATATTCAGCATTTATTCTTTCCAGAATATCTAAATTAATTTGATTCATAAAATTATTTTTAAGGCAGTTTAAATCCAGGTATAGTTGGATCATAATTAATCCATAGCTCTTCAAGAAATCAATTGAGTGCGTGACAAAAAAGCGGGGCATCCGTTATCCCGCCATTTTCCGGAGGCTAATTTTGCGCTCTGCCCCAATGATAAACCGCATAAAATCCTCCATTTGGCCATTTAATTTTACAGCTCTTAAATCCATCACTTTTTGGGCGCCGAAACACGGGCTCGTTTTATGTCGGGTGCTTTGTCTTATCACTAAATTGACTAAAGCGATCTATCCAACCACCTTCTATAATTGGCTCAGCTTTGAAATTCTCACTTATCTTTACCAAATCAATGAACGGATTTGCCGTCAAATTGAACAGCCCACCTTAAGCGAAAGGTTTATGCAGGGTGATTTGGTTTTGCTATTTCAATCCAAGTTGTATTTTTTTCCTTAAGCTCATTTTTTATCGGAAAACCATAATACTCAAAATTGTCGTTTAGTAATTCAGTTTCACTAATTATAGCTCTATCCAAATTAGAGTTAGCTATAATGGAATTTTGTATGACTGCATTATTTATTGAAGATCTGAAAAAACTACAATCAATAAAAATCGAGTTACTAATTTTCACTCCGCTAAATTCAGTCTTGATAAAAGAACATTTGGAAAATACACAAGATTCGAACTTAGACCCATATAAAAAAGCTGAACTAAATTGTATTCCTATAAAAACCACATTGGTAAAAACAGAATTTTGAATTGGATAGCCACTTAGGTCATTAATTGCAGGTATTGTACAGTTTTCAAATTGCTTATTGTAAAAAAACTTATCTGGCAGTCTCTTACCTGAGTCATTATGCAATAAAATTAATGTATTTAAATCTTGGTTTTTCATTGAAATAAATTTGAATTAACTTCTATAACTCTTTCCAAATCACTTGGGTTAACATTTGAATGTAACCATGATCTAATGCTTGATAATTCTACATCATCTATCCAGGTTGCATCAAATAAAACCTTCACATCAGGATCAAGTAATTGTGATTTAATTGATCCTCCAACTTGCGACGCATTTACAAATCCACCTCTTGGAGCTTTAACGTCTATTGGATTACCACTTCCATCTATAAATTCAAAGTTTCCTGTTTGATCCCGGTAAATTGGGCCATCTATCAGACCTTGGGATTCGGCTTCTAAACCTGCCATCGCTTCTTGCCTTTTAGCGGAATTCGTACTGTTTGTAGCAGGATCAAATGAAAGATTATCAAATCGATTGTCTGAACTATACTTTTGAGGTATATCCGCAGTTGAGTTAAACGAGCCATACTCCGGTGCTCGACCTCCTGCTTTATTTACCTGCTTACCATTTGTCCTAAATTCTAAATGATCTACCCAACCTGATCGTTGCGAGGCTGGAACATTTGCAAATTCATCACCTATATCACCAAAGCTTTTTCCAAAATTATTTGCATAGTCATCAACCTTTGCAAGTTTATTTAGATTCTTACGCAAAAATTGGTCTGAAAATAACGCCTCCCACGGTTGAAGCCATTCAGCTCGAATCAAATCTGCACCTTCAACTCCAATTCCTCTCAACTCCGCCACAAACCGATTAAACTTCCATTCTGGCATTTCAGCCAGCAATTTTTCGATTGGGTTTAAGCGCAAATATTTAGCAGGGTCAAGCCACATCATTTCCCGGTAGGCAGTCCTCAACTTCCTAACCACCTCTTCTATTAAACAAGAATTGTGTACAGCAATTCCGGATCTGCCGACCAGAAAATTATGCAGCCCGCCAACTTCAAGATTGTAAACGGTAAATCTACCTGGAAGCTTTTTTTTACTGACCAGAACCGAATTCCCAGCTTTTGATAACACCCTTTCTCCGGATTCTAATTCCCCGGCAGCGCGCCAATCATTAATGTCCAAACTGAAAATCGGATGAGAAAAAGTACACCTAATGGTATCCGCATTGTGAAAGATCAACTCCCAAACGTCATTGGAAGTATGGGTAAAGATACCGGTTACCGGACAAAGATCAAAACAATCCCGGTCGTTTTTGTCAAACGAAGGCGTTGGGCATATATAAGGTTTAAAATCCGTTACCTTTGCCAGGTCGTTAACGCCTTGTTCTGGGATAGACAACCAAATTTGATCCCCTACCCTGCTGATTCCAACCTTATTCAGCCACTTCCTCGGACGGATCAGTTTTATATCATTTCTTTCAATGGTATTCTGCCCAATCTCCAATTTGATTTCCAACAAATCACCTTCGTCTAAACTCCATCCTGAATAATCATAAGTCCTTGCTTCGTTGTAAACATCTTTTAAATCATAAAGACTTGCCTGAAAATCAAGTTGGCTCCTATCTTCATCTTTATATGCATAAACCCATTCACCTGGTGAAATTTGTTCAATCGGTATTGGTCGCTCTCCGGCCAATACAAAAGTTCCTGAAACAAAACAACCCGTTGCGAGAAAAGTACATCGATTTGCGAAAAAGGTATTTCCTGAGTTTTTTAAAAACGCAGCAAGAGCTTCTTCAATTTCTTTAGCGCTTTTCTTCGATAGATTCACAATAAAATCCCAAAAAGATTCTCCTAACTTGCCGACATTTTTAATATCTGCGGCGCCTCCAGTGCAATAATAAAGCACCACTTCAAAGAGAACCCTTCCAACTATATAACCTCTTTTTTTATCGGCCGATACCAAATCAGGATATATTTTCTCAATAGCTTTTTGAATTATAGGACTTAAATCTATAAACAAAGATACTCCGTCGCCTGTAGCCAAATCAGCAATAATAGAAATTGCATTTTTGAAATTCTCTAATTTTTGAAGTTCTTCCTTCCAGATTTGTTTTATTGTTAGTCCTTTTGCAAATCTAACTATCAATTCACCAAGTGCGTATCCTGGAATTGAAGCCTTTAAAACAATTTCTGTCGCCGCTCGATTAATGTCATCTAAAAAAAGCATTGTTTCCAATAACCCGTCCAAAAAACCGCATGCCATTCCACCCTTTGCGGATTCGGGCGGAAAATCACTAACCGTTGGCAACAAGCAGCAATAAGCACGCCATTTCCTGAATGAGGAGCCATCATATTTTGTACAATCATAAATCCCATGAGGGTCATCACTACAAGAAAAATTCCGGCTACTCCCAATATTGTCTCTGTTGGGGTCATCAGGCGCCGCTGCTTGTACCGGCGCTTCATCCGACCAATATTCCTCAGTTGCTTGTTCATACCACTCATCTACCATA
>CALMYQ010000272.1 GCA_937873655.1 uncultured Lewinella sp. | reverse complement strand
GCCACCTGCGAACTGCCAACTGGGTGACTGCCAACTGCGAACTGCCAACTGAAAGACTGGAATCTGGATGCTTGGTGCTTGATACTGGATGACTGCCACCTGCGAACTGCCACCTGCGAACTGCCAACTGGGTGACTGCCAACTGCGAACTGCCAACTGAAAGACTGGAATCTGGATGCTTGGTGCTTGATACTGGATGACTGCCACCTGCGAACTGCCACCTGCGAACTGCCAACTGGGTGACTGCCAACTGCGAACTGCCAACTGAAAGCGGGGTAAGGCGATGTGTCGGCGATACAACGCCGGCGCGGGCCCTCAGGTCCGCAATGTCAAGGTTAAAGGATAAAGTAGAAAGGTTAAAGAAACCGAACGGCAGCAACGCTGGTATTCATGAACATGCCGATAATGGCTGCGGGCCGTCAGGTCCGCAATATCGGCAGCAACTTTCCGATCTTCAGCCAGATTTGCGGATCACCGAAAAAGGCGGATTTCTTGCCGGAAAGGCCTTTGGTCCGGTCGTTAAAGATGTCCGCTGATGGTATTTACCGGGCAATTCCAGCGGAAATCCGGTTTCCGGCGCTTTCTCAACGGCAAAAAGCGCAATTATCCCCCTTCCGTGCAATTTTCATTAATTTTGAAAGTCCATAAAAAGGTAGGGATCTCCTCTGGTCGGAAATGATTGAATCCGACCTGACAGCATTCATCCGGTTATTCCGGGACGCGCATATCCGCTGTTTCGGCCAGGATGCCCCCCCTGCAAATGATTTTTTGACCTGTTCACCAACCCGACCATTATGCTCAGAGTACCGATGCTTTTTGCCTTTGCCATTGCTTGTTTTACAGGTTCCGTCCGGGGGCAACCGCTGAATGAGAACCAAACTGAATTTCTGGCCCGGTCCCTGGTTACCATTTGCCCGGGTGGCTCCTTGTCCGAAACGGATTGGCACGCGCTTACGCCCTTATTAAAGGACAAACGGATCGTCCTGATCGGAGAGTTTAATCACGGTTCAAAGGAGGTATTCCTCTTGCGAAACAGCCTGATCCGATACCTGCATGAAAACCTGGGATTCAACACCGTGCTGTTCGAATCCGGCATCGGGGAGCTGGCACTGCCCAACCTGCAAATGGACAACTTGTCCCCGAAGCAAATGACCTTCGGGTTCTTCGGCGGTTGGCGCACCCTGGAATTCCGGGAATTGATGGGATTTATCCGCGCCGAAAAAATGACGGTCGCCGGGTTCGACGTGCAAAGGACCGGCGGGTCATTCCGGCAGTTATTGATAGAAACAGCTGCCGAAACGGGTATGGATTCAACCCTGTATAATAACCTGGAAGACCGGTATGGGAAAATCGCACGCAGACTGACTGCCAGAAGTGCGGTGTACGACTCCGTACGGCAGGAAACGGAAGCGCTGATGTCCGGTTACCGGAAAGTGCAAGCAGGCCTGGCGCACCCCGGCAAGACTTCAACGACAGAAGCGCAGGCATTGGTCGAACGAACCCTTTTAAACAGGATCGCTTATCTGGACTATATGCTGCAATTTGTGAGGGACCGCAACTGGAGCAAACGATGGACCGCCAGGGATTCTGCCATGGCGGAAAATGTGGTCTGGCTCAATGACCGGTTCTGGAAACAGGATAAGCTCATTATCATCGGCCACAATTACCATATCTCCAAATTCAGTGCGCGCGAACGCGTGATGGGGCAGCTCCTGCGCGAACATTTCGGAGATGAAATGTACAGTATCGGCACTTTCGCAGGCCGTGGCGCCTATGCCGACAACGCCGGAAAAACGATACAAATGCCCCCCCCGGATCCAACAGGCCTGGATATCAAACACCTGATCGGTCAAATGGCGGGGTTTGCCGGTTTTCTGGACATGCCGGACAAGGCGGAACCCGGCAGCGATTGGCTCAACGGGAAAATCACCGTGAATGATACCTTTATCGACCTGAGCGGTTCCCATGAAATGGTCCTGTCCAGGCATTTTGACGGGCTGCTGCTGCTCAAGACTGTTTCACCGCCTGAAAAAAACTGACCGTCTCTACCCCTTTATAATAAGCAAATTGAAAAAAATGCCCCGTCTTAATCCAATTTTTGCGTTGCTGGTCCTTACGCTGTCCGGCTGCAATAATTCCAAAAATACCATGCCCCGGAACGGCGATTACCGGCTGAACGACATCTGGGCCCTGGAAAGCATCAGTGGAAAACCGATTCCCGGTTCGGCACCAACCCCATACCTCGAATTCCACCTGACCGACAACCGGATGATGGGTTTCGGCGGCTGCAACCAACTGAGCGGACCGATTGAGCTCACAAAAAAAACCGTCACATTCGGGAACATTGTTTCCACCGAAACGGCCTGTCCCGCACTGGAAACGGAAACGGTTTTCCTCCAAATGCTGAACAACCGGAAATTGCGCTATACTTTCGGAGAAAATAAACTGACCCTCAGCGGCGACAGCGGCGATCTGGTTTTCAAAAAAGTAGATTAAATCAAATCCAATGCATTTCGACATCCAACACGCCATCGAAATCCTGGAGCGCACCCCCGCAGTGATCGAATCCCTTCTGTCGGGTATTTCCCGGGAATGGTATGCCGCTGATGAAGGCGAAAATACCTGGAGCCCGTACGATATTGTCGGCCACCTCATCCATGGCGAAAAGACCGACTGGATCGAACGCGCGGAGATCATCCTCTCCGGTCAGCCTGACAAGACCTTCCGGCCCTTTGACCGTTTCGCGCAGTTCGATAATAGCAAGGGCAAAACCCTGGAACAACTGATCGGCGAATTCAAAGATCTACGCCGCAAAAACCTGGCGCACCTGAAAAAACTCGCCGTTACACCCGGATCCCTGGACAGAATAGGTATCCACCCCGCCTTCGGCGAAGTAACCCTGCGCCAATTGCTCGCCACCTGGACGGTCCACGACCTGGGCCATATCGGCCAGATCGCCCGGGTAATGGCCAAACAATACAAAGCCGAAGTAGGCCCCTGGATCGAATACCTGCCCATCCTGACCCTGAAATGATTGGAAAATGCCGTGCTCACCCCCTGACGCCATCGGCGCTACGAAGTCTGGCTCCCTGTGCTGAGCGAAGCCGAAGCATCACCCCCTCACCCTAGGCTGTTCAATTTGACCGCAAAACCGTCCTGCGTTTTTTTGTATGGGTG
>CALMYQ010000271.1 GCA_937873655.1 uncultured Lewinella sp. | reverse complement strand
TGACAACTGACCACTGACCACTGACCACTGACCACTGACAACTGATTACTTATTTAACCATCTCCACCCGGGTATGGGGGTAAGCCACCTGGATGCCTGCTTCGGCAAAGCCCTTTTTGATGCTGCTGTAAGAATTGAAATAAACATCCCAATAACCCTCGGGCGTAGCATACGGTCTGACGGCCAGCAGGATATTATTGGCGTCGAATTTTTCGATTTCAATGGTAGGCTCATCGGGGAGCAGGCCGGATACGTTGCTCAGGGCTTTTCGGATGATCCCTTTGATCTTGTCAAAATCCTCCTCATAGGGCATGGCTACATTGAGGTCGACCCTCAACTTGCCGTGGGTAGAAAGATTGGTCATGATGCCGCTGGTAGCGATACCGTTGGGGATGATGACTTTTTTCCCGTCGAGGGATTCCAGGATAGTATTGAAAACCTGCACTTCACGGACATGGCCCAACTGCCCCTGCAGGCTGACCAGGTCGCCTACGCGGTAGGGCTTGAAGATCAGGATCATGATACCGGAAGCAAAATGCCCCAGGGTGCCGGAAAACGCTGCTCCGATGGCGAGGCCGGCGCCTGCGATCAGGGCGGCAAAAGCCGTGATCTCAATGCCGACAATACTGGCGGCCGACAGGACAACCAGTACTTTCAGCACAACGGCAACAAGCGATCTGAGGAAGGGAACCACGTCTTTGTCCAATCCGGACCTGCTCATAGCCTTGCCGGCCATTTTGGAGATTCCTGAGGCGATCCAGAAACCGAGGAGCAGAACGATGAGCCCGGAAACGAGTTTAGGGGACCAGAGCAACAGGCTGTTAACAAGGTCTTTGATGCTTTCTGAAAGATCCATTTTGAAGTGATTTTTGGTTTATAAGTGAATGGTATTTTGACTCCATCAAAGTTAACAAGTCACTGGATTGTCTCAGCAAAAAAGACCCTCGGCTGAAAAAAAGTATTATCAGGACTGCACGCGCTCAAAGCGACTGCGCCCGACCGGTATCCGGACAGGCGCAGCATAAGATCAATGAAAGGTTATTCGGGTATGATAATTCAAGAGGCGGATTAACGGTTGATCACCAATTTGCCGTTATCCAGCACTATATCACCGTCCAGTATCCGATAAAAGTATACGCCGGCATTCAAGTGACGGCGTTGAAATAGGATGGTATTTCCGGTAAAGGATGCGGTATATACGGTCCGTCCCTGCAGGTCGTACAGGAAAAATACGCCGCTCCCGGCATCGTGCCCGTCCCAGCTCAATGTAGCTGAGTCAGTGACGGGATTGGGGGCAATGCGAAGATTGAAGGGCGCTTCTTCAACCGGTGCGAGGCTGGTGACCTGAAACAGATCTTCGCCGACTGTATGCCAGACGGTATTGGTCGTGATCGGTTCATTGAAATCAAAAAAGATATCGGCCATATTGCTGATATGGGTTCCATCCGGATTGCCGGGGTGTTGTGCAACCTTGAATTTGACAAATCCATGGGACGCCGGTTCATTGATGTTGCTGTCCGGCAACATAATGTTCTCAAAGTAAAAACGGATCTTGCCGCCTTCCGACAGTTCCGTCCGGAATGGATGGCTGCCGGCGCCGGCACGGAATGTAGACGGGTCGAGCCATTCGCTGAGCTGATCCTCAATCACGACATTGAACGCCGTATCGGTACCGGTATTCTGGAATCGGATCATGTATTCAATGTCCTCACCGGCGCTGATCAGGTGGTCTTCGCCCCGGCCGCTTGGAAAAGCCTGCTTGTCGTTGGGGTCATACGAGCCGATCACTTCCTGGCAGTCAATGGATATGTTCGGATCTGCATCATCCATGGAAAACTGGTTGACAATCCCGGCTGTAAGCCCGCCGCAACCCTCCACAAAGGCGATGGGCGCACTCTGCCCCGGATGCCCCTGCGCCTGGTTCAGGAGGAAATGCCAGGTTGCGCCGTTGGCCGGATATTCAAAATCCTGATGAGCGCCCGCTGCCAGTTCATCCAGGCTGCCTTGCATGAACATGACCACATCCTCTACCACCAGATAAGGGGAAGGGGCGTCCAGGTCCCCGGTACCGGTATTGGTCACCCTGAACCGGACTGTTCCGGCTGTTTCATCACAGTCACCGGTCACCTGGAGGCTGGCGCCAGACCAGCCGGACCCGGGTATTTCGCAATCGAAAGGGGTTATTTCGGCTCTGGCGCAAACGCTCTCGCCGAGTTGGAGGTCGCAGGCCGCCAAGACGGTTACCGTAAATGATCCGCACTGCCCTGCCGGGATCGGGCTGAGCGGAAAAATATAGTTGCCCCCTCCCTGATCCTGATAGGCGGCCGAAGCGCCCGTGACGGATAACCCCTGGTCGAAATGGAGCAGGATTTGGGCTTCGGCTGTCTTGAAGGAAGAATAATTGCAGTAATTCACATAATAGGTGTTCGGGAAACAACGCCGTATCCTTGGAGTGCTCAGGTCGACGGTCAGAAAGGAGCAATCCTGCAGTTTTGCCGCAAAATTGACTTCATTCAAACCGTCCGGCTGATTGCTTACCGCGTAGGTGGTGCTGCATCCGGAGCTGATTCCTGAAGGCAACAGAAGCGAAACTTCGAAATCAGCTGCCGTACCTACCTCCGCATCCGGAATCAGGACGGTATAAAATCCGTTTGCCCCGGATACGGTTTCCCGGACCGAACCTGAATTGAGGTTCCGGACCCGGACCGTCCAACCTTCCGGGCCGCCGGATTCTTCTCCCGCATCCAACGTGCAATTTTGATCGGCATCAATAAATACCTGACCGGATACGACCGACGGCAATTTGTCTCCGACCTGGATGGTATTCCAGCAATAATTCCAGTTACCGGATTCATCGCCAACCCACATGACCACGGCATATTCTCCCGGGATAGGCGGGATGGTTATGCTGGTCGTGCTGGGTGGGGCGCCGGTAAAACCGGCCTGGAATTCGATCCGGAAGTCCATGTCTTCCAGGGGCGAACAGTTGTCAAACGAACCATCGTCAATGTCCTTTGGGTACAAGACGGCTCCGTTGACGGGATGGACAAGGACGGTAAATTCAGCGTCACAAACCGCAACAGGTAATGTGGTGTCGCTGTCGCAGCCCGGTTGGGCCCGCACAATGGAAGCGATCAAAATAAAAGCGGCGGCTATGGTCAGGCGTGTGTGAAAATGTAAGATCCGATTCATATTCCTTACTGTTATGAGATTAATAATTGCCTTGTATTCGAACACGCTACAAAAATGAGGCGAGGGATGCGGGTTTACAAAAACAAAAATGTTATTTTGTAGAATAAAAAAATGATAGTTTTATGTATAAATAACTTTAAAATAGCATTCTGTAAATTCACTTATTGATAAAGAGATTGAATTCTTAATCAAATGGACGATGGAAACGCTCGAAGATACCCGATTGTGGCAGACCCTGGCCGCCCTTTCTGCCCGGGAAATGAACGCATTCAGGAAATTCCTGGACTCACCGTATTTCAACCAGCGTACGGATGTCATCGGTTTGCTGGAATCCGTTATGCGGCATATGCGGTCAAAAAAAAGGGTAACTCACAAGGGATTATGGGAATCGGTTCATCCTGGGAAGCCCTATGATAACCAGCAATTGCGGCTGCTGATGAGCTACCTGCATAAGCTGGCCGGGCAGTTTCTGGCGGTAGAATCCCTGATGGCAAATGAAGCCGACTGCAGGCGAAGAGTGGTTGAGACATGGGGCAGAAAAGGGCAAACGGCCATTCAGGCCCGGTCGATGGAAGAAGCTTTCCGGTACCTGGAACGGTCGCCCGTACGCAACGCTGATTATTATTTTGAAACTTATCTGCTGCACCAGGAGCAATATCGGCAGGCATCGAGACAACGACCGGAAAAAGGCGCAGGCTCCCAACTGGTCGACCGATCGATCAATATTGCCTTTGCGGCTATGAAGCTGCGTCAGGCCTGTCTTTTGCTGGCGCACGGCCAGGTTTATGATTGGGGGTTTGTTCCGTCGATGCTCGAACCGATCGACGATTTCGTACAGGCCAATAACCTGCTTGACGAACCCTGTATCGGGATTTACTGGCACGGCATCCGGATGCTGCGTCACCCGGACGAAGAACGTTACTTTCAGGCTTTCAAGGCGCTGCTGCTGGCCTACGGCGGGGTTTTCCCACCGGGTGAGGTACAAGACCTATACCTGTTGGCCATCAATTACGGTGTCCGCAGGGTGAATGACGGCCAGCTATCTTATTTCCACGATATCATGGATTTTTACCGGGACGGCCTTAAGCATGAATACCTCCTCCAGGACGGGCAACTGTCCCGTTTCACCTACCACAATATCGTGTCGGTAGCCCTGCAGATCGACCAGGCGGACTGGGCGGAGGTTTTTATTCAGGAATGGACCTCCCGCCTCGACCGTCGGTTCCGGGAACGGATGGAAAGCTTTAACCGGGCCAAGATTGCATACTGCCGGCGCCGGTATGACGAAGCCGTTTCGCTCCTTCAGCGATCAAATTACCATGACCCCTTGCTCAACCTGGGCGCAAGGACCCTGCTGTTGAAAATCTACTTCGAGCTGGAAGAATTTGACGCCCTGCAAAGCCATCTGGACGCCTTCCAGAACTACCTGCTTCGCAAACCCGAGCTGGGTTACCATCGCGCCAATTACCGGCACCTGATCCGGTATACCCGAAAATTGCTGGCTCTCCGGCCGAATGATGCGGCCGCCCGCCAATCAATGCGACAACACATTGAAAGTGAAAAGATCCTGACGGAAAAAGAATGGCTGCTGAAGTGCCTGGAATGATCGATCCTGCGGCGGATCAGGAAGAAGCCGCCGACACCTGCGAAACCGGTTTTTCCCGAACGATAATGGAAAAATAAGGGAATTGGCCCACCACGTAGGTCAGCAATGCATAGATGAACAGGTCGATACCCAGCATTTCGAACAGCTCCTCGCAGGTATACAGTACGCAATAAACGGCGTTCTCCTCTCCGTGCTTTTCGATGTACCAGCCGCCCACGGATTCGAAGCCTATGGCGCCGGTCACATAGATCGTTCCGGCAGCGATGAAGAGCCACATGACCTTTCGCGGAAGGCTCAGTAAAAAACGGAGGTACAAAAAAGAGAAAATGATGAACAGCAGCCCGTATGGGATGATCCAGGCGAAATACAGGAACCCCGAAGTATGGAAATACCGGGCCGTAATGCCGATCAGGTGCTCATGGATCTCGACAAATTCGTCGACCGACAGGAATAGGAAAATGAAGGACAAGCCGTACCAATAGCGGGGGCTATCACCTGTTTTCCGCTTGGAAAGCCCCACCAGGAAAAGGATCAGGGCCGAACTGAAGAGGAGGAGAACAGAGTAAAGGGTAGGTATCCCTTTTTCGTTGTTGAAATCAAAAAATTTCCGGATCAGTTCCCACCGGCCGTCGCCGCCGGTTTCAAGCCGGATAGTGTCCACAGTGATATTTGCAATAAGCAAAAATAGGGTTATCACTAAAAGCGTGAGCAACGCTTTCCACGGTATTATCTTGAAAGTCATCTCGGTTTATTTCCCTGCAATGGGATAAAAATAGGGTAAATGTCAAATATTGCAAAATTATTTATTCGTTATTTTATTTGGTGTTCAGTTAAATCCCTTATTTTTCAACGTTTTCACGAACAATTTTTATCTTTACAACCGGCATGCAGGATAATCAAAATTCAGCTCGTTTTATGCAAAAAACCACCCTGTCCGCCGCCCGTGCCTTCCTCCTCCACCAGCAATTGCTCGCCGGCAACAACCTCCCCGCCGACCATACCGGCGCCCGTCAGGTCATCGAACAACTCGGCTACGTGCAGATCGATACCATCTCCGTTGTCGAGCGGGCGCACCACCATGTATTCTGGAGCCGCCTGACCGGATACCGCCCCGAACACCTCAGCATACTCGAAGAGCAGGAGCGAAAGGTGTTTGAGTATTGGGCCCACGCCGCTTCCTATCTGCCCATGCGCGATTACCGGTACAGCCTCGTGAAAAAGAACCGGATCGCGGCCGGTGAAAAATTCTGGAGTTATGAGAAGGACCCCGAGTCGATGCAATTTATCCTCGACCGGATCCGGGCGGAAGGCCCGCTCATGTCCCGCGATTTTGAGAAGGACGAGGAGCGGCAACCGCGCGAGATGTGGGTGCAACACCCCGTCAACCAGGCCCTCCGGGAGTTGTTCATGTCAGGACGGTTAATGACAAGCCACCGGCGCGGCTTTCAGAAAGTGCTGGACCTGCCGGAGCGCATCCTGCCGGAAGGCACCGATCAGACACCCCCGACCGAGGAAGAATACCTCACTCACCTCATCGACCGCGACCTCACCGCCCACGGGCTGATGAAGGAGCGCGAGATCGGCTACCTGCTCCGGATCGACCGGAAAAAACTCCGTACCCTGATCCGGCAACAGGTCAAAGCGGGAAAGCTTACTGAGGTGACCGTCGAAACCCGGGAAAAGGAACCGTACTACGCCCTGACGCCGTTATGGGAAGATTTTATGGCGCATAATCGCCCGCAACCGGACCTGTTTCATATCCTTTCCCCGTTCGACAACCTCCTCATTCAGCGCAAGCGGACCGAGGAACTGTTCGGCTTCAATTATACGCTGGAATGCTACGTACCGGCCGATAAGCGGGTCAACGGCTATTTTTGCCTGCCCATGCTGTATGGCGACCGGTTCGTCGGGCAGATAGACCTGAAAGCGGAGCGAAAATCAGGAAAACTGCTGGTGCGTAATCTGGTATGGGAACCGGGTGTGCGGCAAAAGGATATCCGGCGTCCTTTTCGGGAAAAGCTCGCGGATTTTGCGGCGTTCAACGGATGCGGAGAAGTGGAAGGGTAAAATGCAAAATGTAAAAGGGTTAATGCAAAATGTAAAGGTTAATTGCCGGCTTTTTGCCTTTCCTGCATAATGGCGGTTAGTTCGCGCTTGAATTCGGTCATCTGGTGATGCTGCATATAGATTTCGTACATAGCCAACCGGTCGGCGCGGGTGGATTCGGCATATTCCGGATACCGCCCGATCAGGTTCCGAAAAGCCGTTGACCGGGCACAGTCGATTTTTTTGAACACCAACCCGCCGCGGATAGACGCCAGTTGTTCATCCGGCAGATCGCAGATGGAATAGGGTTTTTCCAGTTGATCGAGAAAAGCGATGGCGGCCTGCGCATCGAATTCGTCCCTCATCGCGGCAAGCTGCAGATCTATTTTTGCTTTGCTCAACTGGTGATACAAGGTGTCGTTTGCGATTTTCCGGATCAAATCCTGGTTCAGGGAACTTTGACCGGATAGTTGATGGCAAAAAACAACGGGCAGCAACAGCAGGAACGCAAACCGGTTTATTTTCGCAATTTTCATGGTTTGTCTTATGTTAATATTAAGCGCTTGCAGCATGCCTGGAATGAGTAATTGCCTGGCATGCTGCATCCCAGCGTTTATTCTTTATTATGTAACAATTGTTTTGCATTTTTTGCCCACTCCTGGGCTAATGGGAGAGACTTTGGATCATCAATTACGGATTCTGCCAAAAAATCATAATAGTCATCCATGAACTGAACTTCCGGAGGGGTCAGATATTTTTTTATTCTGGAGTATGAAAAAATGACGACGCCCAATTCGGCTTTTGAATTTAATTTTTGCAATTTTTCAAGATAAAACCTTGTTACTTCGGCAGATTTCACGGAAATCGGAACCTTATTTACGTATTTATCAAGAAAAACAAAAACGATACTCTCCGTATTGGTTAGAGCGGCTTCAATTGGTAATTGCTCGTCTAATGCTCCTAGGGCTTCTTCAATCACTTTGTGCATTTGCAGCCAGTTTTCTTCCGGCTTGTGATATGTGAACCTATTCATATACGATAACACCCTTCCAGTAAATACAGGGTCATAAAACCGCCCGTCCGAGATCGTCAGCTGATACCTCAGGTCATCTGGATCTGTCCTGACAGACGTGGCAGAACCTGCCCCGGTTTTTGGTTCGCCGCCTTGAAGGAAAGAATTCTCTTTATTGTTCAGTTCTTCCATGGTCTGATTGGAAGCGCATGAATATAAAATAGTAATAAATATTATACCTGCCGTATGCTTCAAATTTTTCATAACGGATATTTTATTTTAGAAATTAATAAAACGATCAGGCTTTTTTGTTCAAAGTGGAGCACTTTGATAAAATGATCATCAGGATCAAAATAAACGGATAATTTTAACTGCAAGGCACACAATCGCATCCTAACGCGATGGCATTCAGCCCAACCCATCCGGGTTGTGTTTCGTGGGTATTAATTTGTAAAAATGGGATGCCGCCAACCATACCCATATAATGGATGGAGATAAATTCGTCAATAATACAATCACAGTTATCACTGTAATTGATATACCAGCTAATACAATTGGAGGCACATTGTCCACGGCATTCCAAGGGATAATTACCGTTGTTATCAGCTTTAACGGCAAAAGGCAAGCAAAGAAATGATACGGCAATAAAGCGCCAGATTAAAGAGGGTTTTTTCATAACTGCCAGAGTTTTGGTTATTGAATTATATGAACAGAGTTAAAAGTAAGTTCAAGAAAAATAATATGCAAATTTTTGCAGAAATTTAACATTTTTTTCGAAAAATAAAAAATGTGTAATATTAAATAATGACAACATTTTTATTTGCCAATTATTATTTATTTACAGTTGGGTTTTTTGGCGCGGTTGCGGATTACTCATTAAGTCCGAAATCAGACTATCGGTCATTTTGCAAAGCTCTCACGCCCTTACTCCCCGCTATACTCAACGGCAATAGGTTTTGTGCATTTGCCCGCGCCCGCCCCTGACCCCTAAAAAGGGAAACCTGCCCTCAATGCACAAAACCTATTTCAGCGCAGTATAATACCCCTCCACCGCGCGCCGCAGCCGCTCCCCGATCCGCTTCACCAGCATTCCAGGCCCCAATACACGGATATTTTCACCGAATCCGAGGATCTCGCGCTCCAGTTCAAAGTTCAGAATGACCTCAATAGTGAAGACCATGCGATCCGGTCCGGAATCCAGGATCTCCTGGCTGGGATGCATCGGTTTAGTGCGGATATAGGGTGCGTGTTGCGCATTGATCTCAAGGGTGACCTTTACCGGGCGCTGCCCCTGGGACTTGGTTACACCGATCACATCCTTGTAATAATGGTGGATATCCGGGACCGGGCTTTCCCTGTATGCCTCGCCGGGCAGCGGACTGAGGCCTTCGATGCGGTCGAGCGCGAAATTGACCAGCCCTGATTCTTTTTTGCGTTCACCCAGTATAAACCACCGGTTTCGGTATTCTTTCAGCAGGTAGGGGTAAAAAATGACTTCCGCAGGCTGCCTGGCCTTGAATGATTGGTAGGAGACCAGCAAGGTTTGCCGGTTCAGGATGGCCTCGTGGATGGGTTGGATGTATTCCAATCCTTTCAGCAACTCGTTTTTCTCCAGATCGATAAATGATTGGCCGTTGTGTTTGCGGCGGTAGATGTTGTCTTCGAGGCGGGCGGTCATCTCCGCCAGTTCGCGAAAATGACCGAAACCGCTGAACTGCCGCAGGAAAACCAGCACCTCGTTGAGCTTGTTCAGGTCGTGCCCTGAGATCGGACTGTTGGTAATGCTGTATTGCTTGTCGGCGTAGCTGTAAAATTTCCGGTCGGTGACGACAATCGGGGCGTTGTAGCCGAGCTTATCGCTGCGCATATTCTGTATATCCAGTTGAAGGGTGCGTTTGCCGACGCCGTCCCGGATGCCTTCGTATTCGTACAGGGCATCGGATACGGCCTTTATCAGGTCTTCCAGCGTCCATTTCCGGTAATGGTTCTGAAGGCATTGATCGATCACTTTATAACGGAGCAATGCGAGTTTGTTGACGGACATGATGCGGGTTTTGGGTAAACGATGCAATATACGCAAATCCATTGCGCAGTAAAAACACCCGACGCCGGGAACCAAATAATTTAATTTGGGATTTATTCAGCGATCAGGAAAATCAACCGTATACATTTTGCAATACCAATAAAGATTTATTTCATTGAAATACAGTGAATTAAAATGAATTTGTTGTGCCTTTTACGAGGTATTGACCAACCGGGCCTGATCTGTTTTTTGAAAATTTTGAAAAATAATTTCAACTGCGCAAATTGATTGCGTAGTACGATGCGCATCTTTGTTTTGTCAAAAGAGACGATCAATCACGCCGGATACCGTCCGGAACCTATATCACGGCCGCTTTCCGGGAGCCAGGCAAACCTCCCGGCAAGCGAACCTGGCGAGGGTTTCCCGAAAGCCCCGCAGTATTGCCCCGGTAGGGATGCAATATGCTGTCCTTGTTCGGCGAAAGCCGATCACTGCCCTCACACCGTAAATGGAGGTTCGATTCCTCCTCCCGGCCAACCGGGATAGTTCAACTGGCAGAACAGCGGTTCCATGAGTCGCGGGTTCGATTCCCGCACCCTTTTCGAGGGGTTAGCTCAGTTGGTTAGAGCAATGGACATTTAATCCATGATGGAAGCGGGTAACTTCCCTAAAAATGCCCACCCTTGAAAACAGGTCCCGTTGTCCCGGGATATACCGCTGGTCTGCGTTCGCGGTCTTCGGACCCCCCGACCGGACAACCTCCAAAGGTGCAGCGGTTGACCCAATCGCGGAGGAGCCTAGCAAAACGGTGAACTTCAGTTCTGACTTCCCCCGAACTTCAGTTCGGGGACGGTACTTCAGTTCGGGGCCCCGTTTTCCGCCCCAACCCGATAGACAACGGCGCCTGTTTTCTACCAACTAAATTGTAAAACCTCTGTAATTTGTTGACCATGAAAAGGTTAGTTTTGAATCCCTGGCAGGTCGCACTGGTCATGAAGAACGGCGCCCTGGAACGCATCCTGACCAGCGGCCCGCACTGGACCTGGTTTGGCGAGCAGACCCTGATCTGCGATATGACTAAACCCTTCGTACCGCCTGTTGATCTCAGCATTCTGTTGGAGAACCGCCAATTGGCTTCCATGCTGGATGTGATCGATGTGCCGGAACACGAGATCATCCTCCAGTTCGAAAAAGGCGTTTTCCGCGGTGTGCTGCCCCCGGGCCAGTACGCCTATTGGAAGGGGCCGATCCGGCGGGAGTTCATCCGGGCCGACCGATCCAAGATCTGGATAACCGAACCGGTCGACCGGACGATCCTGGAGCGAATGGAAATGGGGCCTTTCGTACGGTCCTTTATTGTGGAACCATACGAAAAAGGGCTTTTGTTCATCAACCGGCAACTGGACCGCGTGCTGGAACCAGGCACCTACCATTTTTGGAAAAACGGTGAACCCGTGCAGGTGGTCAAGTCGGATATGCGGCAACTCCAGTTGGAAGTGTCCGGCCAGGAATTGCTGACCCGCGACAAGGCCGCTCTGCGGATCAACTTTCACGCACAGTATAAAATGCTGGACTTCGTAAAAGCCTATTCCGAGGCCCGCGATTACGATAAGCAGTTGTATCTTGCCCTGCAATTGGCCTTGCGGGAGTTTGTCGGCGAACTGACCCTGGACGAATTGCTGGAGCGCAAGGGGTCCGTCGGCGCCAAGGTATTGGAAGCCGTCCGGCCCGCCGCTGAAAAGCTGGGGGTGGAAGTCGTATCCTGCGGAATCAGGGATATCATCCTGCCGGGTGAGATCAAGGAGATCATGAACCAGGTGCTGGTGGCCGAGAAAAAAGCCCAGGCCAATATCATCACCCGGCGCGAGGAAACCGCCTCTACCCGGAGCTTGTTGAACACCGCCAAGCTGATGGAAGAAAACGCCATGCTCTTCAAACTGAAAGAGATGGAGTATGTGGAGAAGATCGCCGAAAAGATCAGCAACATCTCGGTAGCCGGCGGCGGCGACCTTGTCGGACAATTGAAGCAGATTTTTGTACCGCATTAACTGAGGAACTGAAGAATCGAGGAACTGAGGAATCGGTTCCTCGGTTCCTCAATTCCTCGATTCCTCAAAAAAAATGTTCAATCCAAAAGAACTCCAAGATCTGATCAACGACGGATACCTTCAGGTGCAGCGCCACCCGGAGGCGGAGTTCTACATCTACAATTATACCGCCAAAACCCAGTATGAACGCGAATGGAATGCGATCACCCTGCAATGCCGGGGCCTTATCCTGGACGGGGACCTGGAACCGGTGGCGCGGCCGTTCAAAAAGTTTTTCAACCTGGGTGAAACCACGGGGCAGGCCATACCGAACGAACCTTTCGAGGTTTTCGAAAAGATGGACGGTTCTCTGGGAATCCTCTACTGGCTCCACGGCGAAGCCTTCATCGCTACGCGCGGGTCCTTTACCAGCGAGCAGGCCGCGAAGGGGACGGCCATCCTCCGGCGCAGGTACAACCATTTGCTGAACGAACTGGATAAGACCAAGACCTATCTTTTTGAGATCATCTACCCCGAAAACCGGATCGTTGTCGATTACGGTGAAATGGAGGATCTGGTGTTGCTGGCCGTAGTGGATACCCGTTCGGGAAAGGAAGTGGCGGCGGAGAATCCGGGATTTACCCCGGTTCGGCGCTACCACGGCGTACGCGATGTCCATGTGTTGAAAGAACGGGCGGAAGGAAACCGGGAAGGGTTTGTGGTGCGGTTTGAAAGCGGTTTGCGATACAAGATAAAATTCGATGAATACGTCCGCATCCACCGGATCATCACCCAGGTTTCCAGCCTCAGCATTTGGGAATACCTCAAGGAAGGCCAATCGCTGGATGAGATCCTGGACCGGGTGCCGGACGAATTTTATCAATGGGTCCGCAAAACGAATGAGGACCTTCACGCCGCCTTTCGGAACGTGGAAGACCGGGCCCGCGCCGAATTCAAGGTGCTCGGCAACCGCAAGGAAACGGCCCTGTATTTCCAGCAATGCACCCACCCGGCGCTGCTGTTCGCCATGCTCGACGGCAAGGATTACGCGCCGGCCATCTGGAAGCTGATCCGGCCTGATTTTGCCAAACCGTTTGCCGATAAAACAGACGATTTATGAAAAAAGTGATCGTAATGCGGGGATTGCCGGGCAGCGGCAAATCGACCTATGCCAAAAAACTCCTCGCCGAAAACCCTAACGCCTGGAAACGCATCAACCGCGACGAACTTCGCGTCATGTTCGACGACGGGCATTTCAGCAAAGGCAACGAAAAATTCGTGAAACAGGTCCGCGACCTGCTCATCATCAAAGCCCTGGAAGACGGCAAACACGTTATCGTGGACGATACCAACCTGGCCTCCGGCAACGCAACCCGCATCCTTCAACTGGTGCAGGAATTCAACAAGAAATACAACGACAACGTCGATGTTGAAGTCGTCGAAATGGATACGCCGCTGGAGGAATGTATCGCCCGCGATGCCAAAAGGGAGAAACCCGTGGGCGCTAAGGTCATCGGGACCATGCACCGGCAATTTTACGCCAAAAATCAGCGCTATACCCCGCAGGATCCGCGCCTGCCGCGCGCCGTCATGTGCGACCTCGACGGCACCCTGGCCCTGCTCAACGGCCGCAACCCCTACGACTCGGAAGATTGTGAAAAAGATCTCCTGAACGAACCCGTTGCGCATGTCCTGACCACCTACCGGAACCTCGGACACCGGATCATCCTGGTCTCCGGCCGCAAGGATACAGCCCGACCGGCAACTGAAAGCTGGCTGAAAACATACAGTATCGGCTACGACCTGCTGTTGATGCGGGCCGCGGACGACAACAGGAAGGACTCGATCATCAAAAGCGAGCTGTTCCACCTGCATATCCGGGACAGATTCTTCATCGAGTTCGTCCTCGACGACCGCAACCAGGTGGTGGATATGTGGCGGAACGAACTGGGATTGGCTTGCTGGCAGGTGTATTACGGGGATTTTTAGGCAGGTGTGCCGCAGATGTACGCAATATGGAGCCGCTACATTGCGTACCTACGGCACGCTGAACACCGTTTGACCCATTCGTCTACCGGGATTTGATCCCTACGGGATTTTTTACCCCTAATTCGCATGAGTCATGTTTTAACGTTTTGCAAGTTCAAAATTTTATGTATTTTTGGAATTAAATTCCGAATTTACATAAAATGATTGAACGTTTTCTAACCGATAAAGCCCTGGAGCTCTTGGAGCAGTACCCCTTGATAGCCGTTACAGGGCCACGTCAATCGGGTAAAACCACATTAGCTCAAAACCTCAAACCGGATTATTCGTATATCAACCTGGAACTGGAAGAAAATAGAGAATTTGCCGCCAGTGATCCGAATGGGTTTTTACAGGCAAACCAAGGAGGCGTCATTTTGGATGAAGTTCAATATGTTCCGACGCTATTTCCTTATCTCAAGCATTACACGGACCAGCGCGGGCGCCTTGGGGAGTATATTCTTACTGGTTCCCAGCATTTTTTGCTTTTGGAAAAAATAACCCAATCGCTGGCCGGCAGGGTCGCTTTGCTGCAATTGCTGCCATTTTCACTTGAAGAACTTAAGCTTGCCGGAATAGCGCCGCAATCCCCGGAGGCGTTTATTTTGACGGGGGGGTTCCCCAGGATTTACAACCAGAAGATCAAACCTTCCAATTTTTATCCAAATTATATCAGTACCTATGTAGAGCGCGATGTTCGCCAGATTGTCAATGTAAATGACTTGCGATTATTCCGGCAATTTCTGGTTGCTTGTGCAGGAAGGACAGGGCAAATAGTTAACTTTCTGGAATTGGGAAATATTCTGGGTATTGATTCGAAAACAGTTAAATCCTGGATTGGCATACTTGAAGCCAGCTTCATTATTTTTTTATTGCCGCCCTATCACAGGAATTTTGACAAACGCATCATCAAATCTCCCAAGTTGTATTTTTATGATACCGGAGTGGCCTGCTCTCTTTTAAACATCCAATCCATTGATCAATTGGACGCTCATTTTGCAAAAGGCGCTTTATTCGAAAATATGGTGATCCTCGAATTGCTCAAAAAGAGATTGCATTCCGCGGCCTTTCCCGCATTTTATTTCTGGCAGGACAGCAATAAGCGGGAAATAGACCTGATCGAAGAAATTGGAGCTGAAATCAAAGCCATAGAGATTAAAGCGGCAAAAACGATTGATGCCTCATTCTTTAAAAACCTGTTTGCCTTTCGCGACCTCGCCGGCTCCGATACAGTAACTCCTTTCCTGGTATATGGTGGAGAAGATGCACAAAACAGGAGCGATTTAACGATACTCCCCTGGAACCAAACTGATCGGATCTGAGGTTTCCCGCTGTTTATTTTGTCCGATAGTATGGTTACCCGGGAAATTCCATTTTGACTTAATTTTGGAATAGGCTTCCACTAGGGAAGTAGTTTTTTTCTTACGCGAAAGCTACGTTCCCGCTTTTACATTCCCCACGACCCCAACGCCCACCTCCACCCTCCCGGGCGGATCGAATTTCAAACTGATCATCCCATGCGCCGGATAATAGGCGGGGCCCGCTTCAAATTGCCGGGACAGCCGTTCATAAAGCGGCATTTGGCCGCCCAATTGACCGGCCAGGCCGAGAATGGAACCTGCTGCCCGGCGATTATCGGAAAACAACTGCGCTGCATGTGCAAACAGCGTGATTTCTGGTGTTTTATCCGGCGTTGTCCGCAGGCTGACGCCCAATCTTAACCCCTTCAGAACAGTTGCAGACGGCTGTCCTGCCAGAAAACCAAGGCAGTTCGTCGCAAAAGGCGTCTGGCCCGCAGCATCCCCTGTTTTGAGCAGGCGATGCAGCACGGACGGCGAAGGATCGGGCATCCGGCTGTAAAATTCCATCACACCAGGCCTACCCGGGATGACCCCGATGAGCATGGGCTCGAGCATCAATCCGATAAGTTCCGGAAAAATGGCATCCATCCGGGCCCTGACGTGGGGCCGGGCCGGTGCGGATACCTCCTGATAGACCTTGCAAGCGGTCTTTCCCGACTGATGGCGCAGGCTGATCCAGTGGCCGAATCGCTGGTCTGTGAACCCTGACAGTTCCTTTAACAACGGATAATCCTGCAGATCAAAACCTGGTACAAACCGGCGGATATATTGCCGTTTCCGCGCCGGCGAATCGTCCGGAAGCCCCGGCTCGGCGGTATAGCAGACATCATCCGAATGGCTGGAAAAATTGAATTCCAGCGGATAGCCGTTCGGCGTCAGCAGGCTGTCATCAACCGGCCGGCCGGTTGAAAGAGCTGACAACCAGGGTTGGCTGAGCCTGGCCAGCATCTCCCGGATCGATGCGGCGTCCGACGGCCGAAAACGGCCTGCCTCCGCAACCGCAGCGTGCAGTCCGGGAAACAGGTCCGTTTTCGCTGTATCGAGAGTCGGCCGGGCCATCATGATTTGGTGGTCGGCGTTGCCGGGATGTTGAAGGTCACGTCGGTGTGGTTGGAGAAGGTCGACGATTGGGTGGCGCTGCCAGGCGTCACGTAGTTGACCTTGCATTCATAACTGACCGTGTTGCCGGCCTGGGTCGGAATGGTCAGGTATTTGCTGCCTGTTTCGTTTTTGTTCCAGGTAAAGGAACGCTCCGGCTGTACACCCGAACCGGAGGAAGCCGTACCCTGAGCTACCGTTATCGTAACCAGCACTTCTACCGAAGAAAAAGTAGCCGATTTCCAGTCGATGGCTGCCGGGCTGATCTCCAGGGTGAAATACCGCTGGGTGGGCGAAACCATGATCGACGGCTGTGTATTCTGAATGGGTTGCGCCGGAATATCCGTCGATCCGGAGGCCGCATCGATGGAAGCGGAGTATACCAGGGGCTGATCCGCTGTGGTCACGTGAAATCTCACTTCTTCGGCCGTATTGCCCGCACCGGGGCTGCCGGTTCCGCCTTCAATTCTACAGGATGCTCCTTAAGCAATCGCATAGCTTCGGCTGCTGCGCGCTCCAGTTGGGGGTCGTGGCCCATGATCACCTCTTTCGGCGTCATTTCCACCTCGATATTGGGGGTGATGCCCTTGTTCTCCACATCCCATTCCCCGTCCAGGTTGAAGAAGCCGCCGCGTGGGGCCGTTATGTATCCGCCGTCGATCAGACCGGGGGTATCCCAGATGCCGACGAGGCCGCCCCAGGTCTTGGTGCCGACCAGCGGGCCGAGTTGCATTTCCTTGAACATATAGGGCAGCATATCGCCGCCGGAGCCGGCCATTTCGTTGATGATCATCACCTTGGGGCCGAAGATGCCGGTGAGCGGCTCGGTCCAGGGCGTGCGTTTGCCGGCCGGGTTGTTGAAGTAACCGCGCAGCTGCCGGTTCAGGATATCCACGAAATAGTCGGCGATGTAGCCGCCGCCGTTGTAGCGTTCATCCAGGATCACCCCCTTCTTGTGTTGTTGGGCGAAATAATACCGGTTGAAATAGGCGTACCCGTCCTCGGCGGTATTCGGCAGCCAGACATAGGCGATCTGCCCGTTGGTGAGTTCGTCCACCTTGCGGCGGTTGCCCTCCACCCAGGCGAAGGGGCGCAGGGCGGCTTTATTCCCCACGGGAACGACCTTCACCTGCCGCGCGCCGGCGCCGGACGGATCCCGGCTCACCTTGAGCACCACCTGCTTGTTCGCTTTATTCTCGAACAGGCTGTACGGGTTCCGGGCGGTTGTCAGGTCATTGCCGTCAACCGAGATCAGGTAGTCGCCTTCGGATACGTCCACGCCCGGTGTGCTGAGCGGCGCGCGCAGCCCCGGGTTCCAGTTCTCGCCGGTGTAGATCTTCCGGATGCGGTACCGGTTGCCGGCCACTTCCAGGTCGGCGCCCAGCAATCCGATCGGGACGGGCTTCACTTCAGGGTTGTCGCCGCCGCCGGTAAAGGAATGGCCGATGGAAACTTCACCGCCCAGGATATCCAACAGGTAGGTCAGGTCGCTGCGGTGAGCGGCGTGATCCACCAGCGGCGCGTACATATCGTAGATCTTGTTCCAGTCGGCGCCGTGTACATTTTTCACATACAGGTAATCCCGTTGGTAGCGCCAGCCTTCCCGGAAGATCTGCTTCCACTCCTTCCGCGGGTCGACCCGGATCTGGACGCCGGAAACATTCACGGCGCCGTCGCCGATATTGGGCTTGCCGGCGGTTTCGACCACGCCCCACTGGCCGCCGGATTGATAGAGCAATTTCGTGCCGTCGGGCGAAAGGGCGAATTCGTTCACCGGTGAGAGGAATTTATCCCCTTTCCGGTCCTTGAGGGAAAACTTGTGTAATGTGGCGCCGTCCTGGTTCTGGACGTTTTCGGCTATGTACAACTCGCCCCCGGCGCCGGTTTTGAGCAGGACATAATCCCGCGGCGGCATATCGATGGCCAGTATGCGCTGGCTGAGGCCGTCCACATCGATCTGGACCTTGACAGCCGGCTCTTTTTTGGCATCCGCTTTTTCTTCCGGGGCCTTATCCGGGGTTTTATCCTTTTCGGCATCGGCGCCGCCTTCGGGTTCATCGCTTTCCGGCAACAGCGGCGACGGTTCCCCCTTTTTCAGGACCATGAAGTACACCGACCGCCGGATGGGTCGCTCGATGGAGCTCATGTCGAGCCAGCCGGAGGCCAGGGCCAGGTTGGTGCTCGCCAGGAAATAGAGGTATTTGCCGCTTGCGTCCCAGGCCGGAGATACGGCGTCGGACAGGCCGTCGGTGAGTTGCAGCGATTTGGATTGGTCGATGGACCAGGCGAAAATGGCGTGGTACTCGCTTGGCAGCCTTCGGGAATAGGCGATCCATTTGGAGTCCGGCGACCAGACCGGGTTGATCGTCCGTTCGGGGTGCAGGAAGAGGTCCTGGTCCACGAGCGTCGTTTTGCCGGTTGAGACGTTGATCATCCACAACTGCTGCAGGTGGTCGGTATACGCGATGTATTTCCCGTCGGGCGACCAGGTCGGGGAGTAGTAAAAGGTCGGGGAGGGGATCTTGATCTCCCGGGGCGGCGTCAGTCCGTCCTGCGCGCCGACCATCAGGCTGTATTCGCCGCTCACATCCGAGAACCAGGCCACGCTCTTCCCGTCGGGCGACCAGACCGGGTCGTGGTCGCGGGCGCCCGGTGAATTGGTCAGGTTGCGGGGGTCGCCCTTTTCAACCGGTACAGTGATGATCTCTCCGCGGGCCTCGAACAACACGCGTTTGGCGCCGGGGGAAAGGGATGCATTCCCGAGCAGATCACCCGCCGCTTTCCAATGGGGTTGCAGCCAGGGAAAATCGCCTTTCACCTCTATGGAGATCTTAGTGCTGGCTTTGGTGGCGGGATCCAGGGTGTACAGGTCGCCGCCGTATTCGAAAATCAGGGTATTGCCGCTGCCGGCGAGTTGTTTGACGTCATATTCGGCAAAGGTGGTGAGTTGTTCCAGTGCTGAGGTCCGGGTATCGTAGCTGTAGATGTTCATGGCAAAATCCCGGTCGGAGAGGAAGTAGATCTTGTTCCCCAGCCATACGGGTTGCTGGTCTTTGCTGTTTTGCCAGGGCAGGGTTTTGAGCTCGTGGCTCTTCAGGTCGAGCACCCAGACGGGCCGGTTCTGGCCGCCGCGGTAGTTGCGCCATTCGATATCCCAGGGGGCTACCAGCTCATAGGCGTAGGAGGCGCCGTCGGGCGAATAGGTCCCGCGATACGCCCTCGGCATGGGCAGGGCCTGCGGGAAGGTTTCATTCAAGCCGATCTGCCACATTTTGGTGGAGCCGTCGGGCGCGCTTTCCCGGGGAGACGTAAAGACCACTTTCCCGTCCGGGCTCCAGCCCCGCACGATATCGGGCGCCGGATGCCAGGTCAGGCGTTGAGGTTCGCCGCCTTCGGCCGGTACGACATATACGTCCTGATTGCCGCCGTAGACGCCGGTAAAGGCGATCTGGGTCCCATCCGGCGAGAATTTCGGATCGGATTCCACGCCCTGGAAGCTGGTCAGGTGGCGCGCCTGTCCGCCGGTTTTGGCTGCGGTCCACAGGTCGCCGCCGTATTCAAAAACGATGCGATCGCCGTGGATGTCCGGCTGGCGCAGGAGGCGGGTGGGCTGGGCTGCGGCGAATTGGATGGTGAGGAGGGAAATGGCGATTTGGAGGATGGTGTTTTGGATACTCTTCATGGATTGTATTGTTTGGTTTGTGTTAAGGTAATTTGAAAGAACACCGTATTAAAGATATCTTATTAATTCTTCCACTATTTTAAAAACAGTTGAAGATGATTCTTCATTTGCTGGATTTGAGCCATCAAAATGTTCACAATTTCTCCTTGCCCTTCGAATCGCGAGAATTTTCCTTTCCAAGTTGGTTTGTTCATCAATTCCATCCATTACTTCAAATAATTCTTCGGTAATTATTTTGCTTCCCAACCCATCATACCCCACGTTAAACCTCCTAAGTAATCCGTTTAAAATACCGTGATAAGTATTCCTGTGCATACCTCCGCCTTGATGGTCATTGAAATGTAAGATAATCCAATATTCAAATGCTTGATTAGAATATGCTACATGCATGCCGCCTGATTCAGCCATTTGAATAGCTGTATTAAAATCTTCTGGGGGAAAATCATCTTTATCAAAAACACACCAGACTTGGTCATAACTTTTTTCTTGGGATATTATAAATGCCCTCTCTACTAATGTGACAGTATTGAAACCTTCCCCAACAGTTTTTATAGTTGCTGATGATAATCGGAATTTGCTAAAATAAGATGGTTCAGTGTTTTTTCCTTCGCAGACAATTAAAAAGGTTGGTTTCTCTGTCAAATATGGTTCAGATCTTTGTAAATCAGGTTCTTCGCGTCTTTTTGATTTAAGGAACTCCTTATGTCTTCTTTTTGCTTCAATTTGTTCTGCTTTTTTATTTTTCATTTTCATTTCAGCATTGAATTTTTATCTGAAATAAAATTCTCAAAAAGATCTAAATATGGGACAGCACCATATTTGCCTCTGATATAGTTATCTTCAAAAGCTTCTTTTTTTCTTACTTCATCCGATTTGAAATCACCAAGGGAATAGAGTCGGGCTTCTCCATATTTGTTTTTTTCAGTAAACCACACCTGATCTCGTCTAAAGAGGCCAGAGTCTAATAAATTAGTGTCATGAGTATTAAATATTAATTGCGCGTTTCGAGGGTTTTGATGTTTGGAATTAAACAAGGAGACAATCTTACATACTAAATTCGGATGTACTTTAGAGTCTAACTCATCTACCACAAGGGTATACCCGTTGTCAAGTACATCCAATATTGGGCCGGTTAAGGCAAAAAATTTCTTTGTACCAGAAGATTCATCATCTCTCATGGAAAAAACTACACTTCCAACCATTTTTTTATGTTCATCATATTTTTTGTGAAGGGTGCTTATATCAGAAAAAAACTCTGCTCCATCCTCTTTTGATTGTTTTAGAATTACCTCTTTCAATTCTTTCGGCATATCTTTCGGAAGTTTGCCAGTATCTAGTTTTTCAGGTTCAATATCTTGGATTCCCAAATCTGCCTTAGTAAGTAATTCAAGTATTTTTTGTTTTTTTGTCGGCTCCATTATCTCGCTAACTGTGAAACCTTCGTAACCTTCTTCCCTTAAACCAGATATAGTCTTTAAGCCCTTAAACCATTCAATTACTCTTACTGAAGCGGTATCGTTAAACTGAGCTGCTACAGAAATTAAAAGTGCATTATCCCTGACAAGCCCCTCCTTAATGATTGTGGATCCTTTTCGAAAATTTTTTTGATGAGTCTCGAATTTCTGAAAATCTCTATAGAATACTTCAATTTCTTTGGTCTTCGGTTTATAGTAAAGCCATTCTGAACACACCTTGTGTTTGTCAACTTCAAAACCATACCGGTAGACAATTTCATTGTATAAAAAAATTACTTCGAACTCACTGCTATCGCTTTCAGAGGCTGCATTAAGTTTAAATGGTTCAACTTCAATGGGATCGCCTTTTTGACTTTCTCTAGAGGAAGTGATTACAAAATACTTCATAAACATCAAGGCTTCCAAAAACTTACTCTTGCCGCTTGCATTTGCTCCATAGATAACCGCACTTTTCAAAACCCGAAGTTGGAATTTTGAATCCTCAATAACATTATCTTCCTCTCTTGTATGTTTATCATAATTTGAGGCAACCATAGATATTGTGGCTCTTTCTTTGAAAGTCTTAAAGTTTCGAATGGAGAACTTAATAAGCATAATAAAGTTGTTTTTTGCAAAATTTTCGCTAAAATAGGTCTTATCTTTCAATAACAATGCATTTTAGTTTAAGTTTTGCTAACTTTTTGAAATTAAAATGTTTTCCTGATTTTCATCTAAAGCCGAACACCACAAAAGTGTCCCCACTCCGTACCCCAGGGCAGCTTTATGTCAGGGTAACCCTCTTTATTCAAGGATTTATTGTAGCCCGTGGTGCCATATGGTATTTTCCAATAGCTTCGTTGCCCGGTGGCTGTAGTTTCCAGGGGGAGGGGAGCAAGGCTGAAATTAGGGAATATTTATCGTGGATTCTTCAAAAAGTTCATTTTGAAACCTTACTCCAAACTCACCGCCCCTTCCGACGCGCCCCGTTCAAACACACATTTCGAGCGATCCAGCCCTTTTATATCCAGGTGAATGCCTGTTGAATGACCGCCCAACACGCGAACCCAGCCGGCTTCACGGGTAACGATCTCCATTTTTTCAACCGCAACATTTTTTGTGTTGTAAAAGATCAGACCGGGGCCTGCCTGGTGACGGAGGGTAATGTCCTTAAAGGAAATGCCGTCGGCAAAAGCCCGGGTGTTTTTGACCATGCCGTCTCCAATGGCTCCGAAATCTGTGATGTTCACCCGTAAACCGGGGAATTGAGGATCCTTTACCCGGGGCATATCGAACGGAAGGTCGGCATACAGGTCGTCCATGAAGGCGGCCTGATCGTTCAAATCCTGCAGCTCAACAGGCCCTTTGGAGGAGTGACAGGATGGGGTCAAATACCCCAAAATGACGAACAGGAGGAGGCGGGTGAAATATAACTTGTGCATTTGCATATGATTCAACATTTACACCCTCCAAGCTACGGCAATACGCCTGGGAAAGGCGCGCCAAAATTCAGTTTCAGCATTCATTTTTTAACAATTGTTCGAAGCTGATCTTAACAGGTTAAAGCCCGAACACGACATATTCATCCCCGCTCGGCACCCCCAGCTTTCCGCCGCCGCACGCGATGGCAATGTACTGTCTGCCGTTCAGCATGTAGACCGCCGGTGTAGCAAAACCCGCTGCCGGCAGGTCCGTCTCGAACAGCAATTCTCCCGTGCGCTTATTGAACGCCCGGAATTTGGCGTCGCGGGTTGCGGCGATGAAGACCAGTCCGCCGGCTGTCACCACGGGGCCGCCGTAGTTTTCGGAGCCGGTATGGATGCCTTTGGCCTCAAATTCGGGGTAGCTGCCCAGGGTGGTCTTCCATTCGATCTTGCCGGTGTTCAGGTTGACGGCGCTGAGCGTACCCCAGGGCGGTTTGATGCCGGGATAGCCCTCTTTGGTCAGGAATTTGTTGTAACCCGTGGTGCCGTAGGGCATTTTCCAATATGGATTTGAGGGTTCTTTAGGGCCCTCAAATTTTTTGGTTTGCGCTGCCTTGTCGTCGAGGACGAAAGCAGCGATGGCGGCCAGTTCCTTGTCGTCCAGCTGCGGGAAAGCCGGCATCATGCGTACGCCTGACCGCACCAGTGTGGTAAAGGCTGCACCGTCGTATTTTGTATTTGCCTCAGCGATGGACGGCACATTCCCTGCGCCCATCCGGTCGGGGCCGTGGCAGGAGCGGCAATTGCGTGCATACAGGCGTCGGCCCGCCATCAGGTTGTTTTCTTCTGATGGGCCGTCCTCTTTCACCTCCACCATGGTCAGGATCCAGGGCATTTCATTGGCGTTGACGTAGAGCAGGCCGGTTTCCGGGTCGAAAGCCGGGCCGCCCCATTCCGCGCCGCCGTCAAAACCCGGGAAGATGATGGTGCCTTCCCTGGACGGCGGAGTGAAGACATTCCCTGTTTTGTAGCCTGCGAACCGCGCTTTGAGTTCCTGGTAGGACGAATCCGGGACCAGGTCGTTCAGGTCGGCTTCCGTCACACTTTGGCGGGCGAACGGCTCGGGCAAGGTCGGCCAGGGTTGGGTGGGTTTCAGGACTTCGCCGTCCAGCCCGGTATCCGTGGGAACGGGGCGTTCTTCGATGGGGTAGACCGGATCGCCGGTCGTGCGGTCGAACAGGAACACGAAGCCCGATTTGGTGGGTTGGGCAACGGCCTCGATCGTGCGGCCGTCCTTTTTGATGGTGACGAGGGCCGGCGCCGTGGGCAGGTCGCGGTCCCAGACATCGTGGTGGACGGTCTGGAAATGCCAGATCCGTTCGCCGGTGTCGGCGTTAAGCGCGATGAGGCAATTGGCAAACAGGTTGTCGCCGAGCCGTTTGCCGCCGTAAAAGTCGAAGGAAGCCGATCCGGTGGGCACGAACAGGATGCCCTTTTCCTCATCCAGGCTCAGGCCGCTCCAGGAATTGGCGCCGCCGACGTGCAGGTAAGCCTCAGGGTCGTCCCAGCTTTCATATCCGAATTCGCCCTTTTGCGGAATGGTATGAAAGATCCAGCGCAATTCGCCGGTATGTACGTCGTATGCCCGGACATGGCCCGGCGCTGCGGCCGCGGATTCATCCACCCGCATGCCGATGATGATCATATCCTTGTAAACGACGCCCGGCGTGGTATTGGCCACAAAGAGCTCGGAAACATCCCGGCCCAGCCCGTCGTGGAGGTCAATGCGGCCGTCGGGTCCGAATCCGGGAATCATCTTGCCGGTTTGGGCGTTGATGCAGTACAGATAGGGGCCTGCGCCGTAAAAGATCCGCTTTTCGCCGGTTGAATCCCGGAAAAGGGTAACGCCGCGGCAGATGTTCATGGAAAAATAGCCGCCCCGCGTATCGGCCGGAGAATCGGTGAGCGGGTCGAATACCCATTTTTCGGCGCCGGTAGCCGCATCCAGCGCAAAGAGCTTGAGTTTGGGCGAAACGCCGAACAGGACGCCGTCGGCAATGATGGGGTTGACCTGGATCTGGGTCCTGGAGCTGTCGCTGTCGCCGGTATGGTAGGTCCACAACACCTTGAGCTGCGCGACATTGGTCGTATCGACCTGCCGGAGAGACGAGTACCTGATATTCGCTTTACTGCCGCCGTAAACTTCCCAGGTCGTGTGGGATTCCGGTTGTTTCGGAGCGCAACCGGCGAGAAAGGCCAGCAGGAGAATTGGCATCAGGAATACCTGCGGGCAGGATAAAGGGCGTTGGCTGTTCATGTTGTTAAAGTTGGTTGGTATAAAAATTGCCATAGGGTTATTTTTCAAACCGGAAAAACTGCTTAATCTTGACTTGCGATTTGGCAACAAGTATAAACAGAAATTCCGTCAAAATAATAGAAAGATGCACAAAACCCACCATTACAGCCTGACCATGAAATGGACGGGCAACACGGGAGAAGGGACAAAAAGCTACCGGTCCTATGAGCGCGCCCATGTCATTCAGGCGGACGGCAAGCCGGAGATCCCGGGTTCGTCCGATCCGGCCTTTCGCGGGGACAAAACCCGGTACAATCCCGAGGAAATGCTGGTGGCCTCCTTATCCTCCTGCCATATGCTCTGGTACCTGCACCTCTGCGCCGTGAACGGGATCACCGTGGTGGATTACATCGACCGCGCCACCGGTACCATGATCGAAACGGACAACGGCGGCGGGCGTTTTTCAGCCGTGATCCTGCAACCCGTCGTCACCATGCTGGAACCCGACAAACTGGCATTGGCGGAATCCCTGCACCGGGAGGCCAATGCGTTGTGTTTTATTGCAAATTCCTGTAATTTTCCGGTGTCGCACCGGGCGGAGCATCTGGTGGCTCTGTAGGGGCAACCACAAGGGTTGCCCCTACGGGCGGCCGTCGTTCAGCCAGCGCAGCAGCTCCTCGCGGTTGGATTCGCTCACGGGGATCTCGTGGCGGCCGATGCTGATCTGATTGTTCCGGATGGATTCGATCTTGTCGAGGGCAACGATATAGGATTTGTGCACCCGCATGAACCCTTTTGCCGGTAATTTCTCTTCTATTCCTTTCAACGACGACTTGGTCAGTACGGGCTTCGGGGCGCTGTTCAGGAAGATCTTGACGTAATCCTTCATAGCCTCGATATGGGTGATCTCCCGAATATTGACCCTGACCAGGGCGTATTCCACATTGACAAAAAAGAATTCAGGATTGGATTCCAGGGGTGGGGGCGCCGGTTGGGCAGTCGCGGGGTTTTTCTGTTTCCAGTCCTCCAGGGCCTTGTATGCGGCCTTGGTAAATCGCTCCTGGCTCACCGGTTTCATCAGGTAGTCCACTACCTCGAGGTCGTAGCTTTCCACCGCGTAATCCGAGTAGGCAGTGACAAAGATGACCAGCGGTTTCTGCGTCAGGCCGGCCAGGAATTTGGTGCCCAACATCCCCGGCATCTGGATGTCCAGGAACATCAGGTCGATCTTTTCTTCCTGCAGGGCTTCCATCGCTTCAAACGCATTCTTGCAGGTCCGTACCAGTTCAAGGAAGGGCAACTGGCGGATGTACTCCTCCAGCAGCTTCCGGGCCATGCTCTCATCGTCAACCGCAATGCATTTTAGTTTTGAGCCAGTCATGAGTCTTTAGTCGTAGTGGTAAGTCGTAAGCCCCCGATATCCAGTATCCAGCCACCAGCATCCAGCCAAGTATCCAGTATCCAGCATCCAGTATCCAGCCAAGCATCCAGCATCCAGCCACCAGCATCCACCACGCCTCAGCGTGGCAGCCTCCTCCGTCCGCCAAAGCTCCCCGGGAGCGACGGCGTGGCACCGTCCGCCAAAGCTCCTCAAGAGCGACGGCGTGGCACCGTCCGCCAAAGCTCCTCAAGAGCGACGGCGTGGCACC
>CALMYQ010000270.1 GCA_937873655.1 uncultured Lewinella sp. | reverse complement strand
GACCAAGCTCGCGAATATTCGGTCACTGCTGTCCGGCCGCCCGCGCCGTCTCCGTTAAGGAGGTTTTTGATAATTGACGAGCGTCCGTAAGGCGTTGCGTTTGGGTTTTTGTGTGGTGTTAAGGGGCAACTTCCCGTTGCTTCTTGACTTTCAAAATCATTGGTTGCGTTTGATTTTTGGATTGATAAGGTATTGGTTTTCTGATCGTTGCTTCTGGTTTTTGTCCCTTTTTTGGCATTGACCCCAAAAAGGAACCTTTATCAAATAACCTATTTCCCGGGCCGGAAATCGCCGACTGCACGATAAATTGCCGGAATAACATACAAACTGCTCAGGGTGCCTATCGTCAGGCCGCCGATCACGGCCCAGGCCAGCGGCCATTGCAATTCCGAACCCAGTCCGGATGAGAACAATACCGGCGCCAGCGCCAGTACAGTGGTCAGCGTAGTCATCAGGATCGGGCGGATCCGCCGGTAGCCGGCGCCATGGATGGCTTCTTCAAGGCTGTATTGCTGCCCGCGCAATCGCTTGATCATGTCCACCTTCAGGATGGCGTCATTGACGACAATGCCGCTCATCACCGTCATGCCGATCAGGGACACCAGGTTAAGACTTTGACCGGAAATCCATAGCAACGCAATGGACCCGGCCGCGCCCAGCGGGACCGCCAGAAGGACGACAACCGGCAGGATCAGCGATTCGAACTGCGCAGCGAGGATCAGGTACAACAGCGCAAGCGCTACGGCGAAAACGGCCGTCAGTTCGCGGATGGTGTTCCGGTCGGTAAAGATCTGTCCGGTGAAACGAACGCCCAGATTCTGTTGTGCGGCCACCCAACCTCGGACTTCCTCCTCCACGCCGGGCCGGTATTTTCCCAGGGCTATTTCGTAGGCTTCCCCGGTCTGGTCGCCGTTAATGTTCTTATACCCGCCTTCTTTTGAGATTTCGACAAAATAAGAAAGGGGGAGTTTGTTGCCGGCATTGTTTTCCACGCCCGCCTCATTGATAGCTTTGAAAAAGAACGGATTATCGCCGCCCAAAACCACCGGGATGGCCTGTGCGCCGGTTTCCAGGGAAACTACGCGGTTGGCATTGAACAGGGCCCTGAGCCGGTCGAAGATCCTGCGCTGAGATACGTTGTAAAGGATGGCTTTATCCTGCAGGATGCGGATGGCGTACTGGGTTTCAACCGAAGGCACGGCCGGTTGCAATCCTTCTTTCATCAAGATTTCCGTCAGGGGGGCTACGGCTTCGGGCGCCGGTGTCTGGTTATTGCCCAGCGACTGCAGCCGGATAACGAGGTCGGGTTGATCCTGTCCGAATACCTGGTCGAACAGGTTTTTGATGGGATTTGCGGTAAAGGTCGCTGCGGCATACCGGTTGTTGAGCCATGTTGAAAGGCGATTGCCGAGCGCTTCCACTGTTACCTCCTCCGGCGGATAAAGGAACAAGCGGGCTTCGTTGATAGACGGCGTTTCCTCTTCCAGCAGAAATTGCTGCTCACCGGCAAAGGACAGGCTGGTGACCACCTGGCCGCCTGATTCGCGGAGCAGGTCGCCGATGCGGGCTTCATTCTCTGTGAGGCTGATATTTTCGTTCCAGTCGACGGCCAGTTCCAATGCCTGCCGGGTGAGTTTCGGGAATTGTTCTTTCGGCAACCGGTTGAGCAGCACAAACGCTCCCGCGGCCAGCAGGGTTACTGCGGCCAGAAACGGGTATCGGTACCGCATCACCCAATCCACCGAACGGGCAAACCGGCCGGTCTGGGCGGATGCCAGCCAGGTGTCATTTTCCGGCGCGATCTTTCCGGTCAATCGCCGGCTCATCAGGCGGACCAGGACCGGCAAAAGGGCGTAAGCCACCAGCAGGGACGCACCCAGCGCAATGGTGATGGACACCGCCTGGTCGTAGAACAAAGCACCCGCCAGACCGCTCAGAAACACCAACGGCAGAAAAACCGAACAGGTCGTAAGGGCGGAACTGATGAGCGGGCGGATCACTTCATCGGCTCCTTGCGCACAGGCTTCCAGCGGCGACAAGCCAAGGCGCAGTTGCTGCCGGATATTTTCAATGACGATGATGGAATTGTCGATCATCAGACCCACGCCCAGAATGAGGCCGGCCAGCGAAATGGTATTGACCGAAATGCCGGCCAGGTACAAACCGAAAAAAGCGATGACCAGCGACACGGGCACTACCATGCTGATCAGGGCTGGTGTGCGCCATTCGCGGAAGAAAAGAAAAAGGATCAGGAAGGCGAACAAAGCGCCGTAACCCAGGCTGGTCAGCAGGTTTTTGATGGAAACGGTGAGCAATTCGGTCTGGTCGTTGGATACCTCAAAGGACAGGTCGGAGTATTCCTTGCGGAGGTTGCCGAGCAGGTCGCGGAAGGAGTCCTGCAGGGCGAACAGGCTGGCATCGGCCTGTTTGCGGATGGTCATGGCCAGAGCGGGGCGGCCGTTGTAGCGGAAGCTGCCGCGGGCCGGGGCTGCCTGCAATTCCACCGTGGCCAGTTCACCCAGGTTGATCAGGCGTTCGCCGGCTTTCAGGGGGAGGTTGCGGATGTCGTCGAGGCTTTGCAGACGCGACGAGAAGCGGATGGCGTATTGGTAGTGGCCGTCCTGAAGCAGGATACCGCCGAGTTGGAGGTTGTTCTCTTCGAGCACCCGGGCGAGGTCCTGTTCGGTGAGGTTGAGGGCTTCCAGGCGGCGGTAGTCGGGCTGAATTAGAATTTCGGGTTCGGCCAGGCCGGTGAGGTCGGCGAAGGCCACTTCGGGGAGTTGTTCGATGCGGCGTTTGAGCACGGAGCGGGCGAACTCGCTCAGTTGCAGCATTTCCGCGTCGCGACTGGGGATGACGCTCAGGTAAAATACGGGCAGATCGGAAATATTGGCCTTGACCACGCGCGGGCGGGCGAGGTCGCGCGGCAGCTGGCCGGTCATCTGGTCGATCTTCTCATTGACCTCGATGAAGACCAGGTTGGTATGGACGCCGTAAGCGAATTCGAGGGCGATGGAGGCGCTGCCGTTGCGGGCGCTGCTGCGGATATCGCGGAGCTTGCCCACCTGGAGGAGGCCGTTGCGGAGGGGCCTGACGACGCTTTCCTCGATCTCGCGGGCCGACCGGCCGGGGTATTCCAGTTGTACGGTGATGCGCGGAATGGCTACGTCCGGCAGCAACGAAACGGGCAACAAGCGGGCGCCGACGACCCCCAGGATGCAAAGGCCGACCGTGACCATGATCACGGCGATGGGGCGGAGGAGGAGGAATTTCAGCATGGGACGCTTTTTAGCGGGCTTTTTAGGTGTGGGACCATACTACTGGACAAAATGGGCAGAGTGGGGGACTTGGAGAGTGGGAGGGAGGGTGAAAAGCATTGCCTTCACCCTCTCCCTCTCTCTCCCCGTCTTTGCCTTTTTTGCAAAAATGTCCAGTAGTGTGGTGTGGGACACCCCGAAGGTGTCCGTCATGCCGGGATTTTGGACGGGCGGTTTTGGGAAGTATGAACATAGACTTCAAGTGGTGTGTAAATCCCAAATTTAATTCAATTCCGTGCAATTTCCAAAAATGGTTTTACGAGCTTGTTGGAATTTTGGTCGTTATGCCGAAAATTGACATTTGCAGACCAGTTACTAAAGTCCAAACAAGCTCGTATGAGCATCTCGCCCGATTGTTATTTGTGTAATACTCCGAATTAGTGTTAAAATTAATAAAATATTTGCTTTTGGCTATTATTATTATTATTATTGCAAATATTTTTTACTCCTAAAATTATAGAGCTATGCAAAAGAGAAGATTTAATTTAATGGCAGTATTTCTAGTGGAAGCCTCCAGAAATTCGTAGCCTAAAAAAGGGCCTTTCCCCTGGTTTTTATCCGGGAAATAAATCTAAAAACTTTTGGAGGCTTCCACTAGTATGTCTTGGAGTGTTTTTATTTAATCCGGTTCCGAATGTTAATGCAGATGGCGGTGGCGGTGGGAATTATGTTTTTGCAGTTACTTATGTTGACTGCACAGAAGATCCGGAATTTCCATACTCCTGTCCAGGTTGCTTTACGTTAGGAACATCATGTCAAACCTACAATCCTTGTGATGAATGCTGGGGGCTGTAGCGGTATGAATTTTAATAGTTCAAAATCCATTGCTCTTATGCTGTGGGTTCTGAGCTATTGCAGGAAACTATTTTAAGATACCTGTTTTGACCTATCATGAAAGGCTATTCTCCATTCAAGTTTAATCTTATTCACCCGATTGTGATTTTTTGCCTTATTTATCAGATAATTGGTGTAGGGTGTAAGGACGATACAAAAAGTGGACAAGAGGAAAATTATTGTCAGATTGACAGCACTGCGGAGATAGTTGTCCAATTGGAAAACAATATGAAGTGGCGCCATAGGTGGGCACAGTGGAAGGAGTTGGATAGCGTTTCTTACTACATCGGCTTGAATCGGCAATCCGGGCAATTGGAATGTATAGATATCAAAAGTCGAAAACCTTATGTACTTGTTGTTTATCCCAAAGAAGGTCCTTTAATCGTTTCCGAACCACATGGTTTTTATGTGCATAACCTCGACTCCATTTTTATTTTTTCCCAATTCAGATTGTTTCTGATGAATAAAGAAGGTAAAATCCGCCGATATTGGAATATCAATCGGCCTGAATTGGGGAGTTTAACCGTCCGTGGAATTGATTTTGGAGAATTGAACTTTGCTAATACGATTTCGAATGATATACCGCTCTACTATGACGATGATGAGAACAGCCTTTATTTTGGCTTGATCAATATTAAAACGGATAAATACGATCCCGCTTTTTATAAACATCCTATTTGCGGCAGATTCAATCTAAATGATTCGACTTTCACTTCATTGCCGATTTATTTTCCAGAAGATTATCAGAAAAATATTTATGTGCTGGATCAACCCAATATTACTTTCCTGGACGACCGGATCATTTATAATTTCAAAATCTATTCAAAATTTTATATTTTTGATAAAGAATCCGGAAAAATAACGGAATATGACTGCCCCTCTTGGTTTACACCCAATATTGTTGCTCCTTTGATTGCACAACCGGGGGAGGACAGGATACAAGCTGAATTGACGAATTTAAGCATGAACCCTGAGTTCAGGGCCGTCCAATATGACCCTTTCAGGGACTGCTATTACCGATTCCATTACGGACCTTATCCCGGCAATCCGAATGAGGGGAGGAGGGGATACCTGTATTTATGCATCATGAACAGTGATTTACAAAAAATCAGTGAAACACGGATGAACTTAGAACATTCCTACCAGGGTGCAGTAATTACCCCGAACGGATTAATGGTCAGCAGGTGGAGTAAAGAGGAAGGACTCGGTACTTATACCTTTTTTAAATCTGAATGCGAATAATTAATTTGATAACATCTTTCGCAATCGCAGTTTCGTTCGCTGCATGTTCAAGTACGGCGCCAAAGCCTACCACTACAGAGATCTGCTTTTTTTATCCGGACGGTCAAATTTATTCCATCAACCAAATGAATGAAAACCTGCAATTGGATGGAAATCTATATGAATATGGCGAATCTGGGAATCTAATTCGAGAGATTCAGTATGCAGATGGATTGATGGATGGGCGGTATTTTACCTATTTTGAAACCGGGGCCGTACAATCCATTCATTTTTATCAGGATGGAATTCCGGAAGGTCATTTTTTATGGTATTTTCCGGATGGCGCGGTCCAGCAAAAGGGTGTGAAAGTTAATGGCGATACGGAAGGCAGGGTCGAGTCTTATTTCCCGGATGGTCAGCTCCAGTCTTTTTTCCACTTTCATCATGGAAAAAAAAACGGCCTGGCTGTGGAGTATTATCCGACAAACGCTGTAAAAGTGCATTCCTGGTATGACGAGGCAGGGAAATTGGTTTTTCAGAAAGCCTATAATCAAAATGGTAAACAGGAGGAACAATTTGGAGAACCGCTGATTATATCGAGTCAAGAAGTAGATCAGGAAAAAAAAACCATTGCATGTACAATTGCCTTAGGATTTCCTCAGGAATTTATCGAAGATTTTTCCGTTCGATGCATTTTCCCGGATAAGATAGTTAAAAAAATACCGGTTGTCCCCGGCCCAAACGGAACAATTGAATACGAATTTCCGTTTTTGGATGGCATGGCCTTTGGGCAATACCTCTTTGTTATTGAATTGAGTGTCAACTTGCCCTCAGAGAAGGAACCAAAAAAATATCAAAAAAGAATCCAGGCCATTTTGGAGAACGACATCCGGATAAGAGCCATATAATCCCGGTTCAATAACTGAAGCCACAGTAGGTCCTCATTCTGGGGAATAGCTGTTTCGCGGGTATCCAATGTTTGGTCATAGTACGCGGGCTATTTACCAGCCTGCTTCACCGCCGCATCATGGTCCAGGTTCAGGTTGCCTTCCCAGATGACCGACATCCCCGGTTCCAGGCGGCTTTAGGATCTATGAATTAATAACTGTCGTGTTTGGTCTTGTCCATTCAGGATTCAACGTGAGTTCGGGATAGGGCGGCCGGTTTTTAGCCCAATTTTGGAATAAAAGCCGTCAACTTCCCGGTTCGAGAGTAGATGGAAGGCTTTTGGTCCAGAAAGTGGTAGGCAGCTACCCCTCCTAAAATGTGGATTATAGCGTTGAGTGGGCTTCGGTGACGGGTATGATCGATATCGCATATTGATTTTAAAATATCGATCACCGACTCAATTACACCCCTTTTATTGAGATAGAATTTATCCTCTATCGTTACCAAAGCCGTCTTCATATTTCGGCGAACTTTTGTAATTAATCGAGTTCCTTGTTCATAGAGTTCATTGAATATTTTGGTTAAATATCCTTTATCTCCAAAGACTTTTCCTTTCACCTCCCGAAGTAATTTATGCAGTAATTTTTTATTATTATCATCTACATTTCCGGGAGTAATTACAAAATCGATAATTTCTCCTATGTCATTGATTACCAAGTGAATTTTCAAGCCATAAAAATAACCTGTCGATGTTTTTCCTCTTTTGGCTATATCTTTGAAAACACGGTTAGAGTGAATTCAAAGATTATGGCAGACGGCTAATTTAGTTGAATCGATATAATTTATTTTGTCACTTTTTACAGTGCAGAAAACCTTGGAAAAAAAGAAAAATTTCATGTAAAATCTGGGTATTAATTCAATAAACCTGTTATAAGAAACCAAGCCTGGAAAATGGCTATTCAGGTTCTGACAAACAAATCGATTGTAATAATATTTGAAGCACTTGAAACCTGATAAATGATAGAAAATTATAATTGTCATGACTTCGCTGTCGCTCAAGCTGGTTTTACGAGTACCCGGGCTATTCCCCAGTAGCCGGGTTTGCTCCCAAATGGAAAAAACCTGGCAAAAATCATCGACGTTACAGAAAATTTCGATTAACTTGTGTTCATCGTATACGTACATGAGAACTTGGTTAAGGTTAAGATTTGGCGATTTTGACTACTAAGTTCTCATTTTTTGTTTGAAATCGCCTGATTTACAACGAGGGCTATCCCGAACTCACGTGATTCACAAAAATACGGTCAACTTTTGTTAAAGGTCGGCTTTCAAGCCCGCAGGGCTTAAACTTGGAAAGTCGTGGGTTGAACCCACGGACGCTGAAAATACGCATAAGGAAGCCTGGAGGGCTTCAATGTCAGTCGATTGGGGCCAACAACCTGTCGTGGAGAAAAGAATTTGACCCCTCCGGGGTCCTGAAACCGACAACATTCCCTGACCGCCGGTTTCACCGACGGCCAAGGAGATTGAAGCCCTTCAGGCTTGGTGTTCCGTTTCTCCAATCCTGACACTTTATGAAGAAAAACTGCTCCCTGCCTACGGATTCCTTCAGAAAAAGAGCGGCTCAAAGGATTGATCGGGATTTATCGCAGGCAGTTGGATAATGAACCTTATGACGAAGCGCTTTATAAAACCGAATCAAGTTATTTCCAGAAGCAATACCAGGAAGAGGTCCAGGCAGTCACCATTGACCTGTATGCTGAAAAAACGGCCCGGTTCGCCCCGGAAAAATCAGATCTGGTAAAACTTGTAGGCGGGGGTGAGGACATCTGGAAAAGAGAACTATACGTCAACATCTTGCTGCCGACCCTGCAAAACGCCTGGAGTGCCGAATGGATGCGATTGGACTGGGAAAAGAGTCGGAAACTGATCGAAGCAGTGAATGAAAAACTGGCGGCTATGTTATCCCAGCCATGTTTTTCTGGATAAAAACGGGAAATATTACCCGGACCTGGTGCATGGTATATGGAATATTGAATGGGATATGATCAGAGAGAAGCTTTAAAAAGCCTCTTTCATCGGCTCCGGGCAACTGGTTCCTTTCCTTCCCCGGTAGCGGTCCAATAGGACGGTAATACCTGTAGCCCAAATCGACAACGGACCCCACCGGCCCCCTGGGGCCGGCATATACTGCAAGGGCACTCCACGATGGCCTGGATATACAGGTTTGGCGGATCTGCCGGCTTGCGGCACTAATGTCGCCCCCCCAAACAAAGCAGGAATATTCACCAGAAGCAGTACCGGGTTAAAGGAATTTTCATATTGATCGACAACTGATTTATATTCATCGTTTTCAAACAGAATATCATAATTGCTTTTAAGGTATACCGGATCCCAGATAATCAAAAAGAAATGATTGCTGTCTATCGGATAAAGTTGAGAAATAAAATTAATGGCGAGCGCCTGGGAACCAGATTTTCTGGAAATAAAGAAATAACGCTGCTTATTATATTTGAAGGCCATGAAAATGCCGTCGTCGTACTCTGTAAATAATTCAATTTTGCTTACTAACTTGTGGTCGTTAATGAACTCAAAAAAGGCGTCATCAAACTGAGGGCTACGAAATGGCAGACCGGACAGATAACTAATGGCGCGAAATACAATTGACGACTAAGTTTAGTATCTTGCGAAGAAAAACCGATGCCAACGCCAAAGAGTCCCAAGATCCAGGTCAGTGAGTTGCAACGCTCGATATTAGAACAGATTCAAAATCAGCGCAAATCCAGTGTAACAGAAGTGGGTCGTAGCCAGATCATACTGGCGATCAGCCAAGGATACCCGAATACGAAGGTGTCCAATCATTTAGGTGTACATTATGGTCAGGTTAAACGATGGCGAAAGCGGTGGCTTAGTTTTGAAGCGGCTTTTGCTGCCTTGGCCTCCGGCCCGGATGATGGGCATTTACGCCTTCGGATGACCAAGAAAATAAAGGAATGTCTGTCGGATGCACCCAGAAGTGGGACACCTTATACCTTTACAGCGGAACAATACTGCCAAATAGTAGCCATTTCGCTGGAAGATCCTGCTCTGAGCGGCCTGCCGATAAGCGAATGGACGCCAAAAGAAATAACGAATGAGGCCATCAAACGGGGCATCGTCAAAAGCATCAGCTCGAACCAGGTTCGACTTTTTTTAAAAGGAAAACGACGTCAAACCCCATAAAACCAGAGGTTGGCTCAATCCCAAGTGTACGGCCGAAGAATTAGCCCGAGGCTGCATCCGGATCTGCGAGGCCTATTTGGCAGCCCCCCAAAAGTGGGCGGAAGCGGGGATTAAAACCCTGAGCGTAGATGAAAAAACAGGAATTCAGGCCCTGGAGCGAATTGCACCGGATTTGCCGGTCCAGCCCGGGAAAATACGTTGCCAGGAATATGAATATACCCGACACGGAACCCAATGTCTGACCGCTAACTGGGATGTGGTCAAAGGCGGAATTATCTGTCCTACTATTGAAGCAACCCGCACCGAAGAAGATTTCCTGGCGCATATCCGCCAAACAGTTGAGTCGGATCCGAGCGTAAAAAAATGGGCTTTTGTCTGCGACCAACTCAACACCCATCAATCTGCTTCTTTGGTCCAATGGGTAGCAAGCATGCTGGATGAAAAGACGGATTTGGGTGAAAAGGGCAAATCCGGAATACTGCAAAATAAAGAATCCAGAGCCGCTTTTTTAGCCGACGATCAGCACCCAGTCTATTTTATTTATACCCCAAAACACTGTTCGTGGCTCAACCAAATAGAAATCTGGTTCAGTATTCTGTCCAGGCGACTCCTGCGCAGAGGCAATTTTGTTTCAACTCAAGACCTCAAAGAACAAATTCTCCGGTTTATCGACTATTTTAACCGGATAATGGCTAAACCTTTTAATTGGACTTACAATGGTAAGCCCCTTTCTAAGTAATAACTTATTCGATACTTATATTTCGCGCCACTAGGGTGTTTTCCGCCTCCGCAAGATTTTCGGTTTTACAGCTGTTGAAAAGTAAAATGCAGGAAAATAAAGTCAAAAGATAATTAATTGTTCTTATCATTATTTCAGCGGGTCTAAATTATACAGGCCAACTTCACCTTCAAATACTCATTAATATCTTCCGATTCACTGTGAAGTTTATAGAAAATCATTCCTTCGTCAACCGGGACATTGGAACCCATGGCTCCCAAGCCGTCAGGCAATTCAAAATCGCTTAACAAATTGAGGTTTTTATCGAAAACCATCAGATATTTTTTTCTTTTGGGGCTCATTGAATCCATTGTCAGAGCGCTGACATGGACCCGGTAAAAATGCTGCCCATCCGAATTGATCTTAAAAAAAAGTGGATATTCTCCTATGTATTCCGTTAATTCAGGGCTTCCTTCCTGAACAGTTGATGAAACCGGGGGCGCCAACTGACCGGCAAATTTTGATTGCAGATCAAAAACCGCTGTTTTTTTTGCCTTTTTATCGAACCGGTATATGGAAGGATTGTGGTAGAAAGCGTATAAAATCTCATCTTCCGTAAACCGCATATTTATCTGATCATAATAAGGGTAGTATTCCATTAAATATTTTTTCGGCAAATAGATCGGCAGGGGCTCCAGAGTAAGATCATCCAGGTTCAGTTTTCCACACAACGGTTGTTCCGACCGGCCGCTTTCAAAAAACTTTAGTGGTTTGAAGGCCGCATACAGGGCATTTTCGTCGGCGTCGTAAAAAATCGGTGAAGTATGGTCGGAATTGCACCATAATTTGGCGTGTTCGGCGTTATCGCCGTTGATCTGTGACTTGCTGTTGTTGAGGAGATGGCGCCAGACGGTAGAACCGTCGGAGCGAATAAGCGATAAACTAAAAAAGGACAAGATAAAAACAGAGTCTCTGCTGTGATAATAGAAACTAACGACTTCCGGGATCCCATCTGGGCCTTCGGTCTGTAGCTGAATTTCAAATTCTGCCTGATTTTTGTCCAGATTCCACCCCTGGAGGCGGTTAGAAAAAGGGTTATAACCAACCAGGATCGTATTTTCCTCTTTTTTTATGGATTGGCACATTTTATATCCTCCATACCATCCAGGCTCATTCCTGGTCTGGAGTTGAGAAAAAATCGGATTGCAGTTTACTCCGCCTGTCGGGATTTCGTTGCAACGGCAGAATAGAAGGACGAAGAGTAAAAAATAGCTTACTTTCATTGTATTGATCGATAAATAGAGCCACCCTGAAATTAATATTCTGAGTAAATTACTTTCAGGGTTCGCAACTTATCCAGCAGCACGGGCACAATTCAGGTGCGCTGCAACCATATTGTGACGGGTAATTGCAAAGAGTACAGGAAGTTTCATAACAGTCGCACCAGCAGTAGGAAGCCTCCCAACGAGACCCACCGCCGCCATCAGCTCTAGTTTCCGATTTAGGAAAAATCAACAATCCTAAGACGATAAATGCAGATACAAAACTCCCAAGACCTAATTTCGTGGCTTTCATGATTTACTATTATTTAGATGTTAAAAAACCTTTTCATTATGAATAAAAACTTAGTCTTTTGTGACAAAATAATCAAATAATGGAATTGCATTATGAATATTAAATACATTGCACCAATTTGCACCAATTTGCACCAATTTGCACCAATTTGCACCAATTTTTCAAACCTTTATCAGTCAAACTTTTTAGTCTGCATGTTATAACGGATTTTTGAAAATTTCTCTTTTTATGTTAAATTTGGCCAAGTTTTTATGAAAAACTCCTGAACCTATGTTTTGAGTTTGATAAGGCGATGCTGATTGAGGATTTTATTTGATGATAATAAGACAACTCCTATTATGATATCCAAAAACACCTCCAGGTTTATGATGCGCGCCGAGCTTGCCGAAATTCTGGGCATAAGCAGATGGACTTTGGCTCGCAGATTGAAAATAAAAGGCATTACACTGCCCAAAGGCTTGCTGGAACCGGAATTGGTTAAGAAAATTTACCTGGTTTTCGGGTTAAAACCGGATTTTTGAGATTGATAGGTAATTTCCGACGTGCTTTTAAGTGAGAATAACCCCTTCCTGTTGAACATGACGGGCTGTATTCGAATTACCGGTTCTCCGACCCAAAGGTCGGCGATACTTTGATCACCGCATCATGGTCCAGGTTCAGGTTGCCTTCCCATATGACCGACATCCCCGGTTCCAGACCTTCTGAGATCGCAGCCGAATCGTCGTTGCGATAACTTACCTTGACATAATTCCACTTGGCCAGGCCGCTTTTTTCGTCGTAAGTGAAGACCACTTCCCGGCCGGAGCGCAGGACCACCGCCGAACGGGGCACGACCAGTTGCCCCGGGAGGCTGCGTTCGAGTACGG
>CALMYQ010000269.1 GCA_937873655.1 uncultured Lewinella sp. | reverse complement strand
CGCCGTCTGTGTCCAAAGTCAAGGGGTCGCAGGCGTCATTCGGGTCCGTGCCGTCCACAACTTCTTGTGCGTCGCAGATGCCGTCGCCGTCTGTATCCAGGGTAAGCGGATCACAGGCGTCGTTCGGGTCGGTGCCGTCTACAACTTCCTGGGCGTCGCAGATGCCGTCGCCGTCTGTGTCCAGGGTCAGCGGATCACAGGCGTCGTTCGGGTCCGTGCCGTCGACAACTTCCTGGGCGTCGCATATGCCGTCGCCGTCTGTGTCCAGGGTAAGCGGATCACACGCGTCGTTCGGGTCCGTGCCGTCTATGGTTTCCTGCGCGTCGCAGATCCCATCGCCGTCTGTATCCGTGTTATTGACCACACAGGGGTCCAGCGGATCACAAACCACAAAACCTAACGGGCCCGCAAGATCAAAGCAGGCACCGGTTATGGACCCGATCTGATTTCCGATTGAATAACCAGCTATTCCCGCGGCAGTTTCGTAATTCAGGCTATAGACATTGTAAATGCCGTTGGCTAATCCGGTAAATGCCGGCGAGGCCGCAATGGAAAGGATCTCTCCCTTAGCGTCCGTCAAGGCAAACGTTTGGGTGTAGTCAACACCCGTGTTATTCCCCGCGACACCAAAGCTGATGTCGCCGGTCATGTTGCCGCAATCACAAACCCCTACCGGAAGGCCGGCCGAAATGTCCACACAGTCACCGCCGATAGCATTAATATTCACTCCCTGAGCCAGATTTGGGTGGGCGCCGGTAGAATTATAATTCACGGCATAGGCAACATACTGACCTGCCGCAACGCCGTTAACCGGCAGGGAGGCTGCCATGTATTGGATCACCCCGGAGCCGTTGGTCAATACGTAGACCTGTACATAATCTGCATCCGTATTTTGTCCGGAGACCACGAGCGCGACAGGGTCGCCGGTCTGAAAATTGCATCCCTGCGCTTCAGATCTGTCCAAAGAAAATAACCAGGCAACCGCTATTGTCAGAAGGAATTTACCGGTATAAACCAGCCAGGAAAAGTAGACATTCCTTTGCATAATTTTTTATTTTAACTCACAATAACCTATCTATCAATTTTTTATGACAAAAAGTCATTGCAAAAAGAGAACAAGTTTTCTTACTGAGGCTTTATAGCTCAGGAAACCTTGCCGGATGCGATTCAAGACACCGGCAACCGCTTCATCAACTTTTCAGATCAGTAGCTCAGGGTACCTGCATTGGCCGAACAGGGTGGGACGCAGGAAACGCTTCCGCTTGTGTTGCCGGCATACTTGTTTCCGGCCCCCGCTCCCAGGATCACAATATTGTTGTCCGGATTCAGCGTCGGTTCGCTGTTCAACGGGTCGGCAGTATTGTCGAACAATGAAAGGTTGCCGATACAACCCGATGTGCTCTGGAAGGAAAAAAGATCCAGGTCCGCATTGGCGGGTATGGAGAACGGGGTGTAGGTACCTGAATTGGAAACCGCAAAAACAATGTAGTCATTGGTCAATCCATAATCAGATCCGTCAACATAGGAGAAGCCCCACCCCAATGGAACAGTTGTACTGATCAATCCGGTCAGATTGGTCACTTGCCAGCCTTCTGGAACGACCACCGTAACCTGGGTTGAGGAGGTTAACCTGGACAAAGGCGGATTGTAAGCCGTGTTGGAGTTCATCGATACCGTATAAGTCTGGGTACCGAAATCATAGGAAAGGTTATAGGTCACCTCAACCTGGGCGCCAAGCCAGATGGTCGGCAGGCAGAACAGAAGTACGATGAGGTTTCTTTTCAAAGTTTTCATGATCAGGTCGTTTTTATGAGATTCGATGATGATGATTATGCTTACCCAAACTCGTCAGTGGGCTACTACAAATCGAAAGGATTGACGGTCTCCTCCGGGTGTAACAAAGCACCCGTTGTATAATCCGGTTGGAAAATCCGACACATCAAGCTGAATGTACTGCTCCTCTGCAGCATTGGAGATCAGTTTTCTTTCCAATCCAAGTTCGCGGCCAAGAATGTCTGTTACCTGGAGCTTGTCCGGACCGTTGCCGGTGTCCAGGTTCTCCCAGAAAACCCGAAGGACATTGGAGGTTGGAACGGGAAATACCCGCAGGTTTTTTACCACAGGTTGCTGGTTTTCAACGGAAGTTGCCTGGGCGCAATCCACACTTGCATTCAAAATCCCGGCATAGGCATTTCCTCTTGCGCCAAGGATGGTAATGTTCTGGGTGACATTCATGTGGTCGACGCCAACGACCTGTTTGGTTAATTCACTTTCATTTTCAACCAGTTCAAGTTTACCTACGCAGTCATCCGCCAGGTTCACGAAAGTGAAAAGGGGGGTCTCAACATCCTGCTGAAAGGGGATATTTTTGGTGCCGCGTTCGTTGAGGACAAATGAAACAAAATGAAACTCCGGCGCCGAAGCCGGGCTCTCCAGATAAGCATTATCTACCCAGGTCACGCCGGGAATGAGGCTTTGTATGTTCCCGGCAATAAATTGTTTTCCGGCATTGTATCTCACCACCACCTGAACCGATCCCACTGTATTTTGGGGCGCAGTCCAGGTCGATTCCGAAATCACGCTGACCAGATAGGTTTGCTGATCCGGCAACAGGGATAAATTCAACTTTACCTGCGCCAGGGCCGGCCGGCCGAAACTGATCGCAAGCCCCAGGAGAAAAATATATCTGAATGATTTGAACATGGTTTTACTTTTTAAATGAAAGTTTCACAATCAAATGATCACTAAAAATCCTGCCCGGTGTCAGCTGTTTGCCTTCCACCGGGCAGGAATGTGTTAACCTATTTTGGAATCTGTTCGTATACTGTGAAGATCGGCGAGAACCCGGTGTTGCCGGGGAAGAGGAACACGGTGAAGAACGGTACGTCCGAGTCCGAGTTGCTTCCCTGGTAAATCACCATTCCGTCCATGTTGGCATCCGACCGGCTATATACCGGCTCTACTACGAAAAGCGGAAGGAAGTCGACATTTCCACCGTTCAGCAATACCTCAAAATACGCTTCTTCCTGTTCGGCCGCCGGGCCCTGGTAAATGATCCGGTCGCCGGTATGCGGGTCCGGAGCAGAAGGCTGAGCGGACATGTTCCCCGCCCATAAGGCTCGTTTGCCGTCCGGCCTGTCTTCCTGTGCAAAGGCCGACCCGGTGGGGCCGCTCAATTGATAGTTGCCTGTTGCGGTGGAAGTGAAATCAACCGGCACCGGATTAATACCGAATGTAACGGGTACGTCGGTCATCACGCCCAGGTGGTTGCGGTGTTTGACGGAGATGTAATAACTGGCTTTTCCAGCTCCCGCAAAGGCAAGCGGAGAAACGCCGTCCAGGTCAACCACGTCGCCGTCCCGTTGCAGCAACCCGGCCCGTTGGAACAGGATCACAGACGGATCGGTTTGATCGCGCAATTCCACGAATACCCAATCCACGATAGCATCCGCTCCGGTCACATTGAAGATCGTCGGATCTACGGATTCCGTTCCCATATAGCCGAAATCCGTAAGGGAATTGTAGGGCTGGTTCGCAGGAATGACGCCCTTGGACCGCAGATCATCGCGCATTAATCCGCTGGATTCATCATAAACGCCTCCCAAAATCATCCTGGCAGACAATACGGCATCACACGAATTTGGATCGCAGGGATCATTCGGGTCGGTCCCGTCAACGATCTCCTGCGCATCGCAGATGCCGTCCAGGTCCGTGTCCGTACTCAGCGGATCGCACGCATCGTTCG
>CALMYQ010000268.1 GCA_937873655.1 uncultured Lewinella sp. | reverse complement strand
TTTTTTGGTTCCTTTTTTGGGGCAATGCCAAAAAAGGGACAAAGACCAGAAGCAAAGATCAGAAAACCAGACTTTCAATACTCAAGAGATCAAAAGTACACTTTAAACCAAGTCAAGAAGCAACGGCAAGTTGCTGCTTGACGCCAAAACCAGACTTTTTATTCCGGAGACAAATCGCAACTGCGGCCATGGCCTGCGAGGGCGTTTCGATCAGGAGCTAAAAAGCACAGGATGAAATCGGTATCAAATTGAACAGCCTACCTTTAACGGCCCCAAACGAATTAAAAAGATTGTCCATCTTAAAATAAATCTATTTATACCCAATGAATAAATTTATTTCCATAATCGGATTTTGCTTTTTAACAATCGCAGCAGGAGCGCAAAATCCTGTGCCAGTCAAACCCAGAATTTTAATCAGTACAGACATAGGAGGTACCGACCCTGATGATAATCAATCCATGGTCCATTTGTTGATGTACAGCGATTTATTCACCATTGAGGGACTTGTTTCATCCCCTTCTTATGGCACCGGCGCCAAAGAAGAGATTTTACGGATGATAGGTTTATACGAAAAAGATTTGCCAAAAATCCGAAGGTTCAACGTCAATTTGGCTGACCCCGATTATTTACGATCAATAGTAAAACAAGGGCGACGCGGGAATGCGCCTTACAAAGGATTTACAAGCACGACGGAAGGTTCGGATTGGATGATCAAATGCGCGAAAAAAGAAAATCCGCAACCGCTTTGGATTTTAGTCTGGGGCGGTTTGGAAGACCTGGCCCAGGCACTTCATGATGCGCCGGAAATCCGGAGCAAGATAAAAGTCTATTGGATTGGAGGGCCCAACAAAAAATGGAGCGCCAATAGCTATGCGTATATTGCCGGGAATTTTCCAGATCTATGGTTTATTGAAGTCAATTCAAGTTATTACAGTTTATTTTCAGATAATAATATTCCGGACAGTATAAAAAAGTCAGCCTATTACGACAATTTCATAAATGGAGCGGGATATTTAGGAAGCGATTTTAAAAATTATTATGGTGGCGAAATTAAAATGGGAGATACCCCTTCACTTCTTTATATGATGGACGGAAATCCCGATTACCCGCTTAAAGAAAGTTGGGGCGGTAGTTTTGAAAGACTTGAAAATAGCCCTCGTATTGTTTTCAGCAATACCACAAGTTTGAAAGATACCGTAGCGTTTTGCTCCATACTTGAATTTCACCTGAAAGGGCCTGAAGTTGACATTCCGCAGGACTCCATCTGTTTTTGGATGGAAGTCCCTTACGGCAAATCGATCCAAAAATGGCCCGGTTTTTATCTTGGGAAAGGGGACTATGCAATAAGATATATCCCCAAAAAAGCTGAAACATTAAAATACCGGTTCACATCGCACATTTCAGCAATAAATGGGCTGAACGGCAGTATCGTTGTGGACAATTCCTGGCCCGGGAAAAAGCACCCGACGGATTATCCATTGGGAAATAATTGGTATACCGACAAATCCGGCAAAGACCTTTATGATGGGGAAATACAAGGAGGGAGGACTATCCTGAAATGGAGAAGCGATATTCTGCAAGACTGGGCAAAACGTTGGGGTTGGTTAAAACAGCATTAAATTAATTTTTACTCAAAAAACGCTCCACCTCCTCCCGGAAAGTCTCTCCGATCGGGAAATTCCCGGTCCTCAAAAAACCGCTCCTCCACTGGGCCGTTCCCCCGCAAGGTCGTAATTTGCACCGTTCATAACCGCAAAACCATGGCAACGCGCAGCAAACCGCTTCTACTTTTTATTCTGCAGCTGATCCTTGTGGGGAATGCAACAGCAACCACCTTCTACCTCGGCAATACCATCAAAAACTGCTACGATGTGGATGACAACCACGACGACGGCATCCAATCCTTCACCACCAACGGGTACGTGGTGGATCACAATATCGTCAGGGGGAATACCATCCTCAATTTTGAGGACCCCAACCAGCCGTTGTTGGGGCCGTTGCAGGGCATCGGGTGTTTCGACGGCTTTTTCAACGACTGGACGGTGGAGAACAACCTGATCTCCGTCAACCACTGGCACGGCATCACCTTTCTGGGCGCCAACAATTGCCGGATCTACAACAATACCGTCCTGGACCCAACGCCGGACATCACCCCGGGCGGCTCCTGGATCATGATCGACGACCATAAGAACGGGATGCCCAGCTCCAACTGCGCGGTCAGGAACAATGTCGCGAACCAATTTGTGGTAGACGGCGCTACGGGTAATAACCTGGTTCTCAATAGCTATACCGGATATATTGTCAATTTTGCGGACTACGCCCATTTCGATTTCCACCTTCTACCAACCAGCGCGCTGATTGATGCCGGCGACGACAGTGTTGCCCCGCCCATCGATTTCGACGGGGTTGCACGGCCGCAAGGCGCACATGCGGACATCGGCGCATTCGAATTCAGGGATGCTACAGCCGTCCGCGATCAGGATTCGGAGGCGGAGGTCAGAATCTATCCAAATCCGGTAAAAGACAAAGTGACCCTCACCGGCGACTTTACCCAGGGTGATATTACGATTATCGATATGCAAGGGCAGGTGGTCGCTCGTTTTCAGTCGGTATCTTCTCCTTTCACGGTGAACCTTTCCAGGCTTTTGGCCGGATCCTATTTCATCGTATTGAATAATGATACCAAGAAGGTCGGGCAGGTTCTAAAGATTACCAAATTGTAACGATTTGCGAAAATCAAATATAGGAGCTGATTAAATGGTTGCATTGTTCATTCCGTTACTTACCAGATCCATTTTTCAAAAAAACGATATTCTTAACCTTTTTTCCTTCCTTTTCCCTGTTGACCGAATCGGTCTGAATTTCATGTTCCACTTCTTTCTGTGCCAGTTTCCACCAAAGGATGGCCGGTATAAGTTCTCCTGAGTGTTTTTCCAGCCTGTATGCAAGTGATTTCCCGATTTTTTCCTTGTCGTTCAAGATCCTGCTCAGGCGTGCGGGGTGGATGTCGATATCTTCAGCGAATTCTTTTTGCTTCCGGTTGACGGCGATCAGGTAGTCTTCAAGGAAGTTGGCAAATTTCCGGGTACCATCGTAACCCGGTGTGCGGACATAATGCTGCATTTGATATTTGATGCGCATCAGGCTGGAAAAGACCTTTTCTTCACCGGTCATTTCCATCAGCCTGTTTTTCCGGAATTCCGCCATTTGCCGCCGCGCCTCAGTTTCTTCTTCCGGCGTATGATCGTTCGGAAAAACAAAAGCCTCAGCCAATTCTTCGTCGGTATACTGCTCCCGCAATTTTTTGTATAATTCCTGATTTTTATCCATCGATCAAGTATTTTTGTATGAGCCGGTCCGAGTTTTCCAATTCGGTATACAGGTTTCGCCCCATTGAATTTAAGCCGTATCTGGTTTTATACCATTCAACTAATTCCGATTTTGGGAAAAGCGATACGAACCCGTCATAATTTTTTTCAAATGCCATTTGACAGGCAAATGCAATCAAACAACCTGCCACATTTGCATAGCGGCGTTTTTTCCCCCGATCCGCTTTATTCACTTCCAGCAACCTGATGTGAATCCTCAACTCCGCGGGGATGTCTTCCAAAGATAACAACCCAAGAATTTCTTTATTGGTGATTAACCGGATTGTATAAACCGCACTTCCTTTTTCCTCTTCCCAATCAAAGGAGAATTTACCGCTTTGCCCAATTGTAATCCAGTCCTCGGGCTTGACCGGGGCAATTGCTGCTTCCCAATATTTTCCACTTGCAGGTTCAAGGATTTTCATGGGGTGAAAATACAAAAGTAACAAAAAATATCAATATTATTGATAATAATTATCAATAATATTGGACAAAAAATCCTGCAATCCTGAAATTTCAATTTACATTTACACAAAAATGTTTATTATCGGAGAATTGATTGAGCCATCAAATGAAATAGCGCCAAGCAGTCAAATTCCGCATATAACCGGTTAACGATGCAAACGACCAACCTTCGCCTGATCCAACCCGCCTACATCTTCCAGACGGGCAATGAGCTTGAACTTTCAGGCACGCTTATTGAAGGTTTATTCGAAAACCGGATGGTAACCGGCTACGCTATCCCCGATACCGGGGACGGCGCCTCCGGTATTCTGCCCGCGGACTACGCCGAAGCCATCCGGCCGATCGAAGCCGCCGAAGCTTATTTCGGAAAATGCATCCTTACCGCAGTATCCAATTTTTATACGGATGAGACCAGCGATCAAGGGGCTGGGGAAGCCGGCATCGGCACAGTCCGGAAAGAGCAGGTACAGGTCGTCCATTACCCGGACTGTCAGCAACTGGTATTCCATATGCCGAAGTACGCGTGGGACGCCGGTGAGATCCGGCTGACAGACGCGGTTACCGGCGCCGTATTATGCTCCTCCCGGGTTTCGGACCGGCTGAGCGGCGGCACGATGATCATCTGGGATACCCTGCCCCTCAAGCCCGGTTTTTACACCATCGAAGCCGATTGGCCCGGCGGCTGGACCCACCGGATCCGGTTCATCAAAATGATCCCTGGGTTTCCGAAAGAGGCTTACCGCCACCCGCCGGGCAATGTGCGCATGGTGCAGGACGACCACACCTATCGCCTGTTCGATTCCAACGGCGTCGAGATCCGTTCCGGGATGGAAGACCTGCGCCAGGCGATACTGGACAAGATCGCCGGTTCGGGGCGCCGGCTGGAATACGAGCAATCCGGCCGGGCCGGGATCATCACTTATTGCGAGCAGGATATCCGCATCACCTTCGATTGGGAGTTTGCCGGCGGGAACAGCGTCGTATACATCTTCGTCCCCAACCCCGGCCAATGGGAGGCCGCCACCCTTACCCCGCTGACCCGCAGGCAGGAGATCCTGGATTTTGTTGGCGCCCAGGTCGTACGCGATCAGGCCCCAAGCTGCACCTACCGGATCGAGGACGGCTGGATTGATGTTTTTAAGTCATAAGTCGGCCAGTCGTAAGTCGTAAGTCCCCCAACAGGCCTACTTACAACTTACAACTTACGACTTACAACTTACGACTTACTACTTACAACTTACTACTTACGACTTACTACTTACGACTTACAACTTACGACTTACGACTAATATTTAGCCGGTGCGCCCTTCCCCGGTAACGTTGCCCGGATAAATTCCCGCAAATGTTCATTGGCGGCGGCCAGGTCTTCCTTGCGCAGGTACATCATATGGCCGCTGCGGTAGCCTTTGAAGCTGAGGCGGTCCTTCATCTTGCCGCTGGGGTCGAGGTGCCACATGCTGTATTTGGCGTTGAAATAGGTGCAGGCCCCATCGTAGTAGCCGGACTGGATCATGACCTTCAGGTACGGATTTTGGGCCATAGCCTGGCGGAGGTTGTCGCCGGTGCGGTCGCCGGTGCGATCCCAGGGGTTGACGGGGCCGAACATGTTGTATTTGATGTCCGTCTTGTAGTTGAGGTGTTCGCGGAAGTAGTAGTTGATGGCCGGCGTGAAGGAATGGAGCCAGGAGGTCAGTTCGGCCGCATAATCGGGTCGTTCGCCGGCATCTTCCCGGTCGATGCCCCGGTAACGGGAATCGAGGCGGCCGATCGTGAACCCGCCTTCATCGCGCAGGAGTTCCTTCCAGAAAAAGCTGGTCGGCACATCGAGGTTGTGCTCGAGGATGACCTTTTCAGACAAACCTGAATAGTAGGCCATCTTTTTGGCCATTTCCATTTTCCGGTCTTCCTCCAGGAAGCCGCCCATGACCATGGCGGGCAGGAGTTGATTGAGGGTGAAGTTTTCCACTTCCGGCAGCAGATCCTTTTCGAGGTCTTTGGCTTGCAATTCGGGGCTGAGGGCCTTCTGGTACCAGGCGGCTGCAGCGAAATAGGGCAGTCGGTTGGCCGCCTCCACGGGGCCGTCGCGTTTGATGCCCAGGTCGGTGGGCGAAACGAGGACCACCCCGTTGAGGTACATCCACTGGGCATTTTGCAGTTCGAGCGCCAGGCCGGACACCCGGGTTGTGCCGTAACTTTCACCGATCAGGTACTTGGGTGAGCGCCAGCGGCTCTTGCGGGTCACGAAGGTATTCACCCATTCCGCCAGGTATTTGATATCGGCATTGACCCCGAAGAAGTCCGACTTTTTGGCCTCCTTGTCCAGGATGCGGGAGTAGCCCGTATTCACCGGATTGACGTACACGATATCGGCTACATCCAGGATGGAATTCGGGTTTTCGCGGATGCCGTAGGGTTGCACGGGGTAGCCTTCGTCATCGATCTCCAGCATCTGCGGGCCGGTATAGGCGATGTGCATCCAGACGGAAGCCGAACCGGGGCCGCCGTTGAAGGAAATGACCAGGGGGCGGGACGCGCGGTCTTTGATGTCCGTCCGTTCGTAGTAGGTATAGAACAATGCCGCTACGGGCTTCCCCTCTTCATTCCACACGGGCTGGGTGCCGCAACTGGCCGTATAGGGCACTTTCTGCCCCTTGATGGTGACCTCGTGGCTGGTGGTCACTTCGGATTCGGCTTCGAGTTTGCGGTCCTGGGCGTTGAGGGCTGCGAAGGCGCAGAGCAGGCAAAAGGCGGTTGTTATACGGGTTTTCATAGATGAGTGTGTGTTGAGTTTTTGATACAGGTTCGGGGTGAAGATAGGGAATCGGTGCAAACTGCGTACCTGTAAAATCCACATCGGCAGCGCCAATATATTGATGGAGCCCCGGCCGAAGGGGTATTCCTGTCGGTCGAAGAAGAATAGTATTATCGAAAATGAAACTCACCAAATCCGGCAAACGCTCCATCAAGTGCCTGCATTGCTACTTCATCAGCACCACCTCTCCCCTATCCGTAATACGCTGGACCTCATCCTGGACCAGCAATTCGTATTGCATCATCCAGACATAAACACCCGTGCCAAGCTCGCGACCGTGCGCCATGCCTTCCCAGCCCGACCCCAGTTGATGGGTCTCGAAAAGCTTTGTTCCCCAACGGTCAAAGATCTGCAGGGAAAAATTTTGGATCGGATAAGGCGAATTGATAAAGGGCGCAAAAGTATCATTCACACCATCCCGATTGGGCGAAAAGGCATTGGGCACGTAGGTGTCCGGCGCACAATCTGTCAGCGCTACGATGAGTTTTACAGGGAAGGAGGTACAGGGCAATTTTGCAGTAACCTCGTAACTACCTTGCGCTGATAAGCTGCGTTGCGCCCCCGAAAAGCCGTCTGCCCAGTCAAAAACGACGGGTACTTCAGGTGGCACCCTGGCCAGTTCGCGAAGATCGACATCAAACGTTTTTCCCCCGCAACTGCTGAAGATGGTATCAATGCTATCCGGTACCGGATACAGGATTAATTGGTCCAGATCAAAATGATAGATCAAATAGTTTAACGCATCCCCGCTCTCCCGAAATACACAAGGAGGGCTCATATTGACAGCGCCCCGATTCAGGGAGATGCCGAAATCACTATGATCGCAGGCAGCCTTAAAACATTGATTGAAGGGCACCCAACCACCCGGTTCCGATCCCTGCAATTCCGGTGATGAGAAAGTGAAGTCTGCCGGCCGGCCGATAAATTCCGTCGGGTAGAGGAAATCCTGATCGCCAAAATAAACCTGTACCTGCCTGGGAGGGTCGGTATCACAAACCCGTAGCGAATCCGGGATGCGGTGCCAGAGGCCCCGGTTGCGGGCATTAAACTGCAGGTAGTATTTCCGGCCGGCCCGAATCGGTGTCGTCAACTTCACACCCATGGCTACCGAGCTGTACACCCCGTCCACAAAAAGCTGCCCGGTCAGGCCGACGGTGTTCAGGCCGTCCACGGGCAGTGCCGCGGGATTATAAAAATGCCAGACAGTGGGATCGTACGAACATCCGCGGGTAATCAGGTGCGGGGTATCGTAAGAATACCAATCGCTGACCAGCTGGAAACCCGATATGGGGTTGTCGGCACAGGTGAAGCTCGACAAAGCTTCAAAATTACCGTTGGGAATGATGTTCTGGGCCTGGCTAAACCTTGCAAACAGGCAAGTAAACCATAGGAGCAGGCATGATCTGGACATATTGCTTTGCTATTACGGTGAATCAGGGTCAAAATAAGGAAAAATCTCTATTTTCAATTGGGTATGCCGCTATGCAGCTGTGCAGAACATCGTCTATACCAAAAAATTCATCCGATTCAATCAACTTAAAAATGAAATCCTCACCATTTTCGCCATTTTCCCTACCTTCATCGAGAAAATTAGCATGATCAATCCGTTTCACACAACTTGGGGTTATGTGTCAGCCTAATCCATTGAACACAACAAAATCATGAATGAACGCCAACCCCATCAGGACCAACGTTACATCGAGGCCCTTTTAAACAACGACGAACGCCTGATCCGGGAAATCTATGAACAGCATTCGCAGGCCATCCTGCGCTACGTACACCAAAACAACGGCAACGAGGAAGACGCCCGCGACCTGTTCCAGCAAGGCCTGATCGCCGTACTGCGCCGCGCCCGGCAAGGGGATTTCACCCTCACCTGCCCGTTCGGCGGATACCTGTTCATCGTCTGTAAGTCGCTTTGGATCAATGAGCTCGAAAAAAGGAGCAGACGGAGGGTAACAAGCCTGGACGATGACGGATATAACAAAGAAGCCGGCGAAGATACTTTCGCACAAGCCGAAGAAACCCTGAGCGAAAACCAGCAATTCGAAAGGTATCAACAAGCCTTAAACTCGCTTGGCGAAGATTGCCAACAGCTCATTAAGCTTCCCCTGAAAGGCCATTCATTATCAGAAGTTGCCGAACTAATGGGCATCACCTACGGCTATGCCCGTAAGAGACGGTGTCAGTGTATGGACAAGCTGGTCACTGCTGTGCAGGCCGGCGCAAAAAAGGAAACGATATGACAAACTACTACGAATGGATCACAGATTACTTATCCGGTGAGTTGGAAGAAAAGGACAAACTGGCTTTCGAGGCTGCTCTGCGGCAGGATCAGCAACTGGCAGTCCAGGTGGAGACCTACCGCAAAACCCTCGCAGACCTCTCCGTACTCGTTGAACAGGAATCCGCCGAAACCGAACTGAAGGCCACCCTGGAAAAAACCGGCCGCGATTTTTTTTTAAAGGAAGAAACACCCGTCGTCCGCATGCCGTTCTACCGGACCCGCTTCTTCCAACTGGCCGCCGCCGCTGCCGTACTGCTGCTCATCGCATTTGCTGTTTTCGGGCCGAAAAAAAATAACCTTCCGGCGCCCGTTTACGCCAATTATGCCCACCACTACCCCGCTTCCTTTACCGTCATGGGCGCCAATGAGGAGCTCCTGACCAAAGCCGAACAAGCCTTCAACCAACAGGATTATGCCACGGCCGGCGACAACCTCCAGGCCTACCTGCAGGACAACCCGGACCATTCCGAGGCCGCGCTATACCTCGGGATCTGCAGAATGGAACAGGGCCGCTCTTCCGAAGCAAACGCCTTGTTCAAGCAATTGCTCAACCATCCGAGCTACCAGAATGAAGCCCGCTGGAACCTGGCCATGCTGGCCCTGAAAAACAACAATAAGGAAGAGTGCGCGGAATGGCTGAGCAATATCCCGGAAGGCGCCGACCGCTATGCGGAGGCTCAAAAACTGCTCAAAGCTTTGGGCCAGCCGAATTGAACTGATTTTGCAGCGGTAATAAATTTATCTTCTTTTCAATAAAATTATTTCAATTTCAAAGGTATATTTATTCATTTTTTTTACATTTGTCCTGATCACCAATCCTGCCGCTTACACGCTATAAACCAGACTGAAGGCAATGCCGCTGTATGCAATAATCACTTTATTGAGTGCGGTTGTTATTTTGCTGGCCGGATTCAGGATCTACCTGATGGAAAGGAACAACGCAGCCTACCAGGCCTTCGGGCTTGTTTGCGTCAACCTTTCCTGGATGTGCTTTTGCTGGTACGAAATGGAACAAACCGGCGATCTGGCCACCGCGCAATTCTACAGGAAGCTGCAGTTCGTCTGGGCGCTCAACAACCCCTTATTGGTGTACGGCAGCTGGCGCCTGGCGGAAATGCACCAGAAAAGGATCTCCCCCTGGGTCTATACGCCGTTCTTCACACTCATTATCCTGCCGGGTATCTATTTCGCCTATCTTGAACTGTTCACGCCCAACGGCCACGGCGCAGTCACCCTGCTCCGGAACGGGCTTTGGGGATTGGATATCAAAGGCGATGTCTATACCTACCTTCGCGGCATCTGGACCATCCTGATCATGGGCTCCTGCCTTTTTTTAATTTTTCAGGTCTACAGAAAAGAGCGCATTCCCAAAAAGAAACGATGGCTTGCCCTGCTGCTGCTGTTTTTTGCCTTTGTCATCGTGAGCACGGTCTCCAAAAACTATATTCTGCCGCTCCAGGGCAAGTCGCAACCCCTCAACGAATCCGTCAATTTTGCGCTGGCCATCCTGGTCATGGGTTGGGGCGTATCCGACTTCAGGCTGTTCGAATTAAAACCCGAGTCCACCTTTGAGCTGGTTACCGGCGCCATGACCAATATGCTCATCCTCGTGGATCAGGACCTGTTCATCAAAAAGATCAACCCATCAACCGAGGCCTTTTTTAACCTCCCGGAAAAGGAAGTCCGCAGCCAGCCGCTGTCGTTGCTGGTCGGCAAAAAAGCCGTTTCGGAATTGTTTGACAACCTGGATCCTACCCAAAAACATACCGAACAGGAAATCGGATTTGACCGCGGTGATGAAACCGCCACTTTCCTGGTTACGCTGTCGACCATTTTTTCCAAACGCGGCAAAGTGCGGGGGTACGCCCTGGTCAGCACCGACCTGACGCCCTACTACGCAGCCATGGAAAAGGTGCAGGAATACAACGTCAAACTGGAATCTTCCAATAAGGCCCTGGAACGATTCGCCTACGCCGCCTCCCACGACATGAAAGAACCCCTGCGCACCATCGGCGGCTTTGCAGGGTTGTTGAAGCAGGAAGCCTACCTGGCCGCCAACCTCAATATCCAGGAATATGTCGGCTTTATCGACCAGGGCGTCAGGCGAATGGACGCCATCATCAAGTCCTTGTTGGAGCTTTCCCGGTTAAATGAAGAAAATCCTGCCTGCCAGCTGATCGATCTCAATGTGGTCATCACCGAGATCCGGGAAAAACTGCATTCGCTGCTCACCCGGAAAAATGCCCGCATCATCGGCCATAACCTTCCCGAAATCTACGGAAACTACGGGCAATTGAGCCTCCTGTTCCAAAACCTGATCGAGAACGGCATAAAGTACAACGAGTGCGCCTCGCCCGAGGTATCCATTACCGCCCTGGAAGCGCTCAACGGCTACGAATTCTCCATCCGCGACAACGGGATCGGCATCAACCCCGTCTACAAGGACCAGATCTTCCTCATGTTCAAACGCCTCCACTCCTGGGCCGAATACGAAGGAACAGGCATGGGGCTGGCCATCTGCAAAAAGATCATCGATCACCTCGACGGCCGGATCTGGCTGGAATCCGGCAATGCCGAAGGTTCAACCTTCAAACTGTGGATTCCTGAAAAAAAGGCGGACGGCTCTTCTTCTTCCAAAACACAACCTGATTTTGTCGTTGTTAAGTCTTAAGCCGGGATTACTAAGCGTGCCTGGCGCTCAAGACAGGCCGATTGGTAAGCCGGATGTGTTTCTCGCGCAATACTCTTGCCCTGGATTGGCTTCTCAATCCCTGCGGGCTTAAGAATCCGGACGGCGGATTGGCTTCTCAATCCCTGCGGGCTTAAGAATCCGGTTCTACACCGCGCCCTCCTCTTTCGAGCTCATCACCGCTTCCTGGTGGTTGATGGATTCCTGGTGGATCGCCTTGAGGTAGATTTCCATGAACTCTTCGCTCAGGCCTTTGATGGCGCCCTTGGCGATGCCCCGCTCCAGGATCTCATTCCAACGGCCTGGTTGAAGGATGGCAATGTTGTTACGCTTCTTGTACCGCCCGATGCTGTCCGCCAGTTCCATCCGTTTGCCCAGCAGGCCCAGGATCTCGTCGTCAATCTCGTCGATCTCGTGACGCAGGTGATCCAGGGTTTCCAGGAATTCGATATTGTCGGTCGTCGGATTACGGCGTACCAGGCGGCCGAACAATTCCTTGAATTGGTCCGGGGTGATCTGCTGGGCGGCATCGCTCCATGCTTTGTCCGGATCAGGGTGCACTTCGGTCATGATGCCGTCGAAATCCAGGTCGAAGGCCTTCTGGGCTACATCGAACAGGATATCCCGGCGGCCGCAGATATGGCTGTTATCGCAAATGATGGTCAGGTCCGGGAAACGGCGCTTCAATTCGATGGGGAATTGCCAGAAGGGTACGTTCCTGTATTTGGTTTCGCCGTGGTAGGCAAAACCGCGGTGGATGACGCCGATCCGGGTGATGCCGGCCTTGTAGATGCGCTCAACGGCGCCGATCCAGAGGCTGAGGTCCGGGTTGATCGGATTTTTGATCAGCACAGGAATATCCACGCCTTTGATGGCGTCGGCGACTTCCTGAACCGAGAAGGGGTTGACCGTGGTACGGGCCCCGATCCAAAGCACATCGATGCCGTGTTTGAGGGCTTCGAAAACGTGGTCGGTCTTGGCCACCTCTGTCGTCACCTTCAGGCCGGTCTCTTCTTTTACCCGCTTGAGCCATTTGAGCCCGGGCACGCCGATCCCCTCAAAGGAACCGGGGCGGGTGCGGGGTTTCCAGATGCCGGACCGGAACAGGTCGATGTTTTGTTTGGCCAGTTCGCGGGCGGTTTGCAACACCTGCTCTTCCGTTTCGGCGCTGCAGGGGCCGGCAATCACGATCGGCCTTTTATTCGGCTGATCCAGGATTGGTTGAAAGGTCATTTCCATGATCGTAAATTTTTAGGCCGGATGCCCGGCGTCGTTTATTTCAATATTTTCCGAATGTTATTTGCTTCCTGCATGAGGGCATAGAAGGTTTTGAAATCGCGTTTGATCAGCAGGCTCCGAAACCTGGACAACTGATTGATATGTTCGTCCAGCACGTCCAGCAGGTTGTCCCGGTTCTGTTGGAAGATCGGCGCCCACATATCCGGCGAGCTTTTGGCCAACCTGACCGTGGAATCAAAACCGCCGCTGGCCAGTTCAAAGATCCTCGATTCGTCCCTTTCCTTTTCCAATACCGTCAACGCCAGGGCGAACGAACTGATATGGGAAATATGGGACACATAGGCCGCATGCAGGTCGTGCGATTCACTGTCGAGGCTGATCCTCCGCATCGGTATGGATTCATACAGCTTCTCCACGATGGCCAGCGCATCCGCGTCGCTTTCCTCCGTATTGCACAACACCGTGCATTTGCGGTCGAACAGGTTGGGAATGGCCGCTTCCGGCCCGCTGTATTCCGTGCCCGCCATCGGGTGGGTCGCCACAAAACGTCCTCTTTTGGGGTGGCGTGCGATGCCCTTCAACAGTTCCGTTTTGGTAGAGCCGACGTCCATAACCACCTGCCGGTCCACCAGATCCAGTACCCGGGGTACGATGTCCAGAATGGTATTCACCGGTGTGGCTACAATTACGATATCCGCCGCCTTTACGCCTTCGTCAAACGGCATGTCCTCATCGATTAGCCGGCGCCGGACCGCCTTGTCCAGGTTGGCCTGGTTGGCGTCCACCCCAATGATCCGGGTCGCAAACCCGTTCTCCTTCAAGGTGATGGCCATTGACCCGCCGATGAGCCCGATGCCGATTATGGTGATGTTCATGGCTTATTTTGGTTTGTTGTGGTTTATTTTGGTTTGTTCTTGTTAATTCTGGTTTATTTTGGTTTATTCTGGTTTGTTGTGGTTTATTTTGGTTTGTTGTGGTTTGTTCTTGTTCATTGTGGTTTATTCTGGTTTGTTGTGGTTTATTTTGGTTTGTTGTGGTTTGTTGTGGTTTATTCTGGTTTATTGTGGTTTATTCTGGTTTGTTGTGGTTTATTTTGGTTTGTTGTAGCCGCCAACGAAAATAAACAACCATAAACAACCATCAACAACCATAAACAACCATAAACAACCATCAACAATCATAAACAACCATAAACAACCATAAACAACCATAAACAACCCTAAACAACCATCAACAACCATAAACAACCATCATCAACTATTCTTCAACCGCCGTATAGCCTCCGCAAAAACCGCCGTATCGGCACAAAGCGATATCCGGATATAGGGATCGCCCTGGTTACCGAAAATGCCGCCGGGTGTGATGAACACGTGAGCCGATTCCAATACTTCATCGGATAGTTCGTAGCCCGTTGGGTATCGGGACGGTATCCTGGCCCATACGAACATGCCCGCCTGGCCTGCGTCATAGGTACATCCCAGCAAGTCGAGCAACTCGAATACCTTGTTGCGGCGCTCCTTGTAAACGGCGTTCAGGTCCTCATACCATTCCCTCGGGGCCTGCAACGCCTTTGCCGCAGCCATTTGCAGGGGGCGGAACATGCCGGAATCCATATTGCTTTTGAACCGGAGGATCGTCTGCAGGTATTCGGCTTTGCCGGCCAGTACACCGATCCGCCAGCCGGCCATGTTGTGGGATTTGCTGAGGGAGTTCAGCTCAAGCGCCACTTCCTTCGCACCGTCGACGGACAGGAGGCTCATCGGCCGGTCGTTCAGGATGAAGGCGTAGGGATTATCATTGCAGATCAGAATGCGATGGCGGTGAGCAAAGCTGATCAGTTTTTCAAAGAATTCCAGGGAAGGCAATGCGCCGGTCGGCATATTCGGGTAATTCACCCACATGACCTTTACGCGGCTCAGATCCTGATCTTCCAGCTTTTCCAGGTCGGGCATCCAGCCGTTTTGTCCTTCCAGCAGGTATTCCCGTACCGTCGCGCCGGTCAGGTTGGCCACCGCCCGGTAAGCCGGGTAGCCCGGATTGGGCGCCAGCACCTCATCGCCGGCTTCGAGGTAGGTCATGCTGATGTGCATGATGCCTTCCTTGGAGCCGATCAGCGGCAGGACCTCGTTGTCCGGATTCAGGTCGACGCCGAACCATTGGCGGTACCAATCGGTGAAAGCGCGGCGGAGTTCCGGGGTGCCGTTGTAGCTCTGGTACGCGTGCTGATTGCGGTCCAGGCTGTTGCGGGATAATTCATCGATCGTATCCTGGTGCGGCGGCAGGTCGGGGCTGCCGATGCCCAGATTGAGCACCTGTTTGCCTTCGGCCCGCATTTTGGCGATCTCCCTCAGCTTTCGGGAGAAGTAGTATTCTTCCACCTGTCCGAGGCGCGAAGCCGGTTGAATGAATAGGTCAGCGTTCACGTCCATGACATTACATTTCGAAATGGTTGCCTTTCCGGTAGATGCCGAAGATGTTGAGCACGTGGGTCAGCGGGCGAATAGCGTCGATGGCCTGTTGGAATCCGAGCTTGCCTTCGGTTACAAAATCGAGGAAGAACATATATTCCCAGGGTTTGCCGATGATCGGCGCCGACTGGATCTTGGTGAGGTTGACCTGGTACGCCGCCAAAACGGCCAGCACCTTGTACAGGCTGCCCACCTCGTGATCGACACTGAAACAGAGGGATACCTTGTCGGCATCCTCCAGCAGTTGTTCGTCCACCAGTCCCTTTTTCAGCAACAGGAAGCGGGTATGGTTCTTCTTGTTGGTCTCGATGCTTTCGGCAAGGACTTCCAGCTCGTACATTTCAGCTGCCAGGGTGCTGGCGATGGCGCCGGTGCGCTTCAACTCCTGATCGCGGACCAGTTTGGCGCTCAGGGCCGTATCCGCGGTTTCCACGAGCCGTATATGGGGGTGTTTTTTGAAGAATTCCCGGCATTGCGCGATGGCTATGGGGTGTGAGTGCACTTCCGTGAGATCCTCGATGCGGGTACCCGGCAGGACGAGCAGGTTCTGCTTGATGCGCAGGTAGACTTCGCCGATAACGCTGAGGTTGCTGTTGTTGAGCAGCCGGTAGTTTTCCATCAGGCTGCCGGCCAGGGTATTTTCGATGGCCATCAACCCGTAGTCGGCCTGTTCGCCGATTTCCACCATTTCAAACAGGTCCTCGAAGGTATGGGCCGGTTGTACGTCGATATCTTCGTCCTCGAAGAGGAAGCGCGCGGCTATTTCGTGGAATGCGCCGGGGTAACCCTGGATGGCGATCTTGAGTTTTGACCCGGCTTCCCGCTCCGGGGTGGTTTCCGATTGCGTTGCTGACAATGTCATGGTATAGTGGTTTACAAACAAAAAATCCCGCTTCGGGCGGGACTTGTGGGTTGATCCTGGACCAAAAACCGCAAGTCCCTTATGGCGAACCATAAAAGAAGCCGTAAAAATAAACGGCAAAGTATTTGGTATATTGGTTAGTGCACATCACGGTTACGGGCAAAAAAAAAGTCCCGAAGATCGGGACTACTTTGATTTTTGATCCGGTTGAACATAAACCAGCAGTCCCTTTACGTTTGAGCGTAAAAGTAAAAGCTGTTAAAATAAAAAGAGTGACGGTTCAACATAACGGCGGATCATTTTAACGAATCCGTTGCAAACGTATGCAAATATTTGATAGGATGCAACAATAGGCCGGATTTTTTTGAAAAATTTAACGGCGTGACCTATTTAGGACGCCTGGGTTGACATAACTGGTGCGGTTTCCTTAAGGCGGGGTACCGGTTTAAGTTTAAGAAACTTCAAAAGTTTCTCAAACCGTGTGCATTTTCCCTCCTTCCCGCATCTATTCCCAAAAAACCAAAATTATGAAAACCGGATTCTTCACTTTATTCTCCGTTTTAACACTCTTTTTTTTCACCGCATCCGGCCCGCGCCAGGTTGTCATCCAGGGGCAGGTTTTTGATGACGCTACGGGCGACGCGCTTATCGGAGCGAATGTCCTGATCAAAGGGACCAAGACCGGGGCCGTAACAGATGTTGACGGGTTGTTCTCGATCCAGTCAGCGGATTCCTGCGTAACGTTGGTTGTCCAGTATTTGGGATATGAGACCGCAGAAACGCCCAACGCATGCGCCGGCCGCCCGGTAACCGTCCGGATGGTCGCAGGCGCCGCGCTTGATGAGGTTGTATTGGTCCATAAGCCCTCTCCGGTGGTAACCCGTGAGAAACGAAAGGAATTCAAACCGGCCGATAAAAGCGCAAAAATGGATCTGGGCAGGTCCGTAATGGCCATGTCCTCTGCACCGCCGCCGCCACCGCCTGCGGGCGCTGTTTCGAATTATTACCAACCGGCCACGGAGCAGGAATCTGTGAATACGGAATCTTACGGCGCCATCACTGAAAATCGCTTCATGGGCGCGATTGAACACCCGGTATCCACTTTTTCAATCGACGTCGACGCTGCTTCCTACAGCAATATCCGGCGCTTCATTGCGGGCGGTCAACTGCCGCCGAAGGACGCCGTCCGGATTGAGGAGATGATCAATTATTTCACCTATGATGACCCCGAGCCGCAGGACGGCAGCGCGTTCAGGGTGGCGACCGAATTGTCGGAATGCCCCTGGCAATCGGGGCACCAGCTCCTGCGCGTCGGCATCCAGGGGCTCCGGATCCCGAGCGGGCAGCTGCCGCCGTCCAATTTCGTATTCCTGCTCGATGTCTCGGGCAGCATGAGCGACTACAACAAGCTGCCGCTCCTGAAGGAAAGCCTGAAAATGCTGACGGATAACCTGCGCCCCGAGGACCGGGTGGCCATTGTGGTGTACGCAGGTGCTGCCGGTTTGGTATTGCCGCCCACGCCGGGTACCGACAAAGCCAAGATCCGGGAAGCCCTGGACGGCCTCCAGGCGGGCGGCTCCACAGCGGGCGGCGCGGGCATTCAGCTGGCCTACAAAGTGGCGCGTGAGAATCTGGTCAAAGGCGGCAACAACCGCGTCATCCTGGCTACCGACGGCGACTTCAACGTGGGCATCAGCAGCGAATCCGACCTGGTGCACCTGATCGAGAAGGAGCGCCAGAGCGGGGTTTTTCTGAGCGTGCTGGGTTTCGGCATGGGCAACTATCAGGACAGCAAGATGCAGGAACTGGCTGATCGCGGCAACGGCAATCACGCCTATATCGACAACCTGGCGGAGGCCCGCAAGGTACTCGTCAGTGAATTCGGCGGCACCCTGTTCGCCATTGCCAAGGACGTCAAGCTCCAGATCGAGTTCAACCCGGCCAATGTGCAGGGTTATCGCCTGATCGGCTACGAGAACCGCCTGCTCAACCGCGAGGATTTTGACGACGATACCAAAGACGCCGGCGAGCTGGGCGCAGGTCACCACGTAACAGCCCTCTACGAGATCATCCCGGCAGGCGCCAAAAGTCCGTTCCTGGCCGCTGCGCCGGACTTGAAATACCAGGCAGCCAATCCACCGGTAACAGGCAAAGCGGGCGATCTGTGTACGGTCAAACTCCGGTACAAAGACCCCGACAAGAGCACGAGCCAATTGCTGGAATACACCACCTCCGGCACGGCATCCCGTCTTTCCGCCGCTTCCGCAGACCTGCGCTGGGCTGCGTCCGTAGCAGAGTTCGGCATGCTGCTGCGGGATTCGGAATTCAAGGGCAATTCAAGCTATGAAAGCTGCAAGAAACTGGCGGAAGGCGCCCTGGGTAAGGACCCCAACGGTTATCGGGCGGAAATGGTGCGGCTGCTGACAGCAGCGAACAGCATTGCCAATGAAGATAGTGCGGAGAAGTGAGATTTGATGCTGCCCGCCGTCGCTCCTCAGGAGCTATGGCGGACGGGGGATGCTGCTAGAGGCTGGCGACTGCCAACTGCCAACTGAGGACTGCCGACTGAAGAACTGCCAACTGAGGACTGCCAACTTACGACTTACAACTATCGACTTACAACTTACAACTTACAACTTACAACTATCGAATCAACAGCACATCCCCGGCCAGCACCTTTTCCGAGCCGTCGTGCAATTCCGCGATCAATTGCCAGACAAAGACGCCGGGTTGCATGGGGCGGCCGTTGAAGGTGCCGTCCCAGAGGGGGATGTCGGGCAGGGGCAGGAAGTTGTTTTTTTGGTAGATGAGCGCGCCCCAGCGGTCGAACAGGCGGAAGGACTTGATCCGGCGCAGGTTGCTGTCGGTTTCCGGGAAGATGTGAAGCAGGTCATTGAACCCGTCGCCGTTGGGTGAGAAGGCGTTGGGGACGTACAGGTCAAAATCCTGGCAGTCGCCTTTCCGGGTTTCCGACGGGGCCAGGTTGATGGTTTCGGCGGTCAGGCAGCCGGATGCGTCGGTCACGCTGACGGCGTAATCGCCCTTTTTCAGGCCGGTCGGGTTCAGGTCGTCGTTGACGGCCGGTTCCCAGGCAATCTGATAAGGCGGTTGGCCTTTCCGGATGCTGAGCAGGATCTCGCCGTCGGGTGAGTTGAAGCAGGAAGGGCCCGTCGGCCTGATTTCGATCTCAGGGCCTACCAGGGTCACCCGGCCCGATCCGAGGGTCGTGCCATTGCAATTGGCGTCCCGGAAGGCCGTAAGTTCGTACAGCCCCGGGGTGCTGACTTTCAGGTTGTAGGGCGTTTGGGTGATGTTGTTTATCTGGATGCCGGGGCCGCCGTCTATCGAATACTGAACGGTCCAGGGGGGGCGCCCTTCAAAAACGATCATTAGTGCGCCCTCACCGTCCTTGCAGATCCGGGTTTCACCTGATAGCGTAGCCGATGGGACCGGCTGGAGGTCGGCCGAGATGACAGCAGCGGCCGTGGTGTTGCAATTATCTGTGACGGTGACAAAAAACTCCGTTTGCTGGTCGATGGTTGCCGTGATCGACGGATCGGTTGAGCCGTTCTGCCACTGATAGGTATAAGGCGAGGCGCCTGAAACGATGGAAGGGGCAACGATGAATTCCTGGCCGGCGCAAACCCTGATCTCCGAGTCGCTTACCCTGATCGGTTCCAGGTCTTGGAGGATGAGGGTCGCCCCCAGCGGATCCAGGCAATCGCAGGGAAAAACCAGTTCGATGCGGAGGGATTCCGGATCTTCGGTCAGTTGGTCGTCAATGACCTGGATCGGTACAAAGGCAAAGATCTGGCCGGCGGGCATGACCACCGTGCCGGAAATGGGTTCATAATCCAGCCCGCTCTCAGCGGTTGAGTTCTGGTTGATGACATAGTCGATGGTCAGGGATTCATCAATGCCGCTTTCAGGGCGGGAGAAGACAAAGCGGCCGTTCCGGCAGCCTTCGATGGCGATCGGTTCCTGGGAGCCGATCGCTTCCGCCCGGATGCTGAGGTTGCTGCCGATATTGAAGCTCTTGGCTTCCAGGAACACGCCGGAATCGAGTTTATCATCGCCGACGTCAGACACCAGCAACCGGATATGGTAGGTTTCGCAGGGAATGACGTTGAAGGTGGCGGTCAGCGGTATGGTAAAGCCGTCGTATTCGATCTGTTCGAGGTTGGGTGCGCTGAACGGGATGCCGCACCGGTTGGCGTCTTCCGGCAGTTCGTTCTTGCGGTAGGAAGAGGCATTGTCCTCGAAATTGACCGTATTGATGGCTACGTACTGGTCGGTACCGGGCAGGAGGGCCACGTTGGCCGCTGAGTTGGAAAAGGGTCCGTTGATGCCGGGGCCGCTGACAAAAAAACCGAAAACGTCGTTGAAAACGCTGCCGACAAACTCGCAGTATTCCTCGGAGGCGAACACGTACCGGAAGGTAGCTACTTCTCCAACGGGGATAAAGTCGAATTCGATGCCGGCGACGTCGAAAGCGAAGTCGGAAGCCAGTTTTTTGATGTCCGGGTCGTTGCTGTCGTCGGCAAAGGTAGCGCTGGATTCCACGCTGTCGTTGGGGCCTTCGGCCAGTTTGATGTCGCCGCTGGAGATCAGTACGCCTTCGTCGAAGCCGAAAATGTTATTGGCGCCCGCGAAATGGCCGACGCTCACATCCTTCCCGATCTTTTTGATATTGAATACGTTGATGCATTCGCTTTTCAGGAACACGTCCCTGACCAATTGCTCGGTGGAGTAATTGTGATCGGTCACAATCCCCTTTGCCGGCGGGCGAGGCGGCGCATTGGCCGTACCCAGCAGGCACAGCACCAGACAGCCGATGAAGAGGAAGCGATACATGGATTGATCCGGTTAATGGGTGAACGTATCGGTTCCCAAATTACAAAAAAATAGTTGAAATCCGAAGGGTCAATGGTCCGTCAGGCGTCCAATCCCGGAAAATAAATCCGACTAACCGATCAAACCGGGCCTCAAGGCTTTACGGGATAAAGGCCTGCTTTTTCGCCGATGCAGCGAACAGCTTCCTGGACGGCTTTTTTCTGTTCATCCGACAGGGTAATGGTCTTGCGCTGATTCTTGTAATTGATCCGGACTTTATCGAGGTTGAAGCGGGTGAGCTGGTAGAAATAATCGAGGGGCAGCACGGTGGTATGCTGATAGATCCGCATATTGGTACCCTTGTCGAATTCTCCGCGGTCGGGTACGTTGTACAAGGCGTCCACGTCTTCGTTTTCCAACAGCAGGAGCACGTTAAAGCCTTTGTCGATGGGCTGATAGTTGTACTCCGCTACAACGAAAGTGAGAAAAAAGCTGTTGATGCTGTCGTTCTGGGAATAGGCGACCAGCAATTTCCCCTCAGGGATGAAGGTGGGCCCGTCTTCGGTTTCAAACTGGCTCGGAATAATGGCGCCGATCTGAATGGGCTCGATCGCGATGGTCCGCAGGCTGTCGAATTCATCAATCTCATCCAGTACGATCTTGCATTGAGCGTTCGTGGACAAGGCGGACAACAATAAAACAAAAGAGCAGATAATGGTTTTCATGATGCAAAAATAGTCTTGATTTGGTTGATTTGCGGGTTTTGTCGCATAATTCTTACAAGCGCATGTCCTTCCAATAATGCAAAACGGGTGTGCTCCTTTCTATCCGGAAAGAACCACACCCGATTTTGAATGCGCGGCTGCCAGGCAGCAATTATTATTCTTTCAAGGCTTGCTTGACGTTGAACTTGTAGTAGTCAAGGTTGTCGCCGCTCGTTACAGAAATGTCAGCGCATTCCAGCAGGAAATAGTCATCTCCGCGTTGGATGATGAACAGATCGCCGACCTTGATCACGTCGCTTTCCGTTTTGCTGATCCCGCTGTCGAATGCAGCAATGATGGCGGCCCGGGTCTTGGCGTTGGCGTAGGTAAAGTTTTCGGATTGACCGGAATCCGGAATGCGCAACACGGCGCCGTTCCGCGGCTCGATCTTCTGCAACCAGTTGGTGGCCACCGGTTTGGCCAGGTCAATACCTTTATCGCGGATCTCCGCATTGGTAGAGTTGAAGGGTACTGCCAGACCGGTATCGAGGTCAAGGCCGCCGAGGTTGGGGCCATCCGCGTTATTCACCACCACGGCGCTGAACTGCGGCAGGTTCTTGACGTTCACATCAAAACCGGCAGAGACTTTGGCGCCGTTATCGTCCGTGATCTCAAAGGTGTAGGTTTTGGTTCCGTCGTCGTGGGTGCGCAGGGTCACAACGGATTCAAAGCCGTTCTGGTCAGCCGTGGGCAGGGAATACGGGTTTGCGCCGAATGCGACGCCGTTATAGGTAAGGCTGTCCGCGCTTACGGCTGCGCCGTCGGCATATACCGCCAGGGAACGGATGGCGTATGCGCCGCGGTCGCCTTTCAGCTTCACGGAGATTTCGCCCTGTCCGGACAGTTCAATATCGTTTGCTACATATGGGTTTTCATCTACCAGGGAAAGGCCAAAGGTTCCGAATACCTCAATATCCAGCGTAACGGCATCGGTCAGGCCTTTTTCGTCGGCCACTACAAATTCGTAGGATTTGGTACCGAGGTCTTTCTGGGCTTCGATCTCGATTTCCCAGGTAGCGCCGCTTCCATAGGCGCTGGTGATGAGCAGCGGGTTATTGGTGACGTCGTTGCCGTCCACTTTGATGCTTTTGAGCGGCTGGTCGGTTCCGATGCCCAGGGTAGAGCCGTTGGAACGGATGGTCAGGGACTTGAGGTTATTATCGCCGGCAGAAGCGCTCAATTTCACCTTGAAAACCACACCCGGGCTCAGGGTCGTGCTGCTGCTGATATAACCTTGCTCAATGATAAACCGGGCTTCAGGGCCAAGTGGGGTGTCCGGCGTAGTGGGTTCTTCACCGCAACCAACGGCGATCAAGAGGGCGACTAACAAGCCTAATCCTGCAAATTGCTGGAAAAACTTCTTCATGTGTAGAAAGGTTTTAATGAGTATTAAGTAATTATTTTTGAACTGAAATCGGGCTGATAGGTTCGGTCCATATTACAATAAGCGTGCCATTTGATTGAAAATGGGCGTACGCAACCTCTAACTCCCTTAACGGCTTTTTTCGTATCCGGACGCTGTTAATCCGCCGTTAAAATTCTTCCCTTTAGACAAACTGCCGGAAAAAAAGTCACCTTTCGTTCAAAAATTTTGCCGTTTTCCGCAGTGGTGATGACGTGAAATGGAAGCAATCCGGTAACATCATTTATTAGAGGTCCCCAATAAAAAAACCCGGTACGTTCTCACGAACCGGGTCAACTAAAATGTAAAGCTATGAAAACTAAAACTATTCCTGAAGCGATCCCGGGAGGGATGGCGCTTATTCCGTCTTCTTCGGGCGGCCGCGCTGGGCTTTGGGTTTTTCCGCCCCTTCAGTTGCTGCGGCTTTTTTCGGGCGGCCACGGCCGGCTTTCGGCGCTGCGGCGGTTTCTTCCGAAGCTGCCGTTTCCGTTTTCTTCGGGCGGCCGCGGCCGGCTTTCGGCGCGGCGGCAGTTTCTTCCGAAGCTACCGTTTCCGTTTTCTTCGGGCGGCCGCGCTGACCTTTGGGTTTTTCCGCCCCTTC
>CALMYQ010000267.1 GCA_937873655.1 uncultured Lewinella sp. | reverse complement strand
TCGAAAAAATAGCCTCCCGAAACTTAGGCGCCACTTAGATTTCGCGCCACTAGGAAAGAGCAGGAAATTTAAGGCCGAATTCTTCTACTGTCCAAAATTTAATTTTCAACCGTAAAAAGAACAAAAGCTATTTGACTTTGAGTCCATTACTTTTGTTCCTCTTGCGGTCCATAATTCCTTCCTGAATCTACAACGCCAGCTTCCAATCCCCCCGGTAATTCCGCCGCACAAACTGGTTGGCCGGTTCGAAATTGGTGATCTTCATGTTTTGCCCGTCCCAGAGCAATTCCTTGCGGCCGGTGAAGGCGTCGTTTTCCTGCTGGTTGTAGCTCAAAACGGCGAGGTTGCCCATCAGCACGGTCTCGGCGAGCGGGCCGGATTCGGAGAACGGTGAGCTCACGTAGGCCCCGTATCCTTCCTTGCAGGCTTTCACCCATTGCTGCTGGTGACCTTCCGAGCCGTTTTCCACCAGCGGCTTGCTGGGTTTGGGCAGGGGCACGTCCTTCATCAGCTTGGTGGGCAACAGGGTGGCTTTGCGGCCGAACAATCCGGCCATCATCTTGCCTTTGGCGCCTTCGAAGAGGATGCCGCCGTCCAGTTCGCCGAGTTCTTCGTCGGGGAGGAGTTCCTTCGGCCGTTCGGGGAGGATGCCGCCGTCGTACCAGACCAGCTCAACGGGGACCATGCCAGCGCGGGCCGGAAACTGGATATGGATGATCGAGGCGGTCGGGTAACTGTCCATGACCAGATTCTGGTCGAAAAAGCCGTTCCATGCGCCGGCCACGCTGCAATATACGGAAGTGGGATAGCCCAGTTTGAGGGCGCGGAAGGGCACATCCATGAAATGGCAGCCCATATCGCCGAGTGCGCCGGTACCGAAGTCCACCCAACCGCGCCAGGTGGCGGGCAGGTAAGTGGGGTTGAACGGCCGTTGCGGGGCAGTGCCCAACCACAGTTCCCAGTCCACCTGTCTGGGGATCTTGTGCTTACCCTTGGGGCGGGCGATGCCCTGGGGCCATACCGGGCGGTTGGTCCAGACGTGCACCTTGTTCACATCCCCGATCAGTCCGTTCTGGATCCAGGATTCGACGTAGCGGGTATCGTCGCCGGAGCTGCCCTGGTTGCCCATCTGGGTGACGACCTTGTATTTCTCAGCCGCCTGGGTCAGTATCCTGGCCTCATAGATATCATGGGTAAGCGGTTTTTCGCAATAGACGTGTTTGCCGCGTTTCATGCATTCCAGCGCCTGTACGGCGTGCATATGGTCGGGCGTGCTGACGGTGACGGCGTCGATGCGGCTGCCTTCCTTGTCGAGCATTTCCCGGAAATCGCGGTAATAAGTCGCGTTCGGCCACCTTTTCCGGCCCTCGACCGCCATCCGGTCGTCGACGTCGCAAAGCGAGACGATATTGTCGGAACCGTTGTTGTACGAATTATTGGAATTCACCTCGCCCTTGCCGCCGACGCCGATGCAGGCAATATTGAGCTTGTCGCTGGGCGAAATAAACCCGCGGCCGCCGAGTACGGACCGTGGAATGATCGTAAAGGCGGCGGCCGTAGCGCCGGTTGCCTTGACAAAGTCTCTTCTTTTCATGGTTGGTCGTTTCGTTTTAATGGTTCAGGGAATGGATCGGGAGGCTAATTTAGGCAAAAGAATCCATTAGTTCAATTGATTCGATTTTTCGATTGATTGGATTTTTCGATTGATCCGATTCTTCGATTGATCCGATTGATCCGATTGATTGGATTTTTCGATTGATTGGATTCTCCGATTGATCCGATTGATTGGATTGGCCGATTGATTTTGCCTTCGATTCCTCAGTTCCTCAATTCCTCAGTTCTCCGATTGATCCGATTGATTGGATTTTTCGATTAATTCGATTGGCCGATTGATTTTGCCTTCGATTCCTCAATTCCTCAATTCCGCACGCTCCGGTAGGCGTTGGCCCGGGTAGGATCGACACGGCCCATGATCTCTACGAGCTTGTTCTTTTCCTCCAGGGTGCCGCCTTTGAAGATCTCCACGATCTCCGCGTTTTTGGTGTTGTTGAAGATCTGAACGATCATGGCGTTGGGGTAGGATTGGTTGACCCGGCCGAGGTCTTCGATGGTTTGCGCGATGACGGCGCGGCCGCCGTTGGGGTCCTTGTACATGACGTCGAGCCCGAGGCGGTGATAATTGTAGAATCCCTGGCGGAAAGGCCGTACGCGGGGCGAGAGCAGGTTTTCCATCAGCCAATAGCGGTTGCGGTTGCTTTCCTGTGACCGCCAGCCCGGATTGCCCGCAGCGACGTTTTCCGGCACGGTATTGACGATCTCCTGGGCCGTTTTGAAGTAAGGCTCGCCGCCCAGGAGGGAAAAGGAGTCGTAATCCAGGCCGATGATGATATAGACGTAGTAGGCCAGGACGGAGGAGAGGTTGTCCTGGAACAGGTTTTTGCTGAATTGCAGGGGTTGGTATTGTTCGTAGTCGAACGTTACTTCCTTATCGAGGTGGTTGAACATAGGGGTTTCATATTCTACCCCGTAAACCGGCCTGGAACTCTGGATGGCCAGGTCGGCCTTGAAATTGGTTGCGCTGCGCTCTTCGGAAATGGTAAGGAGCAGGTTGCAGTTGATCCTTTCTTCGGTTTCAAACACATCCTCCGTCCATTTGGTGCTGTTGAGGAATTCCTGGATGGTGTTTTCCAGGGTCGCGAACACTTTTGGATCCACGCTGGTGGCCTTCTGGCCGTTGACCTTGACGGTGAAATTGACTTCCTGGGCAGTCAGGCCGGTGAAGCCCAGAAACAGGATTGAAAGTAATAAGAACTGTTTTCTCATCTTACCGATACTTATTTTTCTGAGGGAAGCCAGGAACGGAGTTCATTGAGGATGTCTCCGGCAGCTTCGGTCTTTGTTTTTAACTCAAATTCGATCATCTTATTGTCCCGGCGGAGGATAGAAATCTTGTTGGTGTCGTGGCGGAACCCGGCGCCTGCATCGCGGAGCGAATTCAGGACGATAAAATCGAAATTCTTCTTTTCGAGTTTTTCCCGGGCGTTGACCTGTTCGTTCTGGGTTTCGAGTGCGAAACCGACAATTACCTGATCCTTTCCTTTCACCTGGCCCAATTCTGCGGCAATGTCCCGGGTTTTGACCAGTTGAAGGTTCATGCTATCCGATTTCTTTTTGATCTTTTCAGTGGCTACTTCGGCGGGCCGGTAGTCGGCTACCGCTGCCGCCAGGATGGCTGCGTGGCAGGCGGGGAATTTGTCCGTCGCGGCAAGGTACATCTCTTCTGCGGTCTGCACGCGGGTGGTAATCACCCCTGGATGATCAGTTTTAATAGCGGTCGGACCGAGCACCAGTTCGACCGCAGCGCCGCGCCGGGCTGCTTCTTCGGCCAGGGCTATTCCCATTTTTCCGGACGAATGGTTGCCGATAAAGCGGACGGGGTCGATCGGTTCAAAGGTGGGCCCTGCGGTGATCAGAATGCGTTTGCCGGCGAAATCCGCGCCTTGCCGGAAATGCTCTTCCAGTGTGCGCACAATGTCTTCCGGTTCGGCCATGCGCCCTTCGCCGGTAAGGCCGCTGGCCAGTTCGCCGTAGCCCACCGGGATCAGGTGTACGCCGAAGGACTGCAGGCGGCGCAGGTTTTCCCGGGTTGCCGGGTGGCGCCACATATCAAGGTCCATGGCGGGGGCGATCCAGACCGGGCAGCGGGCGGAGAGGAAGACCGCGGAAAGGATATTGTCGCAAATGCCGTTGGCGAGTTTGGCCATGGAATTGGCGGTGAGCGGCGCGAGGACGTACGCGTCCGCCCAAAGCCCGAGGTCTACATGGTTGTTCCATCCGGATCCGGTGGAGACCTCCGACAGTACTTCATTTTTGGAAAGCGTCGACAGGGTGAGCGGACTGATAAACCCCGCAGCGGCGGGGGTCATCAGCACCTTTACCTCCGCGCCGGCTTTAACGAGCAGGCGCACCAGGTAGGCGGCTTTATAGGCGGCAATGCTGCCGGTAACCCCCAGAATGATCTTTTTACCCTGAAGCATGAAACAGCGGATCTAGGCCGTGAAACAACAATTGCCGGATGGCGCACGCAAGCGCTGTCACCCGGCAATTGAATATCGGTTCTCGACGGACGTCAAAGACGTCGGAATCAATAATTTTTCCTGCGCTCTTTGAAGCGGTAATACAGGTCGTCATTGATCCATTCTTCGGTCGCAATGATAGCCGGATTCGGCAGGCGCTCGTAGAATTTGGAAATTTCGATCTGCTCCTTGTTTTCGCTGATCTCCTCGATGGTATCGGAGGTGGTGGCGAATTCTTCGAGTTTGGTATTCAACTCCTGCTTCAATTCAGAGCCCAACTGGATAGCGCGCTTGGTGATGATCGCCAGCGTTTCGTAGATATTGGTGGTTTCGGCGGCCATATCATCTACGTCGCGGGCCCTGACATTGGGGTCAATTCCCTGAACTTTGGCTTTGATGTCTGACATTATTCAACTGATTTAATTTTTTATTGGCATTCGCCAGAATATCTTTTACTTCCTTGAGGTTCTTGCTCTCCGGGAAGCGGTTGATAAACTCCTGCGCCCGGTCGCGGGCATCGATGTATCGCTCCTGCTGCTTGTCGACGAAACTGTTTTCCGCCAGCAGGTGCGCCGAGCGGAGGATCATGTATCGAACCTGTTCGGCGTCGCTGGTCTCAGGAAAATCCTTGAGCATGTTGTCAAAGGTCTGGATCGCCGATTGGTAATACTGCATATCGAAATACAGCAGGGCCTCGTGGTAGGCTTTGTCTTCCAGTTTGGCCCTCATCTCGTCGATCAGCTTGTTGCACTCCTCTACGCGGGTGCTCTGAGGATAAGTGTTGATGAACAACTGAAAATCCTCGATCGCCTTGTCCGTATAGGTTTGATCCAGCCGGAAGGTCGGCGAAAGCTTGTAGTTGCAATAGGCCGACATAAAGTCAGCTTCTTCCTTTTTGGAGCTGCCGCCGAAGGTTTGGGCAAAGTTGTTGAAATAGTAAGATGCCAGGATGTACTGCCCCATGTAATAGTACGTATAGGCATACCGGTAGGCAATTTCCTCGGCTTCTTTCCTTCCCCTGTAGGTCGGCAGGACCAGCTCGTAAAGGGCTTGTGCGCGTTGATAATCCTCTTTGGCGTAGTATTCATCCCCCTTTGTGAGGATGCCGGCCGGATCGCCGCTGCTGCGAATCTTCTCGAATTCGCTGCGGCAGGCGCTCAGCCCCAGAATGAACACGCATGAAAAAATAAATAAACCCTTGATTTTCATAAGCCCGCAAAGTTACAATTTTTTACGATAACCCAGCAAATCCCGGTCGAATTTTTGACATTCTCCGGTTTTTGGATCGGCGTTGCTTCAAAAGACACTATTAAGAGCATTTTTGGCCGGCTTGCGGTTGCATCGATCGGTTTATTCTTTAAATTGCATAAAACGGGTTTTCATGAGAAAAGTGATCTTAAGCGTAGCCGTCACCCTCGACGGATTCATCGAAGGGCCCAACGGCGAATACGACTGGTGTTTTACCGATCAGGATTATGGTATGACCGAATTCCTGAAGCGGATCGACGCCCTGTTTTACGGGCGAAAATCGTATGAACTGGTCATCAATCAGGATCAGGGAGCGGAAGGCGCCGGGATGTTTTCGCACATCAAATCCTACGTTTTTTCAAATACCCTGAAGGAGGTGGGACCGCCAAATCTCCTGATCAGCGGCGACATCAAACCGCAGGTCATGCGGATCAAAAACGAACCGGGCAAGGATATCTGGCTGTTCGGCGGGGCAAGCCTCACAACCGCCTTTTTCGAACTCGGCCTCGTCGACGAACTGCTCCTGGCTGTACATCCTATCCTGCTGGGCAGCGGCAAGCTGTTATTCCAGGATATTCCCGGGCGGACCCAGCTGAAATTGCTGGAGTCAACCCCGTACGACTCGGGCCTGGTCATGCTAAGGTATGCGGTTTTGTGATTCCTCAATTCCTCAGTTCCTCCCCCGGCCGCCGGAGCTCATCAGGAGCGAAGGAGGCAATTCCTCAATTCCTCAATTCCTCAGTTCCTCAATTCCTCAAAACTACAACTGCACAAACACCCCCACCGTATAAGACGGATTGGCAAAGATGATCCGGCCGGAAAATGCGGTGCCTATGCCGGCTGAAACACCCCAGCGGTCGTTGAGGCGGTAGGCGACTTCGGGGGAAAAGGAAAGAAATTCGCTGTTGTTGGCAAAAATGCTGGTGCTGTTGGCCGCTTTGTCCGGATCGCCGTTTTTAAGGGATTTAACCCCGAACAAACGGGCGATGGCCGTGATGCGATCCTTCCCGAAAGTGGCGCCGCCTTCGATACCGAACCGCAATTCGTCGGAATAGCCGTTGGAGCGGTTGTTGAAGCCGCCGTACAGGTTGGCGTAGGCGTTCAGTTTTCCGAGACGAAAAGAGGTCCCCAGGTCGAGTTGCAGCATTTGGTTGAACTCGCCGTCGCCGGTCTGGAGAGAGCCGGCAATCCCGCCGTTATCCTCGCCCAGCGGCAGGCCCAGATACAGGGTAGCGCTCAGCACAACGGGTTTGTTGACGATGAGGCCGTATTTCAAGCCCAGGTCCGCATCGCCGACGGAATTGAGGGCGCTGCCCGGCGCAATAACCTCTCCCGTGGTCCCGGAGATCAGGTTATTGTGATACGTGCGGCTGAACAACGGAATATTCAGGATGCCCGTAAATCGGTTGGTGAACCCATATTCGGCATAAAAAGTGGTATTGAAGATCCCGGTAGTGACATTGGGGTCGATATTCCCGCTGTCCGTATAATGCTGGTCGGAAATGATCCACCATTCCGCCAGTTTGAAATAGCCGCGGTGTTTGGGTTGGGGCCATCCGCCGCCGGCCAGCAGCAGTTGGGGGAGGAATATAAGGCTGAATATGATTAAGTTGTGTATGGATTTCATGGTTTTACTTTTTTGTTGCTGGTTTTCAATCCCCTCGCTGTTGATGCGTCGATCTGAGGCTTCGAATAAACAAATCAACAAATCAACAAACGCCCAATTCCTCAGTTCCTCGATTCCTCGATTCCTCAATTCCTCAATTCCTCCCCCGACCGCCGTAGCTCATCAAGAGCGAAGGAGGTAATTCCCCCCCTAATCAAACACCCCCTCCCCGACCTTCACGTTAAAGGGTTTGCAATAGTACAGCAGGTGTGCGTAATCGTTGAGGCCGATATTGCCGCCGATGGTGTAGTTGTGTGCGCCGTCGAAGACTTTAACCGGGCCTATTTCCAGGGCATTGGCGATGGAATTGGGGTTGTTGCTGAGGTAGACATAGAGACCCGGCAGGCTGGACGAGGCCTTGTAATTGCCGGCCAGGGTCAGGATCAGGTCGGATCCTTGTTTTTCCAGGGTAAAATCGCCGGTGAGGGTATAGCTGCTGGTGGCTTTGAGCTTGCCGGTGCGCTTGTTGTCATTGGGATTGGTGGACGTATTGTCGGCGATCACGACCTGAACGGCATCTTTAACCGGGGGTTTGCCCGACAGCTCTACCTCGGCGGTGATGACAGCGACGCCTTTGGTCAGTCCGTTGGCCAGCCCGTTCTGGTCGATGCTCAGCAGGGAAGGCGCGGAACTGGTCCATTTGACGACTCGATTTTCTTCGATGCCGACGTTGTTCAAAAATCGGGCTTCGAACTGGTAAGCGTCACCCTGCCCGATGGTGTCGATCGGGTTGGTGATCATTACGCTTTCCGGAACGGCATCGTCGAGGATATCGTCCCCGATGCAGTTGTTGAATAAAAGAACGACCCAAAACGCCAGGGCCGGCAGGATGATCCGTTTCATGGTGGAAGCTTTTTGCATTTATGCTATAACGAGTAGATGCGGCTTTGTTCGGTATTGCAAAATTGCGCCTAAATTCTCATTCGGCGCCTCCCGGAAAGATCCCTTTAGCTTGTTTTTTTGGTCTAGGTCAGGACATTGTTGTTATTTAATTTTTTGTAAATCAATTATTTAAACTATAATCATTGACGGCCTGATACTGGCCTTATCTGTCCGCATGTCGACAACATCCGGCGGAAGGGCGGCCTACCTTTGCCCTGTTGCGGAAAGGAATTTTGATGGAATTGTGATCTTTTCGTGATAATTGGAGGGCTATCCATACCATAACTTTGTCATTATGATTAAAAATGCGTTGGTGATCGAAGACGATCCCAATATTGTGGATTTATTGCAGATCCATTTGCAGGATCTCGATTTCAGGGTCGACCGGGCTGCCAACGGCCGTTTGGGGCTGAACAAGGCGCTCACGGCCGGTTATGACCTGATCGTGCTCGACCTGATGCTGCCCGCCATGGACGGCCTCGAGGTTTGCCGCCACCTGCGGGCCAAGGAAGTGAATACGCCCATCCTGATGCTGACCGCCAAGTCGGAGGAGATCGACCGGGTGCTCGGGCTGGAAATGGGAGCCGACGATTACCTGACCAAGCCGTTCAGCGTGCGGGAGTTCATCGCGCGGGTAAAGGCCATTTTCCGCCGCATCGGCATGAGCCGCGCAGCTGCGGACGAGCCCGCCGACAAAAGCATGCTCCGTTTCGGCGACCTGGCGGTGGACCTGGACAAGCGCAAGGTGACCATCGCCGACAAGCGCATCGACCTCTCCCCGAAAGAGTTCGACCTGCTCAGCCTCCTGGCCTCCAACCCAGGGAAAAGCTACGACCGCACCCGCATCCTGAACCTGGTCTGGGGGTATGATTTCGACGGATACGAGCATACGGTCAATTCCCATATCAACCGGTTGAGAAGTAAAATCGAACCTGATCTGAACGAGCCGAAGTACATCCTCACGACCTGGGGGGTGGGCTATCGCTTTAATGAAGACTTATGAAAAAAAAGGGTTTTTCCAACCGGTTGTACTGGAAAATTTCCGCGACCCTGTTTACCTTATTGCTCGTCCTGGGCGGATTGTACATTGTGATCACCGCCTATGTGGGGCGGCAATACCTCGAAGAAGCCAACCAACGGCTTTACGGCCATATCGCCGACAGCACCGTTGCCGTAATGACGCCGCTGGTACAGGGGAAAGTGGACACCCAGGCCGTACAGGATATCATGCATTCCACCATGGTGATCAACCCCAGCGTGGAAGTTTACCTGCTGGATACCCTGGGCGGCATTATTACTTACCTCGCGCCCAATAAAAAGATCAAACTAGACCGGGTGAACCTTGCCCCGGTGCACCAATTCATCCGGAATCGTTACGGCCGCACCATCAAGGGCGACGACCCCCGAAATCCGGAAGATAAAAAGGTGTTCTCCGCCGCGCCGATCTACCACAAAGGCCGATTGGAAGGATACCTCTACATTATCCTGGCGAGCGAAGAGCAGGCGGCCGTTACCACCCCGCTTTTCGGCAGCTATATCCTGCGGCTGGGCACCCGGTCGTTCCTGGTTATCCTGGCCATCGCCCTCATCGTCGGCATGGTAGTGATCTGGTTGCTGACCCGCGGCCTGGGCCAGATCACGGACACCGTCCGGCGCTTCAAGGAAGGGGATCACCAGGCCCGGATCGAGCTGAAGGACCAGGGCGACCTGACCCCGCTGGCCGAAACTTTCAACAGCATGGCCGATACCATCATGGCCAATATCCGGGAATTGCAGTCGGTTGAAAACCTGCGCCGGGAACTGATCGCCAATGTATCCCATGACCTGCGCACCCCGTTGGCGATCATGCAGGGGTACATCGAAACCATGATGATCAAGGAGAAGGACCTGTCGGCGGAAGACCGGCGGCGGTACCTGCGCATCATGCTGGACAGTTCCGAAAAACTCTCCCGGCTGGTAGCCCAATTGTTTGAATACGCCAAGCTCGAAGCCAAACAGGTGCAGGTACAGAAAGAGCCGTTCTTCCTGGCCGAACTGGCGCAGGATATCCTGGTCAAATACCGGGTACTGGCCGACAAGCAGGACATATCCCTGGTACTGGAGGCGCCCGCCGGTTTACCGCTGGTTTTTGCCGATGTGGCCCTGGTGGAGCGCGTCATCCAGAACCTGCTGGACAATGCATTGAAATTTACGCCCGAAGGCGGGGAAGTTACCCTATGCCTCAAGGAAGACGAAAAAGGTGTGGAGGTCCTGATCTCGGACACGGGGCCGGGCATCCCTGAAAGCGAACAGGCGTTTATCTTTGAACGGTACCGCCGCGGGGAAGCCGGCAAAAACAAGCCCGCCGGCGCCGGCTTGGGGTTGGCCATTGTCAAGAAGATCCTGGAGATCCATCAATCGGCCATACAATTGCGGAGCGCGCCCAACCAGGGAGCGACCTTCTGGTTCAGGTTACCTGCTTACAAGGCCGGCTGACAGACTCAACGTTTCGGTTCGTTCAACTCAATCACATAGCCGTCCGGATCAGTGATGTAGATCTGGGAGGCGCCGTCGAACCGCTGTTGCCGGTGGTAGTCCACGCCCGCCTTTTTCAGGTAGGCTTCAACCGGGTCCGCGTCGGGAATCGTCCAGGAAAAATGGGCGCCGTTGCGGTCGTTGTTGGCAACCGGATCCTTCCGGCCGGCGAGGAGGTGGAGTTCCTGACCGTCAGCGATGACAAACCAGGACCGGATGGCCTTCAGGTTGTCGGGTACCTCAAGCGGTTCCAGGCCGATGATATCGCGGTAGAAGTGGGTGCTTGCTTTTATATCGGCAACGGCGAGCGCAACGTGGTTGTAGCCGGTGATCCTGACCTGTGCCGAGGCATTGCAAACGGCAAACAGGACGAACAGAACGGTCGGGAATAAAAATAACTTCTTCATGTCGGATAAGCTGGTTTTTCAGGCAGTAAGATAGCTATTTTTTAGTCGCCAGAGCGGTTCCTCAGTTCCTCAATTCCTCCCCTTCCTATAAACCACCCTTTTCCCCTGTTCATCTTCGCAGATTAGGCGGCGGTTTTTAAGTTCAACCAGGTTGAGGGTATATTGGTAATCGGTGAATTTGATCCGGACCCGGTTATTGGCCAGTTTCCAGGTGCCGGTTCTTTCTTTGTCTTTTGCGGTTGTGGAGCGCAGGGTGCCGTCGGGGTAGAACTGGAACTGGGCGCCGTCGCTTTCCCAGGAGCCGGTCAGGTCTTCGTTCGTAATGACCGGAATAGCCGTATTGTCTGCGGTTTCCGGTTCCGGGGAAGCGATCAGGCCGAGCGCGAGGCTGCATTCATTGGTAAAACCGTTGACGGCTTTTTCCAGTTCGTAGCTTGCCATCGTAGCCAGGTGTTGGGGGGTAAAAGCGGCGGTGATCTTTTCAATGACGCAATCGTAAAGGGAGAGTGCCTGCTGTTCGGAGAGCTGACCCAACATCCTTTTTTCGACAAACCCGGCGCGGTTGGATTGGTAGAGCTGCTCTTTTTCGGCGGCAGTCCACCCGTTGCTCCGGTTTTCTTCCGCAACGACGGCCGCTACTTCCACCACCATGGAAATGCCGTAGATGGGGGAGGGGTTATAGAATCCGAGGTATTGTTTGCCGGATAAAAAAGCGGGTTCAGCGACTTCCACCGTTCCGGAGACGAAATTTTCCCTGGAGGAACCGGCGTAAAATCCATAGCTTTTGATGGAGAACTCCTTATTAAAAGCGTCGGCGTCCTGTTTGGAATTCAAGAGGAAAACATTGCAGTAATCGTTTCCGGGCGGGGTAGTGAGCAGGTCGATGGCTTTGGCGGCGGTGCCGGTCTTGTCGATGATCCGGGTAAGCTGGGCAAACAGGCTGAACTGGGCCTTGGCGTGCCGGATGGATTCCTTGCTGCGGGAAGCGGCTACGGTATAAAACCAGCGCACGGTATTGGGCGGCAGGCTGACTTCCAGGATCAGGCTTGACTGGCCGGTCAGGTTCAGGTAACTGTTGATGAAATATTCCTGGGGCTTGATGAGGTTGACGGCCTTCTCCCGGGATTGGGCCGCTAATGATCCCGCCACAAAAATACCGGTGATGAGCAGGAAGAAAGTTCTCATTTATTTCGGTTTTCTCTTGTGATATCCCTTTTCATCAAAAGGTTGGATCTCATCGATCATCATGGTTTCCAGGGTTTTGACCTCGCGTGCGTAGTCGATTCCGGGATCATCCCCTGGTTCTATGGTTTCCAGGATCTCGAACACGAAATGGTCTTCTCCCATGGCATTCCAGTCCTTTTGAAGCCCGGCGTTCGGGTGTCCGCCCCATTTCAGCTGCGTGCGGTGCCGGTTCCAGATGGCGTCGAGGTTGATGCTGCCTTCGATAAAGACCTTGCCGTTGGTGGTGTTGCGGATCCGGAATACGCCCATGGGGAAGGTTTTATTCAGGTAATCTTCTTTCAGCTCTTTTTTTGTTTTCATACGTGCGGATATATGGCCTTAAAGTTAAATTTTTTATCGGTTTCATATGATCATTGCCTGTAATCTCACGGTCGATGGTCGATTGAGAGGTGTTTGGAAGACTCCGGGCTTCGACCTAAATTGCGTGTTCAAATGATTTAAACCAACCTGGACATGCATTTCAACTACCGGATGATTTCCTTGTTTTTGCTTTTCCTTGCAGGCGCGGCGCGGTCGCAATCCGTCACACCGCTGCCCAATGCCCACGCCCACAACGATTACAAGCACAAACACCCGCTGCACGACGCCCTTGATCAGGGGTTCACCAGCGTGGAAGCCGATGTCTTTCTGATGGGCGGCGACCTGATCGTGGCGCATCACCGACCGTTGTTCAAAAGAAAGTCGCGGAGCCTGGAAAATCTTTACCTGAAGCCCCTGGCGGAAAGGGTGAAGGCCGGCGGCGGCGCCGTATACCCGGGGTTTGAAGGGTCTTTCTATCTGATGATCGACTTCAAAACGGAAGGAGAAGCCACCTGGGCAGCACTGGATCCGCTTCTGGCAAAATACGGCGATATACTCTCAGTCGAAAAAGAGGGGAATTTTAAACGGGGAGCCGTAACGGTATTCCTTTCCGGCAACCGGCCGTTTAATTCAGTTGCAGGCGCTTCCCCACGGTACGCCGGGATCGACGGCCGGCCCGGCAATCTGGGGCAGGGTTTCGCTGCCGAATTGATGCCGGTGGTCAGCGACAATTTCCACAAGGTCTTATCCTGGAACGGCGCCGGCGATATACCTGCCGGGGAATGGGAAAAGCTCACGAAACTGGTGAACGCGGCCCACGCCGAAGGCAAAAAGGTGCGGCTTTGGGCCAGTCCGGATACGCGGTTGGTTTGGGGGACGTTGCTGAAGGCCGGGGTGGATTTGATCAATGCGGATGATTTGGTGGGGTTGCGGGGGTTTTTGGTGGACCACTCAGGGCACTAAGATCACTGAGAGGTTGGGTTTGGTGGACCACTCAGGGCACTAAGATCACTGAGAGGTTGGGTTTGGGGACCACTCAGGGCACTAAGATCACTGAGAGGTTGGGTTTGGTGGACCACTCAGGGCACTAAGATCACTGAGAGGTTGGGTTTGGGGACCACTCAGGGCACTAAGATCACTAAGGGTTTGGGGGGGGGGGGACCACTTAGGGCACTAAGATCACTAAGAATTGAACGGCTGAAAAGGACCTCCTTAGTGTCCTGAGTGCCCTAAGTGGTTCAAAATTAAAAACCATACAAAACGCCAAAACCAACCGGATAGGCTCTTGGTTGGCCCAGGTCAGTCTTTGGCTTTGGCGGAGAAACCCCACCTCAGGCCGACATAGGCGTTGATGCCCGGGTTGGGAATGCCCAGGTCCCGGAATCGCGAAAGGTGATCGGTATATTTGGTATCGAAGAGGTTTTTGACCCCGGCGTCCAGGTCAAAGCTGCCGGCTTTTACGCTGAAGCCCGCATTGACGAGGCTGTACGCGTCGGAGGCCGTTTCATAGGCAGCGATCCGGTTTTGGGGCAGCCGGTAGATATGTTCCAGGAAGACCCCGTCAAAGCCGACCTTCCCTTTTACCTTGAACTCACCGCGAATGCTGGTCTGCACTTTATTGGCCGGAATGAGAGGGAGCGCGTTGCCCGATTTGTCCCGGGCGAATACCGATGAGAAATTGCTTTCAACGTGCAGCCAGTCCAGCGGGTGCGGGTGCCAGTGGAAACCGGCTTCGCCGCCGTACAGGTCAGCCTGCGACTGCCGGTAAAAGTACACCGGTATATCGTCGATAATGCTGTCGGACGGCGACAGGTAGATATAATCGTTGATATGGTTGTAAAACGGATTGATGTAAAAAGAAAAGTGCTCCTGGTCGTAATTGAGACTAAAATCGACCTGGACGGCTTTTTCGCTTTTCAGGTCATTGTCCCCGATCTCGTACCGCAGGGTGCCTTCGTGGACGCCGTTGGACAGCAATTCCGAAGAATTGGGCGCTCGGAAGCCCGATGCCAGGTTAGCCCGAAAGGACAGATCTCCTATCCGGTAGGAAGCGCCGAAGGAGAAATTGAAATTGCTGAAATTGCGGTCGAGCGCAGGGAAAAAGGCCTCGTCGGTAGCCATTTCTTCGGTTGTGATCCGGCGGTTGTCGGCGCGAACGCCGCCTTCGAAGGTCAGGTTTTTCTGCGGTGAATAATTGAATACGCCGAAGCCGCCGATGTCGTTGGTATGGGCGTTCGGGATCAAAATCTCCTCGCCGCGGTTCTCATTTTGCTGACGCATGCCCTGCAAACCGAAAATGAGCGACACCTTGTCATTGGCCGTCAGCGTCGTACTTTTCAGGTTGTAGGTAAAGGTTTGCAGGCCCATGTCCAGTGCCGGAGCGTCGGGGTCATCCTCGAATTCCTTGCGGTTGTTGAGGTTATAGCCCAGGACAGCCGACAGTTTCGTGTCCCCCATGAAAAAGGTATTTTCAAAGGACACCAGATGGTTGGAGATATCCTGGAAGGGCAGTTCGGGCTTTCGGGAAGTAACGTCCGACGGTTTTGCGTCTTCCGTTATACCGAATCCGTTATCGAGGAAACTGTACCGGAGGTTGGACACCCAGTTCTTCGAGTTATACCCGAAATTGGCTTTGAAGCTTTTTTCGTCGAATCGGGTATTCAGCGCGCGCATGCCGCCCGGCAGCCCGTAGTCGGCCGCAGAACTGTATGCTCCGAAAATATTGGTTTTAAACCCGTTGATGTTGGTTTTGATCCCCGCTTCGTTGAAGGAACCCAGGTTATTCGACAGGAAACGCGAAGACACAAAACCTTCGGTCGTATTCTGGGCAGCGTAGCGTTCGTCGACAAAAAATAGCACCCCGCCCAAGGCGTCGGCGCCGTACAGCAGGGAAGCCGGCCCCTTGATCACTTCCACATTCTCAATCCCGACCTCCCCGACGCCGAGCCCGTGTTCATCGCCCCATTGCTGGTTTTCGATGCGGACATTCTGAGCGTAGGTCACGATCCGGTTGCCGCTCAATCCCCGGATCACCGGTTTGCCGATGCCCGAGCCGGTTGAGAAATTATCCACACCCGGGATATTGCTGATCGCCTCCGTCAGGTTGGCGGGCGCATTGGATTTCAATTCCGACAATTTCCGCTGGGCGACGGACACGATATTGTCCTGCTGGAGCTTGCCGGAGGTGGTGGAAACGACCACTTCGCTCAACAGCAGGTGGCTTTCCGACAACAGGAAGGTTTTTTGTTTTTCTGCATTCAGGTCCACCGGAAAAACCCCGGTTTGGTAACTGATGGAAGAGATTTGCAGGTGGATTTTGTCGGGTATCCCGTCCGGAAGGGAGAAATCACCGTTCTCATCGGTATTGGTACCGGTTTGCAGTTCCACGATGTAGATATCGGCGTATGGAATCGGACTTTTTGAAAGACTGTCCAGTACTTGTCCTTTAAAGGATTGGCCGCTTACTGCGGCAGCTCCCGCCAGCAGGAGCAATAACAGACCTGTTTTTAGGTTCATTTTAAGCAAATTTGAAGTGTTGCCTGAATAAAATTGAAGCATACATTCCCTGGGATCAGGAATGAGCGCGGTTCAAAGAGAGAGGAATAGATCAGGCAATGGCCGGCGGGCCCCGGAGGGCGTATCCGATCTGGGTCTGGTCGCGAAAAGGCGTAACATGCGATACGGCAAAGGACCGGAGCACCCATACGGGTTGAGTAATGAAGGAAGGTGCAGCCTGTTCATCAGCAGTCTGAGGAACATAATAGCAAATAAAACAGCCGTGTTCGAATTCGTGCAGGTGAACGGCGTTGCGTTCGGTGCAGTGCTTGTCGTTGCGATGCTGAAAGGCATGGATCTCCTCCGTAACCTGCGGGAACAGGAAAACCAGGAGGGAGAAATAGGTGAACAGGATCTTAAGCCTTCTCAGCATGCCTGCAAATATACGAAAAACAGGTTAAAACTTTTGTAAGACTGTCAGTATGGTGTTCTGGTCACATTTTATCATTTCAGATTGAGCGGAACAAACCGGCTGCCTACGATCTTACCGCCGCTTACCTCATACACCGTAAAACCCGAACGCACGGGAAAACCGTTGAAGTCGAACCGGTCGGGCCGCGTAATGGCGGAAGTCTGTGCAAACTTGGGTTCCGCACCCACAAAATAGCCCTCCTGGGCGGCGTGGTAATGGCCGGACAAAGCCAGCGGGTACGGCCGGCTGCCGATCACCTTTTTCAGGTCGGCGAAATTGGATACGATATGCCGGTGTTGCAGCTTGCCGTTGATGTTCAGCAGGCTGGGACCGTAGAAGTCGTCGTTCTCGAAATCCTGGAAAGAAAACCCCGGGGAAACCAGGGGAATATGGTTGAAGGTGATCACCGGCATATCCTTCGGGATGACGGCCAGGTCTTTTTCCAGCCAGGCCAGTTGAAGGGAATCAATGCCGCCGTAGTAATACAGGTTCTTGTATTCCATGGCATCCACGCTGACAAAATGCAGACCGCCGAAATTGAAGGAGTAATAATCGGGCCCAAGGTAATGCCGGTACATCTTCTTGCCGTAGAGCGGGTGCTTGTCGCTCACCAGAGATTTGTCGCGTTCGATGCCGAATAACTCGTGGTTGCCCACTCCGCTGAATACAGGCATGGAGAATTTTCCGATCTCCCTGAGGTACATTTCGTAATAAGCCCGGGCTACAGGTTCGGTCACGCGGAGCGCATCCCGGACCAGGTCGCCGGAAACGATCACAAACGCCGCGCCGATGGAATCCGCCATTTCCCGGAAGCGGGCCATACGGGGTAAATTCAGGGAATCGGCATGCGTGTCCGAAGCGTGGATGAACCGGAAGGACCTCGGGACTTTGACCGCCTGCAAAGGGAAGGATAGTTCAGCCGCCTTCACCTGCCAGAAATTTCCCTGGTAGCCGTCGGGCAGGCTGATGAAGACCGTATTGAACCGGTCGCTGGTTTCGAGCCGGAACCGGCCTTCTTGATCCGTGAGCACAACATTGACCTGATCGGAAACCGCTACGCCGGAGAGGCCGGGCTCGCCGCTGTCCTGCAGCTTATTGCCGTTCTTGTCGTGGAAAACAACGCCGCTGACGGTTTGAGCGACCAGCGGATATTGCTGCAAAAGAAAAGGCAGGGCTAAGATCAGGAATAGAAACCGTTTCATGGAAATCGGGAATTTGATTTTGAATTAACCTTGCAATTTAAAATTTATTCCCGACTCCCATGCTATCCGGCGGCCTACGTAAACCGGTTAATGGTGCTCTGGGTGTGCAGGTCGGCTTCCACCGCGTAAAGCGTCAGATCTGAGGAAGTGGACGTACTGATCCCGCCGCCGCCGTACCGGAAAGACGCGCCGTCCTGGCAGTAGACGTGCTTTTTGTCCACTTTTTTCAGCATGTAAGCGGACGACAGATTGAGGTCGACCGAATAGAGGTCGGCCCAATCCTGTCCGGATGAATTCCGGTTGAAACCGACCATATAGAGCTTGCCGTTGCTTTGTCTGAAGAGATTCAGCCCCTGGTAAGCTCCGAAATTGCCGTCGATCCAGCCGGTGGTGCTCATTTGGCTTTTTTGCCAGGTTTTCAGGAGGTCGAACCTGAAATTGCCTGAATTGATGTATGCGGTATTGGAGCAATAAAAATCGATGACATTGGAATCCCATCCGCCGACGGCCAGGAGCACGTAGTTAGGCAGCTGAATGATTCCGACGGCGCCGGCGGTTTCGTGTTGCCTGAAAATGGGTGTTCCGACCGGAACCGGATTGGACCTGTTGGTCAGGTCGAAGAAGACGACGGTTGATTTGTTGGGGTCGCCGCCCTGTTCCGCTCCGACGGCCAGGATATTGCCCAGCAACTGGATGCCGCTGGCGTGGTTGTGGCGCATACCCGGGAAATGGTCGTTGATTTGGACCACTTTGATCACTTGCCCGACCTCTGTCGGCCGGATGATGACCGGCCACTGAACGATAAAGAAATAGGCCTTGCTGTCGGAGCTGCCCGAGATCACCAGCGTGCGGCTGTCCAGTTGTGCGATTCCCTGCATATGGCCGCCGGAAGGCATGCTGAAGCCGCTGTGCGAGAACTTCAACACTTGCGCGCTGGTCGGCACATTGTAAAATGCAAGGGGAATGGAATTGCTCTCCAGCAATCGCCAGGCCGATGCGCAGTCCTTGAAATTGTTGTCGTGGGTATCAGAATCCGAACCGACGCCCGAGATCACGTATTGCCGTCCGTTGCCGTCCGTGTCTTCATAAAAGACCACCTTACGGCTGCCGGACAGGCTCCATTTTGCGGAAGACATGTTGTCGTGAACCTGGGTCGATTTGAGCGACTGGATCAGTTCGGAAGGCGTACCGCCCAGCGAAGCGGTGAATTGTTTCCCCTTGAAGCTCTTGTCTTCATAGATGGTGAAAAAATCGTACATTTTCAATGGTTTTTTGATATGAAAAATCAGGTTAACAGCTGCTTGAGTGTTTTGCGGAAACGGGCACTCTGCTCATTTTGTCCGGTAGTACGAACCGGTGTTCAGGCCATGGTTAATCGGCGCTTTTCGGCCTCCGTTTCTCCCGCCTGCCAGTTTTTCATCTCCCCGATGATCATGGAGAGGCCCTGGCGCCAGGCGTGGCCCACCCGTTCGGTATAATGGTCACCCATTTCCTCCCGGATGGTCTTCAGCAGGCATTCGAGTACAACGGGATAATATTCGGATCGGACACCGTATTTTTCGTGGTTTTTGCCCAGTTTCCGCAAGCCGGTCCTGAGGTTTTCCGGTCGGCTGAGCGAGAAAATAATCCTGCTGAGCATATGGGTGATCATCCGGCCCTGGGTTGTCATGTCCTTTGGAAACAGGGCCCTCACCTGGGGTGCGGCGGCAAATACGTGGTCATAGAATCTGGCGGCAAATCCGTCTTCGTTCTTCAGGATATAATCCAGGGAGGACTGCAACTCCAGATAGATATCCGTTTCTGCAAATCCTTCGACCTCGTAGAGCAGGAAGGAGGCATCCTTGCCTTTCAGGCGGCGGTTGTGCGTGCGCCGGATCGACAGGAGACCGTCATCCAGACTTTTGAATACCGTTTCGGAAAGCAGGATGCCCGTTTCGGTTTCTTTGGTCAGACCTTGTATGCGGCTCGCGACATTGACGGGATCGCCGACCACCGTAAATTGCCGATGCTGAGGGTGGCCGAGATGACCGATGAACGCGCGGCCGAAATGAAGTCCTACGCCAACCTGTATGGTGGTCCCGAAGTCCCTGAACTCGGTTTCGTTCAACCGGTTCACAGCGTGTTGTATGCCGAGCGCGGCCCTTACGGCGTCCAGACAGTTTTTCTGCCGGGTGCCGCCCGATGTCCCAAAGATGCCGATGATCTCGTCGCCGACGTATTGGTAGATAATTCCGTTATTCATCAGGATGGGCTCGCCCAGCATCGTGTAGAACCGGTTGAGCATGAATGCGGTATCATAGGTTAAATGCTGTCCTGCAAGCGTTGTGTAATTGCGCATATCGCAGAAGAGGATCGCGATGGCCCGCTCTTCGGCTTCTCCTTCGGGTACGGCCTCCAGTTGAAGTTTGTTCACTTCTGCACTTGACCAGATCAGGCGTTGGAGGCTGACATCTCCGGACGGATAACACTGACAGGCCAACCGGATGGAGGGGTCCCATTTTCTGAGGCTTGCCGCTTTTTGCTCCTTCATCGTTTTCCTGGAAAGGTTTTGGTGGCCGTCCAGAATGCGTACCCGGCAGGTGGTGCAATTGCCGTTGCCGCCGCATTCATGAAGGTGCGGGATCTTGTTTTCTATGGAAATATCCAGGAGGGTATTTTCCCCTGGATCGTATTCAATCGACTGGTTGATGGACGGGTAGTTGATTTTAGGCATACGATTGGGATTGAACGGTTAATCCTATCCGGCGGCGGGAGTGATCCGATACCTGCCGTTTTCTGACAGGACAAAACTAATCCCGTTCAGACCCGAAGTAAAGGCCAAATGATTAACCATGCAGCATTCTTAGGGAATGCAGGTTCCGGATGAGCCGAAGGGAGATAATTGAATGGGAAGCCCCGGAATCCGGTCAACTCAACGGAAAGGACATCCGGCTCAACATAAGCCGACCGGGGCTCAACAAATAGACAGCCTGCCGGTTAGAGCATGACGTTTTTGCCGCTTCCGGCGCTTTCAAACACGGCCTCGATCACCCTCATCGCCAATAACGCCTCCCCGGGTTTCACGGCCAGATCCGCCCCCGTGGTCAATACGTCGTGCAGGTTGGCGTAGAAAGCCGGATAATTGCCGGGAACGGTTTCGATTCTGCCCTTGAAGTGGAGGCCGCCGAGCGTGGTGTTCAGCAGGCCCCATTCCGATTCCGGTTCGGCGCCCCAACCCGGTGCGTCCGGTAATAGCCCCTTCTTGAGTTCGTCCTCCTGCGGGTCGAGGCCCCACTTCAGGAAAGAGCCTTCCGTGCCGTGCAGGATGAACCGCGGGCCGGTTTCGCGGACCAGGTAGCTGCTTTTCAGTTTTACCTTGACGTCGGGATAGATCAGGTCGATGTCGAAAAAGTCCTGCACTTCGCCGTCTGTACGCACAATGCGCAGATCGGCATATACGCCGTCTGGTTTGCCGAACAGGCAGAGGGCCTGATCGATCAGATGAGAACCCAGGTTGTAAACGATGCCGGCGCCGTTTTCAGCGGATTCTTTCCAGGTGCCCGGTTGAATGAAATTGCGATAACGATCGTAATGGGACTCAAACTCCACCAGTCGCCCTAAAAATCCGTTGTCGATCACCCGGCGAACCGTCAGGAAATCGCTGTCCCACCGCCGGTTCTGGAAGATCGTCAGGACAAGGCCTTTTTGTTTTGCCAACGCGATCAATTCTTCGGCTTGTGCAGCTTCCTGGACGAACGGCTTTTCAACCACTACATGCTTGCCTGCGTTCAGGGCGGCTTTGGCCATCTCGAAGTGGGTATGATCAGGGGTATTGACCACGATCAGGTCGAGGTCGCGGTCGGAGATCAGGTTGTTAAAATCACGAACGATGACCTGTTGACCGTACAATGCTGCAGAATGGTTATTGGTCCGCTCCAATACGTGCGTGACCTCGAACCCAGGGTGGATTTTGAGCAATGGTCCGTGGAAAACGAGTCCGGACATACCATAGGAACAAAGGCCTGTTTTTATCTTTTTGGGCATGCTTGTTTTTTTTCGGTGGCTTCAAATATAGGGTTTTTGATGGGATTACCTCAAAACAACGACCCCGTTTGGTGTCTGAAGGGTGGCAATGAGCGCCGGTTCGGGGCCGCGGGTGATTTCCAGGACCAAACCTGCGGCCGCCATCAAAGCGGAGATCCTGCCGGCATCCGGGTGTTCGGCGCGCAGTTGCAGCAAGCGGCAACCGGCGGGTGCATGGTTTGCCGGGTGCGGTGAATCCAGCCAATCGATCAAAAAGGGAAAGATGCCGTCAGCCGGATCGATGTAGGGGTCGGACAACTGCCAGCGCAACAGGCTGCCGTCCGGTTTGTTGCGGCTGCCGTCCAGGATTCGGCCGGTGGAAAAACCGGCGGCTTCCGCCAGGGCTGCCGTTTCGGAGAGGCGATTCGTCCGGACCGCCCAACGTGTGAGGCGCGGCAGGTCGGTCCGGTCCACACCCAGCACTCTTCCAGATTGGGGCCGCGGTTGGCGCGGGTCGGGGGCGATGACTTCCAGATAGGTTTCCGGCCCGAGGGCGAGCAGGGCGTTCCGGGTACCCCAACCGGGGTGCAGGCCGCCGATCGCCGGCGTTATGCCGGTCAGCCCGGCGATCTGGCGGATGCCGGATTCCAGGTCGTGAACAGCGAAGACGAGGTGATCGATCTGCATTGGCGCATATTGATGGCGGTGAATGCCGGTTACGGGGCCGAAATAAGGGTTTTTCTGCGAGTTTCACGTAGGAACTACGCACAACGCTTAAGCTGAAAATCCGCTAAACCTCTATTTCACAGCACCTTTCGGCAAAGTAACTTTGACATGGGATTTGTTCAAGTACCATAGTCCCAAAAAACGAAAATTTGTTAAGATGAATCCATCTGATCGAGTCGGTTATTGGGCATTTATGATTCTGGTCATTCTTGGAGCGTTTATACTCTTCGGAGTATTTGTTGTTGGGCCAATCATGCAACTGCTCCATTAGTGCCGGTGTCGGACCGATAGTTGCTTCAGATTTTTGCCCGCTATATCTAGGTGTGAGCCAGGTATAGCGGGTATTTTTTTGTCCGGGGCTGTCATGCTGCAAAAATTGCGTAATTTTCATGCAAATTCCAAGTTTACCGATGGCCTCATCCCTTATCCGCGGAAAAGAAGTCTTTCTGGAATCGCTCATCATGACCATGCCGGTCGGCATGATCGCATTGGATAAGGACCTGAGGATCACCCTGATCAACCCGAGGGCCTGCGAAAACCTGGAGATTCCCCTTCAGGAAGCGGACCGCCTGCCCGGCAGGTTCTTGCCGGACCTGTTGCCGGAAGAGCGGGACGGCGAAGTCTCCAAGCGGCTGCTGAAGGGCAATTACCGGTTCGACCTGACCGATGTGAGGATGGCGGGCAAGGATCTGTCGTTGAAATGCAGGCCGATTCCCGGCGGGGTGCTGCTGACGGTCATGAATATCTCGAAGCTGAAAGAGATCGAGATCAATACCTACCACGCCGTTCTGGAAGGGCAGGAAGCTGAGCGGCGGCGGCTGGCGCGGGAAATCCATGACGGCATCGGGCCGCTGTTGTCGGTGTTGCGGCTCAATATCGAACACTTGCAGTCGCAGGTCGCCCAGCCCAGCGAAAGCCTGGAAACGGGGTTTCAGCACGTACAGGACATCATCCACCAGCTGACCCAGGATATGCGCAACATCGCCCATACCCTGCTGCCGGCCATCCTGGTGGATTTCGGCCTGGATACCGCCCTGCAGCAATTGTGCGGCAAACTGAGCGTAAAAGGGAAAGTGACGATCGATTTTTACTCCTCCAACCAGGAGCATCGTTTCGATCCCAGCATAGAACTGGGCCTGTACCGCATCGGCCAGGAATTGCTCAACAATGCGCTGAAACATGCCCGCGCCAGGTCGATCACCATGCAGCTCATCCGCCACGAAAAATCTATTGTGCTGATGGTGGAGGATGACGGCCGGGGTTTTGATCCGCTCGAGCTGGATACCCATACCGAAGGCATCGGCCTGAAAGATATCAACGCCCGGATCAAATCCATGAACGGGCAATTCAACCTGGAAACCGGACCGGGGCAGGGAGTGCTGGTGAGCGTGGAAGTGCCGGTTGGGGGATGATTTGATGCTGGATGCTGGAGGAGACTGAAGACTGGATACTGGATACTGAAGACTGGATACTGCCAACTGAGAACTGCCAACTGAGAACTGCCAACTGAGAACTGCCAACTGAG
>CALMYQ010000266.1 GCA_937873655.1 uncultured Lewinella sp. | reverse complement strand
CATCCAACCCTCAGCATCCAGCATCCAGCATCCAGATTCCAGTCCTTCAGTTCCCAGTTGGCAGTTGGCAGTCACCCAGTATCCAGCATCCAGCATCCAACCCTCAGCATCCAGCATCCAGCATCCAGATTCCAGTCCTTCAGTTCCCAGTTGGCAGTTGGCAGTCACCCAGTATCAAGCATCAAGCATCCAGCCCCCAGCCCCCAGCATCCAGATTCCAGATTCCAGTCCTTCAGTTCCCAGTTGGCAGTTGGCAGTCACCCAGTATCAAGCATCCAGCATCCAACCCCCAGCCCCCAGCATCCAGCCCCCAAGAGCGGCGGCGGGCAGCGTCACTTCCTCCCTCTCCTGTACTGAGCCGGCGTGCAGCCGTTCTTTTTCTTGAAAACCTTGATGAAATAGCTTGGGTCGCTGTACCCGGTTTGCATGGCCACATCGCCGACGGGCATATCGGTGGTATCGAGCAGGTGTCGGGCTTCTTTGATCCGGACTTCTTCGATCAGTTCCTGCGGCGAAAAATCCAGGAGGGATTTGCATTTATTGTACAGGCCTGAAGTGCTGAGGAGCATGCCCTGTGCGAGGTCCTCAACCGTCAGGGTTTCCATGAGTCTGGACTGGATGAATCCGGAGATCTCGCTGAGGAAAGCCTCATCTTTGGCTGATCGGTTGGCGGGTGGGTCGGCGGATGGGGCGCCCGTTATGAGGTTTTTATAATAATCCTTCAGTCGGCGCCTTTGCTGAATGAGGTTGTCCACCTGCGCGAGGAGTTCCTCCGGGTTGAAGGGTTTGGGCAAATAGGCGTCGGCCCACGATTTAAGGGCATCCAGCCGGGTCGTCACGGAGGATTTGGCGGTGAGCATGACCACGGGGATTGACGATGTATCTTCAGCGTTCTTGAGTTTTTGCAATAATTCGAGGCCGTCCTGGCGGGGCATCATGACGTCGCTGACGATCAGGTCAGGCATCAGGTTGCGGGCCATTTCCTCTCCTTCCAATCCGTCGCTGGCCAGGTGGCATTGGTATTTCCGGGTTAACCGGCTGCGGATGTATTGCGCCATTTGCACATCGTCTTCCACGATCAGGATAACCGGATTGCCTTCAGCTGGGGGGGCGGCGCTGTCTGCCGGACCGGGAGCGTTGACCAATGCGGAATTGATCTCCGGCAAGGAATCGGTGATTTTAACCGGCAGCGTAACCGTAAAGCAGGCCCCGCCTTTCGTTCGGTTGGATGCCCGGATGGAACCGCCCAGCAATTCGGTCAGTTGGCGGGTGAAATGCAGCCCGATGCCCGTGCCGGCCCCCCGATGCCGGTCCTCCTTATTCTGGAAGAAACGGTCGAAGATCTTTTCGAGGTTTTCCTGCGGCAGGCCGGGCCCGGTATCCAGGACTTGAATTTGGGCGAACCCCATTCCGCCGGGTTCTGTGATCCGGTCGAGGGTAACCGTAATTTGCCCGCCGGGCGGCGTAAACTTGATGGCGTTGTTCAGCAGGTTGCCGGCTATATGGTCCAGAAATTCGGGCGCCAGGTCCATCGGAAGGCTTTCGACCGAAGACCGGAAGGTGAGCTCTGTCTTTCGGTGTCGCGCCGAGGGGGTGAATCCGCTGACATAATCCTCCAGGACCTGAACGAGATCGCCCAAGCCGTATTGCGGCTTCAACTGGCCGGCTTCAAGCTTGTTGAGGTCAAGCACCTGATTGACGTATTTTTCCAGGCGGGCGACATTCTGCATGACGACCCCGACTTCCTCCTGTTCCAACACTTTGCCCGTTTGCCAGGCATCCAGTACCGGTGATTTGATGAGGGTGAGCGGGGTCCGGAAATCGTGGGTGATATTGGCGAAGAACTGGGTTTTGAACGCCTGAAGTTCCTGTTGTTTGCGGGCTTCGAGCTTGCGTTTGGCGTAAAGCAGATAAATGTAAACGCCGATCGCGACCAAAATCAGAAGGGTCAGGATTCGCACCCAGGTAATCTGATAAAATGCCGGGCGGATGTGAACCGATAAGCGGAGCACCTTGTCATCGGGGATCCAAATGCCGTCGGAATTGCAGGCCCGCACTTCGAAGGTGTACGGACCGGGTTTGAGTTTGGCATAGCGGGCATAACCGTCGATGCCGCCGTCCACCCAGTCGGTTTCAAGCCCCAGCAACCGGTGTTGATAGCGGATGGAAGCCACATCGCTGAATTCGAGCGCAGCGAAATAGAATTCGAATGTTTTTTGTGTATGATCGAATTCGAGCCGGTTGTTTTTCAGGAAATCGTAGGTATCCGCAAAGTCTTTTTCGTTGACGCGAAGCCGGGTGATCTGCAGTTGGGGCGTGTCTGTGATCAGCCGGATGGAATCCGGGTGGAAAAGGTTGATGCCTCCCTTTCCGCCGAAGACGAACTTCCCGTCGGGGAGGACGGCGGCGCCGTAATTGGAATAGCCCCACAACACCGCCCCGTCTTCCTGGGTGAAATTGCGGACCGAGCGATCTTCCAGGTTGTATTCTTTAAGGCTTTTATTGCCGCTGATCATTAATTTATTGCCGCCGACGGGCAGAATGCTGTAATAAATGCCCCCGGGGATCCGGCTGTTGCCCTCGTTGAGCAAAGTGAAATCAAAATTATCCTTCTTTAGTTTGACAATGCCTTTCCAGGTGGCCAGCCAGTAAAAATCCGTATTGGCAGGTTCGTAGATCCCGTAACAATAACCGATGCCTTTTTTGTTACGGATGGTCTGTAGCCGGTTTGGCGCCGTAAATCTTGCAATGACCAGATTGGCTGCATTCATGGACATGATCAAACGTCCCGCCCGGTCCTGATAACAATAGGTGATGGAAGGAAATTCAACATTGTCGTCCAGTGCTACGGTGTCCAGCTGAGCGGATTCGTCAAAGGTGAAGAGGTTTTTCCCGGCGCGCAGGAGGTACCGGCCTTCAGCGGTCTGGAAGATCAGGCGGGCGGCTTCTTCCGTATTGGCAAATCTCACAAACCTGTTCGTCCGGTTGTCCAGCCGCCATACGGATTTTCCCTGCAACAGCCAGATGTCGCCGGCGCGGTCGGCATAAAGATATTGTGGCTTTTCGCCGGGTTTTGACGGGTCGGCAATCCATTGTCGGGGTGTTTTTCCGGGGGAGATCTGATAAAGCAGGCCGTCGACGATGGCCCAGATATTCCCGGCGGCATCGGCGGCCACCGAACTGGCGGTGTAGAACTGACCATCGGGTTTGCGCCCCGCGAAATAGGTTTTGAACTTCACCTTTTTCAGGTTGGCATAGCTGACGCCGTAACTGTAAATGCTGGCCCAAAGATTTTTCTGGAGGTCGATATAAAGTTCGTTGATGCTGTCGCGGGGAATGGAGAAGGGGATTCCGCTCTGGTATCGGTATCCGTCGAGCACCATCCCGGTACGGGTGTTGAACACCCATATGCCCGCCTTGCCGGTGGATACCATGGCCAGTTCGCTTTCCGGTATGGCTGCAACCGACCAGGCGCCGCCGAAGGCCTGGCCTTGCGCCCCTGTGATGGGTTGTGCCGCCGCCCCGGTCGCCGGATTGAACCGGATCAAGCCGCTGCTCGCCGCCAGCCAGACCAGGGAATCATGCACGATCAGCTGGCCGCGAATGGTCGGGTCGCCTTTGCGGTTGAAATAGGACCTGCGACGGGGTGTTCCGCCGCCCGGCAGGATATCGATGACTTCCAGTCCGGGCAATTGCAGGGGCGTTCCGACCAGGCGCCTGACCCTGCCGGATTCATCCGTTTGGACGGCGCATCGCCGGAGGGTGACCGAATCCAGCAGGACCGCATCCTCGCCGGCGGTCAGGTTGAATTTGTAAATATGGAAGACTTTGTTGACGTCTTTGGCGCTGACCCATAGGTTTTGGCCGGGGTCGAGATAAAAGGCATAGTAATCTTCAACGGCGGGATTGGAAACAAGCTGGTGGAATTCGAATTTTTCGGTAGCCCGGTTGAGTTTCAGGATGCCCGAATACACAGAAAACCAGAGGTTATGGTCTTTGTCCTCGAAAACCTTGCCGGTTACGATATTGTCTTCCTGGCTCAGGGAGTCGCCGGATTCGTAGCGGTAGGGCCGGATGGAAACGCCGTCAAAACGGGAGAGGCCATCCATGCTGCTGATCCAGATAAATCCGCGGCTGTCTTTGGAAATGAAACCGTTGCGGTTGTCGGGAAGGCCGGTTTCCAGCGTGAGATTTTTAAAACGCAGGGCAGGGATTTCTTCTTGAGCCAGGCCAACCAAGGGCAATGACGCAACAAAAAATCCAACCATTCGAAGAACCCCCTTTAGAACGGATAACACAATAAACCGGCTTCTCATTGCAGCGAAAGATATGCAATGGCAATGAGGTAACCAATAAAACCGGGAGGGGAAGAGAAAAATTATGGAATTCTCTTCCCTCCACTTCTACTTGTCCCCTCCTGAATGCAGTGTTTTAGGTGTAGCATTTGGCTTTTTGGGGGAGGGGGCGGGGTTCGTGGGATTATCACGACTATTGTTCGTCGTCCGGGCATTCATCCGGGCAGGGTTCAAGGCTGAGCACAACACCGCCGGGGGGTGGCGTTGTCAGGTCTCTTGCGGCCGCCGGTTGGATTTCAGTCCCATTCCCCGTCACGCCGAAAGCGATCAGGGTTTTGAAGCCTTTTGGGGATATACCTATTCTGAACTTGATACCGACGCAATCCGCCTGGCTAAGTACGTTCAGAAGGTCATCCTTTCCGAAAAATACAAAGTTGAAATCCGGAAGGATTTTTGCCAGGGCTTCGGAATTGTTGGTCAGCCCATCGGCTACCGTCAGATCCGTTTTCTTAGGGTTGGAGTACATAACTTATTGCTTTTGGCTTTAAAAGTAGGGGTTTAGTTTTATACTTCCCGTATCCATTGCAGACGGAAAGACCAGCCCCAGGGCTAATCAGTTATGCGCTACTTACTGATAGAAATCGGATTTTAAGGTGTTTTTCATTTGGTTTTTGGGGCTTCCGGGGATAGTATTATCGGCTGAATGATTTCCTTCGGTTTTATTTGGGTTCCATTGTTGGGTGGAAATCTTGCGTTACACTGAAGCTGTTCACCAAAAGTTGATTGTCAGGGGGAATTGGAAAGACAATCGCGCTATCGGCTGAATTGTTTTGTATCGCAAAGGTAAGGCCAGGGCAGCCTTGAGGCATAGGAGAAATCCTCATTGAAATGGTAAAAATCCTTATTTTATGGTTCAATTGATTCAATTGATTCCACCGCCCGCCGAAGCTTCAGCGAAGGTGGGGATTGGTTCGATTGATTCCACCGCCCGCCGAAGCTTCAGCGAAGGTGGGGATTGTTCGATTGATTCGATTGATTCGATTGATTCGATTGATTCCACCGCCCGCCGAAGCTTCAGCGAAGGTGGGGATTGA
>CALMYQ010000265.1 GCA_937873655.1 uncultured Lewinella sp. | reverse complement strand
TTACCATTTTTTGAATATTAGCCCCCCCCCCTACCGCGGCACCCGCACCATCACCACCCCGCTCCGCTTGCTGAACCCGCCGTCCGAATGGCAGGCCATGATCTGGTAAAAGTACCGTCGGCCGGGTTTGACGTCTTCGTCCACAAATGCAAGGCCGGCGGTCAGCTGGCTTAGGGGTATGGTCTTGTACAGCATCACCGCGCTGCCCTCGGCGCTGCGGAAAAGCTGGAAATCCTGCAACTGTTCTTCGGCGTCGTAATCCCAGCCCAGCTCCACGCGGGCGACAATGTCGTCTTTCCAGAATTCCAGCTTGCGGGCGCTCAGGAAGGCGTGGATCTCCTTGGCGGGCTGGGCGCTCAGGTCGTTGTACTCGGCGGCGCTGATCACGTTGTGATATACCAGCAATTCCACTGAATCCAGGCTGACCGTTTCATTCGATTCGAAATCGTCGAGTATGCGCTCCAGAATATCGTATGCAGCCTGATTGGGCAGCACCGACAACGGCTCACAGATCACCCGGGCCTCAAAATTCCCGATATCGCCCCGCCGACCGCTGTCGTAGGGCCGGACCGTCAGGAGATCCGAACTCGATCCGTTGTCTTCGCCGTCATAAGCCAGGAGCCGGTATTCGTATTCGCGGCGTTCCAGTACGGCGGTATCGATGTAGCTGGTAGCGGTTACGCTGTTGGGGGTCAGGTTTTCGAGGTAACCGCCTTCTTCTTCCCGGGTAATGGTGACCAGGGTTTCCCAGCCCGGCGCGCCTTTGCGTTTGCGCTGGAGCTCATGGCGGAGCCGGTCTTCACTGCTGCTGAAGCGAAAACCCAGTTCGATGCCCTCCGGCGTGGGGTTGGCCTTGTGCAGAACGGGTTTGGCGGGCGGCAAAACGTCGGGCCGGGGCAGCGCGAAGGCGATAGAAAGGTCCGACTGGTTGTCCCGGTTGTCGCAAGCAGTCACCTTGAAGAAAATACTGTCGGCCATATAGGTCGGATCGATTTCGAAGACGTAATTTTCGCCCAATATGGGCCGGGCCGTTGCCTGGGTATAATAGGCGTCGCGTTGATTGGCCACGAATACGCGGTATCCCTTCAGGTCGGCTTCCGAATTGGCCGTCCAGCCCAGTTGCACCCGGCTGGAGGTGACAAACCGGCCGTCCAGTCCGGCGGGCGGATCGGGCGGGATGCTGTCGGCCATTTGCACCAGGGCTGCGGGCGACTGGTACACATAGCCGTTCGTATCCACAGCTTCGAGCTTATAATAAGCAGCCGGCAATGGGGAAGCATCGGTATAATCCCGGTCGGCAGGGTCCAGCAATCCGCCGGTATTCATCTTTTCAAAATAATCCCTGGAATTTTCGGAGCGATACACATTAAATCCGGAGAGCATGCCGGGGTCGGCCACTTCGATGCTGTCCCACCGCAATTCGGCGCCGTTGGCGGTAACGTCCTGGCTGCTGAACCACAGAAAGAGGCTCAGGCGCGGCGGCATGCCCTTTATGACGATGGTATCCGACGGCGGGCCGACGGTTCCGAAGGGCGTGCGCCCCCGGATCCTGTATTGATAAGTGGTCTCATTATCGGCCAGGCTGTCCTTGAATACCGCGTATTCCGGGTCTTCATCGCTGTCGGAGGCAAAGACAAAAGGATGGTCATTGACTTTGGCAAACGACTGCCCGCCGGATGACCTTTCGATGTCGTAGGCACTGTAGTGGTTGCTGAGGTCTTTGATGAACCATTGAAGAAGGGCGGTGTGATCGAGGCTTTCTCCACTGAGTTGCTGGGGGGACGGCGGGTCCGCTGCCGCCTCTGCCTTGACTGCAAGAACCCCTTGGATCTCTTCCGATGAGTTGATGCTGATCTGATACAAATAGGTGACGCCGGCCTGCACGGTCGTATCTTCGAATCCGAGCGCCATATTTTTAGCCACTTCAAAATCCTGTTCGGCTGCAAACAGCGCAAAGACGAACCGGACCTCCCGGGATTGCTCCGCGTTCACCGCATCTGCCAGTGTCGGGGCGCCGGTCAATACGGTGGTCGTGTCGGGCGAGTAGAGCGCGCCCTTAGCTACCATACCGAAATCATTGCCTGAGAACTGGCTGTTCCAGCCGCTTTCCGCCAACGGCAAAAGGGTATCCGCGATAAGCGTTTCGGAACCGGCCATATTGAGCGGCGAAAGCACCGTATCGCTTTGGTGCGTTATGTACCGGACGATGGAATAACCATGGGTATTGCCGGATTGCCAGACCTCGTAGTTCGAGGGCGTCCACCGGATGCTGATCCGATTGGTGTCGGCCAGGGCGATGACGTTGATGTAGGATTGGGAGGAGGCAAACAGCGGAAAGAATAATATAATCAGGTAAATGGGTATTGAAATCAGGGAGTGGAGTGGGGTTTTGGGGGCAATCGGATAAATCCGATTGGAATTTATCCGATTGGAATTCATCTTATGTGAAATAAGGTTATTCATGGTCTCACGCCGGTTTAATTTTTAGTAAAAGTCAGGGTTTTGTAGGTAGAGATCTGTTTCCCTGGCAGATGGTATCTGATATCCGCGGTATAATTGCCGTTGCGGAGCGCCGGAACCTGTTGGTTGAAAAGGTCCACAACATGTTGCAATTCCTGGCATAGCAGACTGGACTGACCATCCATCTGACACTGACTCATATTGCCGGCTTGAAAAAAATAAACCTAAAATACTCTTTTTCAAATATTTACCTGCGCGCATACAGGAAGCAAAACAAAGTCCCGACTAGTGGAAGCCTCCGGCACTAATCCTTGAATAAAACGTCCATGGTCAGATCGTTGCGAACAAGCGTGTCAGACCAATTATTGCGTGCCAGCCCCATGGTGGTTATCATGATCAGATGAAGTGCCTTGTTCGTTTTAGTTTCCTCCCGGAAAACCTCAACTTTATGCATCAACTGCCCGGCATAGGCTTTCGTTATTGTGAAAGGCGCTATGGAAAATTTCATTTCGCAAAGGTTTATGACGTGATCTCTCCGGTCAATAACCAAATCGATTTGGGCTCCATCTTTTTTCTGCTTGCTGCGCCAACCCGATGTTTGAGTTAAAATACCTGAAATCCCAAGCGCTGTTTTGATTTGTCGGATGTGGTAAAGACAAACCTGCTCAAAGGCGTAACCGCTCCATGCCCGTTGTGCAGGATTGTCGATCATATTAATCCAGGTATTTTCATCTATGGGGTCTGAGTTTTCCATAAACTTCAGGTAAAACAAGGAATAGAAATCCACCAATTGGTACAAACTTTCTCTCTTTTGCCGCTTGAACGGCGAATACCGCCTGATGAAGCCGCTTTTTTCCAGTTCGTCCAACACCTTGGTTGTTGCTCCGCTGTCCGGCAATCTGGTTTGTTCCAAAATTTCCGACCTTGTTAAACCTTTCGATTTGCTTGCGATGGCCCTAACTGCAGTCACGTGGAGATCGGAATTCCTGAATAAGGCCCGGTAAAGATTTTCAAATTCTGTCCTGAGCAATCCATCCTTTGAAAAACAGATCCTGTCAATGTTTTGAATTGCACTTTGGTCTCCCCGGACTGCTTCCAAATAAAAAGGAATTCCTCCCATTACCATATAGAGCTGTAGCACCTGATAATGGTCAATGGAAGGGTTTTTCAGCCGCAAAAGCTCTTCTGTTTCTTTTAAGTTAAAGGGTTCAACCTGGATTCTTTCCGTCACCCGATTATGCAACCCACCCCGGTTATTGATCAGACTGTTGATCATCCAGGATGCGGCAGAACCGCAAACAACCAAAATGATGTCTTGCCGGGCATCTGCCCAACTATTCCAAAAGTGTTCCAGGGACTGAATAAAATCAGATTTTTGATTATCAAACCACGGTAATTCATCCAGAAATATGACTTTCTTCTCTGCAGATGATTGCTCCAGGTATTCGATGAGTTGTTGAAATGCGAAAAACCAATTTACCGGCACGGGTTTTTGAGCGGCAGCCGGATCGTACTTTCTCAATGCTGCGGCGAAATTGAGCAATTGTTGCTGTTTGGTAACATTTGCAATTGCCGTAACATGAAAAACAAATTCATTTTTAAATGCTTGCTTGACCAACATGGTTTTACCTACCCGCCTTCTTCCGTAAACCGCAATGAACTCCGATTTATAACTGCCTTTTATCTCCTCCAGGCGTTTTAACTCCTTTTCTCTTCCGATGAAACGTTGCATGTCATTTTTTTTGGCGGTAAGTATTCGAAAAAATAGGTTTACAGCCAAAAATAGTAACATTTTTTGACGGTAAGTTAATTTTTGTCGTCAAAAAATAATTGCGCTCCTGAGATTATGCCTAGTGGCGCGAAATCTAGATACCACTCAAGTTTCGCGGCCTCTTTTTCCGACATGCTGCGTTGCTCGGCGGTCACAGAGTCCCGCTATGCTCCCTTCTCGCGCCTTGCCTGTCGAAAAAATAGCCTCCCGAAACTTAGGCGCCACTTAGATTTCGCGCCACTAGTGGGTTGCTCCTTACCCTCTTCAAAGCCGCCGGCGCCCGCCCGCCGGCTTATCTGCTGTGGTGAATTTGCGTTTTGCCATACTCAAAATTACAGTTTTTGAACTGTAATCGCGTCCGATCTATTTTGGGGCCGAAACAATTTGCTGATATTTCTGCTCCATCATCGAAACGAGAAAGATGAGTAGAAATATCATCTATTCCGGATTGATTGAAGCTAGGATTTGCCCAACTTTTCTTGACTATTGAACCACCAGCATCGTCAGGGTCAAACCATCTATCCGAAGACTCGCCCCTAACCTTCATCTCTCCAGGGTAGTACGGATCATTAGGGTCTAATTTCCCAACTCTAACTCCATCAGTGAACCGGCCGGTAGGCGGGGCTCCTTCTTGTCTTCATGACCTTGAGTTTTTCGTAAAGTTAACGATATTCGCTGTCCTGTTTTTGGGGGGAACATCAGTTCACCGGACGCTTACGTTTCACCTTAAAAAGGGGATGAGCGGCTCTTTCAATATATCTCTAACTTCCATTAAAACAAATCCAAGTAAATTTTGTCCCTTCCAATTTTTAGGATTCTCTACCCCTCTATCATCTTGCTTCATTCCTATTCCCCAAATCGTGTCATATGGACTCGCTTCTACAAGAATTGATTGACCTGTGCCAAGAAGATATTCTTTGAGATTAGGGTTTTGACTAAACTTTAGAAGATTACCCTCCAATACAATTGAATAGCTTTTTAATTTCCAGACATCCTCGTTAAAATTAGAGACCTTACGGCCCAAGTCTTTAGCTTCTTTTGGGGTTTCTGATTTCAATATTTTTTCAAGAGTTTCGGTATCTAAAAAAGCTCTCGCTTTCTCTGCCATCATCCATTGTTCAGCACTACTGTATTTAATTCCTTCCTTTTCAAATTGACTCGGCCACCATTGACTTAGGCAATTTTTACCAATGCTTCCATCTTTAGTTGGCTGATGCCCCCAAAAATAAATGTATGATGATTCAGCATTGATAGATTCAATGGTATACTTAGGTTTATTAAACTGCCGTCTTTTTTTACTTAATCGCCAAGTATTAAAATATTCCTCCTGTTCTTGAACCGTTCCTCTTATAAACTCCATTTCGTCATAATCGAAGATATCTACAGCATCTTTCAAAGTTGCATGAAAACCCTCTCTCAATCTGTATGCCTTTGTTCCATGCCCCATATCTAGCATCATACCTGAAGGATAAACATTAGTACTTGATCCATTACATAGAATTGTAATCCCTTCTTCTTCCAATATTTTTCGTATCTTTTGTAAGGCTGAAAAATAATTGTCTGATTGGCTATATTCTTTTCCTAAATGATAATCAAACACAAGCTCTACAGACCCTTCACTCAGTTCTTGCTGATAAAATCTTCCTTCGTATAATTTTTCACTACTATCAATGTAATTCACCTTCACTATGGAATATAATTTGGATTTGGAATAAAATCAGCCTGAGTTAACTGCCCCTTAGGATAAGCACCAATTATATCAGCTTTATCAATACCACCAAGCATTGAAACCTCCAATTGCTCAGGAAACCAATTATCAATCTCGTCACCTAAAGTCTCGTTAACATCTATCCCTTTGCCATTCCTGCTTCTTACTTTAAAGACATAACCATTATCGGAGGCAAAATCATTGGCGATAGAAATATCCTTTGACGAAGAAACAAAATCACCCTTGTTAGTACTTCCACCATCTAAATGCTTAATCAAGTTATCATGAGCTCCTTTAGATGGAATTCCATTATTAAAGGCTTGTGTCGGAGTAACACTTGCCAAATCACCTCTATAAACTGTTCCATCAAAATGCTTTCTCTCTAACAGTCCCCTTAAATATGCTGTAACCCTATTCTTGCCTTTTTCAATGGCAAACATATCGGTCACTTCATCAAGCTTGTTTGGAGATATCGTTAAATAGTCAACCAGTTTCTGTAACCATGTGGTATTTTTTCTTATTAACTCATCTGGAAAAAACGCCTCCCACGCCCTAACCAACTCCCCCCTAATATTCCCGGCAGCATCCCCTACATCATCAATAAACCGCTGCAGGCTGGGGCCTGTATTGGTCACCGGAAGTTGATCCGGCAATTTAGCCAGTTCCGTCAGCCAGTCCGGGTTTTTATCCAATACATTGGAACCGGGTGATAAAGGCAACACCCAATCGGGGTCTTTTTTTAATGCCTGAACAAGCTCCCGGAGCTCCGATACTTTGCATTGATTGTGCACCAGCAACCCGGAATTCCCAACCAAAAAATTATGGTTTGTTCGTACCTCCAGGTTGTAAACTTTGTGTTTGCCCGGCAAGTATGATGCTCCCGTCAGGATTCCCTGGTTGTCTTTTGATTGCACCCTTTCCCCCAGGCGAAGTTCTCCTGCCAGTCGCCAATCCTGCGCATCAAGGCTGTAGAACGGATGAGCGGCTGTTACCCGAACGGTATCCGCATTGTCAAAGATCAACTCCCAAACGTCATTGGAAGTATGGGTAAAGGTACCCGTTATCGGCGACAATTGTAAACCGTCCGGATGCTTTTTTCCGATTCAAGGAGGATCGAATCGGAATGGAATTATCGTTTTACTTCAAAGGACGTTATCCTGGATTTTCCAATGCTGAATAAGTTAACAAAGGAAAACATAGCGCCGATTTTCATATCAAGAAATTCACCTTTGCTGTCCTGGTATAGGGGAGGGGAGATCAATCACTCATTGCCATACAATTTTTCAAAAAATTGATCAATTTCGTCAAACGGCAAATTAAAGAAATGCCCAGGACTTCCTGCCTTCCGTTCTGCTATTAAAATGACATCCCTAGGATCCTTATTCATAAATTGTTTTATCAAATTTAGGTTACCATTTGCTAAGAATAATAAACTTCTAGCCAATTGAGCAGGGCCAACCATCGATCCTTTTTTAAAAAGATTTCCAATGATCAGCAATACTTCTTTTTGATCTTCATTGGAATATTCAGCATTTATTCTTTCCAGAATATCTAAATTAATTTGATTCATAAAATTATTTTTAAGGCAGTTTAAATCTAGGCTGTTCAATTTGACCGCAAAACCGTCCTGCACTTTTTGCATGAGTGAAGGTATGCCCACACCCCAGCCTATTAGTGTGGATTATGTCAAGTCGCCGTTGGCAACTTTTGCTTTTTTCATCTGCGATGCTTATCAGGGTTTATGTAATGAACGGCCGTCTCTACTTTTACCTTTCGCATTTTTTCTTTTGCATTTTACATTCCTCTCTCCGCCTTTGACCTTGTCACTTTCTTTTGGCGCCCAAAAGAAAGTAACCAAAGAAAAGGCTCCGGCTACGCAGCTGGGCCTAAAATTGCCCTGCATTCCGTTGCACAGAATAAACTCGCCT
>CALMYQ010000264.1 GCA_937873655.1 uncultured Lewinella sp. | reverse complement strand
CCATTCCGGCCAATTTTTTAACGGCCCATCTGCTGATGCCGGAACCCTCGCTGGGATGTTTGTTGTAAATTGACGCCGGGTATTCCCGGATTTGCCTTACAACGGACGTTCCAAAAATATTCGCCTGCCACTTTGATCAACAAGTCAAGAAGCAACGGGAAGTTGCCAATGGCAGACGGAGCAGGCGAAGTCGGGCTCCCTGTGCTGAGCGAAGCCGAAGCATCACCCTCTCACCCTCCCCCTACCCCCCGATCGTCGACATCGACTCCGTCACCGGCAGCCCGAAATTGCGGTTCCGCTCGGCCTCCCAGCCGTCTTTGGCGCGTGAGCCGGTCGCGTTCAGCAGGGCTTCCCGCAACTGGTCATCTGTAGCGCCGGCCCGCATCAGGTCGCGGAAGTTGAAGATGCCGGCGTCGTACAAACAGGTTTTGAGCATGCCCTGCGGTGTGACCCGGATCCGGTTGCAGGTGCCGCAAAACGTGCGGCTATATGCGGCGATGATGCCGACGGTTCCCTTGAAGCCGGGAATTTTATAGTTGTAAGAAGTTGAGAACGGCGGATCGGGGATCTTTTCGATTGTGGGGAAATGGCGCCTGATCAGTTCCAGAATAGCCCGATGATCCCAGGTCAGTCGGGAATAATGGCTGCCTTCGCCGTTGAACGGCATCTCCTCGATAAAGCGGACGTCAACGGCCTTTTCCCGCGCCAGTTCCACCATCGGTGCGATATCATCGATGTTCTTGCCGTCCATGACCACCGCGTTGATCTTGGTGGAGATGCCGTATGTCAGCAAACCGTCGAGGGTTTGCATGACGTTGTCAAATTCATCGCGGCGGGTGATCTCGAAAAAGCGCTGCCGGTCGAGGGTGTCCAGGCTGAGATTGACCGACTTGATGCCGAGTTGCTTCAATTCAGGGATCAGCGGGGCGGTCACCGTGCCGTTGGTGGTGATATTCACCTGCCGGATCCCGTCGACCCGGCTCAAAGCCCGCAGAAAGTCCATCATATCGCGGCGTACGAACGGCTCGCCGCCGGTGATCCGCACCTTTTCAATGCCCATACCCGCCACCAGGCGGATCAGTCGCAGCATCTCCTCGTAGCTGAGCAGGTCCTGCCTCGGCGCATATTTGATGCCCTCTTCCGGCATGCAGTAGAAACAGCGGAGGTTGCAGCGGTCGGTGACCGCAAGCCTGAGGTAGTTGATCAGGCGTCCGTGGTTGTCGGTGATCCGCATCTCAGCAGTGGTCGGGGTTTTTCTCCGCCAGTTCGGCGAACAGATCGCTGCGGTCCTCATCGGGGCGATCCTTGCAGGGGAAATCCTTTTCGATGAGCAGTTCCAGGTGTTCTCCGTTCGCCAGCGGCAAAAGGGCTTCCATGCCGACCTGTTCGGTTCGGATCCAGGTTTTTGCCCGGGTTTCCGGCAATTTCAGGGACATGAGGTGTTCCTTGAAAGCGGCCTCCATCTCTGAAATGCCGTGGCTGATGAGTACCTGAAAAACAAGGGTGTGACCGGTCGGGAAGCCGATGGTCTCCTCGAGTGCCAGGCCCTGGTCCAGTTGTTCCAGCTCCGACTTCCTCAGTCTGATCCGGATGCTGTTATGTGTGCATCGCAGTTTCATATCAAAATTCTTTCCTGATGGGTATACAAATTAAACCGGCCGTCGCGCAGGAAACCGACCAGGGTGATCCCTTCGGCTTCGGCCAGGCTCACCGCCAGTGAGGACGGCGCGCCGACCGCTACGAGCACGGGTATGCCGGCCATAGCCGCTTTCTGGACCAGTTCGAAGCCCGCCCGCCCGCTGAGGACTGCGATATGTTTCCGCAGCGGCATTTGGCCGTCCCGCATGGCCGTCCCGATCGCCTTGTCGAGTGCGTTGTGCCTGCCTACGTCTTCCCGGACCGTCAGCAAACGGCCGGATTCATCGAACAGGCCGGCCGCATGGATCCCGCCGGTATCGGAAAACAGCGACTGGTTGCCGCGCAATTGGTCGGGCAGTTTCAGCAGGGTTTCTGCCTGGATTACGGGTTGACCGGGTTGCGGAAAATGGCAACTCACCATCCGGACCATCTCCAGGGAAGCCTTGCCGCAGACCCCGCAACTGGAGGCCGTGTAAAAATGCCGGTTGAGCCGTTCCGCGTCAAATTCCACTTCCGGATGCAGGACGACTTCTATGACATTATCAACAGCTTCGGCCGCCAGCCGGTTGTCCACCCGCCGGATTTCCTGCACTTGTTGCCAGTTGCCGATGATCGCTTCGGTAAACAGAAAACCCAGCGCCAGTTCCTCATCGGCCCCGGGTGTGCGCATGGTGACGGCCAGGCTTTGCCGCCTGCGGGCATTTTCCGGCCCGAAAACGATCCGGATCTCCAGGGGTTCTTCCACGGCCAACCGGTCGGCGGCGTCCGAGAGCCTGCCGTTCCTGTATTTGGCAACCCGGATGGATTGCATCCCTGAAGGAGTGGACTTTTGCACGTTTGAGCGGTTGTGGAGGGTAAAAATACGGAAAATGGGAGTTCCTGGAGGATTTGAGGATCTGAAGAATCGAGGAACTGAAGATTTAAGGGGCTTTTCGCGCAAAACCCGGCAATAAAAAAGACCGGCGGAGTGCCGCCGGTCCTCACCCTGAATCGGGTTTCAACAAAAAACAGTTCTTGGATCAAATCGGGTCATACGGGTGCAGTGGTGGTAATATTTTCATTTGGATTCCAGGAAAAAGCGCCGCCGGGCTATGATCCGTTTTCCGGTCATTATCGCCCGGACGGCTTCAAAACAATTGTTTTCATTTGGCAGTCGGGTATTCGGATTTTTGGGGTGCTGCCTTTTTAGGACCGCTGCAAAAATAACTGTCCACTTTTCCAGGAGACCTTTTGCCCCTACCCTGCGTTGAGGAACCGCTTCACTTAGCTATGGCTAAGCTCAGGAACTCTCGCCTTGGTTAGGACCAAAATGCCTTGCCTGTCGAAAGCGACACTTATTTATTCAGCGATCCTTAACCCGGCAACAGGGCGATGAACAGGGTCAATGCTGCGCAGGCCGTAATGCACCAGGCGATGGCCAGCAGGGTGGTGTAATTTTTCATGGGTTTATTTTGAAGATTCCTCAATCAGGTTCGACAATTGTTCCTGCGGCGCCGGCGGAATCGGCGCGGGTACGATGTTCCTCACCGGCGTCAGGGTCTTGAGGTAGGCGAAGATCGACTTGAGGTCCTCATCGGTCATGTTGCGGTAAACGAACCACGGCATCGGAGGCAGCAGGGGCCGGCCGCCGTCCAGGCCTTTTGATTTGCCTTCGCGGATGGCTTTCAGGAACTGTGCTTCCGACCAGTTGCCGATGCCGGTTTCATCAGGTGTCAGGTTGGCGGCGAAGCTGGTCCCCCAGGGGCCTACCGCTGCAGTCAGATCGGGGGCAAACAGGGCATAATCGTTCAGGATGCTCTTGTCTGCGATTTTTGCCAACGGCTGATCTGCCGGGCGACCGGAAAGGCGGCGTGAAAAATCGATCTCAGGTCCGTTGGGGCCAAAATTCTTCGGAGAATGGCAGTCGTCGCATCCGATGGACATGACCAGGTATTCTCCTCTTTTGACCTGCATTTCGGGTGTGAGTGCGGCGACTGCTCCAGGCATCGGGGTGATCACTTTTGCAGTTCCGTTTTCGTCGCTCATACAGCCGGACAGATAAATGCCTGCCAGGGAAAGGGTCGCGGTGATTAAAATGGTTTTCATGGTTTTAAGAAATTTTCAGGTGATCAATCGGGTGATTTCTTATCTCGTTCGATGTTGCAAAGATGCGGCCATGAATGCCCTCAGGTAAATAGCACGAAAGGGTGATAAATTCGACGGCAACGGGCATTTTATCGCATAAAATGCTGATTTGGACGAACATGCCCGCCGATGCCCCCAACAGCGGAATAATTTATACCAAAAGCGGAATCTGACCGGATCTATGCCTTGAGCGGGGTCTGCTGCCGGCCTTTGCCGCCGTATTGTTCATTTAAGGTGTGCGCCCCGCCGGCAGAAACAAAATTAGGCCGTAAGCGCAGGGAGATCCAGTGCGGATGGACCGAACTGTCATTTTTTGGGTATGAAAAAGCAGAAAGGAGACATCATTGAACGGGCGTAAGGATACGCGAATTGCAGGAAGGACCTCAGACGATCTTTTCCCTGAGCGCTTTAAGGACGGCTTCCGTTTTGGAATTCACCTGAAGTTTTTCGTAGATATGCCGGATATGGGAGCGCACCGTGTCGACGCTGATGAAGTGCTCCTCGGCGATCAGTTTGTAAGAATAGCCCTTGACCATGCTTTTGAGGATCTCCAGTTCGCGCGGCGACAGGTCGTAATCGGGCCGCGAAGAACCGGAGGGCGGTTGTTGCTGAAAAAACCGGAGTACCCGGCGGGCGATGGTGGAGGTCATGGGGGAGCCACCGATATGGACATCCTGAATAGCGGAGATGATCTCCGTCGGCGGCGTTCGCTTGAGCAGATACCCCGATGCGCCGTTCCGGATGGCCTGAAAGACCTTTTCTTCGTCTTCAAATACCGTAAGCATCAGGACCTGGGTTTCGGGGCGCAGGGCTTTTACAATGGTAGCCGCATCGATCCCGGACCGGCCGGGCATGTCGATGTCCATCAGCACGACGTCGGGTTTCAATCCGGGGATCTGCATTTCCAGGTTGGTAGCGTCCGGGAAGGCGCCGGCAAATTCCAACCCCGGGGTAGCCTGCAACAAAAAGGTCATGCCTTCTCTGAGGTCGCGGTTGTCTTCGTAAATGACGATCCTTATTTTCTGGTCGTTTTGCATGGTGCAAAGATCGGCGGAAATTGGAAAAATGTAAATAGCATAAAGGTGTGACTTCGACTCCGCTGACTTCGACTCCGCTCAGTCACCGGAGAAAGATCAAATGCGGACGGCAACGGAGACTTTTGTGCCTTTACCCGGTCTGGAAATGATCTCCAGTTTGCCGCCGATCTCTTCGGCGCGTTTGTGCATATTGGGGATGCCGTTGCCGCCGGCGGTATTCAGGTTGGCATTTTCAAGGTCGAAGCCTTGCCCGTTGTCGGCAATGGTCATCCGGATCCAACCTTTTGACAGAGAAAGCGACAATTCCACTTCGGTTGCCCGGGCGTATTTGGCCACGTTATTTATGGCTTCCTTGAAGATGAGGTAGAGATTGCGCCTGACCTCCGGCTTGAGGTATTTGCCGGAAAAACCGTCAGCCACGCGGGTCCTGAATGCCACGTCGCGGGCTTCCATCATCCGGAGTCCGAATTCGGTCATCCGGGCGGCCAGGTCCTCGAGTTGATCGTTTTTGCGTTTCATGGCCCAGATGATATCCTGCATGCTTTCCGAAAGCACGCTGGCGCTGTGGCTGATGCGCTGCAGGATGGAGCTCACCTCCGGCCGGTCGCCGCCGACCTGCCTGCCTGCAAATTCGCTGAAAAAGCGGATGCTGCTCAGGGTGCTGCCCATCTCGTCGTGCAGGTCGCGGGCGAGGTTTTCCCGGAACAGTTCCAGGTGAAGGCGTTGCTGACGCCGGTAATACCAGATTCCGGCGAAGATCAAAGCGATTGTCATCAGGATCAGTACCTTGAAGTACCAGCGCCTGGGCATGGGCGGAATCACCCTCACGAGAATATGGGCGCCGGTTTCGTTCCAGACGCCGTCGTTGTTGGCGGCTTTGACCCTGAAGCGGTAGTCGCCGCCGTCCAGATTGGTGTAGGTGGCGAGATTGAGGCGGGTAGCGACCCAGTCGTCATTGAACCCCTCCAGCTTATAGGCGTATTGATTCCGTTCCGGTTGGTTGAAGTTGAGCGCGGCAAATTCGATGGTGAAGATGTCCTCGCCGGGTCTGACGATCAGCAAGGTATCCTCGCTGCTTCCGGATCGGCGGGAAGAGACCAGCTTCGACCACCAGCTTTTCTCCAGGATTTCAGGGTTTCGCTCCTTGTCCATTACTTTCATCGACGTAATGGCAACCGGCGGCGGTGTGGTGTTCCGCTGCAATCTGGCCGGGTTAAAATAGTTGAAAGCGTTCTGAAAACCGATAAAGATCTCTCCGCCGGGCAGGATGTTCAGGCCGTCCGTAATGGTATTTTTGAAAAGCCCGTCGGCGGTGCCGTAATGCGTGATTATCCCGGTTTTAGGGTCAAGGCAATGGAGCTGGTAGGTACTGTTGCACCAGACCTGTCCGAGTTGATCGATGGTGAGAAAAAAAAGTTCGTTGGTCTTCAATCCGTTTCCGGCGCCGAACCGGCGGAGGACGCGGCAGGTACTGTCCATTTCCAGGATGCAATTCTGGCTGTTGGCGTACAGGATACCGTTGGGGGCGATCTTGACGTCGCGCCAGTTGTCGTAAGCATGGTTTTCATATTCTACCCGGAAGATATCAGCCCGGCCTGTCCGCGGGTCGTACCGGACGGGGTATTGGTTGGTCGCCAGCCAGATGCGTCCCTGCCGGTCCGCATCCATACCGAATATGGACATCCGGCCGTTTTCCAGGTAGGCTTCTTCCGGCAACCGGATCTGGTCGATATGATTGGTGGCAGGGTTGTACCTGAACAGGCCGCCCCGGTTGGCGCCGAACCAGATGTTGCCGTCCGGGGATTCCAGGATAGATAACACGTTACAGTCCTCGTTGATGGTCTCGGCGTGGATGTCATAGAAACCCCAGGCGCCTGTTTTGGGATTGAACGAACTGACCCCCGCTGTGCCCAGCCAGAGGATACCCTTCCGGTCTTGTGTCGAACAGAGTATGCCGTTGTTCCTCAGCCCCGAATTGGCCTCGTAATAATGTTCGAACGTATTTTTCCGCCGGTCCCATTTGAATAAACCGCTGCCCCACATGGCGATATAAACGGTATTACCGGAGGGGTCATTGATATCCTGAATGGCGCCCGACATGAGGCTGAATTGCCCGAAATCCCGGTCGATCGGCAGGATCACCCGCTCGAACCGAAGCGCTGCGGGGGCGTAATGCTCCAGACCGGCTTCTGTGCCCAGCCAAAGACTTCCGTCGGAATCATCCTTGAACAGGGTACGGACCAGATAATTGTTGTGGGAATAAATATCCTTTGAATTCGGCGGAAACTCCGTGTATTCGCCAGTTTTCATGTCCATTTTGAAAAAACCGTATCCGCCGCCGCCCATCCAGAAAACAGTGTCTCCTTCAGGGGTTATGTCCGGGCTGATGACGGTGGTCAGCCAGTTGCCGTCCGGATAATCGATCAGGGAGTCGAGGGCGGGGTCGTAGGTGGCCAGGCCCTTGAACCAGGAGGCGAGCCATAGCTTTCCGGACAGGTCTTCCTGAATCGATTGAAAGCCCGCCCCCGCTAAAGGGTTGCCGGGGACATCGATGTTGAAAGCCCGGAATCTTTTGGTTTTGGTGTCAAACCAGGAGACTTTCGCCTGGTTGATCATCCACATTTTTCCGGTGCGATCCATGAAAGTATGCGGAAGGCCTGCATCAACCGCCGGAACCGGAAAGGCTTCAATGGCGTATGTACCGGGATCAAATGCGTAGACCGCTCTGTTCAGGCTGACCCATCCCCGCCCATCAGGGCCGAAGACAACCTTGCCGCACCGGTCGTTGTTGTCCAGCGAATCCAGATTTTCAGGAAAGATCAGCCGGGTGAATTTCAGCGTAACCGGATCGATGCGGCATACTCCTTTGTCGGAGGATGACCACAGGCTGCCGTTGGGGGCCAGGGAGATCCCCCGGATGAAATTGTCCGGCAGTCCGTCCGGTTTTCCGGGATCGTGGAAAAACTGGCGGAAATTGATGCCGTCAAACCGGTTCAGGCCGTTCACCGTGCCTACCCAAAGAAACCCCTGCTTGTCCTTGACAATATCGGTAATATAATCGATGGTCAGCCCCTGGTCAGTGGTATAATGTACAAAGGAACTCTGGCCGGGTTGGGTCCGGGAGACAGAGCAGCAGGCCAGCAGGCAACCCAGGAGGAAGAATGATTTGTACAAGCAACGGTTTTTTCTGGTTCAAATTTAAACTTAAGGTCGAAATTTACTATAAATTTGTTCATGTGGAGCCAGCGATCAAAAGCGGTTCATGCCTTCGGCGGCGCAAGCAGGTCCGCCTTGCCACTTTCCTGAATGATTACGAGGTGATTCACCTTCCGGCTTTTCAATTTTCAAGACGATGGATACAGAACGTTTCAACGCCGCTTTCGAAGATCACCGCCCGCAATTGCGCGCTTTTCTGCTGCGCATGACCGCAAGTACCGAAGATGCCGAGGACCTGGTGCAGGATACCTATCTGAAAGCGCATGCCGGATTGTCCGGTTACAGGGGCGAATCCTCCCTCAAGACCTGGATCTTTGCCATTGGCTCCAATCTGGCCCGCGACCTGTTGCGCCACCGCAAACGCTGGCCGGAACACGCGACGGATATCTGCCGCGAGGCCGCCCTGGCCAATCGCGAATTTCTCGGCGAAATGATGCAGATCCGGATGACCTCACCGCAAGGTCAGTTTGAGATCAGGGAGCATATCGCTTTCTGTTTTACCTGTATTTCCAAATCGCTGCCGCTCGAACAGCAACTGGTCCTGTTGTTGAAAGAAGTCTGCGAGTTCAGGGTAAAAGAGATCGCCGGAATTATCGGCAATACGGAAGCCATGGTGAAATACTACCTGCACACGGCCCGGCAGAAAATGATCGGTATTTTCGACAACCGGTGTTCCCTGATCAGTAAGAACGGGATTTGCCACCAGTGCTCCGAACTCAACGGCATTTTCAATCCCAAACAGAACCTGCAGGAAGAACTTGTAAAGATCGAAATGGCCCGGGATGCCGAAAACAAGGACAAAGAGACCCTTTTTGATTTGCGGATGAGGATCATTCAGGCCATTGATCCATACGAATCTGAAGCGGCTGAGCTGCAACTCCACCATTTACAGCATAATAAACAGGTGATTGAAAATTATCTGGAAAAAAATTAGCATTTGCCCTATCGTTCTTTGCCGCAGTTTCGTCGAAGTAATAAATCTTGACTGACAATGGCAAAAACAGGCACAAACCCAATTGACGGAAAAGCTGCAACCACGAAAAAGACCTTCAGCCGGACAACATCGGCGAGTATCGGCATCAACGCTCATCCCGGGATCATTTGGGCGCTGTTGACCAATGCATCCGATTTCCCGAGGTGGAATTCCACGGTAACTTCGATTGAAGGCCGCATAGCCCCGGGTGAAACCATCCGGCTAAAATCTATCCTGGATGAAAAAAGGGTATTCAAGCTCAGGGTAACGGACATGACACCCGAAAAGGCCATGACCTGGCAGGATGGGATGGCGCCCTTTTTCAAGGGTGTGCGGCAATATCAGCTTACGGCCGGACAAGGTGGGCAAACCCGGTTTGTTATGACCGAAAGGATCGGCGGGCTGATGTTCCCGATGGCCGCAAAACATATCCCGGACTTCAATCCGGTTTTCGAACAATTTGCAAACGACCTCAAAAAAGAGGCTGAAACCATTCAAAAGGCTAAAAATTAACCACATGAAAGGAACGAAAGAAAATCCCTGGAAGCTCAAAACCCCGCCCGGCACCGGTGAATATGAAATGTACAAGGACGTGAAGGACGGCCGCGAGATTATTGTCTGTACCGTAGGTAAAACGGTGCTGCATTACGACGCGCGATGCCTGGCCGACCTGCACGAAATGCTCAAACAGCACGGCGACTGGGTGGAGCTCGGCAGCGCCGACGAGCAAAAGGAGGCCAAAGCCGGCACGGTAGAAGCCTGGGGCCGCTCGGCGGACAACCCTGTCGGCGGCTGGTACGGTCTCAAGAAGGGCCTTCGGGGCCGCTTCGGCATGTATATCCCGCCGCTGATGGAAGAACTGGGCCTGGCAGAGGTAGAGCACAACGCCCGGAATAACCGGATGCGGGCGAAGTAATCGGAAAAACACCGTATATTTCGACAACCGGGCCTCGCTATTCCAACCCGGTTGCCAAATATGAAATTAAAAGCCATCATCACCGGCGCTACCGGCATGGTCGGAAAAGGCCTGCTGCTGGAATGCCTCAAAGACCCGGAGGTGGAATCCGTCCTGGTCATCAACCGGCAACCGGTCGGGATACAGCACGCAAAGCTCAGGGAGGTCATCCACAAGGACTTTTTCGACCTGTCGCCCGTCGAACAGGAGCTCAAGGGATACAATACCGGCTTTTTCTGCCTGGGCGTGAGTTCCGTGGGCATGTCCGAAGCCGAATTCCACCGGTTGACCTATGATCTGACCATTCATGTGGCCGAAACAGCCCTGCGGATTAACCCGGAAATGGCGATCTGTTATGTCTCGGGTACCGGCACCGACAGCACCGAAAAAGGACGGATGATGTGGGCGCGCGTTAAGGGAAAGACGGAAAACAAACTCCTGTCGATGCCCTTCAGGGATGCCTATATGATCCGGCTGGGCTTTTTGCAGCCGATGGACGGGATCCGCTCCAAGGTGGGTTGGTACAGCGCCGTTTACCGGATCACCGCATTCCTTTTTCCGCTGTTGCGGCTGGTTTTTCCCCGGCAGATGCTGACGACGCGGAGCCTGGGGCAGGCGATGATCAAGGTAATGAAGCAGGGGTGTGAGCTGAAGATATTGGGCAATGCGGATCTGAATGGAATAGTGAAGAGCCCCCCGGTTTCTTAAACTTCCAAAGTTTGAGAAACCTGTGGTGGGAAAGTCTAAGAAACCAACCGCTGATAGATTTCAAAATTCTCCTCATCAAAACAAACAAAGATCACCGATTCCAGCCCGGCTTCAGAATCGGTTGTACATTCCTTTACAATCCGGACGGCTATTTCGGCAGCGCGTTCCTTCGGAAACCGGTAAACGCCCGTACTGATGTTGGGAAAGGCGATGGTCCTGACCCCATTCTCCGCCGCGAGTTGCAGCGAATTCCGGTAGCAGGCTGCCAATAATTCGGGTTCGCCCGATTGCCCGCCGCGCCAAACAGGGCCGACGGTGTGAATGACGTACCGGGCCGGCAATTTCCCGGCTGTAGTGATGACGGCTTCCCCGGTCGGGCAACCGCCCCGGCGCGCGGCGATCCGTTTGCATTCCTCCAGAATGCCGGGGCCGCCCTTGCGGTGGATCGCCCCATCGACGCCCCCGCCCCCCATCAGAGAGCTGTTTGCGGCGTTGACGATGGCGTCGACGGCAATTTCGGTGATGTCGCCTTTCTGTAAGATTATTTTCATTGATATCCAAAGATTTACCAGATCCTTCTTACTTCATACTTACCTGGGATAGACATTATCCGCCTTATCCACATCCGCCGTATAGGTGCTGCCCAGGCGGACTTCCCTGATCTTTTTGGGCGTTCGTACCTGGATCTCTACGCTTTCCCCGCCCTTTTCCCAGACGGCGACCGAGCGGTGCATTTTGGATTCCGAGTCGTCCTCGAATACGATGGTCAGGTCGACCGGTACCGGCTTGCTGCCTTTTTTCCGGATGAGAACGGACTTCATGGAGCCGTTGTCGGTCACTTTTTCGATAGCCAGGTCGGGTACGCCGTCGTCAAAAAACCAGGCTTTCCAGAACCAGTCGAGGTTGACACCGGATCCTTCGTTCATGCAATAGAAGAAATCATAGGGGATGGGGTGTTTGCCGTTCCAGGTGCGGATATAGTGGTGTAGGCCCTTGAAAAAGACCTCATCGCCCAGCAGATCTTTGACATAGAGATAGCCGAGGCCCGGTTTGGGATAGGAATTGATGAACATGGACATGCCGTTCTGCTCCGTGGTCAGGGTCACAATGGGCAGATCGGCTTCCGTACCGGCAGCGGCGTTGTACCCGCCCATACCGTATTCATCCACGAGTGAAGGATCGATCATCGGCGAGATCAGCCATTCGCCTATGGTGGCCCAGCCTTCATCCATCCAGCCGTATTTGGTCTCGTTGATGCCCATATAGAAAGGGAACATGGTATGGAAGATCTCGTGATCGGTCAGCTCGATGCTTTCCGCCCGGTCATCGATCGGGTTGTCATTGGCCATCATGGGGTATTCCATCTGGTCCAGCCCGTCAAAAACCGTCATATGCGCATAAGGGAAGGGCCATTTCGGGAAGCGGAAGCTCATGGACTCAACGGTCTTCCGGGCATCTTCCGCAACCAGGAAATAATCCTTGTGCGCGGGATTGAAAACGGCCTCTACGCGCGTACGGCGGCCCGTGGTTTTGTCCACCTCCAGGCTGGAGGATTGCCACAGGTAGTGGTCGCTGACCCCGAAAGCGATATCCGTTACGTTACCGGCCTCAAACCGGAAAGTATTCCTCGGATTTTGGGCGGTGATGCCGCCTTGCCTGAGGTCGGTGCTGTCGATGATAAACCGAATGGCGTCTTCTTGTTCGGCCAGGGCGAGGCGTTCGCAGTATTTGGGCGTCAGCACTTCGGCGCAATTGAGAAGGTCGCCGGTTGCCCATACCACGAAATCCTTCGGCACGGTGACCGCCAGATTGAAGTCGCAAAAGTCGTTGTAGAACTCCTGCGAGCCGATATAGGGATTGCGGTTCCAGCCGTCGATATCGTCATATACGGCGATCCTGGGGAAGAAATAGGCGATAAAGGCGGAGCCCTCGTCCACTTCTCCCGTCCGGATATGGGAGTTCTTATTGAGGGTATAGCTGTAAGCGATCTCGAACCTTACGGATTGCCCCGGTAGAACAGGGTCGACAAGCACGTCCATTTCCGTGCCGCGCGGGCGGAGCAGGGAAGTCTTTTGCTCCTTGCCGGCTACAACCAGTTTCTGGATCTGAACCCCGTCGCCGATGTCGTCCGGCGCGATATAGCTTGCCCGCGGCGATCCGGATTTGTACAGATTGGGATAAAGTTTGAAGTGGATCGAACGGAGGGTGTCGGGACTGTTGTTGGTATATTCGATCGATTCAGCCCCGGTGATCAGGCGGGTGGCGGGCTCAAACTGAACCTGGATATCGTACCCGGCATGGTTTTGCCAGTATTTTTCGCCGGGCGCCCCGTTAAGGCTTCGGGTCCCTTTTTCGTAAGCGGGCATCAGATTGCGCGGAATGGGCAGGGTATCCTGGCTGAAGAGCGCTGAAAACAAGCCGAGAAATGCAGCAAGGAGAACGGGTGATTTTTTCATGTCAACAAAAGGTATATGCTATTAACGCGCCAATTTAGGATTTATCCTGCGTTGGGTTCTACAAAATACATGTCAATTTTGCCTTTGTTCCTGGCGACTATCTTGCCGCGGCGCCGGCAGTGGAAGGTGTCCTTGTTGCTTTCAAAACCGCTCCAGTCAATTTGTTCATTGAACAGGTCAATGGAGGTCAGCTGGATATTCGGCGGTATGGTGTCAGGCAATTCGCCTTCCGGATGCAATACGGTGAGCCGTTCGACGGTGCCGATCCAGATGGCGCCGTCACGGGCCTGTACGAGGCTGTTGCCCCGGCAACTGACCCTTAGGAATCCGTCCTCATAGGTGTAGCTTTTAAAGTAAAGGTTTTGCGCTGCGTTGTTTTCACCGGCAGAATTATTGATCAGCCGGTTCAATCCGCTGTTGGCGCCGAACCAGAGCGTGCCGGATTTGTCCTCCAACAAGCTGACCACCTCGCTGCCGGACAACCCTTGCTGCTCCGTAAAAATGGTGAAATATTCGCCGTCGTACTTCACCGCTCCGCCGTTGGTAGCCAGCCAGATATTCCCGTCGCGGTCTTCAGCGATCCCCCGGACGGTGTTGGACGGCAGTCCCGACCGGGTGTCAAAATGGGTGAATCGGCGGCCGTCATACCGCATTGCGCCCTGGTCCAGTGACCCGAACCAGACGTTTCCGGCCCGGTCGGGGAAAATGCATAACGCGAGCTCGATAGGAAAACTGTCGGTGCGCGGCAATTGGCGGATGGATTTGCCGTCATAAACGCATATGCCGCCTTCGGAAACGCCGGTCCAGATATTGCCGTCATGGTCTTCCGCCACACTGTAGATGAAATCGTTCTTCAGCCCCTGCAATCGTTTAAAACAGGTAAAATTGTGGGAATTGTGATCCTTCCCTACAGCGTCCTTTGCAATGATGGCTTCCGGTCTTCCTGCAGGTTTCCGGGTGATGACGGGGGACAATATTCTCGGCGGTTCCTGCTCACCCAGGTCGGTTTCCGAAATAGCAATGACCCTCGGCTCACCCGCCGGGGTTACATTGGTATTCGTCGGTACGACAGGCAGCTGCCCCACCGGTAATTTCCTGATCGTTGATTCGTCGACCGGAACGACCCTGGCGGAAGCGATATCGAAAGGCAATATACGGCCTTCAGCCCTGATCTTTTTAGGCGCAAAAGAGTTGGGAAGGGTTTGGTGTTCCTGAGCCGTACATCCGGCCAGGAACACCAGGGCTGTAATCAGATAAAAATTTGGTTTCAATCCGTTGTAAATAAGTTCGGGCTATTAGAATTCCGTCAACCTGGTCAAAGCTAACCAAATTCGAAAAAAGCCGTATGACAGCGGATTGGAAAATGTCGAAAATGCCGTTCGGGCAGGGTGCGCCTTTCAACCAATTATCCGCCAAACGGTTTTCTCCTTATATTTCAGCCCTGAACCGGACAACCCGTCCGAATAAAAAATTGAACATCATGACCAAAGGAAGAATGGAAGCCTTCAGCGACGGCGTGCTGGCTATTATCATCACCATCATGGTGCTGGAGATGAAGCCGCCGCACGGCGCTACTATGGAAGAACTGAGACCGCTGTACGCCAAATTTCTGAGCTATGTGCTCAGTTTTGTCTTTCTGGGTATCTACTGGAACAACCATCACCATATGTTGCAAGCTGTCAAACGGGTGAACGGCCGCATCCTCTGGGCCAACATGCACCTGTTGTTCTGGTTGTCTCTGGTGCCTTTTACCACCGCATGGATGGGAGAAAACCACTTTGCCTCCTTACCTGTGGCACTCTACGGAATCGACCTGCTTTTATCAGGGGTAGCTTATTATATTTTGTCACAGGTGCTGATCGGGCATCACGGGAAGGATTCCACCCTGGCCAGGGCGGTAGGCCGCGATATCAAGGGGATTATTTCCGCTGTGGTTTATGCCGTCAGCATTCCAATGGCGTTTATCAACTCTATGATCGCCTGCACCTTGTTTGTGGTCGTCGCCGTCATGTGGCTGATCCCGGACAAGCGGATCGAACGGGTGCTGATGTCAGGCGAGGAGTAGGGGGTATGGTTTCATTGTAAGTTGTAAGTTGTAAGTCGTAAGTTGTAAGTCGTAAGTTGTAAGTCTTAAGTTGTAAGTCTTAAGTTGTAAGTCTTAAGTCGTAAGTTGTAAGTCGTAAGTTGTAAGTCGTAAGTTGTAAGTTGTAAGTCTTAAGTTGTAAGTCGTAAGTTGTAAGTGGGGGAAGGTAACCCTTCGACTTTACAACGGCCGCCCCCATCAACAATCAACAATCATGTAATCATCAATAAGAAGGAGGTCCATAGGACCGAAACCCCCGTAAGACAGGTCCATAGGACCGAAATATCTGTAAGCCAGGTCCATAGGACCGAACCCCCTGTACCCCCCGCCACAACCTCACCCCAACCGCCCCAATCGCCGGGCCCCTTCCGCCAGGATCTCCTCATCCTTGGCGAAGCATAGCCGGATGATGCGCTCATCCAACCTGTTGGAGTAGAAAACGGATACCGGGATGGCCGCCACGCCGTACTCAATCGTCAGCCGCCGGGCGAATTCGGTATCGGGTTCGTCGCTGAGGTGGCCGTAGCTGAACAACTGAAAATAAGTGCCTTCACAGGTCAGCGGCTTCAGGGCGGATTCCTGCATCGCGTTGCTGAAAAAATCCCGTTTGCGGCGGTAAAATTCAGGCAATTGGAGGTATTCTTCCGGGTCCTCCAGAAACTCGGCCAGGGCCCACTGCATGGGCGTATTCACGGAGAATACATTGAACTGGTGCACTTTCCGGAACTCCTTTGTCAGCAGCGGCGGCGCAATGCAATAACCGATCTTCCAACCGGTATTGTGAAAGGTCTTGCCGAACGAATAGACCGCAAAACTGCGATCGCGCAGCCCGGGATGGCTCAGGACGCCGGTATGCCGCCGGCCGTCGTAGATGAGGTGTTCGTACACTTCGTCGCTCAGCACCAGGATATCGGTCCCTTCCAACAAATTGGACAAGGCCTCCATATCTGCCGCATCCAGTGTTTTTCCCGTCGGATTATGGGGCGTATTGATGATTACCATCCTGGTTTTCGGCGTGATGAGCCGGGCGAAATCCGCCCAGTTTACCCGGTAATCCGGTGGGCGGGTCTCATAAACGACCGGTACGCCGCCGTTCACCTCTACGGACGGGCGATAGGAGTCATAAGCCGGTTCAATGAGGATCACCTCATCGCCCGGACGGATCACGGTTGAAATGGCGGTGAACAACCCCTGGGTAGCCCCGGCCAGGACGGTGATCTCCTCGTCCGGATCCAGCGATATGCCGTGGGTGCGGTTGTATTTTTCGGCCAGGATCTTGCGCAGGGCAGGCAAACCCGCCATGGGGGCGTATTGGTTATACCCCTTTTCCATGTACCGGCTGACCAGTTCGATCAACTTCGGCGAGGAAGAATAACTCGGAAAACCCTGTGCGAGGTTGATGGCGCCATGTTCGGCCGCGAGCGCCGACATCACCGTGAAAATGGTCGTGCCGGTATTGGGTAGCTTGGAATTGAATTTCATGCCTGTTGGTAACGGGAAAAGATCTTGTCAATTGCCGAAGCCAGTTTGCGGTCCCGTTCGGTGACCACGTTGCCGGCGTCGTGGGTATTCAGGTGAATTTCCACGGTATTCCACACGTTGCTCCAATTGGGGTGGTGGTTCATCTTTTCGGCGGCAAAGGCCACTTCCGTCATAAAGGCGAACGCTTCTGTAAAGTTATTGAATTTGAATACGGCGTTGAGTTGGTTGTTGGATTCTGTCCACATAGTATTCAGTTATTTGATCGGGTCTGCCCGCTTTTTCAGGGCCAACCCCGAATTCTGCAAGCGTTACCACGCTCGACAACAAAGAATCATTATTGGTAACATAACTATGCTGAAATCGGTTCATGGGATCAGCAAAACCTGAAGAAGCATAAAAGTCCCAACTTGCCGATAAGTTGATCCGTATTTGCTTATAAAACAAATCAACGCATCAACAAATCAACAAATCAAGGTTTGATCACCCCCTTATTCGCCTTCTGCATCGGGTTCAGCTGTTCAGCCTGCTTGTGCGACTTGAACACCTGGAACCGGCTCGGCAATTGCCGTACCGGCCAGTTGTTGTTGCTCTCATCAATATCGGCGGTTTCTTTGTACGGATCCAGACGGATGGCTTTCACCTCTTTATCCTTGACAAACACCTTGCTGAAGCGGCTTTCGTTTTTCCGCCAGATCTCCGCCGGAATGCGCTGGATCTCTTTGGTACCGTCCTCGAAGGTCCACTCCAGGATAACGGGCATCACCAGGCCGCCCTTGTTGCTGAAAAAGAGTTCGTAGTAATTGTTATCCCCGTACAGCTTTTTCTTTTCGTCTTTGCTGTAGGTCTGGTCGTACAGGTGGAAGGTGGTGGTCTGCACGGAGTCGGCGGTTTCCCAGGGTTTATAGTCGTTGTAGAAGTCCCGGAGCGCCGGGTCCTGGTCGACTGCAAATTTCATGCCTTCCTCGCGGTTTCTGATCCTGGAAATATCGTCAAAGGGCTTTTCGACCTTGTGGGTTTGGGTAACATCCTGCTTCTTCGGGTCATTCTCCAGGTCGACCTTAAACCACTTGATGCTGTCGAGGGAAATGTCAACGGCGTCGGTTCCGTAAAACCAGCCGCGCCAGAACCAGTCGAGGTCGACACCGCTGGCGTCTTCCATGGTCCGGAAAAAGTCGGCGGGCGTGGGGTGTTTGAATGCCCATCGGCGGCAGTATTCCTGGAAGGCGAAGTCGAACAGTTCGCGCCCCATCACCGTCTCGCGGAGGATATTCAGCGCGGTAGCCGGTTTGCGGTACGCGTTGGCGAAAAAGTCCTTGATGTTGTCGCTGTTGGTCATGATGGGCTCCAACTGGTCTTTCGGCAATTTCATATAATCCACGATGGAAACGGCCGGCCCGAACCACGACTGGTAGTTGTTGTCAAAATCGCTTTCGGCCAGGAATTGGACAAAGCTGTTGAGCCCTTCGTCAAACCAGCTCCACTGGCGTTCGTCGCTGTTGATGACCATGGGGAAATAGTTGTGGCCGACCTCGTGGGTGATGACCGATATGGCCGAATTCTTGGCTCCTTCCGAATAGGTGCCGTCTTTTTCCGCCCGGCCCGGGTTAAAGCAGATCATCGGATATTCCATGCCGTTGGCCGCTTCCACAGAGATCGCCGAAGGGTACGGGAACGGGATGGTGAATTTGGAATAACTTTTCAGCGTATGCGCCACCGTTTTGGTGGAATATTTCCGGTAGATCGGGTAGGCTTCCTTGCCGTAATAGCTCATGCACATCACTTTTTTGCCTTCGGAGGTGATGTGCGGCATAGCGTCCCAGATGAATTTCCGGCTGGCCGTCCAGGCAAAATCCCGTACGTTTTCGGCCTTGTAGATCCAGGTTTTGGTTTCTTTGGTTTTCGGCTTTTTCTCGGTTTGTTTCGCCTCATCCAGGGTCACGATCTCGACGGGCTCCGAAGCGTTGCGGGCTTGTTGCCAGCGTTGCAACTGCGCCGGGGTCAGCAGCGTGGCGTAATTGAGGCATTCTCCCGTCGAACCGACGACATGATCCGAAGGCAGGGTCATTTTCACCAGGAAATTGCCGAAGGTCAGCGCGAATTCTCCGCGGCCGGTAAACTGCTTGTTCTGCCAGCCCTCAAAATCGCTGTACACGCAGAGCCGCGGATACCATTGGGTGACGGTGTACAGGTAGTTGCCGTCCTCGGGGAAATATTCGTAGCCGCCGCGTGCCAGATTGGTGGCGCTGCCGGTTGGTACCTGTCCGATATCCACCCGGTTGACCATGTAGTAATGCCACTTCACGCGGAAGGAAAAACTCATCCCCGGTTTGAGCGGTTCCGGGAGATCCACGCGCATCATGGTCTGGTTGACGGTGTAGTGCAGCGCCGTACCGTTGGCATCCGTCACGGATTCGATCTTGTCGCCGTATTTCTCCTTTTCGCGCCAGGATTCCAGTCCGCGCATTTCCAGTTCGCTCATCGCGGGTTTGATTTCGCTGGGGTCGAAATACTGGTTGTCGCTTTTCGTGGAGTGCTGATTTTCGTCCAGTTGCAACCAGAGATACCGCAGGGTATTCGGCGACTGGTTGTAGTAGGTGATCAGCTCTTCGCCGTCCAGCCGCTGTTCGTCCGTGTTCAGGCTGCAGTCGATGTCGTAATCGGCCCGCTGCTGCCAATAGTCCGGCCCGGGCGCGCCGTCCATCCCCCGGTATTCGTTCGGGCCGGGCAACATCGAGCCCAATTGTTCGAATTTGTTCGCATGGTCGGCATTCTGGCCGAAGGTGCAAATGCTCCCCAAAAGCAGGGCTGCAGTCGTGAGTGTGGTGATTCTATTGATCATGATGCAATTTTTTCTCTGTTTTTCCAGCTTCCCTAGTGGCGTAAAGACGCAAAGTTTTAATTTTCAACAAGCTGCGCATGCTGAAAATTCTTTTGACACAAAATCCTGAACGGTCCCGAAATGGCCGACAAATCAACCTCCGGCGGCCGAAGCTCCGCAAGAGCGAAGGCGGCAAATCAACAAATCAACAACAATCAATAATACCTCCCCATCATAGGATGCTCCACAATAGCCCGTTTGAGCGCCAGAAAATCCACTGACCCCTGATGGCTCCAGACTATTTTCCCGCCGGGTTCGATCAATGCCGTGTAGGGCAGCGCGCCGTTCCAGTTTTTATCGACGGCATCGATCAGGGCGTATTTGTCTTCTTCATTGTACAGGTAATTGGGCGCCGCCGAATATTTCCCACGCAGGAAAGCCAGCACTTTTTCCTCTTCCTGGGGCTTGTCGGCCGAGAGCGAAACGAATTCGAAGCTGCGGGCGCCGTACATCCGCTGCAGGACGATGAATTCGGGATATTCCAGGATGCAGGGGCCGCACCAGGTTGCCCAGACGTTGACGAGGCGCAATTTGTCCGAACCTTCGTTCTTCATCAGGTCCTGGATGCCTTTGAGGTCGAGCTTAGCCACTTCTACCGGCTTTTCTTCCCATTCCTTTTCCATTTTTACCTTGTATTCGGTTTTCCAGGCCCATTTGGTGGAGCAGCCGAAGGTTTTTGTGGCCGGTTCCGCGATTTCTTTGCCGGCCAGTACCGCGTCAATGGCATTTCTGAGGTCTTCTCCGTTGGCGCCGCCGGGTTTTTCCACCTTGTCGATGCGGCCGGTATAGCGCAGTTTGCGGTCTTTGTCAAAAACGAAGGCGTGGGGCGTGGCGACCGGCCCGTATTGCAGGGAGGCGGATTCAGTATCGCCGTCGTACAGGTAAGGGAAATTGTATTGTTTGTGTTCGGCTCTTATCTTCATATCCTCGAAATCGTCGCCGAGGTCGGTATAGCCCAGTTCTTCATAAAGCAAACCCAGGGGGCTGTTGGGGGAAATGGCGATCAGCTCCACGCCTTTGCGCTTGTATTCGGCTGCGATCGCCTTCATCCTGTCCTCGTAGGCCTGGGCCGTGGGGCAATGGTTGCAGGTGAACACGATGACCAGCACCTGGGCCTCGGCAAAATCCCCGAGGGTGTAAAACTTGCCGTCGGTGGCAGGCAGGTTGAAATCAGGCGCCTGCGAGCCGATCGGCAGGGTTTCGACCGGTTGCTCGGGTACGGGTTGCGGGTCGGCTGCAAATACGGCGGCTTCGGCGTCTTCGGCTCCCTGGTCCGGCGCGCCGGCCGGCTTGCAGCCCGCCAGCAGCAGGCCCGCAATTAAAAACAGACTTTGGATCTTTGTAAATCGGATGTACATGTCGTGTTGGTTTTTTCGAAAAGGAAAAATAGGGCAATTTGCCGGGCCTGCCAAGTTTTTGGGTAGAATGAAAGCTCAAATCCGATCCCGTTTATAAAGTTCTGACGAAATTTGTCCTTTTAACCGGTATAATCCTGCTTTTTATGCAGGGAGAATGCACAACAGATGATTACAGTAGATGAAGCGCTCCGGATCGTACGCAGTCAGGCCGTCGACTTTGGCGCCGAGCAAGTGGCCCTGACCGATTGCCTTCAACGGACGCTCCGGGAACCTTTAACGGCCGACCGCGATTTCCCGCCGTTCGATCGCGTGACCATGGACGGCATCGCGATCCGGCATGAAGCCTTTGCCGCAGGCCGCCGGCGATTTCAGGTCAAAGGCATTGCCGCTGCCGGGGCGCCGCAAATGTCCCTCAACGACCCGCAGGTCTGCCTGGAGATCATGACCGGCGCCGTGCTGCCCGACCATGCGGATACGGTCATCCGGTATGAAGATGTGGAAATGGAAGGTGAATTTGCCGTATTACCGGAGAATATCGAGATCAAAAGAGGGTTGAATATTCATGTGCAAGGTTCTGACAGGCGCCGGGGTGAGGTCATTGTGCCGGCAGGCAGGTTCATCCGCGCAGCCGAGATCGGGGTTGCCGCAACCGTCGGTAAACCCACACTTTCCGTGGCCAACCACCCCAGGGTTGTCATTCTGTCTACCGGAGACGAACTGGTAAAAGTGGAGGAAACGCCGCTTCCGCACCAGATCCGCCGGTCCAACAGCCATACCTTGCAGGCCGTCCTGCGCGATTGGGGCCTGCCCGCCGCTACCGACCATTTACGGGACGATCCCGGCGTGATCCGCGAAAAATTGGCCGGTTATCTGGATACCCAAACGGCCGTCATCCTCAGCGGTGGCGTTTCGGCGGGCAAATACGATTATGTGCCGTCAGTACTGACCGAGCTCGGCGTTGAAAACCTGTTCCATAAGGTCACCCAGCGACCGGGCAAACCCCTGTGGTTCGGCCGCAAACCGGGTGGCGCCGTGGTTTTCGCCCTACCGGGCAATCCGGTTTCGTCCTTCATCTCCACCCAGGTCTATTTCAAAGCCTGGTGGCATGCTTCGCTGGGCCTGACGCCGAAACCTCAATACGCGGTCCTGGGGGCGGATTTCCGTTTCTCGCCCGAACTCACCTATTTTTTGCTGGTGAATGCGCAAACCGATCCGGAGGGGCAACTCATCGCCATGCCTTTCCCAGGCGGCGGCTCGGGTGATCTGGCCGGCCTGACCGACGCTACCGGGTGCCTCGTCCTGCCGCCCGACCGGACAGATTTCAAAAAAGGTGCGGCATTCCCATATATCTCTTTTCAATAAATCGGGCTTTTATGCGTTTTGCTCTTATCAAAAAAATCAAGACCATGCGTATCTCAGCTTTGTTGATCATTTTTGCATTAGTCGCATTTTCAGGCCAGGTATATGGCCAGGAATCCCGCACCAAAACGGATAAAAAAGAACAAAAAGATAAGGAGGGCCACTCTTCCCTTTTCAAAAAGAAGGAAAACAAGGAGGAAGCCTCCGCCGAAAACAAAAAGGAAAAAAGCGCCAGATACCAGGAAGAAGATGACGATCGCGACCTGAAAACCAAACATAAGGAAGCGAAATCAGAGGTCAAAATGGCGAAAAAGGAAAGAAAAGCGGCCGAAGCCAAGGAAAAAGCCGCCAAAGCCCGCGCCGATGCCCTGAAAGCCCGGAAAAAAGCCGAAAAAGCCGACGCTAAGGCCGAAAAGGCGGACCGGAAACTGGAAAAGGCAAAAAGTAATTAGTTGTAAGTCATTAGTTGTAAGTCGCAAGTCGTAAGTTGTAATGGCGTTTTCGCATAAGAAAAACTTACTTCCCGGCGGCTAAGGCCATTCCAATATTAAGCCAATATGGAATTTTCCGCCCGCCAGAGGCTGCGCCTCGCTGCGAATACCGCAAAGTCTCCGACTTGCGAAATGAACCTGTAGGGCCGGAATATGACTCCTTTGGACCGGCAATATCTATTTCGGTCGATCCAGACTCGCCTCTTTCAAATATGCAGGGCATGGATTTCAACCGGCATTGCCGATCTTCATATTCCGGTCCTACAGGCCGGTGGCTTACGTCGTTGCCGGGGGTGCTACAGATGTAGCGATCCTATCAGACCGCTGTACTGGTCAGCTCAATCAGGAGGGAAGGCATTTGACTAAAAAATAAAATGCATCCCGGCTAACCCGCCAAAACGGGCGTCGCCCCGGTACATCCGCGCGTTCAATTCTCCGCTGAGCGCCACATGAGCGTTGAGCAGCCACCGCGCGCCTGCTTGCCCAATCATCGCCGTTCCGGAATAGTTGCCGTCCTCCCCGACCTGCCAGTTTGTACCGGCTATTTCAGCGGTCATCGGGCCGTGGTTTGCCCGGCAGAAACCAACTCCCGCGCCGATGAACGGTTGCAGTCTGCTTGGGCTGAAACGGTACCGAAGAAGAGCTTCCAGGCTGAAAATGCGGTTGTTTTGCGCCAATTTTCCGGTTATGGACCGTGCCCCCCCTTTTTCGGAATCGATGACCTGTACCGGAAATTCCGCGGAACGGTACTGCCGCCACCTGCTCGCCCGGCCAATGAGGTCGAGGCGGCCCGTGAGGTTGACGCCGCCCTGCATGCCGTACATGAACCCCGAATGCGCCTGCCTGTTCGTGAATTCGCCGGGTCCGCTGAAATGGCCGAAGAAGAATTCACCGCCCAGGCTTTCGGACAGTTTCCCCCAGGTTTCCGGGTTTTCATAAACGGATTGTCCGAGGTTTTCCATCATCGAACGGGTAAAATCGTCCGGTAATTGATAAGGCGCCGGATAACCGGCCACGAAGCCGCCCGAGACCCTGTACCCGTTGAAAATGGATCTCTGCTCCCGGTTGCGGTCTTGCGGCAAAGCGCCCTGCGAATCGCTGTCCGTTCTTTCCTCGCTTTCCCTCAGTTTCTGCCGGATCTTTTCGATGATCCTTTCGAGCACCTTTTGCCAGAAGTCATCCTCCCAGTATTTTTCCTGCTTGCCCATCTTCTTCTTCAACAGGTCTTCGTACAGTTTGGTCAGGCGGCGCTGATAATCCTGGTCCGACTCGCCTTCTTTTTTCTTCAATTGTTCGTCGTACCGGCCGGTTTCGGCATCGGTCATTTCATCCATCTTTTCCTGGGTTTCGCCGGGCTTGTCCTTGTTTTCCCGGAGGTCCTGTTCGATCCCCGGGACAACGTCATCCTTGCCTTCTTCCCCGCATTTCTTTTTGCGTTCCGCCAGTTTGTCCAGCAGTTCCTGCTGCTTCTTTTTCAATTCGCCCAGTTTGTCGAAGTACTCGCTTTGTTTTTTGCGGAGCTTGTCCTGCGCTCGTTTCAATGCATCCTGCAATTCCCTGGTCCTGCGCCTGACCTGGTCGGCCGGGCCGTGCGCGGTCGGATCGTTGAGGTAATCGGACAGGTTGCTTTCCGTGGTGGAGAGGTCGGTTGCGGCGTTATCGGCGTCACGTTTCAGATTATCAGCTTCATCCGCCAGTTTTTCGACTTCTTTTTTTAATTTATCCGTCTCTCTTCCCAGCTTTTCGCAATCGCCGGCCCTGGCAAAAGCGGGAAACATTAACCAGGCCGTGGCCGCAATTATGAGGATCATATTCAGCTTTTTCATGGCATTTTTTTTTAAGGTTGTGGAATGTGGATCGGGTTTTTGGCCAAAACCTGAGTCAAAATTAGGCCCGCGGTGAAGGGGATGCCATTACAATTTACCGGCACTTTTGAGCTTGCCGGCGGGCGGATTTTATGGCAATAAGTGCGTGATCTTTGAATAATTATTTGATTTGCAATATTTTATAAAATTACCAATTTCGCCGTTTTTTTTCGATTGGGGCCTGGTGACGAGCCCTTCCCGCTATAATATTTCCGCCGATTGCCCCATCTTAGCGACCAGGCTCAAGCAGACGATCAAATGAACGGGAACAATAAAAGATGGCAGATCCGGATCGATACCGGCGGGACTTTCACCGATTGCATCGGCAGGACGCCCGACGGAGCAATCAGGCGGCTGAAAGTGCTCAGCAGCGGAAAATTGCGCGGTCGGCTGACCGGCCGCCTGGGGGAAGGCCTTTTTTCAATTGACTGCAAATGGCCGGCAACCTCGGAAACCCTGCTCGGCTACCGGGCGATCAAGGTTGGCGAACGGAAAACCGCGGCGCAGGTCACCGGTTTTGACCCGGACCAGCAGACTATTCGCCTGGATAAGGACCCGGCGTGGCCGTTACCGGTTGAGATCGAAATAACCGCCGGTGAGGAAGCGCCTTTACTGGCTGCCCGGCTGCTGACCCAAACGCCGCTGGACCGGCCATTGCCGCCCCTGGATATGCGGCTGGGGTCCACGAAAGGCACCAACGCCCTCCTCGAAAAAAAAGGCGCAGGGGTTACGCTGATCGTCACCCGGGGCTTCGGCGACCTGGCTTATATCGGTACCCAGCAGCGGCCTGACCTGTTCCAGCTGGATATTCCCGAACCGGAACTGTTGTATGAACAGGTGATCGAAGTGGACGAACGGCTGGACGCCGAAGGCAACGTGCTGACCCCGCTGACGGAGGCGGAAATTGCCCGCGTGATCGCCGAGATCCGTCAACCTGCCGTAGCGATCGCTTTCCTGCATGCCTACCGGAACCCCATACACGAGAACGCCATTGCAACCGGAATTGCGAAAATGGGGACTCGCCACCTGTCGCTTTCCCACCAACTGTCACCCAATATCAAAATCGTGCCGCGGGCGCAAACGGCCCTCGTCAATGCGTATTTGTCACCCGTGCTCGACGAGTACCTGAACAACGTCCGGTCGGGGCTCCCTCCGGATGCTTCCCTGCTTGTCATGACCAGCGGCGGCGGCCTGATCCCGGCGGCCAACTACCGGCCCAAGGACAGCCTGCTGAGCGGCCCGGCCGGCGGGATGGTCGGTGCGGCGGCGATGGCAGCCCGCCTCGGATATGACCGCATCCTGACCTTCGATATGGGCGGCACCAGCACCGATACGGCCCGGTACGACGGCCGGTTTGATTACCGGTATCTCACGAAGATAGACAGCATTGAAATGCAGAGCCCGACCCTGGCCATCGAAACGGTGGCTGCCGGCGGCGGATCCATTTGCCATTTCGACGGGCAAAAGCTCGGCGTGGGCCCCGAAAGTGCGGGCGCCGAACCGGGACCGGCCTGCTACGGCGCCGGCGGGCCGCTGGCGATTACCGACGTAAACCTGCTGCTGGGCAAACTGGCGCCTTTTGCCATGGGAATTCCCATCGATGAAGAAAAAGCCCTCGAAAAACTGTACGGATTGCAGGCGGATATCCTGGCAAAAACCGGAACAAATTACTCGGAAGAGGAACTCCTCAGGGGCTTCGAACAAATCGCCGATGAGAAGATGGCGGCTGCCATCAACCGGATCTCGGTTGCCAAAGGCTTTGATCCGGCGGATTATGCCCTGATGGCCTTCGGCGGCGCCGGCGGATTGCACGCCTGCAAGGTTGCGGCCTTGCTCGGGGTGAAAACGGTGATCCTGCCGTACGATGCCGGCCTGCTCAGCGCTTACGGCATGGGTGAAGCCCGGGTGGAAAGGCTGATGGAAAAGCAGGTGTTGCGCAATCTGGACGAATGCCGGGATCAGCTGGCGGGCTGGTTTGAGGAATTGGCGGATGGCGGCCGTCAGCAGCTGGCGGAAGAAGGATTTGCGGAAGCGGGGACCGAAACGAAGATGCGCCTGATCTACCTCCGGTTGAAAGGCCAGGAAAGCGCGCTCGAATTGGCCTACACCCCGGATACGGATCCCGGAACCGGATTTAAAGCGGAATACAGGCGCCTGTTTGGGCACTACCCCGACGATGTGGTGATCGAGGTGGAAAGCCTCAAGCTGTGGGTGGCAACAACCGGTTCGCCGGAATTACCGGCAGACCCGGTTGAAAAGGAATATCGTCCCGAACCGATGGCGCGCATCCCCAACCGGATCACCGGCCTGGAGATGCCGGTTTTCAACTGGGACGACCTTGCAGAAGGCGCCGTAATTACCGGGCCCGCCGTGGTCGCCAACCCAACTTCCACCACCTTTGTCGCACCGGGGTGGGAAGCCGTTTTCCGGCCGGGGCTGCACCTGGTCATGACGAGCCAGCGCGGACAAGCCGGAAGCCGTCCTGAAAACGCCAAAAAGGCCGTCGAGCTGGAGTTGTTCACCAACCGGTTTACGGCCATTGCCGAAGAGATGGGCGCCCAATTGCAGCGCACTGCTTTTTCGGTGAATGTCAAGGAAAGGCTCGATTTTTCCTGCGCGGTACTGGATTCCGGCGGCCGGTTGCTGGTCAACGCGCCGCATATTCCGGTCCACCTGGGCAGTCTGGGCATTTGCGCCCGGCTGACAATGGCCCACACCCCGCTCGGACCCGGCGACGTCATCCTGGTGAATCACCCCAAATACGGCGGGTCGCACCTGCCCGACCTGACCCTGCTTTGCGGCGCTTTCACCGATGACGGCCGGTTGATCGGCTATGTGATCAACCGGGCGCACCACGCCGAGATCGGGGGCAAACGGCCGGGGTCTATGCCGCCGGAGGCCCGGTGTCTGGCCGAAGAAGGGGTGGTTTTCGCACCGACCTATCTGGCGCGCAGCGGCAAGGTCCGTTGGGAACAAATAAGGGAACTGCTGACATCCGGTCCTTTTCCTTCCAGGGCGCCCCGCGAAAACCTGTCGGATCTGAATGCGGCGCTGTCTTCGCTGTTATCCGGGGTAGCCGCTTTGCAGCAAATGGCGCGCGAATACGGCCTGGCGCGGATGCAAGCCAACGCTTCCGCTTTGCAGGATAATGCGGCGCGCACACTGGCGGCGGCGCTGCAAGGACTGGAAGGCCGGTCGTTCGAAGCCGAAGAACGCATGGACGACGGTAGCGCGATCCAGGTGAAAATCCGGGTGGAGGCCGGGAAAATGGAAATTGATCTCAGCGATTCAGCTCCTGTGCATCCCGGCAACCTGAATGCCAATATCGCCATTGTGTACAGCGCCGTTATTTACGTTCTGCGCCTCCTGGCCGGCAGGAATATCCCGCTGAATGAAGGATTGATGCAGCATGTGCGGATCCGGCTGGGTACCGATACCTTCCTGCACCCCGATTTTTCGGACGACCCGGAAGTATGCCCGGCGGTGGTGGGGGGCAACATCGAAACCAGTCAGCGCCTGGTGGATACCTTGCTGAAAGCGCTCGGTTTGTCGGCCTGCAGCCAGGGGACGATGAACAATTTCCTGTTCGGCAACGATTCGTTCGGGTATTACGAGACCATCGGCGGCGGGGTGGGAGCCGGCCCCGGTTTCAACGGCCGTTCCGGCGTCCATCAGCATATGACCAATACCCGGATCACGGACCCGGAGGAAATGGAGCGGCGGTACCCGGTCCGGTTGCGGCAGTTCGCTTTGCGGAAAAACTCAGGCGGCGACGGCCGGTGGCGGGGCGGCGACGGACTGATCCGGGAAGTCGAATTCCTGGCGCCGGTGGAAGTGACCGTACTGACCCAGCACCGGAAGGAAATGCCTTACGGCATGGCGGGCGGCGACCCGGGGTTATGCGGCCGCCAGGTGTTCATCCGGCCCGGCAGCGAAACCGAAGAACTCCGCGGTATCGACAGCCGCAGCGCGCAACCCGGCGACCGGGTAGTGGTGTATACCCCGGGGGGCGGGGGGTGGGGGGCAAAATTGCCTTGATTCGCCTGGTTGTTGTGGTTGTTGATTATTGTTTATGGTTGTTGATGCTGGTTTATTGTAGTTCACAGCAGAAACAATGATAAACCAGAATAAACCAGCATAAACCAGAATAAACCAGCATAATACAATCCGCAATATTCCGTATATTGCCTGAACTTTTGAACACCAAACATTGACCACCGTGCGAGAAGTAATGCTAACCGTGCACTTCACTGGCCTGGCCATGGGGCTGGGCACCTCCCTGGGTTTCATGTTCCTCGGCATTGCCGCTTCGAAAATGGGAAAAGAAGAAGGCCTTAAATTTACCCTGAATTCGTTTGCCTTATCCAGAATGGGCCAGATCGGCCTGGTTCTGCTGGTACTTTCCGGCGGTTACCTGATGACGCCCTATTGGAAAAATCTGGGCAACATGCCGCTGATGATCGCCAAGCTTACCCTGGTGCTCGTACTGGGCGCCCTGATCGGCATCATCAGCGCTGCCGGCAGGAAAGCCAGGCAAGGGGATGCGGAGACTCACCTTAAAAAAGTGCCGACCCTCGGCAGGTTTTCGCTGCTGACAGCACTGGCTATTGTCGTCCTGGCCGTATTGATCTTCAGGTAACGATCGCTTTTATCCGGCGATCAGACAAAAAGCTGTTTCATGTCCACCCGTTCCCGGATGATGTCCTCCAACCGGTCAATGGATACGCGGTCCTGTACCAGCGTATCGCGGTCCCGGATGGTAACGGTATTGTCCTCCAGCGTATCAAAATCCACGGTGATGCAATACGGCGTACCGATGGCATCCTGGCGGCGGTAGAGCTTGCCGATGGAGCCGGTATCGTCGTACTGGACCTTGAATGACAGGCGAAGCTGGTTGAAGATGTCCCTGGCTTTTTCCACCAGCCGGTCTTCGTTCCGTTTCAGCGGCAGGATCGCCGCCTTGACGGGCGCCAGCGCCGGGTGCAGCCTGAGTACGTCGCGGGTGTTGCCCTCGTCGCTTGAGCCGGGGACGGTCTCTTCCGTCAGTGCATGGCTCATCATGGCCAGGAACATGCGGTCGCAGCCGATCGAGGTTTCGATGACATAAGGAACGTAGTTCTCGTTCAACTCCGGATCGAAGTACTGCATTTTTTTGCCGGACAACTCCTGGTGGCTGCCCAGGTCAAAGTCGGTGCGGGAGTGGATACCCTCCAGTTCCTTGAAACCGAACGGGAATTCGAACTGGATATCTTCGGCCGCGTCGGCGTAGTGGGCGAGGTTCTCGTGCTTGTGGAAGCGGAGTTTGCCTGCGGGCGTACCCAGTGCCAGGTGCCATTTGCGGCGCATATCCTTCCAGTAGTCGAACCAGTCCTTCTGGGTGCCGGGCTGGATGAAGAACTGCATTTCCATCTGTTCGAACTCGCGCATCCGGAAGATGAACTGCCGGGCAACGATCTCGTTCCGGAAGGCCTTGCCGATCTGGGCGATCCCGAAGGGCACTTTCTGGCGGGTGCTCTTTTGTACGTTGAGAAAGTTGACAAAGATCCCCTGGGCGGTTTCGGGCCGCAGGTAGAGTTTGCCTTCTTCGCCGGCGATATTGCCCAGCTGCGTGGAGAACATGAGGTTGAACTGCCGCACTTCCGTCCAGTTGCGCGACCCCGTGTCCGGATCGGCAATTTCCAGTTCTTCGATCAGGTTTTTGAGGCCTGCCATATCACCCTGGCTCATCGCGGTGGCCAGGCGTTGTTTGATGGTATCGAATTGCTGCTGGTATTCCACCACCCGCGGGTTGGTAGAGCGGTACATGGTCTCATCGAAGCTTTCGCCAAAGCGCTTCTGCGCCTTCTCGATTTCTTTGTTGATCTTGCCTTCGATCTTGTCCATGTACTCCTCGATCAACACGTCGGCGCGGTAACGTTTTTTGCTGTCCTTATTGTCGACGAGCGGATCGTTGAAGGCATCCACGTGGCCGGAGGCTTTCCAGGTTTTAGGGTGCATGAAGATGGCGGCATCGATGCCCACGATGTTCTCGTGCATCTGCACCATGGAGCGCCACCAGTATTCCTTGATGTTGTTTTTCAGTTCGACGCCGTAGGGGCCGTAATCATAAACCGCGCTGAGGCCGTCGTATACTTCACTGGAGGGAAAAATAAAGCCGTACTCCTTGCAATGAGCAACCAGTTTCTTGAATGCGTCGTTCTGTTGGGACATAACCTGTTGTCTTTTCTGGATTTGGAAGCGCAAAGGTAGATTATTTTGATAAATGGAGGAACGGAAGAATCCAGGAATCGGAGAATCGAATGGCGATTTGACATCAAAAATTGGGATAAAGCCGCTTAAAGCGTAAATTTAGCCGGGGATTGTTCATTGTTTCATTGCTGGAGGCGTCCGTAATGAGGACTGACTGCCGACTGCCAGACTGAGGACTGATCATTGTTCCATTGCTGGCGTCCGTTGTAAAGTCGAAACAGATTATTAAGCCGGAGCGGTTGGAAGGCGCGTGGGCAAGGATTGATAAGCTGTTTGCCCCCCCTCGAAGGACTGCCGACTGCCAGACTGAGGACTGATCATTGTTCCATTGCTGGCGTCCGTTGTAAAGTCGAAACAGATTATTAAGCCGGAGCGGTTGGAAGGCGCGTGGGCAAGGATTGATAAGCTGTTTGCCCCCCCTCGAAGGACTGCCGACTGCCAGACTGAGGACTGATCATTGTTCCATTGCTGGCGTCCGTTGTAAAGTCGAAACAGATTATTAAGCCGGAGCGGTTGGAAGGCGCGTGGGCAAGGATTGATAAGCTGTTTGCCCCCCCCTCGAAGGACTGCCAACTGCCAATTGAAAGACTGCCCGCTGAATTAACCCATTTTCAAATTCAATCTAATAAAATGCAGCCATCGATCCGCTTTAGGCCGTTTTCAAAAGAAGTCAAATCAGGAGTCAAAGACCAGCCGAAAAACACCCAATGGTGCGGCGCGCCCCCCCTCTCCCGCTTACTCCCGCTACCCCTCATTTTCCTCCTGCTCTCCTGGATCGGATCCAGCTGTACCCAGGAACCGCCGGCGCCCCCCCGCATCGCTATAGCCGGCATTGCTATCGAATCCAGTACGTTCTCCCCTGCTCAGACGAACGAGGAGGCTTTCCACGCCAAGACCGGCGCCGATGTGCTGACCCAATACCCTTTCCTGGCGCCGGATTCGCTGTTGCGCACGAAGGCGGAATGGTTTCCGACCCTGCAGGGGCATGCCCTGCCCGGTGGGATTGTCACCCGGGAAGCCTACGAATCATTGGTCGGCAAAACCCTGGATATGCTGCGGCAGAACCTGCCTTACGACGGGCTTTTTCTGGACATCCACGGCGCCATGAGCGTGGTCGGCCTCGACGACCCGGAAGGGGATATGATCGCCCGCATCCGGGAGCTGATCGGGAAGGAAACCCTCATTTCCACCTGCATGGACCTGCACGGCAACGTTTCCCAACGCCTGGCCGAAAATACCGACCTCATTACCTGCTACCGTATGGCCCCCCACGAAGACGAAATGGACTCCAAGCGCCGTGCAGTGCACAACCTGATTGCGCGACTGGAAAACGGGAAAGGCAAGCCCAGGTTCAAAGCCTGGATCCCGGTACCGATCCTGCTGCCCGGTGAAAAAACGAGCACCCGCGTAGAGCCCGGTAAGAGCCTGTACGCTGAAGTGGCGCCGGCCGCCGGCCAGGAGGGGGTTATCGATGCCGCTATCTGGGTGGGCTACGCCTGGGCCGACGAACCCCGCAACCATGCGGTCGTGATGGTCACCGGAGATGAAAAGGAAAAAGTAACCCAGGCAGCCGAAAAGCTCGCCCGGCATTTCTGGGACGTTCGGGATCAATTCGAATTCGTGGCGCCCACAGCCACTCTGGCCGAAAGTCTGGACATGGCCGTCCGGAGTGAAAAACACCCCTTCCTGATCAGCGATATGGGGGATAACCCCACAGCGGGCGGCGCCGGCGACGTGACCTGGACCCTGCAGGAGATCCTGGCCCGCCCCGAATTCAAGCCGGCAGACGGCCCCTCGCTGATCTACGCTTCTATCCCGGGGCCCGAGTTGGTTGAACAAGCCTTGCAAGCCGGCGTAGGCGGTAAGGTTTCCGCCGATGTCGGCGCCGCCGTCGATCACCGGTACGCGCCCCCGATCCAACTCACAGGCACCATAGAGTCCATCCGGGAGGGCGACCTTCATGCTGAGGTAGAGGTAGTGGTAAAAGTGGGCAGCGTACACGTCATCGTCACCAAAAAGCGGAAACCCTACCACCTCGAATCCGATTTCACCAACCTGGGCCTGAACCCGCGACAAACGGATATCGTGGTCGTCAAGATCGGTTACCTCGTCCCGGAACTCTACAATATGCGCGCCGGATGGATCATGGCACTTACCCCCGGCGGCGTGGACCAGGACCTCGAACGTCTCGGCTACAAACGCATCAACCGCCCGATGTACCCCCTGGACCAGGACATGGCCGATCCTGACCTGACCGCGAGGCTGATAAAGTCCTCTGAGGAGATCTAGTGGCGCGAAATCCAGATGCCTTGGGGGTAGTCGGCATTCGACAGGCTGTCCGTAAAAAACGGCCGGATTTTATGACCGCCCCTGTCCTATAAGCCGCCCTGCCGGCAGACCAATAGGGCAAATAATCGATGGCTTGATGGATCGACAAAAACTGGAGGCGGGAATTGTGACCAACGACATCCGTTTCCAGTTTGACCGGGCTGACCTGAAGCCGGAATCTATGGAAATCATCCAGTCTATTGCCAAAATGCTGACAGAACACCCCGAAGTGCGCCTAAGCATAGAAGGCCATACCGATAATCAGGGTTCTTTGGCCTACAACCGGGAATTATCCGGCCTGCGGGCTGCCGCAGTGAAACAGGCGCTGGTGAATTTATCCATCCATCCGGATCGGTTGAAATCCAGGGGTTTCGGCGAAGAAAAACCGGTTGCCGACAACCAGACGGAGGAAGGGCGCGCTAAGAACAGGCGGGTGGAGTTTGTCCGTTTTTAAGCCGGAAAAAGATCACCCTGCGCATATTCACTGAAGATCCGCAAACGTGATCGTCCTGAAATCCGGTATAAAACGGGAGATATTTGAAATGCCGGTAAAATCGGCTTCAACGTGGGTGGTTGTCACCACGACCAGCGGACATCCCGCCCGCGAAGCCGCCGTAGCCCCTACAGGGCTGTCCTCAAACACCACGCAATCGCCGGGGGGCAGCCCCAGTCCGTCAGCTGCCTTCAGGTAGATCTCGGGATGGGGTTTGCCGAGGGCTACATCCCGGGCATGCAGCACTACGGGAAAGTACGGGCGCAGAGCGAGGTTATCCAGTACAAAGTTCACGTTTTCAGGCGGGGCCGCCGATGCGACGGCCATTGGGATGCCGGCGCCCGACAATTGGTTCAGGAATTCCGGCAGACCAGCCACCAGCTTCAAATCCGGCAAAAATATTTCCCGATAAGCAGCTTCCTTCTCCCGCGAGATCCGGCGTCGTTCATCGGGCGTGAACCGGCCGGCAAACAGGCGCTCCAGGATTTCCTCATTGATGCCGTGTACCTTTTCCTTGATTTCCTCAAGGGTCATGTCCAGCCCGAATTCGGCCAGTTTTTTCTGCCAGGCGCGGTGGTGTACCATCATGTTGTCCACCATCGTGCCGTCCATATCGAATATGGCTGCTTTCATTTTTTCCGGATTTTTCCCCGCAAAGATGGACATCCGGCGGCGCAAAAAAGAATTCACGCCTATCATTTCACCGATAGACGTGAATTTATATGGGATCATTATGGCCGGGTACAGATATTTCGGTCCCATGGACCTGGGCGGGCCCGTTGTAAAGACGTCATTTCGCCTTACTCGGACTGACAACTGACAACTGACAACTGACAACTGTAATTACGCTTTCGCGCCCTTATAAATCCGGCTGATCAGGTTATCGATCACGTAGGTTTTCGACCGGGAATAGAACGTATCCAGGTCCTCCAGATAGCGGTGGTAGAAGAAGTTGAGCACCAGGCCGACCAGCAGGGCTACCAGCGTCGTGTCAAAAGCCATGTTGAGCTGGCTTGTGATCTCGGGCATGCCCTCGGCCGTACGGGCCAGGTGGGCCTTGCCGATGGAGGTGGACAAGCCGATCAGGGTGCCTATAAAACCCAGCGAGATGATGGCGCCCAGCAGGTAGCGAACCCGCTCGAGGGTGCTTTCCAGTTCGCTCTTGCTGTTGTCGACCTGGGTATTGAACACCTGCAGGGTCTCACTGATGGAGCCGTCGTTCCGGTATTGGGTGCAAGCCTTCTTGATGAAGTCGACCACCAGGAAGGTGCCGACGCCGTTCTGTTCCACCTGAATGGCGTTGAGCTTGATCCGGGCTACTTCTTCCGGCGAGAGAACGAGTTGGTCTTTCACCGGCAACAATTGCAGCCCGAAGCCGCGGTTTTGTTCCTGCAGGTACTTGCGCTTGTCGAACAATTCAAAAAGGCTGTAAAAGAACACGCCGTAAATGGCCGCCTGGATATATCCGTTGAACGATCCGCCAAAGGCCTCGATCAGCCTGTGGAATCCTGTTCCCTGGGCGGAAATACTCCCCAGGAGCATCAGAAACAGCCAGAAAACAGCAGCCGAAAGCAGGCTGAACATCAACTGAATGGATTTTGTGCGAAACATGGTTTTAATGCTTTGTGAATGAGAAATTGCCGTCCTCTTTCAGGACAACTTTACCCAGCAATACCCGGTCTTTCGTTTGGGTGAGGGTCTTGCTGAAATCCGTACCCTTTTCCTGCCCGGCGGGCGACTTGGTGTAGATCAGGCCCGTCAGATTGAGCGACGTATGGTTTTTGTCGCTGTTTTTGAACTGGGCGTACAGCAGGTACTCCCCGGGTTGGATCTTGTCAAATTGCCGGACGGCTTCCTGGTTGGTACGCAGGTCGTTGCCGAACAGGCGATTGCGCGATTTGCCGCTGTCCCACTCGCCGACTGCCCGATCGCGCTTGTGGCCGCCGTAGACGCAGATCCCGTCCTTGCAGACGAACAGGTCGACATTGTCCGCCACATCGGCCCAACGGATCTCGAAGGAGACCAGGCACGGGACCGAGGGCGCATCGCCCTTGTAAACAGGCGGCGCCGGCGGCGCAGGTGTAGGAGACGGCGTGGTTACTTCGGGCTTCGGTTGTTCGGTCGGTTTGACGACCGTCACATCCGGGTCGGCCTTTTTCTCCGGTTCTTTCTTTTCCGTTTTTTCAACGGGGGGTGCGGCGGTTGCCCGATCAGGCGTCGGCGCCGGGGTTTGCTGGACGACCAGCTTTGGCTTCGGCTGGTCCTCCGGGAATTTCTTGAAATCCACCAGGACGATCCGGAGCGTATCCCCGATCTGTTTGCCCAACAGACTGTCGGGCATCAGGCCGAATACCTTGCGCTGCGCCGTGTCCACAAAAACGCCCATTTGCTGGGTTTCAGCCGGCGGCGCGCCGCCCTTGGGCGTGATGATGAACAGAAATATCACTGCTCCCAGCGCACTGGTCAGCAGGTCCAGCAGGGATAAATTAAACGGTTGACTTTCTCTTCTAGACATGACCGGTGGTTTTGCGGTTATTCCGGTGATTCGAAATGGCCGTTCGACCGGCCTTCGGCTGAAACGGTAATGATCTTGTGTTTCGCCGTCGCCTGTCGTTGCGGAAGCGGGAAGTGACAATGGGCGCAATCAGGACCGTCGCCTGGAGCGGTGCTTCCGCAATTCAGGCACTGTTCCGATTCCGCTTCTTCGAAGTGGTCGTCGCTCCGGCGTTCACCCGCGTTCGAATAGGTAAAGTTGCCGCACATATGGCAGTGCGTGCATTGCACAACACCGTCCTCATTGACATGCGAGCAGTTATTGCAGATCAGCATGATACTAGTATTTATCGCCGATGGAAAAATGGCGTTCAAGGCCGATGGAGAACATCGTGCTCCGGTTCATAACGATTCCTTTGTTGTCGTCAAAGAAGCTGTTGGCTTTCTTGTATCGCGGGTTGAAAGCGTCGCCCAGACCGGAATCCCAGGTTACGTTAAAGGTGAACCGTGTATACGGATTGACGTCGTAATAAATGCCGGGAGAGAACTGGAAGCCCACCTGCGTCTTGCGGTAGTCGTCGTTGACGCCGCTGCCGAAGTGCACGACATAGTTGGTGGTCTCTTCCGGCTGGTCCTCGCCGAAATATTCGATCTTCTCATCCAGCTTGCCGCTGATGCCGAAGTTGAACGACGGGCCCATGGCGACAGAGATCCCGAAATTGCTGCCCAGGTTTTTCCGGTAACCCAGCAACAGCGGGACGGAGATGAAGTGGAGCCGCTCGCGGGCCGTAAAAAAGCCGACCCCTTTATCGTCCTCGAAATTATCGGTGAGGTATTCGCTGCCTTTCTGGATGTATTGCAGGCCGCTGCTCAGGGTGATATTGCCGAGCTGGACACCGAAGACCAGGCCGCCGTTCACGCCCAGGATCGGATTGGTTTCTGAATACAGTTCGGACAGGTCGCTCGTGAACTTGAATTTGGACAGGTTCACACCGCCCGTACCTCCGATATACAGGGAGCTTCTTTGGGCCGTCAGGCCGGTCAGGCAAAACAAAACCAGAATGAAGGGAGCAATTGACGTTCTCATCGTTTTCATTTTTTTATTGATGAATTGGAGTTAGGCGTGTTTAATGCTTGTTCTTGTGGAGCCCTTTGTGCTGGCCGGGGTGATCGCACGCGTGTTTCTTCCCGTTGCCTTTGCGGTTGTGCTTCCCCTGTTTTTCTCCGCTGTGTTTCCCGTCTTTCTTGTGCTGGGCGTTTTCACCACGGCGACCTTTTCCCTGATGATCTGCGCGACCGTTCTGGTCGCCTTTCCGGTAGGTGTCCTGGCCGTTTTTGGGGAAGCTCCGGGCCGTATTACCCTGAACGGTCGGACCGGACTGGCTGCCGGATTGTTTTTCACGGGCTTGCGCTTTTTCGTCGTTGCGGGAAGTTTCCCGGGAAGCCGGCGAACGCTTTCTGCTTACGCTCGCATTGGATTTGGCATCATCCGGCTTGCTTTCCGGTTTGGAGGTTGCGATGATGCCGTTATTTCCGCGGGATGCGGAGATGGCATTTTGAGCGTCGAGTTGGGTATTTGCCGTCAACAGGCAAACCAATCCCATCCATGTCAGAAGCATGATCTTCTTCATCGGTATTTCTTTTTTGGTTATCTGAAATCAGGTTAATGCAATGCCGCAACCCAGCGTGTCAGGCCGGCATTTCAATTTTCGGTGATAAGAATCGGGTCTGGAAAACCTTTTACTTGGGGCAGGATCCTATGGATTGTATTGGTGTTCTTTTACGATACAAATTAAAGGGGTATTTCCGTTAATGCGTGTTATGGGGTAGTTAGGGTTTTGTTAATCAGTTATCAGTTGTCAGGCCTTCTGTCAACTGACAACTGACAACTATCAAGTATTGACCGGCCAAATAATAATATCCACCCGCCGGTTCCGGAGCTTGCCTTCCCAGGTTGAATTGTCGTACACCGGGTTGAGCTCGCCGAAATCCTCAATGGACATTTTGGAAGGGTCCAGGCCTTTGTCGATCAGTTTTTGCATGGCCGATTCGCTGCGCATCCGCGAAAGGCGTTCGTTGTAATCCAGCGGGCCGATATCGTCGGTATGGCTGTGGATGGTGATCTCGCAGTTCTCAATGTCCGGAATGGCGTCCAGCCAATTGTAGAGCTCCCGTATTTGCCGGGCGTCGATATAGGAGCTGCCGCCGCCGAAATAGATGCTGAAAATATTGTGCTGGGCGCCATCCTCCTGGGCAGGCAGGAGGAACGGCATCGTCAGGAAGACGAAGGCCAAAAGGGTGATTTGTTTCATGACGGGTGAATTGCGGTTCAGCTATTAAATATACGGAAGAAAAATGAGAATCCGGCCATTGTTCCTAATTTTACCTTTCTAACCACTGTTCCGCTTTATGAATGACTATAAAAATCCGCGGCTTGTCCTGGTATCCAAAGAGGTCAAACCCGGTCAGGTCAGCTGGCGCAGTCCGTCCAATCTGGCCATCATCAAATACTGGGGCAAATTCGGAAATCAGCTGCCCCGGAACCCCTCCGTCAGCCTTACGCTCGACAAAGCCTATACCGAAATGACGGTCTGGTACCAGGCCAAATCAGCGCCGGGGGAAGGGATCCACCTGGACTTCAGGTTTGAAGACCGGCCCAATGAAGCCTTTCAAACCAAGATGGTTCGCTTCCTGGAGACCATCCTGGATATTTTCCCATTCCTCAAACAATTGGACCTCAGCATTGCCTCCAATAACTCCTTTCCGCATTCCTCGGGCATCGCCTCGTCCGCTTCCAGCATGAGCGCACTGGCGCTTTGCCTGTGCAGCATGGAGCGGCAATTGTTCGGCGGCTTGAAAACGGAGTCGGAATTCCTGCGCAAGGCCTCTTTTATCGCCCGGTTGGCCTCGGGGAGCGCCTGCCGGTCGGTGTATCCGCTGGCCGCCGTCTGGGGTAAATCCGCAGAACTGCCCGAGAGCTCGGACGAGTACGCCATCCCTTTTGAGGACGGATTGCACGATGTGTTCAAATCTTTCCACGACGATATCCTCATCATCAGCCGGGGTGAAAAGTCGGTTTCCAGCCGGGCGGGCCACGGGTTGATGGACGGCAACATCTACGCCGATAACCGCTACCTCCAGGCCCGGCAGCGATTTCACCAACTCCTGAGCGCGCTGCGCACCGGCGACGTGGAATCTTTCGGCCGGATCGCCGAAGCGGAAGCCCTGACCCTGCACGCGCTCATGATGAGCTCCAATCCGCCCTATATCCTGATGGAACCGAATACCATTACGGCTATCCGCAAGGTGCAGGAGTTCCGGCAAAGCACCGGCCTGCCGCTCTACTTCAGCCTCGACGCCGGCCCTAACCTGCACCTGCTGTACCCGGAAGAGATCGCACTGAAAGCGCAGGCCTTCATCCAGGATCACCTGCGGCCGCTGTGCGACGGGGAGCAGGTGATCGGGGATGTTGTCGGGACGGGACCTTTGGTTAGAGCGTGAGAGGGGTGAGAGAGTGAGAGAGTGAGAGTGAGAGGGGGTGAGAGCCCGGCTTTTACATTTTGGATTCAAATTTTTACATTTTACATTTAAACAGCACCATGTTTCAACCCGGATTATTCCAAGGAAAAACCGCGCTCGTCACCGGAGGCGCTACCGGCATTGGGTATGCCATCGCAGAGAAATTGCTGGAATTGGGCGCCCGCGTATTCATCGCCTCCCGGAAAGAGGAAAAGCTGGTTGCGGCAGCCGAACAATTGCGACAGATCGGAGAATGCGATTATCAGGTTTGCGATATCCGGCAACCGGAACAGATCGCCGCGTTGGTGGACCTGATCCGGGAAAAAGCCGGGCGGCTGGATATCCTGGTGAACAACGCCGGCGGGCAATTCCCGTCATTGGCCGAAGACATGAGCGAAAAAGGCTGGAATGCCGTTGTGAACAACAACCTCAACGGCACCTGGTACATGACCCAGGCCATGGCAAAGGCGTTCTTCATCCCGCAAAAAAGCGGGGTCGTCCTCAATATGATCATCAACATCCTGCGCGGGGCGCCGGGTATGGCACATTCGGGCGCCGCCCGGGCCGGGGTCGACAACCTCACCAAATCGCTGGCGGTGGAGTGGAGCAAGTACGGCATCCGCGTGAACGCCGTAGCGCCCGGCATCATCAAATCATCCGGCCTGGACCTTTACCCGGCAGAGCTCCTGAAAGGCGTTTCCGACTCCATCCCCATGAAACGACTGGGCACCACCGAAGAAGTGGCCTGGCTGACGCTGTTCCTCATCAGTCCGATGGCGGCCTATATTACCGGCGAAACGGTGTATGTGGACGGCGGGCAGCGGCTTTGGGGGCAGATTTTTCAGCTCTGAGACGCGTAAAAGTCCATACTACTGGACATTTTCCAAAACGGACCGATTATTAAGCCCTTCAAGGATTAATAAGCCGTGAATCAGATTAGGCTTAAAAATCCCTGCGGGCTTTTCAATCCGCTTCACGTAAAAAAATGTCCAGTAGTATGGTAAAAATCATACACCACCAACAAACTCTCCCCCTCGTAATCCCGGCCGGCCACCAGCCGTTTCCGGTGCAATTCCATCAGCCGCTCTTCCTTTTTCATCAATCCGTACAGCGTGCGCATCACCTTGGAAAACCGCTCGATATCCGGCGTCACGGGGATATCCCGGCTGCCGACAGCAACCATCAGCCGTTTGAAGGCTTCGTGGTCGTAAAAAGTGTATTGGTCCGGATAGCGGAAGGCGAGGTAGAGTGAGATGATCTGGTAATTGTCGTTATGGTAGTGGTTGTTCTCCACCGAACGCGGGTTTTGCCGCTTGTATTCCGACAGCAGCTGGTCGCAGTGGAACACGAACCGGTCGGCCCGGCCGGTCAGCCCCTTGCTTTCCAGGAACAGGTCCTTGAACATGCTGCGGACGAACTCGCGGTCGACGCCCATCAGCGACAGCATCGCCTTCTTAGGCTCGTAGTTTTCGCGAAACCAGTACCGGCGGGTGGTGGAATTCTGCAGGCTGCGGTCGTACATGCCGGCCAGGTCTTCAGCGTCCAGGTCCCAGTTTTCCTGAAACAGGCGTTGCGATTCCCACAGGAACAGCCTTTCTTCGGCTTTCGGGGTACCCAGCCAGGTTTCGTACCGGGCAAAGGCTTCCTTGATCTTATGTAACTGCATTCACGCGATTAATTAAACGCACCGGAAAAAGCCTGCATCTTCTCCTCGATGGCTTCCGCCTCAATGGGAATGGAAGCGGTCAGGTCGATGGGGTCGGTATCCGTAACGAGGATATCGTTCTCCAGGCGGATGCCGATCTTTTCTTCCGGGATATAAATGGCCGGTTCGCAGGTGAATACCATGCCCGCCTGAATAGGATCGTAGCGGTTGGCCAGATCGTGCACGCCGAGCCCCAGGTGGTGGGAAACCCCGTGCATGAAGTATTTTTTATACAGCGGCCGCTTGGGGTCCTGGTTTTTGACATCCGTCTTGTCCAGCAGCCCCAGGCCGATCAGCTCGCTTTCCATGAACTTGCCGATGGATTTGTGGTATTCGTCCAGCGTAACGCCGGGTACCAGCATGGGCGCCGCCATCCGGAGGGTCCGCAAAACGGCATCGTAGACAGCCCGCTGGCGGGGGGTAAACCGCCCGTTCACCGGGATGGTCCGCGTCAGATCGGCAGCATAATTGGCGTATTCCGCCCCAAAATCCAGCAGCAGCAACTCGTCGTTTTTGCACATGCTGGTGTTTTGGGTATAATGGAGGATGCAGGCATTGACCCCGGTTGCAACTATCGGATCGTAGGCGTGCCCATTGGCGCGGTTGCGGATGAATTCGTGGGTGATCTCCGCTTCCACCTCGTACTCCATCACGCCAGGGCGAACAAATTCAAGGACCCGCTGAAACGCCTTTCCGGTGATGTGGATGGCCTGACTGATGGCTTCCACCTCGATCGGCGATTTGTTCATCATCAGTTTCTTCAGGATCGGCGGGGAGCGGTGCAGCTTGTGCGCCGGGTATTTCTCCTGGACCTGGCGGGCGAAGCGGTGGTTGCGGTCCTCCACCGGCGAGTGGAACCGGTCGTGTTCGTTCAGGTTCAGGTATATTCTTTTAGCCAGCAGGATCAGTTCGTTCAGCACCGGCTCCATTTCGTCCAGCCAGTAGATCTTCTGAATGCCGGAAATCTGGCGGGCCTGCTCCTTGGTCAGGCCGCTGCCCTCCCAGATGCTTTGTTTTTCGCTTGCCCGGCGGATGAAGGCGATTTCCCGCGCATCCTCTTTCACACAGTCCGGATAGAGCACCACAACGGTGTCTTCCTGATCGAGGCCGCTCAGGTAAAAAAGACCTGCATTTTGCCGAAAGGGAAAAAAGGTATCCCCGTTGCGGGGCATGCGATCGCTGGAGCAAAAGACGGCGATGGAATCCGGGTTCATTTTCCTGGTGAAGCGCTGCCTGTTGAGAATGAACAGCTCAGGATTTAAAGGCTCATAGCGCATAGGCCGGACAGGGTTTTACCTGGTTTGAATGATGACTATGATTGGTGTAATATCAGATTTTTTTGTCCACTTCCGCAACCAGTGCTGGGTCGTACTGACCAAACCAGGCATTTAGCTTTGCACGCGCTTTGGCCCGTACATCTTCGTTGACATACGCGGCGATGGTGACCAGGCCGAAGCTCAGCACGCCGATATCGTCCGTATACCCAATGATCGGACTCAGGTCGGGAATTGCGTCAAAAGGCGCCAGGAAATAACCCAACGTACCGATAATGATATTCCTGGCCCAGGCGGGCGTATCTTTCCGCCGGTAGGCAAAAAACATCAGCAATACCATGTACACGGTCTTTTGTCCTGCACGGCGGGCGTAGCGTAACAGCTTCCGCCAAAGCCCTTTTTCCGAGAATTCAGGGCTGTATTGTTCTACTATTTCTTCCTGCTTTTTTTTGTTCATCTCGACAGATGCGCTTGATTCTACCAACAATATTACACAAAAACCGGAAAAAAGGTTGATTTTTTCGATAAACAGAGGCATTGAAAGCCTGATCACCCCGCAAAAGCGCCAGATTGGTACTTTAGTATGAACCCCGTTTCTTTAAATTCCGCTTCTTTTGTAAAAAATCGCTACACGATGAAAAGAGTAACCGGCATCGGCGGGGTTTTCTTCAAAACCAAAGACCCCGAAAACATGAAGGAATGGTATGGCCGCCACCTCGGCTTTGTAACCGACCAATACGGCGGGGCCTTTGAATGGCGGCAGGCCGATGACCCGCAAAAGGCCGGGTTTACCGCCTGGAGCCCCTTTTCGGAAAACTCCGACTATTTCCAGCCTTCCACCCGGGATTTCATGTTCAACTACCGGGTCGAAAACCTGGAAAAGCTGCTTGAAGTCCTCCGCGAAGAAGGCGTTGAGGTCGTCGGCGAGATCCAGACCTACGACTACGGCAAATTCGGCTGGATCATGGACCCCGAAGGCAATAAGGTCGAACTCTGGGAGCCGCAGGATCAGGTGTTTACGGACTATTATGATGGGAAGACGATGAAATGATGGGCAGTTGACAGTTGACAGTTGGCAGTCTCCGCCCGCCGCAGCTTCAGCGGAGGAGGGGCAGTTGGCAGTTCGGGTAAAGGCGAGATTCCGCCTCTGCAACGGCCCCACAGGTCCATAGGACCGTAATAGCTGTAAAGCCGCTTCCGCAACGAACACCCCCAGGTCCATCGGACCTAAACATCGGTAGCTCAGAATTCGATCCGGTAGCTCAACAGCGGGATAAAGCCGAGTTGATGTTGGATCAGGACCGTATTCTGCTGCACGTCGTAGTACCGGAAGGCTTCATTTTCAGCGCCCGTCAGGTTCTGGATATCGAGCGAAAGGGTGCTGCTGGCCTTGGCGTTGTTCCATTTCAGGTAGGCCCGCAGGTCCGTCCGGAAATAGGCTTTTTGCTGAATGGTGAACGCCAGATCGTCCTCATAGACCGTATATCCGGCCTGCCGGGAAGCGGCCGCATCAATGGGTGTATCCCGGAATCCGCCGATATAGGCGAATCGCAGGTTGAGGCCCCAAAGCCGGGTCTTGTCCTCTTTGGACCGCCGGGTCCATTCCTTACCGGCAGTCGCATTGAAGATGTACTTACCGTTGAAGCGGGTATCGCGCTCGATGCCGTCGCGGCCTTTGTAGGTCGAGTTGTAGAGGGTCGCATTGGTGAGGTAGTAAAATCCGTCGGCCATGAACCGTTGGAGGCTGAGTTCCAGACCATAGTTATTGCCCGTTCCCTGGTTCACCAGATGATACGGTACAAAACCTTCTACCAGGTTGATGGCCGACAAGGAGCCGGGGCCCTGGGCATCCGCAACGGGCACGTCGAACAGGGATTGCCAGAACAGTTCAGCGTTGAACCGGGTATTGTCCCGGATCTGGACCTGATACCCCAAGCCAAGGTGGTGGGCCTTTGTCAGGTCCAGGTCTTCATTGCCGGCAGCGCCGCCGCTCCTGGCAAAATACAGTTGCGGCAATTGCAGCTGGCTGTGCAGGCCGTAGCTCAGGTTGAAGCTTTGTTTGCGGGAAAAATGCCAGGCCAGTGATGCGCGCGGTTCAAGGGCGCTGCTGCCGTTAAACCCGAAATAAGAATAGTGTAATCCGCCGTTGAACACAACCGTCGGCCCCAGATTGGATTGCCAGTTGACATATGGTTGCACCAGCAGACCGCCCCCGTTACCCTCAGCCAGCATACCCTGGATCTGGTCGGCGTAAATATCAAAATGCTGCTGATTCAGCTGAAGGCCTACCTTCAATTTGGAAGATTGGGACAGTTTGTACTGATAGTACGAATGGAAAGATAACTTTACCTGATCGTACTTGTCGTCCTCCAGGCGGATCGGCTCGTAGTTGGCATCCAGGCGATCGCCGGTACGGGTGCTCGACAGGCCCGAGGCCGCTGCAGCGATCCGGAAAATGCCCTTTGATCCGACCGGGGTGGTGTAGGTGGAGCCGACTGCCCCCATTTGCGACCGGAATATGATGTCGTAGCGGTCTTTGCGAAATTCCCAAAGGGTGCTGTCGCGTTCCGCTTTGAAGATATTCTCGCTGATGCCGCCCATTCCGAACAGGGTGAACACCGATCCGTTCTTCCCGGGAAAAACGAGGTTGAACGAGAGATCCTGAAAAGTAATGTCCTCATCGCCCACTTCCACCCCCATGAGGTTGAGCAGGCCGACAAAGGAATACCGGTAATTGACCAGGTAAGAGGCCTTCATATCGGAAGCAACCGGCCCTTCGGAGGCCAGCTCCACGCCGATCAGCCCCGCCTGCCCGGTAAACTCGTGTTGCTGGTTATTGCCCTGGCGCAGGCGCATATCCATCACTGCGCTCAAAGCGTCGCCGTACTCAGCCGGAAATGCGCCGGTATACAGGTAGGAGGTCGACAGCAGCTGGGCGCTCAGGATGTTCACACCGCCGGCGTTGGCCGTCACCCGGTCGCTGAAGGTACCCGCGTTGGGCGTATGGTTGGGATTGACGATATCCAGACCTTCAAGCCGCCAGAGCACGCCGTTGGGGGTATTGCCGCGAACCGCCATGCCGTTGGCCTGGTCATTGTCCTGCACCACCCCTGCAAAGGTGCTGGCCAGGCGCGCGGGGTCAAAAAAAGTGGCCGGAAAGCGGAGGGTTTCTTCTACCGTCAACGGTTTCACATTGGGCGCATCCGAAAGCACATCCTGGCGGGGCGCCCTGACGATGACAGCGTCCAGCTCGGATGGCTGTTCCTTTAGCGAAAGGTCCAGTACCAGTTCTTTTCCAGATTCCAGCAGGATTTCCGGCAGGATGATGCTGCCGTACCCCACATAGGCAGCTTTGAGCTGATAGCGGCCGACAGGTACGTCATCGATCCGGTAAACACCGGAAGGGTCGGCTACGGCGCCCAAACTGGTGCCCAGCAGCCCCACAGTGGCGCCCGGAAGCGGTTTGCCGGTATCGGCATCCGTGATTTGGCCCCTGATGGTTTGAGTCAACGGTTGGGCCGTCAGGATCAGGCCTGAAAACAGAAAAAAGAACAAAAATCCGGTTTGCTTCAGCCTCATGTGTCCTTCATTTAATGGCGCTAAGATAGCCGTGATTTATCAATTAGCGGGTTTAAACCGGTGTTTTCAACAGCAATTGAATGTCTATTGCTTTGCTTGCGCTTTAACCTTTGCCCCCATCATTTTCAGCACTTCCATATGGCTGTATTGCTGGCAGTGGCCTTGCATGGCGTCAAAATGAATGTAAGCATCAGATTTCGGGTTCCCGGTCGTTTTCAGGAATTCGTCGAAGGCCCGGGTAGCCGGATTGAGATAAAAATTATCCATATCTCCCATCCAGATCCAGATCTTGCCCTGGAGTTTGGGCCCCAATTCTGCCCAGTTTTGCTTGAGGTACAGCTTGAGGTCGTATTTTTTCCAGTATTCGGCCACTTCACGGTCGATCTCCCCGGTCTGCGGGTCAAAAAGCGGCTTCGGGAGCCCGTTTTTACCTTTCGGACTGTACAGGGCCGTATGCGCGCTGAATTGCCCTCCTGAGTTCAGATAGGTATCTGATGCCCCCTGGACGTTTTCGTACCGGATAAAATCCTTCATATTGACGATGGGGTCGCCGGTAATATCCCGGGCCAGCGGGTGAAGGTTACCCCATTCGTTATAGAAAGCGTTTTCGTCCTTATAAATATCGATCAGCTGGTAATTTTCAAAATCGATGGCGTCGGGGCTGTACGACCAGGTGCCGTTGAAAAAATCCGGGTAGTACAATTGCAGGGCCAGCGATACCCAGCCGCCAGTGGAGCAGCCGTCCACAAACCTGGATCGGGGCGTACCTATGCCCCGGTATTCCTTTTCGATATACGGAATAAGCTCCTGCGTGAGGGCGTAGCCGTACGGGCCGCTGTTGTCGGAATCAAGCTGGTAGCTGTCGCCGAACGGACCTTCTCCGTCCAGAAAGACGCTGATGACCCTGGGCGCTTCATCCGACATCCACCACCGGATAAAATCCGCGTTCCCCTCAACCAGGCGGTTGACCCGGGTATAGCGCCCGCCGTACCCCGCTACATTGTACCGAACCGGATATTTGGTCGTCGGATGGTCGTAAAATCCGGCCGGCAGCAGGACGGAAGCCTTGACTTTGACCGGTTTTTTCCACCATTTCGACAGCGTATCGCTGGTAAAATCCACTAATTTGACCAATGGATGACTGACCAGTTGATGCGGCGGAATCACCTCAGTGAGCCTGATCTCCAACGTCTGCCCCTTGGTAATTTCCATATTCACGGCCTCGCTGAACACATTGCCCGGTGCATTCAACCGGGACTCCTCCGTGTCCTGATCCCAGAGTACCTGTACGCGATAAGTCCCCTCAGGAACCTGGTCGAGGTTGAACGGGGCCGTTGTATTCATGCCGGTCGCCGCATCGGCTTCCAGAGGCCCGGCCGGGTCCCATTTCAGGTTTTTGGCGAAAATATGGTTCTTTTTCACCCCCATCGGCCAGAGTTGGGTCCGGGGTTCCCCCTCGACGTCCTCGCTCAGAAAAACGAACAAACGCCCTTCGGAACGGATCTTTGCCTTGAGCTCATTTGAAACAGAAATGGAAAAGTGAAGATCTGCCGTTTGCTGACCGAATGCAGCCCATGCGACCGAGGAAAAAAGGAGAAGAAAAATGGATTTTTTAAATTTCATGGCTGTTGGTTTTTCACTATCGGTTCAATTTCATGATCTTCTGCTTATATCCCTTATTTCGTCTTCAGGGCGATTTCGATCTGCTTAAGGTGCCCTTCATTGTGCCAGGCCACTTTCTCGAGCTCATCCTTCAACGTCCGTATCCCCACCTCGCTGTGCACGAATTCATTGGCGCCGTGGCTGTCATAGAATTGGCCGGTCAGGTGTATGACCATGTTCCGGACCGACCTGAAAATATCCCGGTTCAATTCCAATGGTAAGGACTGGTAATCCAGATTTTGGCACCAACGATCCTGATCGAAAGCCCAGATCACCTGCCTCGGCTCAGCGATGGCCCGCCGGATGCGATCATACGTCACCGTATCGGCGTCCGTGATATGGTGCAGGATCTGCCGGACCGTCCATTTTCCAGGGCCATAGGAACGGGACAGATCTGCAGCCGGCAGGTCGAAGAAGGCCAGCGTTCTGTCCCGTGCAGTTGTCAAATCACGGATGAGTTGTTCTTTGGTCATGATGTTGTTAATTTGCATCCCGAAACGCCGGTGATTCGGATAATTTCGGCCGTTTCCCCGAGCAAATTACGGTATTTCGACTGCCAATCTTCAATGATTTTATCCTTTTCTATCCGATAGGAGCCGGTCAGGAACCCAAACACCGGTTTATTGAGGAGCAACCGCAGACAGAAGCCGACAATGAAACAATGAAAGGTCATTAGTCTGATGTCTGCCCCACTTACAACTTACAACTAACGACTAACGACTTACAACTTACGACTTACAACTTACGACTTACAACTTACGACTTAC
>CALMYQ010000263.1 GCA_937873655.1 uncultured Lewinella sp. | reverse complement strand
TGACGATCACGATCGACCAACCGGAACAACTGGTACTGACCGAGACGCACGTTGATGTAACCTGCAACGATGATGCAGGCACCAGCGACGACGGCTCGATCGACCTGACGGTGACGGGTGGTACGGGGACTTACACTTATGCCTGGTCCAACTCAGCAACCACTGAGGATCTGACGGGTCTCGCAGCCGGCACTTATACGGTAACGGTGACGGATGCCAGCGGCTGTTCCGCCGAGCTGACGATCACGATCGACCAACCGGAACAACTGGTGGTAACTGCCGAAAGCGTAACAGATGTAGCTTGCTTTGGTGACGAAACGGGCGAAATCACCCTGTCCGTCACCGGTGGCACAGCTCCGTATACTTATGACTGGGCAGACCTGGCTGGCAGCGACGATCCTGCGGATCGCACCGGCCTTGCAGCCGGCGCCTATACGGTCATTGTCACTGACGCTCACGGTTGTTCGGCTACGATCGATGTAACCATCGAACAGTCGCCGGACCTGGTGATCGATCTGACCAGCACCGTCATCACGGATGTGAACTGCAACGGTGACGCTTCCGGCGCAATCGACCTGACTGTAACTGGCGGTGTTCTGCCGTATACTTTCGAGTGGAGCAATGAATCCACTACGGAAGACATCACGGGCCTGACTGCCGGCACGTACACGGTGACGGTAATCGATGCCAACGGTTGTACGGAAACAGCAACGTTCACACTTGAAGAGCCGACTGCGCTTGAAGTGGATATTGACGCTGAAAGCGAAGTGCTTTGCTTCGGCGAATCGACCACCCTGACAGCGGTTGCCTCCGGCAGTGTAGAACCTTACACCTACCTGTGGAGCACGGATGAAACGACGGTTTCCATCACCGTTCAACCGGATGTAACGACGACTTACAGCGTTACGGTAACCGATGATAACGGTTGTTCTGCCAGCGCTGAAATTGAAATCGTGGTCAACGCGCTTCCGGAACTGACGGTATCCGCAACCGGCGGCCTCACAGAATTCTGTGTGGATGCCAACCCGGTCACCCTGGTTGGAACGCCTGCCGGCGGTACATTCAGCGGACCTGGAGTAACTGGCAATACCTTCGACCCGGCTCAAGCAGGTGTTGGAACGCATATCATTACCTATTCCTATACGGATGAAAACGGTTGCAGCAATGAAGCAACCGTCGAACTGACTGTTCTTGAACTGCCTGAAGTCAGCCTCGAACAAGCCGGACCGTTCTGCTTCGACGACGAGCCTACCCAATTGGCAGCATCGCCGCTCGGCGGTACGTTCAACGGCCCGGGCGTGACTTCGACAGGTTTGTTTACGCCATCAATTGCCGGTGTTGGAACACATACCATTTCCTACACTTATACGGATGGCAATAATTGCGATGAAACGGTCTCTATCCAGGTGACCGTCAACCCGACGCCGGTCATGACCGTAACCGAAGTTGTACCGGCCTCCTGCGCGGGCAACAACGGCAGCATCACGGTTGACGTCACCAGCGGTACGCAGCCGTATACCATCACCTGGAGCAACAGCGCTACCGGAAACACGATCTCCGGCCTCGCGCCCGGCACTTACAGCGCGACGGTAACGGACGCCAACGGATGCTCCGACGAGATCACGGTAGAAGTGGTTCAGGAATGCTTCGACCTGGCCCTGAATAAAGTGGTCAGCTCCGCAGCTCCGTACCTGCCAGGCCAGCCGGTGACCTTCACGATCACCGTGTTCAACCAGGGCAATATCGATGCTACGAACGTTGAAGTTACCGACTACATACCGGCCGAGTTTACGGTTACCGGCGGTGGCTGGACAGTTGCAGGCAACCTCGCAACTACAGTCATCCCGTCGCTGCCCGCCGGCCAGCAACAATCGGTGACGATCACCTTCCTGATCGATCCGGACTTCGGCGGCGGTAACATTACCAACTATGCCGAGATCAGCGGCGCCGAGAACCCGCTTGGCCTGACGGATGAAGATTCCGAGTACAACCAGATCAACGGCGATGACGCGGGCGGCCTGCCCAACTCCCCGGCAGACGATTATGTCCTGGGTGACGGAACAGGGGCCATCAACAGCGGCGATGCAGCGGGTGACGAAGACGACCATGACCCGGCTCAGATCTTTGTCGAAGCGATTATCGACCTCGAACTGACCAAGGCCGTTTCCGATCCTACGCCGTTCGTCGGGGATGTCGTTACCTTCACCATCACGGTGACCAATAACGGACCTGCCAATGCTACCGGCGTGATCGTTCAGGATATCGTTCCGAACGGCTACACGAATATCACGAACATCAGCAACGGCGGCAACGTTACGATCGGCAGCACCACCAGCGTGGTCATCTGGAACAGCGTAAACGTTCCGGTCGGTGAAACCCTGACCTTCACGTTCGACGCTACGGTAGGGCCGACAGGCATCTACGACAACTGCGCACAGATCTTCACGGCCAACCAGTCCGACAGCGATTCCACGCCGGGCAACGGCTTTGATACCGGTGAAGACGACTCGGATTGCGTTGAAGTCGAACCGATCCAGATTGTCGATATCGAACTGGATAAGGCTGTCAGCAACGAGACGCCGGACGTGGGTACGACGGTAACCTATACCATCACCGTAACCAACCAGGGCCCAAGTATTGCGACCAACGTAGTCGTAGCCGATCAGTTGCCGAGCGGTCTGGATTACGTAAGCCACACGGGAACCGGTTACAACCCGGCTACCGGTCTGTGGACGATCCCGACCCTGGGCATCAACGCGACCGCCACCCTGACCATTACGGCGCTTGTCCTACCGGAAGGCAACTACGACAACTGCGCTGAGGTAATGGCACAAGATCAGCAGGATGTGGATTCCACGCCGGGCAACGGTGTCAATACCGGTGAAGACGATTCTGATTGCGCACCGATCGAACCGAACCCGATCATCGACCTCGAACTTGAAAAGAGTGTCGACAGGGATATCGTATCCGTAGGCGAGACGATCAACTTTACCGTCGCGCTGACCAATAACGGTCCGAGCACGGCAACCGGTGTGATCGTTTCCGATCCGCTGCAGGCAGGCTTCCTGTACAGCAGCCACAGCACCACGGCAGGTTCTTACAACCCGGCAACCGGTGAGTGGAACGTCGGTACGCTGGCAGCCGGTCAGACGATTTACCTCTTCATCGAAGTGGAAGTCGGCACCGAAAGCGATTACTGCAACCTGGCCTCCGTAGCGGCAGCCAACGAAGATGACATTGACTCCACTCCGGGCAACCTGGTAGATACCGACCTCGACGGCGACTTCTCCGATGACGACGGTGACGAAGACGACGGCGACGGCCTCTGTGTGGAAGTCCTCTGCGACATATTTGTACAACTGGTCAATACCGAATGCGATGACAACGGCACACCGTTCGATCCGTCCGACGACCAATACTTCGTGGATGTGATCGTAACCGGCAACTCCACCGGCAATTCCGGCTGGACGGCAACCGTCGGCTCCACGGTACTGACCACAACAGGCGTATACGGCCAACTGACCCACTTCGGTCCGTTCGATATCTTCGGAAACGACGATCTGAGCGGCGACATCAGCCTCTGGGTACACGATAACGATAAGAACGCTTGCCGTGAAATTGTCGACATCGACGCACCCGAGCCTTGCTCCGAAGCCTGCGATATCGATCCGGTACTGGTAGAGGTAGGCTGTGATGACAACGGCACGCCGGCCAACACCGCCGACGACCGCTACTACTTCGAAGTGACCGTGAACGGCACGAACGGAACGACCTGGACAGCTACCATCAACGGCGATGTCTACTACGCCGGTCAGACGTATCCGAGAACCCTCCGCTACGAATACTTCAATATCGCGGATGGTCCTGTAACCGTAGTCTTCACCGACGATGAACGCGGATGTACTGCCGAAATCACGGTAACGCCTCCGCCGCCATGCCCGCCGGCTTGCGCCGTCGACGCCATCGTACAAGGCGAACCGGTCTGCAGCGATGCCGGCACGGGAACCGATCCTTCGGATGACTTCTACGCCTTTACGGTGCTCATCCAGGGCTCGTCGACCAACGGCAACATCTGGTTCGATAACCTGGGGAATACCGGTCAGTTCAACCAGACCTTCGTCTACAACGTAGCTGCCGGTGAAAATGCCGTGATTACCATCTTCGCAGCAGGTACCCAGGGATGTTCCAAAACGATCATCCTGACGGCGCCGGCCACGACCTGCTCCAATGATTGCGAAATCCTTGCAACCCTGACGAGCACAGACTGCAACAACAGCAATACGGCCAATAACCCGGCCGACGATACCTTTACGCTGACGGTGAACGTTTCAAGCGTCAACGCTACCAGCACCGGTTGGACCGCTACCGTATCCGGTATCGGCGCACCGCAAACCTTCTCCGGAACCTATCCGGGATCGTTTACCTCCAACCCGATGCTGATCGGCAACGGACAATCTGCGGTCTCCGTAGTCGTACGCGATAATGCCGATCCGAACTGCGTCTCCGTGATCACGGTAACGCCGCCGCCGGCATGTTCCGATCAGTGCGGTCTGGTGGTTTCGCAACCCGAAACGGCGGAATGCAACAGCAACGGAACCGATTTCGATCCGTCAGATGATGCTTACACCTTTACGCTGGATATCAGCGGCAGCAACCTGGGCGGTAACGGCTGGGCAGCTACAGTGACGACCAACGGCGGAACCTACAACTACAGCGGTTCCTACGGCGAGTTCACCTTCGGTCCGTACAATATCCTGACCGACGGCAACGCCACGGTGATCATTACGGACGCCCTGGATCCGAACTGTACGACCAGCTGGAACGTACAGGCGCCTGCAACCTGTTCCGATCAATGCCAGATCGTTCTCGAACCGCTGGATGTGGTTTGCAACGATAACGGTACGCCTTATAACGGCGCCGACGACTACTACGAAGTGGTGGTCAACGTGATCGGCTACAATACTTCGGGCTCCTGGATCAGCGGCGGCACGAACGGTTCCTTCGGCATCAATGTCTTCGGCCCGTACGCCCTCGGTTCCGTAGCCAACATTTCGGTACGCGATATCCTGGATGCGACCTGCAACGCTTCCATCCAGGTGATCATCCCGAATGAGGCCTGCGACAAGTGTCTGATCGACTACAACGTTTCAAATATTCAGTGCAACGGTCAGGGTACCGCCAACTCCGGTGATGATACCTACACCTACGTACTGACAGTAAGCGGCGTCAATGACTTCAGCAGCTGCTGGAAATGGGTGGATGCATTTGGTAACGTACTCTTCACCGGCCAGTACGGTGTGCCTTACCAGTTCGGTCCGTTCCCGATCAGCGGCGGCGCCAAGAACATGAAGATCCTGGATTGCGGCAACGGCGGCTGTCAGGTGAATGTACATGTGGATGCCCCCGCGCCTTGCTCGCCGACCTGCACCCTGGCCGCTACTTATGAGCTGACGGGTAACTGCGACGACAACGGTACGCCGACCGATTTCACGGACGACCTCTACAGCGTCTCCGTAACCGTGACGGGTTCCAACGCAGGCAGCGGCTGGACGGCTTACCAGGGCGCCAACGCGATCGCTTCCGGTCAATACGGTGTTCCGGTTTCGATCGGCCAGGTTTCCCTGCCGCTCGCGATCGAGATCCGCGACAACAACGAACCGGGTTGTTCGATGATCCTGAATATGGTGAACGACCAACTGGCAGCCATCGGCGACTACGTCTGGAATGACGCCGACAACGACGGCATCCAGGATGCCAATGAGAGCGGTGTAGCCAACGTAACGGTCAACCTGAAGGATGCTGCCGGTGCGGTGATCGCTACCACGGTTACGAACAATGAAGGCTTGTACAGCTTCATCTGCCTCGAACCGGGTACCTACAGCGTCCAGTTCGTACTGCCCGACGGCTTCCAGTTCACGGCAGCCGACCAGGGCGCCGACGACGGTAAGGACAGCGACGCGGAACCGGCCATGGACGGTATGACCCATACCGTTACGGTCGCCGGCGGCGATACCGATCTGACGCTTGACGCCGGTATCATACCAACAGGCGAATGCGACCTCAATATCGTGGTCTCCAACGTGGATTGCAACGATAACGGTACGCCGGACAATCCGGACGATGATACCTACACCTTCAGCGTAGTGATCACCGGCGGAGTCGGTACGGGATGGACAGCTACGGACGGCAGCGGATACAGCGGCGCCTACGGCCAACCGGTTGTAGTCGGACCTGTAGCCGCCAACCAGAATACCCTGATCAGCATCCGGGATAACGTTGAGAACTCCTGCATCGCCGTCATCTATGTAGATGCTACCGGCCCGTGCGTCAACACCGAATGCGCGATCGACGTTACGGCAACCGGTACGGATTGCCAGGAAGACGGCTCCTATATCCTGACGGTTGACATCAGCGCCGTCAACAGCAGCATCGGCTTCCTGATCTCGGTCAACAACGGACCTTCACAGGTAGGCGTATTCCCGGCTACCATGAGCTTCCCGATCCCCGCGGGTCAGGATGCAACGGTAAAAGCAACCGACCTGCTGGATGCCAATTGTATGACAACCCTGACGGTAGAAGCGCCGGATTGCACGCCGTGTAACATCTCCTCCGCTGCTGCGGTGAACGTTACCTGTGACGACAACGGCACAACCGATCCGTCGGACGATACTTATACCTTCGGATTGCTGGTGACCAACAGCGGTGCGGGCGACAACTGGAAGGCGACCCTCGGCGGGCAAACCATCACAGGCGCCTACGGTACGCCGCTCGTCCTCGGGCCGTTCAACGTCCAGTCGACGGCCACCCTGACGATCACCGGAATCATGGATGCCGATAACCCGGATTGCACCTATCCGACGGATGTGACCGTAACGGCCCCGACGACCTGCAGCGGATGCGACATTATCTCCGCAGAGGTGACCAACAACGGTTGCACGGAGAACGACGGTACCTTTACCTTCGACCTCCTGGTGACCGGCCTGAACACCAGCGGTGTCTGGGTTGCCACCAGCGGCAGCATCGTCTTCACCGGTTCGTACGGCACATCGGTTACTTCCCCGGCCATCCCGGGTAACGGACAGCTCTATACCTTCACGGTAACGGATGCCGCCAACCCGGGTTGTACCCAGACCTTCACGGTCCAGGCCCCGAACTGCGAATGTAACCTGCACGTGAACATCTTTGATGTCCTCTGCAACGACAACGGCACACCGGATACCGATGAGGATGATACCTATACCTTCACGGTAGTGGTAACCGGCGGTACGGGAACCGGCTGGACGCTTGAGAACGACCCGAACGTCGGCGGCGCCTACGGCGAGCCGGTGGTCTTCGGTCCGTTCCCGATCGATATGACCAGCGACCTCGATAATTACGACAATGAGATTGTAGATAACGGCGACAACAGCTGCTTCGCGGCCATCTACGTGACGGCGCCTGATGCATGTTCCACCAACCAGTGCCACCTGGATGCGGAAATTGTACAGGTGACGTGCAGCGACAACGGTACGGCCAACCCGGCCGACGACTACTTCATGGTGAAGGTAAACGTCACCTCCGGTGGTCTCGCCAGCAATGGTTACATGGCTATGCTGGAGGACGGTACGATCCTCGGCGCCGGTTTCTACCCGGATATGCAGACCTACGGTCCGTTCTTCGGTCCGGTCACGATCATCTTCATGGATATGATGAACGATCAGTGCACCGATACCCTAAGCGTATCCTTTGAGAACTGCCCGGCCGTATGTTCGATCGACGCAGCGGTCAGCAACGTGGTTTGCAACGACAACGGCACACCGGCATTGCCGGATGACGATACCTTCACCTTCGACGTCACGGTGACCAACCCGACCGGTTCGGGCAGCTGGACCGGCGGCGGAACAGGCGGTACGTACGGCACAACGGTAACGGTAGGTCCGTTCCCGCTCAGCACGGTCGAATTCACGATCAGTGATGCTGCCGACGCTACCTGCAGCACGACGGTAACCGTTAACCCGCCGGCGCCGGTAATCGAATGTCCGGAAGACATCAGCCAGATCCTGAACGCCAACGGCGAACTGGTCGACCTGATCTGCACCGATGTGGACAGCATCCTGAACAATCCGGCCAGCCTGGAATGGACAGGTGTCCCCGAAGTTATCAACGGTTGCGGCATCACCGGTTACACCTTCGCAGATGAACTGGAAGCAGGCGGTACTTGCGAAGCTGCGGTCATTACCCGGACCTTTACCTTCACGGCGGTAACCGGCGAGACGTATACCTGCCAGCAGCACATCACCTTCCAGAGCACGGCTCCGGTCGTGGATTGCCCGCTGAGCACCCACTGGTGCCCGATCCTGGAAGAGAACATCATGCTGTTCGGCACCGATCCGTATGAATGTACGGCCACCATCGAACTGCCGCTCCCGGATATCACGGGCACCTGCTCCGATACCTGGTCGGTACTCATGGAAGTGATCAATGCACAGGGCCAGATCCTGTACACGATCCAGCCCGGTCAGCCGCGGACGATCACGGGTGTAGGCCTGGGTGATTACACTATCCGCTATACGGTAAGCGACAACTGCGGCCATGTGACCGTCAAGGAATGCATCTTCCGCGTTTCCGACCTGGAAGAACCGACGGCGGTTTGTATCGGCGGCCTGAACATATCGCTCGGGGGCCTGGGCATCTCCAGGATCTACGCGACCAATATCGACAACGGCAGCTACGATAACTGCGCCATCGCATCCATCGAAGTGCGCCGCCTGTACATTCGCGATCCGCAGACCTGCGATTCGCTCGCTACGCCGTACTGGTCCGAATGGGGCCCGTATGTAGAAGTGAACTGCTGCGACGCCGGCCAATACGTGACGATCGAAATGCGCGTCACCGATGTATCCGGCCTGACGAACATCTGCTGGATGACGGTGCTGGTGGAAGACAAGACCTTGCCTTACTGCTACGGACTGGCTAACCCGGTGGTGAGCTGCGATGATCTGCCCGCAGGGTTCAACCCGTACGACACGATCCAGCTGGCTCAGCTCTTCGGTTCGCCGGATGTGATCGACAACTGTTCCGCCTACGCCATCGAACTGGCGCCGGTTGTTGACCTCGACGAATGCGGCGGCGGCGTGATCAAGCGCCGGTTCACGGCAGTAGACGTGGTTGGAAACATTTCCATGGCCGTCTACGAACAGGTGATCACCATCGATTACACGATGAACTACGAGATCCGGTTCCCGAAAGATGTGGTAACGGACTGCGTAGACAATGTCGATACCCTGATCCTGAACAAGGTGGGATGCGATTCCATCACCTGGACCTGCTCGGATGAGTACCTGCCGGTTGAAGGCGACGAATGCCTGAATATCCTGCGCACGTACCATGTGATCAACCACTGTGAATGGGACGGCGTATCCGCTCCGATCGTGATCAGCCGCGATGAGGACTGCGACGGTCTCGCCGGTGAAGAAGGCGTTTGGGTGCTCAGAAGGCCCGACACCACCTACATCGATCGCGACAGCCTCGAATTCAACCTGTTCCCGGCACAAGGTACCAAAGGCACGTCCTGCGACGGTACCACTAACCCGAAAGGTTACTGGAGGCAGAGCGAATCGACCGGCTACTGGGTGTACACGCAACACATCAAGATCCATGATACGACCGCTCCGGAAGTGCTCTTCAATACGCCGCAGCCGTTCTGTTCCGACAGCGCTGCCTGCGAAGGCCCGGTAGTATATCCGTTCACGGTAATTGAAGCTTGCGGACCTAAAGGCGTACACGTATCGGTAATGATCGATCTGAATGCCGACGGGACGGTCGACGCAGACCTGACCAATGCCGGCGTACTCTTCGGAGAGTTCCCGTACTACGAGATCCGCGGTGATTTCCCGATCGGCTCGCATATCTTCCGAGTCCGGGTTCAGGACGGCTGCAACAATGCAACACTGGCGCTCCTGCCGTTCGAGGTTGTTGACTGCTTCGTGCCGGATCCGGTCTGCTACAGCGGATTGATCGTGAACCTGGCGCCTGTGCCCGACGGTACGGATGCCGACGGCGACGGCGACATTGATGAAGGGGCCGTAACGGTCTTTGCATCTGAACTGGCCGCCTGCGACGCCACGGATTGCAGCGAGCCGCTGCGGTTCTCCGTGAACCGGGTGGGCGAAACGCCGGATATCAACAAGACAAGCATCACCCTGACCTGCGATGACCGCTACAGCGTGCAGGTTGAGGTATACGTCTGGGATAGCGCCTTGAATCCGTACGCCGTCCAACCGGATGGAACGGTCGGCGGCCCCAACTACAAGTATTGCGAGGCAACCATCCTGGTTCAGGATCCGGACAACCTCTGCAGCAACTGTGAAGAGAACGTCATGCTGATGGGCGGCGTCTCCACCACGGCAAGCAAGATGGTGGCAGGCGTCAACGTTGCCCTCCACGGACCGGCAATGGATGAATCCATGGATACGCCCGACAACGGATTGTATGCCTTTGAAGACGTAACCGCCGGCGGACCGTATACCATCAAGCCGGCCAAGGACGGCGATGACCACAACGGTCTGTCGACCATCGACCTGATCCTGCTGCAACGCCACCTGCTGGGCAACCAGTTGCTGGAATCGCCGTACCTGCTCATCGCAGCCGACGTGAACAACAGCGGTAACATTACCACGCTGGATCTGATCGAACTGCGCAAGCTGTTGCTGGGCAATATCGACCAATTCCAGAACAATACCAGCTGGCGGTTCGTACCGAAGTCGTTCGTCTTCCCGAACCAGATGAACCCATGGCAGACCACCTTCCCTGAGGCCATCACGGTACAGGAAGTGACCTCTTGCATCCACGATCTCGACTTTGTCGCGATCAAGATCGGCGATCTCAACGGTTCGGTTACAGCCAACGCCCTCGAAGGCGAAGTGCGCAACCTGGACGGCGACGGAATGGGGCTCAACGTGGAAGACAAGCTGCTGACGCCGGGCGAGACGTACAAGATCGACTTTACAGCTGACCAGCTCAATCGCTTCGAAGGATTCCAGTTCACCCTGAACTTCGATAACTCGGCCCTTGAGCTGCTGGAAGTTGAACACGGCTTCGTACAGGAAGAACATATCGGTACCCGCTACGCGGAAGAAGGACTGCTTACATTCAGCTGGAACAAGACGGCGCAACACAAAGGCCTGAATGCCGGAAAAGCGTTCAGCCTGGTGTTCAGGGCGAAAGCCGCTGTCCGGATCAGCGAACTGCTTTCGGTAAGTTCGAGGATCACACAGGCCGAAGCCTACGATAACGGTTTGAATGCTGTTCCGTTCAACCTGACATTCAGCAAGCAGCCGATAGCGGCAAACGGGTTCGAACTGCTGCAGAACGCACCCAACCCATTCCGGGAACTGACCACGATCCAGTTCGTGATTCCGGAATACGGAGAAGTTGAGTTTACGATACATGATGTGACGGGCAAGGTGGTACTCCGTCAGAATGCCGGGTTTGCAGCCGGACGCCATCAGTTGGTGGTGGATGCCGATATGCTGCCCGCGGGCGTGCTGTACTACACCGTTACTTATAAAGGACAAACGGCTACCCGTAAAATGGTGGTCATCAAGAGCTAAATGTTTGTCCCTCATCTAACGATTCCCACACTGCTCTGGCGGCATGCCAGACAGTGTGGCGAATGGTTGGAAAAGGACAGACAGGTACGAGACGCGTAAATTTGTTTCATGTGAAAGGGGTCGGAGGTTTGACTCTGACCCTCTTTTTGAGCTTTACCCGGTTCCCCCTTTCAAAATATCTGCTTTAGGAGGCTCCCTACATACCATCGAATCCCGAAAAGGGATTCTGCAAAACAGTCACATTCCATTTGCCATAAGCTCAATGCTTGTTGCCCTGGCTGCACGAGCATAGGATGGTTGTTTATTTAAACCCAGACCCATGAATATTTTTTACCTGTTCGAAAGAATTAATGTTTGCATACTGATGAAAACTACACAAATGAGGTTTGCGCTGGGGAGCGCGCTAACCTTTATCGCAATTTTAATTGCACCCTATTCCCTATGGTCCGAAGGAACCCGCCAGTTGGCGCCAAACCCTGATGACATTGTCATGCTGTTGATCGGTAAAAGCGATTACGGCAATTTCGCGCAGTACGGTGCGCCGGTCAAAAGCCGGTTGTACATCCGGATCAAAGACCCGGGAGAGACCGTATACCTGGGGTTGTCCCGGGAGTACACCTCGAGCGGTGTCCCGGAAGCCACAGGCGCTTATGAATTCAAGATCAGGAGGGCTTCTGACGGCGCCGTTGTGCACGGCCCGTTCACCGTCAGCGCTTTCAATGAGAACGTGGCCGGCTGGTCGGATGCCTACAACGGCCCTGCCGCAATCGACGGTGTGGGCTACAACACCTCCGATCCGATGTATGTTTTCAACCCGGATCAGGCCGGAGATTACTACATCGAATTCAACAACGTATCCCATATCGGCTTTTGGGACATCACGGTTGCCGGTAACGGCCAGAACCTGCCGGGCCGGGTCTATTCCATGAACTGGGCATTCCGTACCCCCAGGGCAGATAATCAATTGCCGGAATGCGTGTGGGACCGCCAGTTTAACGGCAAGCTCTTTTCCTACACCGTTGACGGATTCGTTTCCAAGATCGATTTCGCCGGGTCCGGATTCCAGGGCTTGTCCTTCAGCGTCGCGTTCAACCGCAAAGGCCCCGGCACCAGCGGCAACCTGGAAGAAGACCGGAAATCCGTACCCGGAGTCAACCTTTCCGGCAACGCGGCCGAACACTTGATCTTCCTGAGCGCGCCCGATGAGGTCTGTTTCCCTAGCGGCCAATGCGGCTCGGTTAATATCGATCCGAATTTCCAGTGCACCGGCGACGGCAATTATTGCCTTCCGGTTTCGGCAACGCAGCCGGGCCAGGTGGAAATTGTACTCGACTTCAACCACAACGGCGTTTACGATCCGGATCTGGATGTCCTCCTGATCCATGCTTTCGACGAAGCGCAAAACCTCTCCGCCTGCCTTTCCTGGAACGGCTTGCGCGCCGACGGGCTTGCACCTTCTTCCGGAGAAACCGTCGACCTGCTGGTCAAATACACCCAGGGCGTCCAGCACTGGGCCCTTTATGACGGGGAATTCCTCAAGAACGGCTTCTGCGTCGAAACCATCCGGCCGGCCTGCGAATTCGGCGCTTCCTCCAATAACCTTCACTGGGACGACCGCAATATTCCCATGGATTCCGGTACGGGCCAGCCCAAGGACGGACGGAACGGCTGCTCCTGCCAGAGCGACAACTGCCGTACCTGGGATAACTTTAACTCCAATACCGAAAACTGCGACTTCATCAATGACGGCGCAACAACCGGTTACGGCGATAAAAATACCCTCAATACCTGGTGGTTTGCCAGCACCAATCAAACCCTGATCAGCAATATTCCCCTCGTCGGCGGCTCCATCGCCGGGCCCGATGAGATCTGTTCAAATACATCGGCAGAGCTCACCCTCTCCCTGAATACTTCCGCTACACCAGTCCAGATCGACTGGATCGGCCCTGACGGCGAACTCCTCTCTACCGGCAACGGGTCCAATACCACCCTGATCGCTTCATTGCCGGGTGTTTATACCGCCGTGGTGCACGACGATCTGGGCTGCGAGACCGAGATCACCCACGAACTGGCGGTGGTGGTTTGCCCCATCGACCTCGAACTGGACAAGTCGGCGTCCAACCTCCAGCCCGCTATCGGTGAAGTGGTAGACTTTACCATCACCATCGATAACTACGGCCCTGGCGGCGCTTCCGGGTTTTCGATCCAGGATGTCCTGCCGCCCGGATTGACCAACGTCACCGCTATTTCCAACGGCGGGACGCTCATCGGCAATACCATCATCTGGCAAGGCCTGGCCCTGGAGGTCGGTGAAACGATCCAACTAACGTACAAGGCCACTGTTGGCCTGGCTTTCAATTATACCAACCTGGCATCCGTTTCCTCCTCAAACGAAGAAGATGTCGATTCAACCCCCGGCAATGCCGTGGACACTGACCAGGACGGCAACGTCAGCGATGACCCCGACGATGAAGATGACGGCGACGGGGTAGTGCTGGTTCCGCAAGCCTGCGGCATCGAAGCAGCCGTCACCAACATCCTCTGTGACGATAACGGTACCCCCGTTCACCCCGAAGATGACCGGTTCACGTTTGTCCTGACGGTCACCGGCGCCAACAACAGCCAGAGCTGGACCTCCGCCGACCTGCCCGGCCTGACCGGCGGCGCCTACAATACGCCGATCACGGCCGGACCGTTCCCGATCGCGGATTACCCCGGCGGCATATTCACCTTCTCCATCGGCGACAGTTTCTTCGGCAGCGCCTGTTCGACCAACCTGAGCGTAGCCGTACCGTCCACCTGTTCGGACCAGTGCGAGATCACCGCTGAAGTGGGCAATATCGAATGCCACGACAACGATACGCCGAGCGTTTCGGATGACGATTTCTATACTTTCCAGGTGCGGGTCACCGGCTTCAACACCGGAACCGGCTGGACGGCCTCCAACGGCCTGGCCGGCAACTACGGCGAATGGGTTGATTTCGGGCCTTTCTCCATCGACGGCTTCCCCGCCATGGACCTGACGTTCACGGATACCGGCGACAACGGCTGCTCGACAACCGCCCATATCCAGGCGCCGCCGCACTGCTCCGACGATTGCGACATCGTCAGCGTCGAGATCCACGATGTACTTTGCAATGACAACAACACGCCGACCGATCCGGCGGACGATATCTTTACCTTTACGCTGCTCGTCACCGGCTACAACACAGCTGACAACTGGGTGACTTCCATCGGTGTCGAAGGCCCTTACAATCATCCGGTTTCTTTTGGCCCTTTCCTGATCTCCGACGGCCCGGTCAGCTTTGTCGTGACCGACGGCAGCGACAGCGGCTGCGCTTCGAGTACCATTTTCGTAGAGCCGCCGTCCTCCTGTTCCGAACAATGCCTCATTACGCACCTGGTCACGGAAGTCGACTGCCAGGATAACGGCACGCCTTCCGTTTCCGGCGATGACCTCTTTACGTTCACGGCCATGATCATTCCCGTCAACCATACTTCGACGGGCTGGATGGCCAGCGACGGCAGCTCGGGCGCTTACGGCCTGGCCACCTTCGGCCCCTTCCCGATCAGTGAAGGTACCCGGGTGATCACCATTACCGACGCCGAAGATCCCGGGTGCGCCTCCGTAATGGAGGTAGCTCCCCCGCCGTCCTGTTCGCCCTTGTGCGAGATCATTCAACCGACCATCGCCAACGTCGCCTGCGACGACAACGGTACGCCGACCGATCCTTCCGACGATATCTTTACGTTTACGGTGAAGGTCAGCGGCAACAACCTGTCGGATCACTGGGTGGGCAGCAACGGTACTTCCGGCGCTTACAATACGGATGTGCAGCTGGGGCCCTACGCCATTGCCGACGGCCCGGTCAGCTTTACCGTAACGGACAGCAACGACGGTTCCTGCGAATCGCCCCTGCTGTACGTCAATCCGCCGGCAACCTGTTCCGAACAATGCGCCATCACGCACACCGTTACGGAGGTCACCTGCCTGGACAACGGCACCCCGTACGACCCCTCCGACGACCAGTTCGAATTTATCGCGCTGATCATTCCGGTCAACCATACTTCCGATGAAGGCTGGGTATCCAGCGACGGCCGGGTAGGCGACTACGGCGAGTTCGAGACTTTCGGCCCGTACCCCATCGCCGACGGCCCCGTCGCCATCCAGATCAGCGACGCCGGAGATGACGCCTGTACGTCGGTCATTGAGGTGAACCCGCCTGAACCCTGTTCAGACCTTTGTCTGATCAAGGCGACCGTGGTCTCCGTCGATTGCGATGACATGGGCACCATGGGTGATCCCTATGACGATACCTTTACCTATACCGTAGAGGTGACGGGCCTGAACATCGGCGATGACTGGACCGCCAGCGACGGTACGCAGGGTACCTACGGCGAAAGCGTCGTTTCGGTCCCGTTGACCCTCGGCGACGGCGAACGCACCATTCAGATCACGGATACCGAAACGGGTTGCTCCACCGAGATCGATGTAGCGCCCCCGCCCATGGATTTCGATTGTCCGCCGGATACGGACCGCAGTACCCTCCGCAAGAATGTCCAGATGATCGAAGGCCGGCTGGATGCAACGGATGCCAAATTCGACAACATCGATTCCCTGTGCTGGTTGCCGTCCGCTTATTTCAACCCCGGCGACCACTACTACGACATGACTTCCTTCAAACTGGTGGAAGTGACCGAACCAAAACCGTTTACCTTTATCCTGTTCACCAAAATGGATGTAGGCGCAGATTATCCCAACGCGCCGGAGGATATGGTCGACGGTACGGGCGGCATTTTTGCCGGGCTGTATAACTTTGACGACCCCTGTTGTTTCACCCAGGTGGCGGCGCAACGGCCGTATCCGCTGGCTGCGGGGATCATGGATAACCCGACCATCGACACCGCAGGCTTCTTCCAGGGCAATTATACCGCCGTGCTGAAGATCTCGATGCTGATCAGCCCCGAGCGCGTATACACCCTGATGACGACGACCTGGTTGTCGGGCATGCTGGGCGATTATACCTGGCTCGCCGTCAACAACGAAGGCCTGGTGCTGAACGTGATTTCCGGCGACGTGACCAGCCAGGTCATGCCGGAAGTTCGCATCACCCAGGACCTGATCTACCAGGATCTGGACTACGTCCTCAACAACCGGGAAAGCTTTTTCTCCCTGGGCGAGCCGGCGTTCAACAGCTTCTGCGGATTTGACTCCCTGCTCTTTGAAGACGAGATCAAGCCGTGGGAGATCTGCGACGATATCGACCTGGAAAGGACCTTCATGGTGCGCGATATTTTCGGGCATATGGACAGCTGCGTCCAGGAAATTACCCTGAGGCGCCCGGACCTGAACGATCTGGTCCTCCCGCCGGCCGCTGTTGTTTTCGGCTGCGGACAGTCCTACGAAACACTGCCGAACGGCTTCCCGTCGCCTGAAGAAACCGGGTATCCCTACCTGCTCACCATCAACGGGTATGAAGAGCTGACCCAGAACTTCAACTACAATATCGTGGTGGTTTACAAGGATAGAAGTCAGTATCATACCGGTTTCGATACGACGTTTATCCGCCAATGGACGATCATTGACCAGTGCGATCAGGATACTTTGCTCAAATTCGACCAGCTGATCAAGATCGGCGCTTTCTCCGCTCCGATCATCGAATGTCCGCTGAGCAACCACTATTGCCCGATCCTGGAAGAGGACATCATGCTGTTCTCTACCGATCCGTTCGAGTGCACCGGTTCGCTGGAAGCCCCCTGGCCCGTTGTAACGGATACCTGCGGAGGCGGGAATACCAACTGGGCGATCACCACGGAAATACTCTTTACCAACACCAACGGAGATACAACCATCTTATATACCATCGGGCCGGATGACGATCGGACCGTTTCCGGCCTGCCTTTAGGAGATTATTGGTTCAGATATACCCTTAGCGATGAGGAAGGGCACCAATATCAGCATTCGTGCCGTTTCCGCATCGCCGACCTGGAGGAACCGACCGCCATTTGCAAGGAACACCTCAACATCTCGCTGAACAATATCGGTTATTACCGGTTGTTCGCCGCACAGGTCAACCACGGCAGCTATGACAACTGCGGCATCGCTTCCATTGAGGTCAGGCGGCTCTACACCCGTGATCCGGTCACCTGCGATACCTTGCTGACGCCGTATTACTCGGATTGGGGCCCCTACGTCGAATTCGGCTGCTGCGATATCGGCCTCAATCAGATCGTGGTGGAACTGCGCGTGACCGATGTCAACGAGAACGTCAACTTCTGCTGGCTGTTCGTGACGGTGGAAGACAAGACGCCGCCGTTGTGCACCGGCCTGACCGACCAACTCATTTCCTGTGAAGCGCTGCCGGATTATTTCAATCCGTACGATACCGTTAAATTGCGCGAACTGTTCGGCTGGCCGGATGTGATCGACAACTGCTTTGCCTACGCCTTCGAACTCGAACCGCTGGTAAACCTGGTGGAATGCGGCGGGGGCACCATTGTTCGCCGTTTCCGCGCCATCGACGTGGCCGGCAACCTGTCCATGGCCGTCTTTACCCAGACCATCACCATCGGCGGCAGCCTCGAATACGAGATCCGCTTCCCCAAAGACGCTGTGACCGATTGCCTGGATTATGCCGACAGCCTGTGGATCCGGAAAACCGGCTGCGATACCTTTGACGTCCGCGTTGAAGACCAGTTCCTGCCGGTAGTGAACGGAGAATGTTACAACATCCTGCGGACCTTCCACGTCATCAACCGCTGCGAATACAACGGGGTGGATGCACCTGTGGCCATCGGCAGGGATGAAGATTGCGACGGCCTTCAGGGCGAAGAGAACGTCTGGGTGCTGCGCCGGCCGACGGCTTCCTTTGTCGACCGCGACAGCCTTGAGGGCAACCTGATCCCGGCAGCCGGAGAACGGGGCGCTTCCTGCGGACCGGCCAACCCCGCGGGCTATTGGCGCAATGCGACCTCAACCGGCTACTGGACCTACACCCAGCACATCCGGATATTCGACGATCAATCACCGGTGATCGCATTTGAACCGCCGGCGCCCTATTGCACCGACAGTTCTGCCTGCGTCGGTACGGTGGAATTCCCGTTCACCATTACCGAAGGGTGCGTGCTCGACAGCATTTCCCAGATCCAGGTATTGCTTGACCTCAATGCCGACGGTCAGATTGATCAGGATCTCTCCGCAACCGGGGCCCTGACCGGCGTTTATCCGGACTTCCTCATCACGGGCGTTTACCCGATCGGTACCCACCGGTTCGAAGTGATCGCCATTGACGGTTGCGGTAATGAGGGATCTGCATTGCTGCCGTTCAGCGTAGTGGACTGCTACGTGCCGGATCCGCATTGCCAGAGCGGCCTGATCGTCAACCTGCAGGCTTTGCCGGCCGGAACCGACATCGACGGCGACGGCAAGGAAGATGCCGCGGCCGTAACCGTACAGGCCTCCGAACTGGCCTCCTGCGATGTTTCCGATTGTTCCGAACCGCTTCGCTTTTCCGTGAACCGGCCCGGCCAGATCCCGGACCCGTCGCAGACCAGCATCACCTTTACCTGCAAGGACCGATATAGCAAAGAGGTCGAAGTATATGTCTGGGACAGCGCCGGCAATCCATATTCCGTGCAGCCGAACGGTACCGTTGGCGGCCCCAACTTCAAATGGTGCGAAGCGCTGATCTATATCCAGGATCCCGATCATATTTGCCCGACCTGCGACACGGAACCGGTTATTTCCGGTGATATTTCCACAGAAGAAGGTCGCTCCTTACACGGTGTTGAGGTTCAGGTTGAGAGCGTTTCCGGACAGCTGAACGGCGTTTCCGACCAGGAGGGCGCTTACGAGGTCACCACCGGCTCAGCCGGCGTCGATTACGTGGTCCGGCCATACCTTAATTCCGGCTTCCTCGACGGCGTAAACACCCTGGACATTATCCTGATCCAGGGCCACCTGCTGGGCAACAAGCCGCTTGAATCGCCCTACGACCTGATCGCCGCGGACGTCAACCGTTCCGGCAATATCACGGCGCTGGACATCATCGAGCTGCGCCGGCTCGTCCTCGGCAATATTCCGGCATTCACCAACAATACCAGCTGGCGATTTGTCGACGCGGACTATCATTTCCCGCAACCGGCCAACCCGTGGTTTGAAACCTTCCCGGAATCGCGTACCCTGACGGACCTCGAGTCCTGCCTCACAGGCGTCGATTTCGTAGCGGTCAAGATCGGGGATGTGAACGGCAGTGTGGGATTTGACGGACAACAAAAAGGATGGGCGGCAGAATTCCTGCTCTCGGTGCCGGATATGGAGCTTCATGCCGGCGAAACCTATGAGATCCCCGTGAAAGCGCTTAACGGCGACCTGGTGGAAGGCTTCCAGTTTACGCTGCTGGCCGACCGATCGAAAACCGATATCATCGGACTCAAACCCGGTATCCTGAACACCAGCCAGATGAGCGGGCAATTCCTGCGCGAAGGCGCCGCCACGTTCAGCTGGAACCGCAACGGCTCGCCGCAGATTGCCGGCCCGCTGGAAGACCAGCCCTTGTTTACGCTGGTGGTCAGGGCGCTGGAAGACGGCAAATTGCGGGATGGGCTCAACGTGAGCTCGGCCGTAACGGCTGCCGCTGCCTACGACGACCGGAATGAAGAGATCGGCGTTGCGATGGCTTTCAACCGGACCGATGCCGCTGCCGCCGGACTGCGCCTGCTGCCCAACCGGCCCAACCCATTCAATGACTTTACGGTCATTGGGTTCACCCTGCCGGAGGAAGGCCAGGCGACCCTGCGGGTACTGGACCTGAACGGCCGCGAGATCCAAAGCTGGAAGGGCGTATATCCGAAAGGGTACAGCGAGGAGACCTTCAGGGCTGGCGACCGGCTGCCGGAAGGAATCTATATCTACGCTATCGAAACAGAATGGGGCGCCATCTCCCTGCGGATGGTACTGGCCAAAAAATAATGCGGGAATGTTTTGGGACAACCCGTCATGAGAAGTTTTTAATTCCCGGAAAAGGGATTTGAAAACGGGTGTAGAAAATCAGTATGATAGGAAAAGCGCCGCAACCCGGCGCTTTTCTATTTTATTCCAGGGGGTGAAATCTTTAATTCCGCCAGGGCAGGGCGTTGATCTTTTTGCCGATGCCGTAGCCCAGTTCCAACCCGGCATCCGAATCCATTTTAAAATGGACGCCGATCGGGATCCTTGAATAGGCGTTTTCTTCCGCCATCTCATAAAAGTTGTTGAAGCTCCTCGGCGTACCGTTGAATTCGGTGCGCCCTTCGTGGCACCGGTCGGTCATTGGGTAGCCCGCTCCGAACAAGGCCGTCATGACCTCGGCTGCGGCGGCCCCGAAAGTGGCGTGCCCGGACGGATAAGCGGGGAACGGCGGCGTAAAAAACCGGCCCGACCCGTCGGGGCACATGACCGTATTCCAGTTTGGGTCGTTTTGAACCCTTCGGATATAGTCGATCGGCCGTTCCACGTTGAAGCGGTATTTTTCATGCCAGGCGCGCACCCCGGCGTCGCTGAGGGCCAGTCCGATGCGGGCGTATGCTTCGATGGCCTTGTCCATGTGAAGCTTGTTCCGTTCAACGACCTGGTTCAGCACCGCAATCCACCGGCCCGCAGGCGTAAACGTGAGGATCGGGCAGTCGTCGCTCCAGAAATCGGCGATCCAGGCGTCCTCATCAGCGTGTCCGGTTTTGATGGTATTCACCAGGTTTTTGACCGCCAAAGCCTGCTGATACAGATCGGAAGAAGGGTTTTCGCTATAGGCAAGCGGATTGGGTGCAATGTCGCTGTTGTCGGCTGCAAAGGTCCGGACGTCTCCCCAATGCGGCAGCAAAGCGGGGTTGAAATCCGGGTAGGTCGGTTGCCAGATGCCGGTTCCGGCCGGCGGAACGTACCCGGGGTCGTTATTCCTCAGGTAGGCTTCATGGCCTGCCGCATCTGAAGCGGACCAGTTGAAAACCGCGTTGGCCACGCTCCTGCCGAATGCGGCGGAGCGGGCATATACATCATTGGGCACCTGTTGCTTGTAGATCAGGGCGTAGTCCGTTTGCAATGCATAGATCCTGTACAATTGCTCAGCCGGCGCCGTCGGAAAAAACAGCTCCATGATCTCCACATAGGCGGCATTCATGCTGCTGGGCCAGTGATATGCCCTTCCGGGTTCCGGTTGCGGCAATGCCAGGCCCGGCCATTGGTCCGCCATTGAGTGGTAATCGTCGGCCATTCCGGGCCATACCGATTCGTACGCCGCCAGGTTCACGTATGCCAGGGTCCGCGCGGAAACCGGCGGGCGATAACCCGGGGTAAACCGCTCCAGGTCGAGGTACAATTTATTCCAGGCCAGCGGGAGTTCGTAAGAGAAGTTTTTAGTCCTGGCTGAAGGGTCCAGCGAGTCGGGATCTTCTTTCGAACAACCCGCGGTCAGCAGGATCAAACCCAGGAAAACAGGTCTGCCTTTTTGAAATAAGCATGGTATCCTTTTCATAGATTGTAATTTGTTAATGATTTCAAGCGTGGTTCGACACGTTTCTGGTGCGCGGAGTTCAATCGCACCTGGCCCGGGCAAACTGTTTTTTCCACGCTGCTACTTTGTCGTATCCGGTTTCTTCCATTTGAGCCAGCAGTGTATGCGTAGCCAGTTCGTTTTCCTTTTGAGCGCTTCTGATATCCCTGATCCGGCCGGCCAGCGCCTGGTCCCGTTCCCCGGCGGTTTCTATCAGATTTCTGGTGGCGGAATCAAGGGTAGGGTAGACCTCAAACATCCTGATCAACCCGGTGTTCCTTACGGCGATCATGTTTCGACGTTCATCGGGCGGCATGTTTTCCGGAAGCTTCGCCTCCAGCGCCGAGGATACCGAATCCCACAGCGCCTCCGTAGCATTGCCGATTTCCCGGATCCCGCAATCGAGCCGGACGGCTTCCCGGAGCAATTCCGCTGACCTCGCTTCCAGCGCCGCATAATCGCTCTTGTTCCGGCAGGCGCTTGCAGACAACAGGCCTGCCAGGCATAGCATGCAGATCAGTCTATACGTCACGTCGAAAATTTGTTGTTGAAAAAATGCCAGGGCAATGAACCTTCAGCCCGTTCGGGTTAAAAGGTCTGGAAAGGGAAATAAAGGGTTCAAATACTTGAAATCGGCAGATGGCGGTTGCTTCGGAGCGGTCGTACGGGCCAAATAGAAACGACTGCTGTAAATTCCGACGTAAAAATATGTCGCGGAACGGATATTTGATGCGGAAAGGGTAAAAATTATTTTACGGCAGGATGCGGTTAATCGGATCGCCGAAAGCCCATTTCAAAAAATCGGGCATCACGGCGGCCCAGGTTTCGGGGTTGTGTTCGCCGTCCTGAACCTCTACGTAGCGGATGTCCTGATGCCGCTGATAACCGAGGTTTTCCAGTTCCCGGATCAGATCGAGGGTGTCGTCAATGGCGTCGATGATGCCGTTGTTGTTCCGGTCTTCTTCTTCGTCTTTGGTGCCGGCCTGAAACCAGAAGGACATGCCGTTGCGTTTGGGCCCGCCCGCGACGATCGCATGCATAATGCGGTGTGCGTCGGGGTCGGCCGGATCGACGGGGGCCGATCGCCACCAGAATGAACCCGAAAAAACGCCCACCTTGCCGAAGAGGAGTTCCTGTTGCCAGGCGATGTCCATAGCCGAAAGGCCGCCGAGTGAAAAACCCGCAATAGCGGCGTGTCTGGGCAGCCACGACAGGTGGTAGTGCCCCCGCAGCCAGGGCAGGAGTTCCCTGGCCACAAACCGGGTATAAGCGCCCGCCTTGCTGCCCCGGCCCTTGTAATCCGGGCTACCCGCCGTGCCGTATTCCTGCAGCCGCTCTTCGTTGGCGTACACCCCGATCGCGATCAGGGGCGGCAGTTGCCCGTCGGCCCAGAGGGTTTCCAGGGTACGGATCAACCCGACCCGCTCCAGGTCCTGCCCGTCGTTCAGGATCAGAAACGGAAACCCCGGATCCTTCCGGTGCCGGTTCTTGCCTTCCGGATAATAAATGTCCACGCAAACATCCCGTTGCAGATGGATCGAATGGAAGCGGGAAATCCTGTTGAGAATAACCCCGCCTGCCTGGCGCCTGACCGTTTGTTGGGAATTCATGGGCACGTTTATGTCGCTTCGTTGGTTGAGGGCGCTAAGATAATATTTAGTGGGTGGATTGGAGAGGGTGATGCTTCGACTTCGCTCAGCACAGGAAGCCCGACTTCGCCAGAGGCTACGGCGGATGGGAGGTGAGAGATTATTGAGAAAACTGGGCTCTTGCGAGAGATTGTTCAAAATAGGGGCTCTCTGATCAAGAAACAAAGCTTTGATTTTCATCACGCCGGGCGATAAAACCGTGTAGATCTAAAACCCTGACCAGCCTCCCCCTGAGCAATTTTGAACCACCATGCGTACCGATTGGAAACAAAAGTTTTAAAGCCGTTAATTTGCCGGGGCAAATCAACCTCCGGCGGCCGTAGCGACGCCACAGGCGTTACGAAGGCGGCAATTCCTCGATTCCTCAGTTCCTCAGTTCCTCAGTTCCTCAATTCCTCAATTCCTCCATTCCTCCATTCCGCTCCCCCTAAAACCCCGGCTCCACCACACCGGCCGTCTGTACGCCGCCTACCGCGAAGGGGATATTGAAGCCCATAAAGAAGTAGGGGGCGTCCACGCCGAAATCCCATCCCCAGCCGGCGCTGAAGAAATCCCGGATGGCCGTTACCATCAGGCCGGCCCCGAATTCGGGGGTTCCGTCGAGGTTAAAGTCCGGAGAGCTGAAACCCATGCCGACGCCGAAGCTGAGGAAGTCGTTGTAGAACTTGCTTTTGCGGCTGCCCCATTTCAGGAAGATGCCGTAGTTGGGCGCAAACTGGTAGCGGGTAGTGAGCTTGACCTCCGGGTTGTCCCGGTTATAGGGGTTGGCCAGGATAAGGGATCCGCTCATTTTGACGTGGAGGGCCACCCGGGCGATGGTGATATACCGGCGGTACAATTCCTTTTGCTCAAAATTGCGGTTTTTCCGGTCCTGGCCCCGTTCCAGGACTGCTTTGACGAGGATTTCGTCTCCGGCCTTGCGCTCGCCGATGTATTTGAGCTCCAGCAGCCCTTCAGGCGGGATCTTGCCGGCTGTGAACCGGGAAACCTTGTCAGAGAGATCTTCATTGGCCAGGTAGGATTTCCTGAACGGGTTGAGCATGCTTGAGATCTGCGAAAAAATCGCCTTGATGCCGGAAATATCCTTTTGCGCACCCTGCACGTAGTTGTCGTAGAGGTTGTCGACCTTTTCCAGCGTGGGCAGGCCGGGCGGCGAGGTGTCGTCGGGCGGGGTGACCGCTGTTTGCTGAAAACTCACGACATCGCCGTTGAACGTCTTGTAGGAATTGAGGATCAATTGCTCAAACTGGTTGAAAATCTGATCGAAATTATTTTGACCGAAGATCCCTTGCGGAAAATTATCGGCGAATTGCTGGTAGGTTTGGGAAGCCAGCGAATAGAACTGATCGACCCGGTTGAGGTTCAGTTCGTTTTCGAGCAGCACCTGGGCGGCCGGTTTGGTATCGGGCTGTTGGTTGAGCTTGGTCAGCGATGCGTTGTAGGTAGCTTTCAGGATCACCTTTGAGGAATCCGACGGGAACAGGTCGTTGATGCGGGCTTTGACCACTTGTTTGAAAAAACCGGAGGCGGTCGATGTGTTTTCCCCGATCGTCTGGTTGAGCTGAACGGTTTGGCTCAGCGCGCTCTTTTCGCCCTCGGACAGCGGCGGGCTGAACCGGGCTACCTCGCTGTAAGCTTCGGGGCTGATCTCGTCGAAATGCTCAACGTGCACCGGGCGGCCGCCGGATTTGTTCTTGAGGAAAGCGCCGAGCCGGAAATAGACCATCAGTGTGCTGTCGCCGTTCAGTCCCTTGACCAGGGAATCCCGCAGCACGTCGGCTTTTCCTTCGAGCCAGTTGATCACAAAAACGATATAGGGGCCGCCGAACTTGCTGAATTTAAGCTCCATCTCATCGCTGGTGAGCTCGTTGTACAGGGCGTCGCTCAGGTTCCGCTCCAGACCGTCCAGCAGGTAGTCCGACTGTTCGGCCAGTTTCTTGTAATCTTCCAATACGGGCTGGCTGCTGCCCGAGAATTTGTCGTTGATCAGCTGGAGAATGCCGTTCTGATTGCGGAGCAATTCGTTGAGGCCATTCAGTTGTTTGAGCCGTTCGTCGGAACCGGCAATACCCTGAAACCGGAACATTTCGTTCTCCAGGGCCGGTATGTCGATCTTCAGGTGGATGATGCTGTTGATGTCGACGATGGCCGGCCCCGACGCGGGAATGGTGTCGACGTGTTTTCCGGTCGTACTTTCTTCCACCAGGGTGACGAACGGCCGGGCATTCTGCGCCGATAGGCCTATGGCAGAGACCAGCAACCAGATCCAATAACAGGCATGAATCAATCGGGACGGTAAGTTCTTCATTGGTCGGTATCATTTGGCATTTGGAGGACGGCCGCGTTAAACGCCCGTTGCATTTGGAATGTGCTCAGCTTTTTCCTGGCATCCGAAGGATCGGGTGAAAGAGCAGGGTCCTTGAAGATCAGGTAGGCCGCCTGTTTGGAACCCTGCGCCAGCGATAAGGCAATGATGTTGTCAAAGTTGAACTCCTTTCCGGGAAAGCCTGCCTCGATGGCTGCTACCAGCTCCGCTTTAAGGGCTTCCTGCTGTGCCGTTCCGGGGATCCATAAAACCCGTTGTTGGGGCAGGGCGCCTTCCTGGGTGCAGAGGCTGTTGGCATTTTCAAGCAGCAACGGCGGACTGGGATCTCCGGGGAAATCCGAAAGGATGATCAGGGAAAGATACTGGTCCAGGAAAATGGTGAAATCTTCAACCGGCTGATCAGAAACATCAAGTGAATGGACCCTGGTGAGCGTGGCAATGGGGATAGGGAAAGATTTGGAATCCGTCATTTTGTACAGTTAAGGGTTGGTGCTTTTAAATCGAATACGGTGTACGGCGTATATGCAAATTAATGCGAAATATAAGAAAATTAAAATCACAATCGGGCATAGATCGTTCAATTCTCCGGTGTTTTTCAAAAATAAATCCCATTTTTACCGGCCAAACAGTTCAACCATCACCTACTATGATTAAACGACCGCATCTCTTCACTTTTCTGATTTCCGCGCTGTTTTTATTACCGTTCAATCCGCTCCATGGTCAGCGCCCCGTTCGATATGAGGTTACGCTTTCCAATATAAAGCAACACGAAATAGTGATCTCGGCCGAGTTCCCATCCTTGCCGCAGCAGCCGCTGGTGGTCAGAATGCCTACTTCCTCTCCGGGCCGGTACGCGCTGCACCAGTTTGCGAAAAATGTTTACCAGGAGAAAGCATTTGACGAAAACGGCAATCCGCTGAAGGTGGTCAAAACGGACCTGTCGACCTGGGAGGTGACCGGGCACCACGGCTATGTGCGGTTCGAATACACCCTGTTTGCCAACCACGGCGACGGCACGTATTCCGGTATCGACAACCGGAAGCTTCATCTCAATATGCCGGCGACTTTTGTGTATACCCATACCACCGAAAGGAGGCCGGTGGAGCTGTCATTCGACCTGAAAGACCACCCCGAATGGAGCGTGGCGACTCAATTGCAACCGATCGGCCAGAACACTTTCAGGGCGCCGGATTACTACTACTTTTATGACAGTCCCACCATGGTCGGCAATATCCGCTACCGGCAGTTTGAAGTGGAGTCGCACGGCAAAAAACAGACCATCGAGATCGCCGCCCAGGTGATGGATTCCGATTCCCTGCTCGACGTGTACGCCGGGTGGGTGCAGAAAGTAGTGGAGGAAGAGAAGAAGGTTTACGGCGAATTGCCCGATTACGATTTCGGCCGTTATACCTTCCTGGTCAGCTATAACCCGTGGGTATTCGGCGACGGGATGGAGCACCGCAACTCCACGGTCTGCTCCAGCCAGGGCAGCCTGGAAAGAAACGCCAACCAGCTGATCGGCACCATCGCCCACGAATTCTTCCATTGCTGGAATGTAGAGCGCATCCGGCCCCAGTCGTTGGAGCCCTTCGATTTCGACTGGGCGAACATGTCGGGCGAACTGTGGCTTGCGGAGGGGTTCACGTCCTACTACGACGACCTGATGTTGCGCCGCGCGGGCCTTTTGTCCGAAGAAGATTATATACAGGGCCTGAAAGGCGGGTTGAATTATACGATCAACGGCCCGGGCAGGGATTTTCGCGGCCCCGTGGAAATGAGCTACCAGGCCCCGTTCGTGGACGCCGCCACCTCGATCGATGAATTCAACGCCGCCAATACCTTCATCAGTTATTATACCTACGGATCGGTCATCGGGCTCACGCTCGACCTGACCCTGCGCAACCGCTTCGAAAATGTCACCCTCGACGATTTCATGCGCTACCTCTGGGGGCATTACGGCAAAACGGAGATCCCTTACCAGCTCCCCGACCTGCAGGAAGCCCTGGCCACCGTTACGGGCGACGCGGTCTTTGCCGCCGATTTTTTTGAACGATACATCTACGGTCACGACCTGCCCGATTTCAGTGAACTGTTCGAGCCGATGGGTGTCGACTTCGGTTTGCAACACCCTGAAGAATCCGATATGGCGCACCTGATGCTGGATTTCAGGAACGGGAAAGCGGTCGTCAACAGCCCCATCATGAAAAACCATTCCCTATACGGCGCGGGCGTCAACAGCGGCGATCTGGTGCTGGAGATCGACGGCAACCCGATCGACAGCCAGGAAGCCTGGAAAACCGCGGTTCCAACCTTCAAGGTCGGCAAGACCTGTTCGATCACCTACATACAGAACGGGATGACAGAAAAGGGCGCCTTCGTCTGCCGCCAAAACCAGATGGTGGATATCAGCCTGCCTGAAAAAGGCGGAAAGGCGAAGGAGAAAAAGCGGCGCAAGGCGTGGTTGGGCTCGTAACGACGCCAGGATTGATAAGCCTGCAAGGATTATTAAGCCTAAAAATATTCCAAAATAACACCCATTCCACATAGCGTTCTTTTGAACCATTTTAATTGAATGAGAACAACCATCGCTATTTTTCTGGCGTTTTGCGCCGCTGTTTCTACCCTGGTCGCCCAGGAAGCGGCCCCCACCATCGTTTCCCCCGACCTGGAGGTCATCCGCCTTTCCGACCAGGCTTATATTCACCGGTCCTACGCCGTTTTCGGGTCGTTCGGCCGGGTAGCGTCCAACGGGCTGGTCTATGTGGCGGGCAAAGAATGCCTCGTTTTTGACACTCCGCCTTCCGACGAGCTTTCCGAGCAACTCATCGGATGGATTGCCGAAAATTTCCCCGGCGTAAAGATCACGGGAGTCGTCGTCAACCATTTCCACGAGGATTGCCTGGGCGGGTTGAAAGCCTTCCACAACCGGGGGATTCCCTCCTTTGCCGGGGAGAAGACCCTTGAACTGGCGCGCAAGGACGGCGTTGAGGTCCCGCAGCACGGCTTTTCCAAAAAGAAAAAAATGAAGCTGGGCGGAGAGTCCGTGGTCCTGTTCTACCCCGGTGAAGCCCATACCCGCGACAATACGGTAGCCTGGATGCCCGGCGGCAAGGTCCTTTTCGGCGGCTGCATGGTCAAATCGCTCGGGGCCGGCAAGGGCAATGTGGCCGACGCCAATGAAGCCGCCTGGCCGAAGACGGTGGCCCGGGTCCGCAAGAAGTTCGGGGATGCAAGGTGGGTGATCCCCGGCCACGGCGAGGCGGGGGGTGTGGAGTTGCTGGATTTTACCGTCCGGTTGTTTAGTAATAAGTCGTAAGTCGTAAGTCGTAAGTCGTAAGTCGTAAGTGGGGAAATGTGGGCATAAATAAAAAGAATTCACCGGCTAAAAACTGAGGACTTACTGGCAACTTACGACTTACAACTGCCGACTAATTCACCTATCTTTGCCCCATGCAAACCACCGCCCAAGCCCGTCTTTACACCACCCCGTTTTTGTTGATCTGCGTGAGCCACTTCCTGTTCGGCGCAAGCTTCAATATGCTTATTCCGGAACTGCCGGCCTACCTGACCAGCCTGGGCGGCGCGGAGTACAAGGGCCTCATCATCGCCTTGTTTACGGTGACGGCGGGGATCTCCAGGCCTTTCAGCGGGCGGCTGACGGACACGGTGGGGCGGGTGCCCGTGATGATCATCGGGACGCTGGTCTGCGTGGTGTGCAGCCTGCTATATCCTGTGCTGACCACAGTGGGCGGATTTTTGCTCCTGCGCTTTTTTCACGGATTTTCCACCGGCTTCAAGCCGACGGCTTCCACGGCTTATGCCGCCGACATTGTGCCCATGCAGCGGCGCGGAGAGGCCATGGGGATCCTGGGCGTGAGCATGAATGCAGGCGCTTCGATCTCGCCGCCGGTGGGCAGCTGGCTGGCGCAGGCCTGGTCACTCAACGCCATGTTCTACGCCTCCAGCGGGATCGCGCTGGTCTCCATCTTCATCCTGCTGAACTTGAAGGAGACGCTGACGGAAAAACAGGCTTTTCGCCCCGGATTGCTGTACATCCACCCCAGGGACGTGATCGAGTATTCGGCCGTAGCGCCGGCCATCGTCACCTTGCTGATCTATTTCAGTTACGGGACTTTGCTGACCATCGTGCCCGACCAAAGCGAGTTCCTGGGTATCAGCAACAAGGGGTTGTTCTTTACGACGTTCACGCTGTGTTCCATTTGTTCGCGGCTGGTAGCCGGTAAGGTATCCGACCGGTTCGGGCGGGTGCCCGTGATCAAGGCGGCAGCTGTCCTGACGGCCCTGGCCCTGATCTGGATGGGAACAGCCGACACGCCCTTCACGCTGCTGGCCGCATCCGGCGCGGTGGGTTTCGGTACCGGCATCGGCGCGCCGTCGGTATTTGCATGGGTCATCGACCGGACACCGGATCACCGGCGCGGACGCGGCTTTGCCACCATCTATATCGCCCTGGAGATCGGCATCGGCAGCGGCGCCTTGCTGTCGGCCTGGGTGTACCACAACAATCCTGCAAACTTCGGCTCCGCCTTTTTTGTGACCGCGCTGTCTTCGATTGCGGCGGCGGGGTATTTGCAGTTTCGGCGGGGGGTGCGGTGACTTCGACTCCGCTCAGTCACCTTCCGGTTTGATTGCCGGTTTGACTTATTCATTGATCGTTGACGATGAGGGAAGCGCTTGTCGGGGCAACCACAAGGGTTGCCCTTACTGCGCTGCGCCGGCTTAGGGGGCAACTTCCCGTTGCCCTCTAAGTTCAGCTTCCGGCGCTATCCTTTTGCAGGGTGCAGGGTCCGGCGGTTGGGATTGAGGATGGTGCACGGGGCGACCACGAGGGTCGCCCTTACGAGTCGCAGTGCCCTTCGTCAGCACATTCCATCCGCCGAAGCCTATCCCCCTTCGCGCCGAAAGCGCTTCGGCGGACGGAGCCCAGCCTTCGCACTCATTGTGATTCGGCGGACGGAGAGCGTAGGTGGACATGACTTCGACTTGGGACAACGACGTGCAAGTTTTCACAGATGGGTCGCAGTGCTCTTCTTCAGCACACATGACTTCGACCTTTCAAGCAACTTGGGGGATCCGAAGCCTCCAGGGTCGCAGTGCTCTTCTTCAGCACACATGACTTCGACCAGAAAACTCCGTGCTATGTATCTCTGGGAGTGTCGCAGTGCTCTTCTTCAGCACACATGACTTCGACAGATACCGTGGGTGGGTAGCCGTGGCTTCCGTGTCGCAGTGTTCTTCTTCAGCACACATGACTTCGACCGAACCGGCGGACGCCTCCGCCAATTTCGAGGCTGTCGCAGTGCTCTTCTTCAGCACACATGACTTCGACCTCTGTCGCTGGGGTGAGAATACAAACACAGAAGTCGCAGTGCTCTTCTTCAGCACACATGACTTCGACTTTTCGGCTCGACCCTGAAGGAAAAATCTTTGTAGGACTGTCGCAGTGCTCTTCTTCAGCACACATGACTTCGACTTCATTTTTTAACTTTTAAAATATCTCATCATGATGAATGTCGCAGTGCTCTTCTTCAGCACACATGACTTCGACGCGGCGGAGTTAGACGCCGAGATCCGGCTCTCGACTGTCGCAGTGCTCTTCTTCAGCACACATGACTTCGACTTGGGGATAAAACTCATGAATATGAGGACTACGCTTTTTGTCGCAGTGCTCTTCTTCAGCACACATGACTTCGACTTCCGCGACTCTGCTTGCCGCCAACACCGCAACTGTCGCAGTGCTCTTCTTCAGCACACATGACTTCGACTCAGCGAAATGATAATGCATACAGCATAAGCGGCGTCATGTCGCAGTGCTCTTCTTCAGCACACATGACTTCGACAACGTTAGTTTTGAGTTGACTCCAAATAAGTTGTCGCAGTGCTCTTCTTCAGCACACATGACTTCGACGTGGAGGGACTATTATTATTTTGTTTGGTATGGCTGTCGCAGTGCTCTTCTTCAGCACACATGACTTCGACTTGCCACAAAAAAGCATTGATGTCCTTGGACCGGTCGCAGTGCTCTTCTTCAGCACACATGACTTCGACACAACTGGACTGATAAGGATTGGGTTTTTGTGTCGCAGTGCTCTTCTTCAGCACACATGACTTCGACTTTACTCCTACCAAGGTAAGCTACACCGAAACCCTCATTGTCGCAGTGCTCTTCTTCAGCACACATGACTTCGACTGGGATTAAGGTAAAGGGAGTAAACAAAAACTGTCGCAGTGCTCTTCTTCAGCACACATGACTTCGACTGGGCTTCCAATTACACCATAAGTGGACTACCAGCGTCGCAGTGCTCTTCTTCAGCACACATGACTTCGACACTTTGCATTCTTCTCTTCTGTCTTGAATATTGATGTCGCAGTGCTCTTCTTCAGCACACATGACTTCGACTTTCCCTGAATGCAAAAAGCGAATGATTCAGTTCCGTCGCAGTGCTCTTCTTCAGCACACATGACTTCGACTTTTGTCGCCGCTCAAAATCTAAAAATATGATAAAAAGTGTCGCAGTGCTCTTCTTCAGCACACATGACTTCGACTAAATCGTCTATACATGAAGAATAAGAGACTGTGTCGCAGTGCTCTTCTTCAGCACACATGACTTCGACACATTCTGCACGTTACTCCGTTTACAGATACGTCGCAGTGCTCTTCTTCAGCACACATGACTTCGACGCTTTTTATTGCTTTCGTCAGAAACCCATGGCAGTTTGTCGCAGTGCTCTTCTTCAGCACACATGACTTCGACAAGCCGGCATGTACGCTGTTACCTTTACCGATGCTGTCGCAGTGCTCTTCTTCAGCACACATGACTTCGACAAAATAAAAAAAAGCAATGTCAAAAGCAATGTGTCGCAGTGCTCTTCTTCAGCACACATGACTTCGACCGAAAACACATTTACTTTTTATCGAACCTAAACTGTCGCAGTGCTCTTCTTCAGCACACATGACTTCGACACGATGCCGCATCGGATGAGTTGGCACCTTATTACACGGTGTCGCAGTGCTCTTCTTCAGCACACATGACTTCGACGCCATAATGATGTTGATGGCGTCCAGCATCTTGGTCGCAGTGCTCTTCTTCAGCACACATGACTTCGACCCCCGCAAAGAAATAATTTTTTATTTAAAAAAATGTCGCAGTGCTCTTCTTCAGCACACATGACTTCGACCCCGCCGAAACCCGATTTCTCCACCTTCAACATTGTCGCAGTGCTCTTCTTCAGCACACATGACTTCGACCATCGACTTCCGAAAAACGAACGGTGGCAATCCTGTCGCAGTGCTCTTCTTCAGCACACATGACTTCGACATCTTTTTTTGAGCCTTGCGCTTTTGGTCTCTTTTGTCGCAGTGCTCTTCTTCAGCACACATGACTTCGACGCAACGGAAGAGCGCATGGATCATTGGCGCGCAGACGGTCGCAGTGCTCTTCTTCAGCACACATGACTTCGACTCACTTTAAAATTATTAATATGATAAAGAAAATAATGTCGCAGTGCTCTTCTTCAGCACACATGACTTCGACGGAGCAACCGAAAAGAAAATAGAGATGTGAAAAGCGTCGCAGTGCTCTTCTTCAGCACACATGACTTCGACTTGACAAACTCCGAAAAATTGATGGTTATGGTTTCTGTCGCAGTGCTCTTCTTCAGCACACATGACTTCGACATTTTTTTTATGAAAAAAGATGGTGTGAGGACTGTCGCAGTGCTCTTCTTCAGCACACATGACTTCGACCGTTCCAATCAACCAAAGTACTGATAATCATATAATTAACTATTGTTTTGCTGGAAAAATCCCGGCCTTTTTGCATTACGAAATTATGAATTTATCAAAAAATCACATCATCAGGGTGTTTTTCTCACCTGTAATTTCCTCCCACCGGTCAGGCCAGGAACCGAAAACCTCGATGGATTTCAAAAGTTTCTGATGTATCGGAACGATCAGAATACTATCCGTACCGGCCCATTCTTGTCGCTGGGCATAACCAGCCAATTCCTGCCGCAATTTAGGAAAATTTTGCTTTTCCACACTGCCCATAAACACAGAATATTGCACCCGATGCAGTCCCCAGCGCTGGAGGTGTTTGGACACCTTCAGGCGGAGGCGGTCGTTTTCGATATCGTAGCTGATGAGATGCATGTTTAATTGATTGGATTGATTCGATTGATTCGATTGATTCGATTTTTGGCGTTCATCGTTTGGTTAGCCAATCGCATCATTCGGCACAATCGACTTAATCGGTCCAATTCTTGGATTGATTCGATTGATTCGATTGATTGGATTGATTGGATTGTTCGATTGATTGGATTGATTGGATTGATTCGATTGATTGGATTGATTGGATTGTTCGATTGATTCGATTGATTGGATTGATTCGATTGATTCGATTCCTCGATTCTTCAGTTCCTCGATTCCTCAATTATCAGGCGTCGCTTTTAAATTCATTGATCCGTTTGGCCAGATCGGCGGCAGCGGCGTAGATGTGCAGGCGGCGGGTGGTTTGTTTGCCGCTGTGGCGGACGCGCTCCTCCAGCCAGTCGTTGAACAGCGGGATGAACAGGCGCTTTCCGGCAGAATTCAGGTACCAGCCGCCGCCGCGCTGCTCGAAAAATGCCGATTCCACTTTATGGGTGATGAACTGCTCGATCAGGAGCCGGTCCACCCAGGGGCGGAAGGGCTCTATGACGTCGAACGCCAGGGTAGGCGCGTCGTACTGGTCGGAATGGAGGATGCCCAGGTGCGGATCCAGTCCAGCTGCAAAGACAGCCTGTTCTACTATGGTGTACAACATGCCGTACAAATAATTCATGGCCGCATTGAAGCCGTCTTCCGCCGGGCGGCGGCTGCGGCGCGGGAACTGCCAGGGTTCGGGCAAGCAGCCGGAGACGGCTTTCAGATACCGCCGGGCTTGCGCCCCTTCCCAGGCCATCAGCGAAGCGCTGAGGGTTTCCCAGGGTTGGTCGGCGCCCGGCAATTCCGACATGGCCTTTCGAAGCTCGCCCTGGGTTATTTTCAGGTCCTCTGCCAGCGTGGGGCGCCGATCAGCCAGATAGGCCAGTACGGATAGCTGCCCTTCCGTTTTTTGCCGGAACAAGCCGATCACCCATTCCACAGCGGCCGGGCTGTCGTCGAAATATACCTGCTTTCGCCGCAGGGTTGCGATGCTCTCGAAATAGGGACTTCGCAGACAGCCGACGGCGTCGCCGATCTCGTCGAAGAAGTAGATGGCGAGGTCGTAGCGGACGGCCAGCTCTACGGCGGCAGAACTGATGAGGCAGCCTGCCGTGACGGCGATGCTGTCGATTTGTTTCGGACTGACCATGCGGCGTTCTTCGCCTGCGGTGACTTCGAAGGCGCCGTCGCGGACTTTGAGGAGGAGGCCGGGGGTGTGGAGGACTAATTGCATAATTCTTTTTTGGGTTGACGGTTGACGGTAGACGGTGGACGGCCCGTTTCCGTCAACCGTCTACCGTGGACCGTCCACCGTGGATGATTTACCAACCGGCATTGACGTCCCAGTCGTAGCCGAATTCGAGCCAGGAGAGGGCGCCGTATTCTTCGGGCGGGCGGATGGCGTCGTAGTAGTTGCCGGAAAGGCGGCTCACCCAATGGTGATCGGCGCCGAGGATATGGCGGGCAAATTCCAGTTTGCCGTATACGCCCCGGCGCAGTTCCATCACCCAGGAATCCGGCTGGTTTCGGCCGCTGCTTACCAGGTGTTGAGCGTCCACCACTTTGGATAAGTGAGCGATGGCTGCCTCCAGGGTGGGCAGGTAGTCATCGGGCAAATCCACTTTGTGGCCACCTACAAGCAGGCCGGTTACCTGTTTGTCGCGGTCGCCGGGCCCGTAAAGCTTGTTTTTATCGGGGTTGAGTTGGAAGCCCCAGGTTTCCGCAATGAAAGCAACCCGCTCGAGTGCGTCCGGCTCAAATGGCCGGTCGGCAGAAAAGCTCATGTCGTCGGCATAGCGGGTGTAGGTCCATTGCCGGTCGTCCGCCAGGTCTTGCAGGTCTTGGTCGAGCGGTATGGAAGCCAGGTTGCTGAGCACCGGACTGGACGGCGCCCCCATCGGCAGGCGTCCGCGATAAGTGGTCAGTTGCGCCAGCGGCACGCTGATCTCTTCCGGGAAACCGAATAACGGCGCTTCCAATACCTGCCGGACGCGCTCAACGGTGACGGCGTGGAAAAAATCCTGCATATCCAGGTTGAGCAGCCAGGGCCGGCCCAGGTGTCGCTCGGCATTGCTTAGCACGTGGCGCGGTTCGGGGTCGTCAACCGGCCGGAGCATGAAGCCGTAAGCTGGAGGCGTGCGATGAAAATAATAGACCGCCTGGAGGAAATCGGCCAGATAATCCTGGAGGCGCTTCAGCGGCGGCACCGGGTCTTCGATCTGCCGCATAGAGCCGTTCTTTTTGGGTACCTCGAATTCGCGGTACTGCGGATTGGCGGCCAGGGTGAGGATGCGCTCGGGGCGCACGCCCAGCAACCCGGCCAGGTCCTCCAGGGTACGGCAGGCCAGGAGGGCTTCGCTTCGGCGGGCGAGGGTGCGGATGGTGGGTTTGTTTCTCATTGGTGAGGAATCGAGGAACTGAGGAATCGAGGAATTGAGGAACTGAGGAATCGAGGAATTGAGGAACCGAGGAATTGAGGAACTGAGGAACTGAGGAACCGAGGAACTGAGGAACTGAGGAATCGAAATCTATCATTCGGTTCCTCAAATAATCAGTTCTTCATCAACTTCCAGTTCGGGATTTTCGCGTTTCCCCTGGGCCCAGTTGTCCATCAGACCGGAATAGGTCCTTGGGCCGGTAATTTCCCCGAAACCGAAGGACGAGCAGCGGCCGACGCCCAGTCCGGCGGGCGGCAGGAAATTGGCTTCGGCGACGCCGTAAAAGCCGATCAATTGAACGCCGTGCCAGGTGATGCGCTTGACGCGGTCGAGGTTCACCACGCGGGCGGCGATCAGGCGGCGATCCAATTCAGGGGCCAGGCGTTCGGCCATCATGCGGAGTTGACCGGTGAGGCAGCGGTCGAGGAGCAGCATGCGGGCTTCGGGGTTGCCTTCCAGCGATTTCCAGCTCCGGTAATTTTCCTTATTGAGAGCCAGCCATTGCACCAGGCCGAAAAGCCGGGGTTCGGCGGACAGCTCCGGGTCCCAGATCCGGTTGCGCAGGGTATATCCGGAAGTGGTGCAAGGTCGTCCGGCGATGACCAGCGTTTCCGGTAATACCGGCAGCAGGTGGCGGATAACCGCGTCGGCGCCGGGCCCGATGCCGGTGATCTGTGCGCGCCCTTTGCGGACGGCAAAGCGGATCAGGGGGTATTCCTGGTGGTAGGCCACCTGGCCGGGGACGCTGTTGTCGTGATTGTGAAACAGGTGATGGCCCAGTCCTACGACTTCTACGATAGCAGCGCGGAAGGCCGGGATATCGGTGGGGTGGAGGGAGAAGGGGAAGGTTAGGGTGATGATTTGCATGGTTATTGCTGATTTTCGATGATTCTAATTTTGTTAGTTTCCAAAAGGATACGGCTCCAGTTCGGTTTTTTACCTTCAAGCTGCTTGATCTCAACCTCAACCCATTGGCCAGTTAGCGGCTTTGGATTGGGAAAGTATTTAACTATTAGCGGAGCTGTCCAGCCTGTTACGTGAAGTTCAACTGTAACATCATTTTCGGATACAGTTGTAACTTTTGCCAACACATGACCAGTCCTTTTCAACTGATCCAATGATTTCGGAGGGTAATCATTGATATCAAACGGCTTTTGCTCTTTTGTTTTCTCTGTTTTAGGCGGGTCATCTTTCCGTCGCCTTTCTTCTCTTTGACCTTGACCCTTGTTTTGATTTTGGTTGTCTTCCCTCGGTGGTTTGTAATGGCAGCTACGAGGATCCGAAGCCGGAGCATCGGGATCGCAAAATTGACCGTAACCTACATTTGTTTTGGCGCCTACCCCAAGATCGAGAAGGATAGCTTTGAACAGCTTTAGCCGTTGGTTGGCATTCAGTTTGCGATTTTTCCTGCTCGTATTTTCATTGTCAATTTGAAAATCATCAAGCAGCCGGAATCGGAAATCAAAAGAAATCCCGGGTAAAACTTTCAGAAATTGGATCGGTATCGGATTCCGCATTTCAGCCGGAATACCATTCTTGGGCTTATTATGCGGGGTAATGAAATCTTTGTCTAAAAACAAATTTTTATCTGGTCGATTCCCGTCAAGTTTTAAAGTTGCATCTAAAAACAGATCTCGTTCGGGAACGGCTATCCGAAACTCGGCATCTCCAGTTTTTGCATAAATACCTTCAAAAATTTCCCACTCCAATTCCCGGACGGAAAATGCAGGTTTATCCTTCCCGTCAATTATTTCTTTGATCAAAGAATCGATATAGGCCAGGCGTCCCTCGCCCATTTCATGGCAATAATCCGCCTCATCAAGCAACTTTTTCTTTGCATCTTCACCTGGAGTGGCGACTGCCTTGTTTCGCAATCTTATTTCTTTTTCAAAGTACCGCTCAGGGAAGGCAGCACGAAGGGCCCCTTTAATGGATGACCCCGGAATAGTCGGTAAACCGGTAGTATGATCAAAATAGAATCCTATTTTGAATTCTCCCAATTGGCCAACACCATGTACATATCCTGTGCCCAGTACCAGTCCCGGATAAACCGTATTCAACGGTAAGGCCTTTACTCCAGGCATGGAGGCCATATTGTCCGGGATATCTTCAAGCTTCGGCAACTCAGCTTCTAACAAGGATTTGTTCCTGTTTCCAAATCGCCGATCTTGTTCTTCCTTTCCTCCGGGGTTTATAAAGTCGTTCCGCTGATAATACAGCCTGTAAAAAGCCAGACCCAAGTTTCGATTAATACTCATGCTGATTGGAGTTTAAAGGTTCTGATACTTAATTTAAGGGCTACGATAACATCCAATACAAATTCTCTCAGCACGCTTTCTTTAACATCTGTATTTTGGGCTTCACTAATTGAAAATTCAAAGAGGCTACCTTCCAAAGAACTAAGTGATTCTTTCTCCGGATAATCTGCTTCATTTCCAATGAGTACAGTTTTGATCAGCTCCAGGATAACATAACGATCTTTTGCCGATCCGCTTTCAGTGTCAGCATAAACAGCCAGGGTCGGAATGAGGCCCATCTGTAATATTGAAGGGCCCATTGCCGAGATATAAGCCTGGAATTCCCTATCAATGGGTTCACTTAATTTTTTGTGGTCCCGTATAGCTCGATAGGCTGAGGGGAGCATATTTTTGATTCTCTTTTTCATATCGTTTCTAGTTTATTCCATTCACATTGTCCATAGCCCACGGTTGCATTTCCACCAATTTGAACAATTGATTTGATTTCATCTTTAAGCAAGCCCGGTTCGATTTGATCGATTGAAGCGGTACGGCTGATAGGCACATAAAAACGGCTTTCCCTGGGTACAATCTCTTCGTACCAAAGGTTGGTGCTAATTCCGTTATCCAGGTGATTCCTGGCAACTGTAGGTAGTGCAGAAACCAGCTCTGCAAATTTTTCACCGGGAACAACAGCCAGCCGCCCGGAACTGCCGAAAAGCATTTTTATTGTAGTATCATTCTTTGAAAGGTTTTCCGGCCAGGCAGCAGCTTTCGGCCTGATATCTTCCAGTTGAAGCCCCGATACCAGCGTTCCCAAATAAACGGGGCCGTTTTGACCTGCTCCGGCCAGGCTTTTCAGGTTGTTGCAAACATTGTCCGCTTTATCTCCCAAATAGCGTGATAAATCTTCAGCCATTTCTTCCAAAATTTCCGAACATGTAGCCAAATAATAAAAATTTTGTGTGCTTCGGACGGGCAGTGCCAGCAACTTGGCATTGTGAAACGTGTATGTTCCTTGTTTTAAGGATTTATTAGAATTCCCCCTGTTATCGCTCCCAAAAATATTTTCGGTACTCCCTTTTGAGTAAAGGTCAAAAACTTGCCGCAAGGCCCCTTTAATGCTTGAAGCAAAAATAGTCGGCATTCCTGTAACAGGATCTCTTTGGACGTGTTTGTCCACGATGCCGAAATCAGCGTCTCCGCTTCCTGCATGGAGGTTGGTCAAAGCCCGTAAAATCCAGATATCTGTGGTCATTATTTCTGAGTTTTAAAATAGTTATAGCCAATGTTTCTAAAAGCTGATTGATTCTTTATTTCGCTCGTTAATTGATCAAGCGGGTCATCGTATGATGCGTGAGAATCCGGCACATAGATCACCGTCCCCCTCCGTAACAGGGAAAATTGCCCGCTTTGGCGCCTCTTGGTCATGTCCCCTCTTTTGAGGTCGAAGTAATTTTCTGTTTTACCAATAATTGTGCTGAAGAACCTGAAAGGAATCGTTTCTCCAATAACTACTGCTTTCAGTCCGGTTAATGTTTCTCGCGGCAAATAAGTATCGCTGATCAACAGGCAACGATGATACCCCGAAGGCAAAGATTTCGGATGATTATAAATGATGTCATGAAATTTATCATCGAAAGAATTTACTGTACCGGTAGTCTCGACCTTAACTTCCATTTTGAAGGTTGAACGTTCGCCGCCCATCTGAACGACACTGTCCTTCAACGATTGAAAATCTGGCGGCGGATCAGTCATTTCAACCCAAAAGCGGAAGGCATAATTATTCCGCTCAGGGAATTTATTTTCCTGATAAACCTCATAAGGAAAGACTTTGGAATTTGCATTTTTGAAGAAAGTTTGCCGGTAGAAAGCTTCATTGTCCGGCTCTCCTACCCGCCAGAGATGTCTATTGGTTACCGTAATTCCAACCTGCGCTTCCTGGGAAAAAAATTTATCCAATGCCTTGGAAACGCCCGTAGCTGTGCTGAAATCGGATGCCAGGCCGCTTTTTGCATCAAAGTTTCGCAGGAAAATCCGAGTGCTTTCCTGGTCATAATCCGCAGTTTTACCGTCTTTCCCTTCAACATCGTCGGCCGGGGCCGGTTGAAACTGGGTTTCCTTGTCATCAACCAGACAAAGGGGCGAAAGGGCCTGAATCATCCCAAATCCCGTATCCGTCGTTTGTTCATTCGGATCATCTGGAAAAAAATGCAATCCAAAACCGGATCGACCGACCAGGTCCTTTGCATCCTGAATTTTACCTGGATCACTGTTCTTATCCAGCAATCTGTCGTTTTGCCGCAATAGTTCCTCCCGGAGCATGCCAAGCAGGCTTGTTTGCTGGGGTAAAACCCTGGAATGAACCAGGTAGCTGCGGTTGCGCTCATCTTGCGCACCGTCACCGCCAAAAACGATCTCTCCTCCAAAAAAGAAACGGCTGAGTGGGCGTAAGGTAATTTGATATATTTTATTCAACGGATTCATATACTGGCTGTATTTTGGGAGAAATAAAATCAAGTATCCTCAATGTCGCATAAAGATTTTCCATCCGATTTACGGGTATTAAAACACCATCTGCCTTAATGCTGGGCTGGTCAGAGAAAACAGCAAGAATCAACTGTTTGACCATGCCAAGTTGGCGCTGATATGTGCGGTGTATCGGCTCATTGAAATAATTTTCAAAAAGCGCATCTAATTTCTCGATTGTTAAATCCTGTTCTTTTGCCAGCGTTTCAAATAGTGGCTTAAGGGTGTCTACCTTGAACATGACAGACGACAGGAAGGCCTCCGGGAGAGATTCAGTTGTCCGGGTAAATCCAGTCAGGTATTCAAATTGCTCGTGCTGGCCAGAGATGATGCCTTCAAAATAGGCCAGGCTATGTTTCAACAACCGAAATCCGATAGCACTTTTCTCTTTCCCGTTTGAACGAACAAAATTTTTGGCCCGGTCAGCAAGCTGACCATAGCTCAAATCGCGCGCTTCAAAGAGCGGGTACTTGTAATAGGTAATGGTCACTCCAAAGGAAAGAGTTGGCCTGGGATCCAAATCTGGAATAGCATTAAATCCCGCTATAAGTTTTTGGATACAATCAAAAACGGTTCCAACTGCCGACCGGACTGGAGCTAAAAATACCAGGTCATCACCGCCGATATATACAGGTTTTCCGCCAAAATGATTAATGGTATCCGCTGCTTGTTCTGCAAATCCAGCCAGCTTTTCAGAAAATTTCTTTACGGCTTCATTATTAGTCAGCGAATTCAATGTCTTACCAAAGCTATCTCCATCGGCGTGGACAATACAAAAGTATTTGTGATAAGGTTGAACAGAGGAATGAAATGGATTATCCTGTTTTTTTTCCAATTTTTGATAAAGTAGTTCCAGTGTTTGATCATCCTCTTTAACATCTTCCTTCAAAGCTTCTTCTCTAGCTTTTGAATACAGTTTCCTGAATCCTTCGGCATCCTTTTCGTGCAACTCAAAAGTCCCCAAAATGCCTGTGCTGGGAAAAATACTTCTTTGAAATAGATTGTCACCATTCAGGAACCGGTAACTGCCTCCGCTGCTTTTCAAATGATCCCAAATTTTTGCTTCGTACGGGTCATTGAGTAAAACCGTTAAATAATTGACTTTCGGTTCTTCCTCAAAATAGGTCGGTTGAAGCTCAAGTGTATCCAAGCGATCATTTAACTCAAGGAGCAAACTTCCTCCTTCCAGGTCCGAAGGAAAAATTAAATATTCAACCCGAAGATATCCTTCCCAAAAGTCAATAGCCTCGGCTATTTCATTTTTACGCACTGGGGTAAGGCATTCCGCAGTTAATGCTTTAATTGCTTCCTTTATTATCCCGGAAATTTTCTCATCCGATACATCCGGTATAATCGCAAAAAGGCGATCCGGATAAACCCCGGCCCCATAAAGCCCCTTGGGTTTTTGTGTTGGAGGGAAAGGAGCAAGGATTTCCGAAGCTACCGACTCAATTTGATCATATAGCAGCTCCATTAAGCGGGAAAATAAATAACTGGTCACCCAAAGTTCTCGGGTTCTTCGAGCCCGTTGCAAGGTAGCGTAAATTGGGCCTATGGAAATGGCGAGATACTGGTATTCATTCATTATTTAAATATTTAAATTTTATCATAACCGATTACAGGCTCTGAGCTATTCAAGAAAACGAACTCCAAAAAATCGCCCAAATCAAAATTTTCTGGAGTTTTTAATCCCTGTATTTGAATTGGATCGTCCTTTTTTTCCCCTAGGCTCATCGTAAACTCAAAAGAATGGTTTGTGATCGCACTAGGGAGAGGGTTTGCAATGAGATAAATCTTACTGTTTATAATTTTCCATATTAATGGAGATGGAAAACGCTCTATTTCCCCTCCTTCAACTCTTACTTTATATTTGTTTTTAAACCCTTTATCGGTTTGAAATTCATATTGTTCAGCAAGACCCAATAACGCTCTTATGTATTTATACTGAAAGTCCTGAGGGTCTATCCAATTATTATTCCCTGGTTGATCGTATATTGCTGAGTGTATGCCATCAGTTTTCAAGTTGGCCAGTTGGCCACCTTCTGTTTTTAATTTATTAGCATTAATCTCTAATTTAAAATGCCTTTTATCCCATCTATAATCCTGATTGGGTTGAACACCATATAAAAAAGTCTGAGCTTTTCTATATCCTCCCTTCATTTGAGCTGGGCGCCCAGATTTTATTATTCGATAGTCATCCTGGATTCTTTCGAATTGTTTACCCAGCTTCTCAAGAAAATTATTGTGATTAAATTGAGTTAAACATACATACCTATATTGATAAAATGGTTCTATTAAATTTTCAACGGATTGATCACTTTGTGGCCTTATTACTGAAAAAGAACCAAAACCCTTTGTTTGGCGAGTGCCGAAATTAGTACACAAAAAGAAAGAGTGAATTGCTTTTTGAATAACCTCCCTTACCTTGGAATTGAAAGAAGTAATAGTTAAAATAATAGATTCTCCAGGTTGTGCCATAACCCCCCAAATAGGTACTAACTGTTCATATCCTTCTTTTACCTTTAATTCCTCTCTTTCCTCTTTATCATTTGGTCTGCGCTTAATTTTCCGGCCGGTTTTCTCGAATAATTTATTCCGTATGGGTTCTTCCATCGCGAAATATGGAACCCCTTTTAAATATTTAATATTACCCCTCTGCAGGGCGCTCTCTTGTTCTGGGTTAAGATTAGACGCTAATAAAAATTTTATTGGATTAAATAGTGGTTGAACCGTTAATTTATAAAGAGATGCCGTTTTATTATCAGGGTTGAATATCGTACGAAGGGAATTTAGATTTGGGTCTAAATTAAATTTTTCAAAATTGTGGAAGATAAATTTATCCAACTTAGCCTTCACCTCCGTAGCCCGAAGCGTGGCCCCCGCCTGATCGTGCTGAAAATGGATCAGCGGCGTGTGCTGCTGAAGTTCAACCGTGAATTTGAATGATGACATGTTTGGAATGTTTTATGAATTTTTGGAATCGGTGTTGTCTTTATCTGTCCCTGTATCCGCTTGTACCGGTGTGGTTTCTTCCTGGGCAGGAGGCGGAAAAAGCTGCTTTTTGAGATCCTCGAACAATTGCAACAATTTCTGTTCGGCCTCTGTCGCCCCAATTTCTGTTTTGTAATATTTTCGGGTCGATTTGATCAGCTCGATCAGTTCTTTTATTTTTTCCTCATCCCTTTTACCTTTTTGACCGGCGGGTTTATCAGCGGGTTTATCTAAGGGAGGAAACCTCCTGATTTCCTTGCAAATCCGATCTAATAAGTTATCCAGATTCTTTCGTTCCTGTTCAACTTCCGCCTGTTTTTTCAAATGCTCCAGATAGGCACCCCACGCCGCCAACCCCAATACAGCCACCGAAAAAACACCCAGAACGATGACGGAGGCTACCGCAAATGAGCCGATCCATTCGGTATTTGAATAATCGCGTTGTTCTGCCAGGAACAGGACACCGATCGGAAGTCCAATTCCAAAACATGCTATTAGCAGCCACAACCAACAAAATTTCCCTATTATTTCTTTTAATTCTATTCCCATATCTTTTCAATGTTTGGAAAAATAAACAGAACAATTACCATCAATGCAATCAGCAACCCAAGACATACCATGCGCCGGTCGCCCGTGGCACGAATGGCCGCAAAAGCCAACCCGGCGGAAAGCAGGCAGAAGACCGAGATCCATATCCATTGCCCGGACAGGTCATAATCAGATATGCCGAAATACGTGCCGATAAAGGACGGCACCACAAAAAAAGCGCCGATATAGGTAAGGATATCCAGCTTGTCGTTGCGGTGGTCTTCCTCCACGATCATGGCGTATTGGTGCAGTTCCTTCATTTCTTCCTGGAGGGCCCTCACCTGCTGGGGCAGCCGCATTTGCTGCTGCATGATCTCGTACAGTTCGATCCCCTGCTCCTGGGCAGTCACCTCCCGGAAATAGATCTTGTTGACAAACCGGAGGTACTGCTTGTACAAGCTGCCGACCCGCTCGCCGATCTGTCGCTCGGATTTGTCCAACTGGCTGATGGCCGTTATTTCGTCGGAAAAACGCAGCAGGCAGGCGCGCTGTACCAGACAAAGCAGGGCGAGCTTGTAGTAGAGGGTCTGGGTGTGGGTGAACAGGAGCTTCGAGATGTATTGTTTTTCCATTTCCCCCATCAACGCCATAAAGGAATACCGGCTGATGCCGTAAAAGGTGCCGTAATTAGCCCATCGCGCATAAGTGGCGCTTGTGAGCAACTCCTGCATCATTTCTTTATTTTCGCAAGTTTTCCATTCCCTGTCTACAAACATATAACTGTACCACCAATCATGCGTTTTGTAATTGTTTGGAGGATCTCCTCCGGAAACCTGACGGCTCAAGCGATCATTTCCATACCAGCACACCACATACATCCGGTCGTCAAGCACGGGTTCCAACAACACCCTACCACGCAGCGAAAGGGGAAGGATCTGTTCGATCAGGTCGGGCTCGCGGTCCAGGTCCTGGTTGGTGAGCCACGACTGGAAATACTCCGCCGCCCAGATATCGCCTTTGCTTTCCAGGCGGATGGAGCGGGCCAGTTCGTTGGCGCCCGAAACCGTACGCCGCAGGCCTTCGGCCCAGTCGGCATCCTCAAAAAAATCTTGCATGCCCACCTTGTTCATATCCGTGCCGAGGAACGGCGGGTACACCCGGCGGCCGTAGAAATTGATGCGCTGGATATCCGACGGCGAGGACTGATTCCGGTCGGTATTCAACAGGTGGAAAGCCAATACGCCAACCCCCATGTCGTAGTAGCTGATCACGATATCGTCGATGGCCAGGCGGTAGGTGGTCCCGTCCGGGAGTTCGATGACGTATTCCGGATTTTCGCCCGGTAAACGGTAATAGTAATGGCATTGCAGGCTCTTTTCATTGCCGGAGTCGTACAGCACCGGCCGCACAAATTCATAGAAATAGGCCACTTCGTTGAATTGCGCCAGGGATTGGGCATTGAGCCAGGAGGCGCGCCGCTCCCAGTGGGCGTCACGTTCCATCCAGCTTGCCAGCCGGGCAAGACGGGTCTCTTCCTCAAAAAGCCGGGTTGTTTGTTCCTTATAGCTCCATTCAAAGGGGAACAGAAAGGCGTGGAAGCTGTACACCGGCCCGTTGGTGGTTATTTTTTGCTGGAGGAGGGGGTTCATGGGTGAGGAATTTCCTCCTTCGCCTCATTTTTTATGAGGCTATGGCGGCCGGTGGAGGATTCGAGGAATTGAGGAATCGAAGGTGTGCTTGCCACGCAACGGGCGTGGAGGAATTGAGGAACTGAGTGGCGAATTCGCCCCGGGAGGGCGAACTGCAAATTACGGAACTGACGAACTGATCGCGTTCGGGATCTAATCGCATTCAACATGGTTGCTTAGTGAATTATGCGTTCAACAATTTTTTCAAACATTCCAGTCCGACCCAGGCGTCCACCAGGGCGTTGTGCTGGGGCCACTCCGGCGGCGGACCGGCATCTCCGAACACGTACCCCTGACGGCTGATGTTCGTATCCATCCCCCGGATATGGAACAAGGTAGCCAGGTCCATTACCATATACGGTACCCCATCGGGCAGGTGCAGCGATCCGCCGAACAGCTCGCAAAACAGCACCCAATCGTAGGCGGGTACATCCGCCCAGATCTGCACGTCGCCCCATCGGGACAGCCAGTCTTTCAATGCATCAGAAACCGCGACCCGGTCGGCCCGAAGGCAGACTCCGTCGCCGGGCAAGGAGATTTTGGATTGCTTTTCCAGCCAGAGATACGGCAGGACGTTGGTCCTGTGCCAGTCGGAGAGCTGACCGGCGTCGTAATCTGTAAACTCGGCGTAGAACCACTGTTTTTCCGGTCCGACCAGCGCCAGCGAGATCAGCTCTGCATTTTGCCGCAAACCGGTAAATTCCGTATCGAGAAACAATGTAGTTCTTTGATCTTTCCGCATAACGGGTTTTAGCAAAAGGCGTTTTTATTCCGAATACCAGAGCGGCAAACCGGAAGAAATTTAAACAGAGCAGTTGAGACCAACAAGGAAATAAGTGATGACAGGTGTGGGGCAAAGCATTATTTCGGGGAGCAATATAAGCCTGTCGGACCTTAATTGCAAATTTTTTCTTTACAAAATGAAAAAAATATAAAATAATCGATTTTCTCCCGGATGCGCCTGCGTTTTCAATTCTGCTGCTGGGTGCCGGTAAGTCGGGGCGGCAAGTTGAAATTGCACCCAGCGTATAGCAGCACCTTTCATTGGTCCTTAGGGTGCAACTTCCCGTTGCGCCCTAAGTTCGGCCTTCCCACCATTTGCCTTTCTACCTTACCCACTCGCTCCGGCGGGTAACGGCACGAAGGCGGGGTACAATGCCTCTTTGGGCAGAGTAATCCCAGGGGGCAACCCAGGGGGCAACCACGAGGGTTGCCCTTACGGGTCGCAGTGCCCTTCACCGGCACAATTTATCCGCCGTAGCCATCGGCGTAGGTGGACATGACTTCGACCGTCGGTAGGCGTCGTAAGCGGGTACATCAACCTGTCGCAGTGCCGTTCACCGGCACACATGACTTCGACTATAATTATAATCCATGAATGAAGTTATGGGAGCAGATCGCAGTGCCCTTCACCGGCACAATTTATCCGCCGTAGCCACAGGCGTAGGTGGACATGACTTCGACCGACAGTACCCAAACAGATTGTGAAGTGTTTGTCGTCGCAGTGCCCTTCACCGGCACACATGACTTCGACTAGGCCTAGGCGGTCAGCTCGGCGACTACATTGCTGTCGCAGTGCCCTTCACCGGCACACATGACTTCGACTGAGTGGCCGTGTGGTAGCAATTCGACTGCTTGTGTCGCAGTGCCCTTCACCGGCACAATTTATCCGCCGTAGCCATCGGCGTAGGTGGACATGACTTCGACATATGTAAAATTTATAATATGAAGACAATACTGTCGCAGTGCCCTTCACCGGCACACATGACTTCGACCGTTCCAATCAACCAAAGTCCTGATAATCAAAAATTTAAATACTATTTTGCTGTTGAAATCTCGGCCTTTTCGCATTACGAAATTATGAATTTCTTAAAAAAACGCCTTTGGACCTCTTATTTTGCGTTCTCTTCGGCCCCCCAAAGTCAGCCCAATCCAGGCACAATTTACAAAATTCCGATTAACAGCCGGTGATCTTTTCCAGATCATTATTTTGGAATTTGACTCTCCTCACCTCCCATTGACCAGAACGTTCCTTGGGTGGGTGCATGCCACGCCATCGGCGTGGTCGCAGTGCCCTTCACCGGCACAATTTATCCGCCGAAGCTTTCCCTCCTTCGCGCCTGTTGCGCTTCGGCGGCCGGGGCCCAGCCTTCGCACTCGATGTGCTTCGGCGGCCGGGGAGCGTAGGTGGACATGACTTCGACCACGGTTGCTCCAAAATCAACGCACTGGCTGAGAGTCGCAGTGCCCTTCACCGGCACACATGACTTCGACACAAAAAAAGAGTTAGCAGGCCTGTTAATGGCCTTTTGTCGCAGTGCCCTTCACCGGCACACATGACTTCGACGGCCACGGGAAGAGTGACATTTTGAAAGCTATTTGTCGCAGTGCCCTTCACCGGCACACATGACTTCGACATTCAGAGCCTGTAAAAAATTAAAATTTTTTTAATATCCTATGAATGTTCGCCAGCAAA
>CALMYQ010000262.1 GCA_937873655.1 uncultured Lewinella sp. | reverse complement strand
TAGTCGTTTTATGGTTCAGGTTGGTTTGAGCTCGTTCCGCAAGTCGGAGACTTGGCGGTATCCGCGGCGAGGCGCAGCCTCTGGCGAACGGGCGGGCCGTCAGGTCAGCCATATCGGTCGTTTTATGGTTCAGGTTGGTTTGAGTTCGTTTCGCAAGTCGGAGACTTGAGGGTATCCGCGGCGAGGCGCAGCCTCTGGCGAACGGTACAAAAGTAGATCGGGAGGCTAAAGATCCCGTAGGGATCAAATCCCGGTAGACGAACCGGGTAAACATGATGAAGCATGCCGTAGGTATGCGATGTGATACCTTTTGACAGAAACAGCGTGAATTTTTTAGATTTTTTACTTTTACCCGCTACCTTAATCACTCATACACACATTTCTCCGGCGCGTCCTTCACATAATAAGCCTTGTAGTTCTTCGCCTTTTTGTCCATGCAGCCGCAGAGGTCCAGCAAGCGGATATGCCTGAAATCGATGGGATGGCTTTCGGCCTGCAGGGCGATATACCCTTCCTTGAGGGTTGTTCCTTCCTTTTCGATCCAAGGCTCGGGATGGGTTATGCCGAAATTGGCCCAATCGGGTCCGCGTGTTTTGGAGATGAATCCGCCGCCGATCTGCGGTTTGTAGAAGACCAGCACGGTATCGCCCTCAACGATATGGGTGATGGACTCGTCGCCCAGGACCACGGCTTCGGCGTGCACCCATTGGTCGCCGTCGTAGGTTTTGGAGGTGGAATTGATGCAGTGCGTGAAATCGACGGTATCCTTCATTACCACGGCCGTACCGGGGGTGCAGACGTTGGCCGTGGGGCGTTCGCCCTGCCCCAGTCCGCCCAGCAACTGAAGTTCGACGGACACGGGAAAATCCTGGTCGAAGTCGTTGCTTGCGGCCGATTGGCTGTGGAGCATAACGCCGCTGTTTCGGTTGTTCCATACAGCGCCGCCGGGAGTTTGTTGCCCCACAAAGCGATAGTCGAATTCCAGCTTATAATAGGAATAGGGCTCCTTGTAGTACATATGCCCGTAATTATCCCCGAAGGAGTCGTAATTGACGTAGCTGATCCGGATCATACTGTCCTCGACCAGAAAGGTATTGAGGTAGTTGTCGTTGAGCTCGTGTCCGGAGATCTTGATGTCCCAGCCGTCGAGGTTTACACCGTTGAACAGGGAGATCCACTCTTCCTGGTTGGGGTCATTTTGGGGTTCGGCGGGCTTGCAGGCAGCAAGAGAGACTGCCAGGAGGGCAAAAAGGAGGAATCGATGCATGGTGTTTAAGGTTGGTTTGGTCAAATGTAGGTTTTTTTTAACCACTAAGGGCACTAAGAACACTAAGGCGTTTTTGTAAACTTTAGTGCCCTAAGTGTCCTAAGTGGTTAAACCAATCACACCAGCTTCATCAAAGCCCGCGAATACCCCACGGACTCCGCCAACCCCGGCATCGGATCATCGCCGTCTTTCTCGTATTCAATGCTGACGACACCGGCGTACCTGATCTTCTTCAGGGCCTTGAACACGGAAGGCAGGTCCAGCACCCCGCGGCCGAATTCGAGCGGGGACCCGTCGGATGCGGCCTTGTTGACATCCTTGATATGGAGGTCGTAGAGGCGGTCGGCGTATTTTTTGATCTTTTCCGCTGGGTCCTGGCCGATGCGGAGCGTATGGCCGATATCGATGCAGAGGCCGATACGCGGATCGAGGTTTTTGATCCGTTCGAACACCGTATCCGGGCTTGGATATACCTTATCGCCGGGGCCGTGGTTGTGGATGGCCACTTTGATGCCGGTGGCCTTGACCTTGGTTTCCACCAGGGGCAGCAATTCGTGGTTGGGTACGCCGATAATGACCTTAATGCCCGCAGCCTGCGCATAGCGGAACGCATTGTGCACTTCATCTTCCGATTTCATGTAGATCACGCCCGCACCGTAGAGGTCGATACCGGCAGCCCGCACCTTTTCGGCGATGGCCTTGATCTCGGATTCCTCCAGGTTCAGCGGCATGTGCATGTCCTTGAGGGCGATATGCGTGAGGTTGAGCCGGTTGGCGGCGGCAATCGTCTGATCGAGCGTAAAGCTGCGCAAGGTGTAGGAGGCCAGCCCCAGATTCAGCTGTACGTTGCTTTTTTTGTCAGGCGCGGCAGCGCGGCCCAGTGTCGGGGTTGCGGCTGCAATGGCGCCGGTCCCCAGGAGTTGCAGGAAGGTTTTTCGTGTGTATTGCATTTTTTAAGGGCTAATATAGGGATTTGTGGTCAGTTGGCAGTTGGCAGTTGGCAGTTGGCAGTTGGCAGTTGGCAGTCGGCGGTTGGCAGTCCGCAGTTGACAGTTGGCAGTTGGCAGTTGACAGTCGGGGGTCCGCAGTTGGCAGTTGACAGTTGGCAGTTGGCAGTTGGCAGTCGGGGGTAAGGCAATATTCCATCGATACGACGGACGTACAACAATGAAACAGTTGGCAGTTGGCAGTCGGGGGTAGGTTATTTTCCGGGGGTTTCGAATTGAATGGCAATCGCACCACATTGCATCGGCTGTTCGGATTCGGTAAATTTCATTTTTTTCACATCCTCAGTGGCCGCATTGATCAACTCCCTGTCAAACGTTGTAGAACCCCGTTGGGTAAAACTGGCCGTTGTAACCTCCCCGGCAGCATTGATGCAGACATTCAACACAACGGTTCCGGTTTTTCCGTTAATGGGTCCCATTTTTATTTCCGACACTCTTTCTCTCCTGACTACCGCCACTTCCGCCCGCAGGCTGTCCGTCCCAAGGCTGTCCGCTAACCTCAGGCTATCTGTGGGTTGAACGGCGCCGACCTGGGTTTTGAGTTCACTTACCGGCGTCTCCTTCGCAGTCTTTAATGAATCAGTCGGCAATTGACCAAATAAAAAGGTTGATGCGCAAAATACAAGCACTACCAGGGAAACCATCGATTTTTTCATTTTTCAGTAATTTTATTCCTTTATCAATCAATCCATTTTGCGAAAAATTCCTGTAAGTCCCGCCCGGTTGCCCTTTCCATCGCCTGCTGAAAATCCCGGGTAGTGACGGGTTTGCCGTAATATTGCCGGCTGTAAGCCCGGATGCCTTTCCAGAAATCTTCCTCGCCCAGTGTTTCCCGGAGTACATGCAAAACGTAAGCGCCTTTGAAGTAAACCAGGTTGCGGTCGTCCTGGCTCGGGTTTGCCCATCCGTCAAAGACCAGCGGTTTATCGGCGCCTTTCGCTTTCACCTTTTCGTATACTTCCCGGTAAGCATTGATATTTTCCAGATATTTCTCCCGGCCGAACCGATGCTCGTTGTAAGCAGCCGACATAAAAGTAGCAAAACCTTCATTCAGCCAGAAATGCCCGAGGTCGGCACAGGTGATCATATTGCCCCACCATTGGTGCGCGAGTTCATGAGCGATCAGATTGGTCTCGGTGCTGTCGCTGAGGACCAATTTCCCATAACTGCCCTTCAAAACGGCGAATCCGGTCATTTCCTGGTAGTGGTTACCCATCAAAATCTGGGCATATTGTGTTTGAAAATAGGGCATTCCCGATTTTTCCTCAAAAAAGGCCAGCATATCGGCGGTGGGTTTGAAAATGGAATCCAGTTCGCCGGGAGAGTAGCTGTCGGAATAAAAATTCAACGCGACACCTGAACGGTCGTCCGCAGCCGATTTAAACGCTCCGGCTGCAAAACCGAATGTATATGCAGGCGCCGGGATTTCCTGGGCCCACGAATGCATGGTTTTATGCCCGTCAACCTCCTTTTTGCCGACGGGCATACCGACGCCGACACAGTCAAGATCTTCGGGAATAACCAGATCCATCCGGATGGCCGCCCGGTCGCTGACGTTGAAATTACATACCATCCATTCATTGGTGAAATAGACAGTGTAGAGCGCACTGGATCCGGGCAGGAAAGTCACCCCTCTTTCGGGGGTCCCGGTATAGGTCAATTGGATCTGCCTTTTGATCAGCGAAACCGAATCAAAAACTACCAGGAGCTTCCCATTTTCCTGCCGGAAATATTCAACTGATTGCCCCCGGACATCGTTTACCGTCAACCCTCCACAATCAAAGGCCGCTTCCCGGGCGGCGGGGCCGGTCAGGAATACGATCGTCTCTTCTCCCGAAATGGACTTTTTTTGAAAATTGGGTTCCAACCGGACAGCGTAGCTCAATACATCCACAGTATTTGTTTGCCCCGCCGTTTCCCAGGCGGGCAGGCAAATCAACAAGCATACCCAAATTGCAAAGTGGTGTTTCATTGCCGGCAATTTACAACAATACTAAGAAAAAAATAAGGGTTTAATAAGGCCGCATATTCAGGGTTATCATCCCTGCCGGTTAATTTTGGCGAGGTAAAAAATCACCTGAAAATTATGAACACTCGTCGCGAATTCATCAGACTAAGCGCCATTGGAGCGGCCATCGGTTGTACACCACTGCCCATTAGTGCCATTCATTCTTCCCGTTCTCTTTTCGGGCCGGAAGAAGGCCAGTTCCTGAAAGCCTGCGCAAATGGCGACACGGAGACTGCGCGAAAACTCCTGGGCGGCAACCCCGCCTTGTTGTCGTCAAAAGACAAGGAGGGCCGAACGGGTTTTGCCCTGGCCCTGCTGGCGGGATATGGCGCTACGGCGCAGTTCCTGAAGGAATCGGGTTACGAAGCCGACCTGCACGAAGCTGCGCTGGCCCTGGATTGGGATCGTTTCAATGCCCTTGCGGAAGGCCGGCTTGCCGACATCCAGACCCTCATCAATGCCGACCATCCTATTGGCGGTTGCGCCATGTGGGCGGCAGCGGCGGGTGGCGCGGGCTCAGGCATCTGGCGGGTTTACAGCTATTGCGGCGATCCGAATTGTAACCCCCGTAACGAAAGGGGCAGCACGGCCGTTCAAAGAGCCCTCAGGTTGCCGGACCTTCCAAACGCTGAAGTCACCGCGGCAACACTCCTGAGCAATTATGCCGATCCCGACCCCGCGGCCAATGCCGACCTGCCGCCCCTGCACATCGCTGCGGAAAGAGGAAGCTATGAATTGGTCGAAATGCTGATCCGGCTCGGGGCAGATGCCAACCGGAAAGACCGCAACGGCAGGACGCCGCTCCAACTGGCGGAAAAAGCCGGCCATGAAGCGGTCTGGCACCTGATCCGGGACCGCGACCGGATCAACCGAACCTGCCGGACCTCGCGCGCCGCTTTCAATGCCGACGGGCAGGCATACCTGCTCCCCGAGTTGAAAGGTATCGACAGCTATCGCCAGATCCGCATGGTGGGCAGTTCTCACGGCAACCTGGAGTATGTCCAAAAGGAACTGGAAGCAGATCCGCGAACAGCGCACGCCATAGCGACCACCAGCGAAAGAGCCGTAGAAGCCTGCGCGCATACCGGCCGCAAACCCATTGTCGAGCTCCTGCTCAGGCACGGCGCCCCCTACTCGCTGCCGACCGCCGTCATGCTCAACGATACGACCACCGTTAAAAAGCTCCTGGATGAAGACCCCAACCGGATCTATGAGCGCGGCGCCCACGATTTTGCGCTGCTCTGGTATCCCATCATCGGCGGCGGCGACCTGCCTATGATGCAACTTCTCCTCGACCGCGGCGCCAAGGTGGAAGAACAGCATTTCCTGGGTACCACGGCACTCCATTGGGCCTGCCTCCGGGATTCCCTCGAAATGGTGGAACTGCTCGTGGAAAACGGCGCTGATGTGAACCGGGCAGGCCGCAAATTCAGGGCGGAAGGCGAACGGCCGCTGCAGATGGCGAAGGATGAGCAGGTTGCGGCGTTCTTGAGGAGCCGGGGGGCGGAGTGAAAGGGGGGAGGAATTGAGGAATCGAGGAATCGAGGAATCGAGGAATTGAGGATGCGAGGAATCGAGGAATTGAGGATTTGCCGGCTTCGTAACGCTGAAGGCGTGACTACGGCCGCCGGGGGTTGATCTGTTGATGTCCATGGCAAAGTCGACATATTGCCTTACCCTGACTTACGACTCACGACTTACGACTTACGACTCACGACTCACGACTTACGACTCACGACTTACGACTTACGACTTACGACTCACGACTTACGACTCACGACTTACGACTCACGACTTACGACTTACGACTTACGACTAAAACACCTATATTTGGAAAATGGAATCACCCGTTCGATTCAAGTCATTTTCCTTTTTTCCGGAACACGGCGAGCTGGTCGGCAAGGATGAGGCCGGCCGGGAGACAACTACCCGATTGGCGCCCCAACCGACCAGGGTGCTGTTATTGCTCCTGGAGAATTCGCCCGACATTGTAAGTCATGAAAAAATAAAGGAAGTGATCTGGCCGGACGTGCAGGTTGATTACGAGCGCAGCCTCCATTTCTGCATCCGGCAGATCCGTTCGGCGCTGAATGACGACCCGGCGAATCCCGGGTTCATCGAAACCATTCCGCGCAGGGGCTACCGGTGGGTGGCGCCGATAGAGAATGGTCATGTGGCAAAACCGCCCGCCCGCCGGAAAAGCCGGGTGGTCTTACTGTCCGTATTGATCGGGGCGACAGCCTTGTTCGGCGTGTTCCGGTTCATTCAACCCCTAAAAACTGCCGGGGCTGATGGCGTTGCTGCTCCGGTAAGGGTAGCCGTCATGCCGTTCCTGGATTCGATGGGCTTCAACGGCAACCTGATCGCCAACCAACTGATTGAATCGCTGACGAACCAATACAAGGCAACCTGCGAAGTGATCGGCCCGACCACCACGACCGGCTATTACCCCAATCAGCTCAACCGGCTCATCGAAGAATACCATATTGATTACCTCATCAACGGCCGGTACACGAACAAGCCGGACAAAAGCGGATTGCTCGGCGAGATCATCCGGGCCCGCGACGGGGCGCACGTTTGGGTCAAATATTTTAATGAGGGCTCCGATGACGATGCCGTTACAGGTGCGATCCTCTTCGGGTTTTCAGAACAACTACAACACTAGTGGCGCCCTGAAAGACGGCCGTTGATGGTCTTAACAATCAGCCGCCCATCACCAGCAACACATTCCCCGTTTTCTTTCCGGAGTTGACATAGTTGTAAGCAGCCTCAATCTCCTCCAGCGGGTAGGTCCGGTCGATCACCGGGCGGAACTCCCCCGTTTCCAGCAACTTCCGGATGAGCTGCAAACTGGCCTTTACATTCGACGGAATGGGAAAAACGACCCGCTTGCCGCCCCGCCATTTCGTGATCAGCGGCAGGTAGATATTCTGCCCGCCCGGCCCCAGTTCAGAAGACTGGTAAACGCCGTTCGGGCGAAGCAGCGGCTTGCATTTTCCGAAGTTGCTTTTTCCGACAGCGTCCATGACAAAGTCGTATTGCCGGTTATCTTTTGTAAAATCCTCGCGGAGGTAGTCGATCACACGGTCGGCGCCCAGTGACCTGACCAGGTCAAGGTTGGGGGTATTGCAAACGGCCGTCACCCTGGCGCCGAAATGCCTGAGCAATTGCACGCAGGCCGAGCCGATGGCCCCGCTCGCCCCGTTGACCAGCACGTCGTCGCCCGACTTGACCCTGATCTTGTTGATGAAATTATAGGCATAATGGGCGCCCTCCGGACTGGCGGCCGCCTGCTCGAAGGTGATCCCCTCCGGGATGGTGAGGATGTTACCTTCCGCCTGAATGGTGATGTATTGGGCATGCGAGCCCAGGCCGTTATCGGCAAAACCCCAGACCCGGTTGCCCACGGAGAGGTTGGATACCCTTTTGCCGACGGCTTCCACCACACCGGCAAAATCGGTGCCCGTGCTCGCCAGCCGGGGTTTGCGCAGGCCGGTAAAAAAGCGGATGATCCAGGGCCGGGCCCAGAGGATGCCGCAATCCGTGCGGTTGACGGTGGCGGCATGCACCCGCACCAGCACCTCATCGTCCTTCGGCACAGGGATCTCGACCTCTTTTATGTTCAATAACTCAGGTGGTCCGTATTGGGTTCTTACGGCGGCTTTCATGGTCTTTTTCCCGGCTTTGGATACAGGCTTATCCAGCGTCATGACAGTTGACAAGCATTGGTGATCGAAACAAAATAAGGAAGTCGGGAGCAGGCTCTGCAGGTTTTCGGCCGGGGTGCTGTTTTTTTCGACGAGGGGGGGGCAGGGGATTAGCCTAATACGCCCCCATCCCTCAATGACGGTACAAAGTCGATACTTTGAAGGAGCATGTCCTGTAAACACCGAATGCGGGATGGAGGCCTTTCCACCCGAACGAGTGCAGGTCCCCTTCTATTTGAACAATAGCTGGGCAAAGGAAAACAAATCATGCCGCCAAACCGGCCAGGTATGTCCGCCTGCGTATTCACTGTAATGGTACCGGATTCCCAGTTCGTCAAATTTTGCACACATGATCTTGCAATTATTGAAGGCGATATCTTCCGGTCCGCCCATCGAGATCCACAGTTGTTCCAGATTGCCGTTTATAGCCGCCGCATTGTTTTTCATCAACTCGTATTGCGGATCCGACAGTTGCGGGTTATTGGCAAACCAGCCTGAACTGAATACCCCAAGGTAAGCGAACTTATCGGTGTTCTTGATGCCGGCATACAGCGTTTGAAGACCTCCCAAAGACAACCCCGCAAGGGCTCTGTCCCGGGCATCGGTCTTTACTTTGTAGTTGCTTTCCACGAAAGGTATAGCTGCCTGCAGTAATTCCGTTTCGAAGCTCCTGAGCAAACTTTCATTAAAACCCGCCATTCCGCCCTGGCCGCCCATATTGCCGTCCAGCATGACCACCAACATGGGTTTGGCCTTGCCCTCGGCCAACAGATTATCAATGATGAGATCCGTTCTACCCTGGGTTGCCCAACCACGCTGGTCTTCACCGCCGCCATGCAGCAGGTAAAGCACAGGGTATTTTTCGGCAGCATCGTCGTATCCCGGAGGCGTGTAGATATACATTTCACGCCAGGCATTCAATGCCCTGGAAAAATATTTTTTGATGCGGATATCGCCGTGGGGTACATCCCTGAGGGCATAAAATCCACCGTCTTTGTAAGGGATTTCAATTCCGCTCGCCATGCGGCCCATCCCGTAAAAGGTCTCACTCGCAGGGTCGGCCAAGGGTACACCGTCTATCAAAAGTGAATAATAATGAAAACCCCTGCTAATGGTGTCAGTGGTGACGGACCAATAGCCGCTGGTATCCTTTACCAGGTCGTATTTTTTTCCAAGGTCAACCTGCACCTTTTGGGCATCCGGAGCTTTAAGGCGAAAGACCACCCGGTTGTCGGGCAGTATCTGGGGGTATTGGGCCCTTCTCACATTGGTGGTGGCCGGAGAGCCCAACACGGTGTATTTCGGGAGAGCGGACACATCCACCGGTTTAAACAGGAATCTGGAGAACATATACAGCCCATTTTTCCAAACCTTGAAATCGTGCACACCCGGTTCAATATAATATACGTGCGGTACATCCTTTTCGTAGAGATAATCATGGGTCCTTTTGCTGAAAGGGAGCAGTCCGTCCGCATCGCCGCAAGAGATCCACAACAGTTTAAGCAACTTCCCGGCGGCTTCCGGGTCGGGCACCAGTTCCTCCGGCCTTTTGGTATTCGGAGCGGAGGAGAATCCGCCTACCCAGGCAAATTTGTCCAGGTTCCCCAATCCGAAATTCAGGGACTGGCCTCCGCCCATGGAAAGGCCGGCAATCGCACGGTGCTCCCGATCCGCAAGAGTCGGGTATTTTTTCTCGATGAAAGGGATCAGATCATTAAGCAGGTCTTGTTCAAAAGCGGCGAAGGCTTCCACCTTGTCCCTGGCGAAAATATTGCCCGCTGCACGGTCATCCTTCATGGCCCTGCCGTTCGGCATGACCACGATCATCGGCTCCGCTTTCCCTTCATCATACAGGTTATCCAGTATGACCTGCGGACTGCCCCCCCTTAACCATTCCTTTTCGTCGCCGCCGATGCCATGGAGCAGATATAGTACGGGGTATTTTTTCTTTTTGTCAAAACCCGGCGGGGTGTAAACCAGCGCCTTACGGGTAGTGCCTACGGTTTTGGAGGTATATTGTATGGAATCCAGCTTACCCGAAGGGATTCCGCTCCGAGCCTGATCAAAGCCCACGGGCGCCTGTATTTCAATATCCTGCGATTGGCTTTCGCAAACGACAGCAAACAGTCCCAAAGCCAGAAATAGGAATTTTTTCATTGTTTCAGGTATTATTTATGGTACTTGGTAAACCATGGTTGCAATGGTATCCAGGGAATATACCGGTGTGACAGCCTGTTGCCAGGTTAGTCCAGCGAGCGCATCGCGGAGGTTGACCGCGGTCCAGTTGCAGCCGAAGCAGGCATCTCGGAGTTGTTTGGCCATTTGTAGTGGCAGTTGCATGGCATTTTTTCATTATTCCGGGCAGCCGTTACCCGGAGAGCCTATCCGAAAAGTGTGGCTTGAATATGAAATAATTGCCACAATAACGGGATTAACCCCAGGGAAACGGCAATGAACAAGCCGACACGAATATAATTCAATTTACGCCATTGCGCAGTTTTCCGACCCAGGTTTTCCTGTTCTGCGACCGTACCGGCTATCATCTTTTCAAAACCGATGATCACGGGCGCGAAATAGGCCAGTGTCCAGGCCCTGACGGCAAAATGCGCCGCGAACAGGAACAGCAATCCGTTCCTGACCGGCGGCAATTTCCAGCTGAATATGATGGTCAATATGAAAATCACCTCGTGGATGGAATGGAATACCGTCCAGAAGGTCTTCAGGCTGACGCCGTTCTTATCGGCCAGCAGGTTGAAGCTTTGCGGCGGGGCGGCCGTCCATTTGGGCACCAGGACCAGGGTCTCGAAAAGTTGAGCGCCGTTCATCAGGAAATAAACCAGCGTGTTGAAGAACAGCCAGCATTCGGCGCGCAGCAGGTAGTCGGTTGTGATATTTTCCATGGATCAGGAGGGTGGGTTGGTGAGTTGTTCGGTGGTTTCCCGCATGATCCGTACGGCTTCGCGGAAGTACCTTTCGATGGTTTGGATTTCGTCGTCGGAAAAAGAGGCAATCAGGTCCGTCGATTTTTGGTCCAGATCGGCAAAAAGCGGCGTCATCAGTTCGGCAGTCCGGCGGGTATCCGGTACGACCATCACTTTGCGGCGGTCGCTTTTATCCAGTCGGCGTCTGACCAGTTTTTTCTTTTCCAGCCGGTCGATCAACCCGGTTACGGCGCCGGTGGTCAATCCGGTGATCCCTGCGATTTCCCCGGCTGTCATTTCCCCCTTTTGGAGGATAAGGCCCAGGTATTTATGGTCGGTACCCGACAGGCCGGCTTTCCGGGCAATGGCCTCGTGCATCAGGATGGACGCATCCGAATATGCCCGGCTGATCTTTCGGAATTGGGCGACCTGTTCGGGGTCGGCGGTCTTTTTCATTTTCTATTATCTTATTAACTAAATATCTTAGATACAAAGATAAATAAATATTTTTAGAATGGGCCTTTTGGCATGGTGATTTTTTGTTGAGATTGAAGCGGAATAATCTTGCTAAAGGAACACGTGAATTGGATGGCAAAGGTAATATTTTATCATCTTTCGTTGTTTTCTTCTATAACAACCGGACGGGGCCGGCAACGTCGTCCCTTTTCAACCGCGCCAGCACCACCAGCCCTTTGTGCGTATCCCGTTCGCGGTAATCCTCCGCCAGCATTTCGATTTCAAAGCCGGCTTCTGCCAGCACACGGCGTACGGCATCCGTGGACAAGCCGCTGTAATAGAAGGATTCGCCGAACATCTCGCCGGTGATCTCGCCGTCCACACCGCTGTGCGAAAACAGAAACAGGCCGCCGGCGTTCAGCCACTTGCCGATTTTGCGAAAAATCCCGGCCTGCGCCGCATAAGGCAGATGGAACAGGGAGTCCCAGGCGAGGATGGCGTCGAAGGGTTCCCCACCGTCGTATTCGAGGATATCGCAAACCTCGAACCTGGCGTTCGGCAGTTGCAGGCCTTCAGCGATCCGGATCATCTCTGCGGCGGCATCGATGCCGGTAACGGAGAAGCCCCGTTGACTCATATATTCCGCATTCGGTATGCCGCAACCGCAACCGAGATCCAGTATCCGGGCGCCGGGCGCCAGGCGGGCGCCGAAATCCGTTACCAACCGGCTGACGAATGACCTGCGGCGGTTTTCCGCCCATTGGCCGGCTATTTTATTGTAGGCATTTTTGTTGGAGATTTTTTGCATTCGGCCCGGTGGGTTGGTGATCGGTTTAAAGGTAAAATTTCACCTCCAGGAAACAACGGGCAGTCTCAAATTGCACGGCCGCCACTTCTACATTTTGAATTTTTTCTTTTACATTTTGCATTTGTATCTCCGCTTTTGGTTACCGTTGTGTTTTCGACCCGCTGTTGGTCATCACAACGCGAAACTATTAAATCCAGCGTCGAACCCGCGCCCGATAATCCCTGAACGCTGCCCCGTGTATCCCGTCCAGATAATCCTCCTCCAACCGGATCTTGACTGCCAGGCTGAAATAGCTCAACGTCAGAAAACAGAGGCTCAGCGCGTTTGGCAGCATCAGGAAAAAGCCCAGGTAGGACAGCATCAGGGCGGCATAGACCGGGTTGCGGGAAAAACGGTTGGTAATTATTTTCCGGTCGATCCGGTTTGCGTGCCCAAGGTATCTGCTTATCTGCAGGCATGGACGTTGTTTTCGGCATTTGCCCGGTGTTTACCGACCAGGAAACCCAATCGGCTATCCGGGGCCCGGATTCTTAAGCCCGCAGGGATTGAGAAGCCTGCCTAAGCTAAGCCCCCGGCTTACCAATCGGCCTGTCCTGGGGGCCAGGTGCGTGCCCCCGGCTTACCAATCGGCCTGTCCTGGGGGCCAGGCTCGCTTAGTAATCCGGGGGGAACAAACGCCTTTCAAGATCAAAAAACATAGCCCATATGCAGGGTCGCAAACGGAAGAATGGGAGAAATGTTGTATTCAGCTCCTTCTATCCGGTTATTGCCGGAGACCTTTGCGGTATACCCGATCCCTACCCAGGGTTTGATGTACACGGGGATCCTGAACGGCGACCAGGAATACCCCACGGACGGCATCAGGATCAGGTTGCGATACCGGCTTTCAGCGCCGGGCAATCCCTCATTCCGGATCCTGAAGTTCTGTATGCCCGCCTGAAGCCCGGCAAACCATTTCCGGCCCGCTTCATCGAAATAGTATTCTCCGAACAACGACCAGGCGTCCGCAATCCGGACATCCCAGCCTTTGTCCTTGTTTTTAGGGTCCAGGCCCACCATCAGGTCCGGGAAACCGAGGGCATATGCGCCCGCTCCGACCAGCAAATGCAGGCTGCCGGCGGGCCGAATGCGCAAATGAACGGCGTATCCGTTGAAAACAACGGCGCTAGAAGCTCAGGTTCTTCTCCACCGTTTGTCCGGCCTTCACCTCTATCTGGAAGGTATCCTTGTGTCCCTTGTGTTTGCCGAGGGTCGTGACGGCTACGGAATAGGTCCCCGGCGTCAGTAGGAATTTTTTCGGATTGCTGGTATCGGCGGTATACGTCCGGCCGCCGGCCACATTTTTGCCGGTTTTCACATCAGTAAAAAAGACGGTGGCATCCGCCAGTTCGCCGCCGCTCTTCACGCCGATGAGGGCAACGCCGGATGCAAAGGCATGGGAAAGGGTCTTTACTTCGCCGGCCTTTATCTCCACGTTTTCCATTTTGTATTCGATATCGGCTCCCTCCAAGGCCAGCGCCTTGATGAGCAGGTCATAGGTTCCCGGATCGACTTCCATATCCAGGGGTCTTCCGTAGGTCCTCCCGGAAGCGACCGGTTTGTTGGTCCTCCTTTCCAGGATCTGAACGGAAGCATCCCAGCCTTCGCCGTTGTTGAGCGTGGTCACCTGGACCTTTGCGCCGTCAAAGCTCACGGTCCGGTGGGTGATCGCATCCGGCAGCACCTCCACCGTCAGGGACAATGCCGAAAGATCGGTGTTCTCCAGCGGCGCGACGGCCAGGTCGTATTTGCCGGGGGTCAGGCTCAGGAATCCGGTATCCCGGTACGTCCGTACGCGGTCCGCTTCGTCCTTTGAGCCGGCTTTGAAGGCGGTGACGATGGCGTCAACCGGTTTCCCGTTCTTGATCGCAAATACCGAGAAGGTTGCCGGCGGATCATCTACGGTGGTTTCGGTAGCGACGTTCAGCACATCGGCCAGGCCGTCAGCATCGGCGGCGTCGAAATACCGGCCGTCACCGGCTTTGGCTGCGCACTCCAATTGCGCCGATTCGCCGGGTTGCAAGCCGAATCCGACGATGTGCAGCCTGAAGTCGATGCCTTCCGCTTTAGCGGCCTTGACCACCTCGCAGATATTCCCGTCGCAGGATTCGATCCCGTCGGTCACCAGGATGACGGTAGCGCTGGTTTTGGTTGCCCTGAGCCGGTCAAAAACCTGGGTTGCCGAATAGGCCAGGGGGGTCTTTCCGAGGGGTTTGATCCCTTTCACAGCATCGGCCACGGTTTTTTTGGAAGTATTTTCGATACCCACGAGGAATTCCACGTCCTTGCAGTCGCTTTTCTGCCGGTGGCCGTAAGCCACCAGTCCGACCTGCTGCTCCTGCCCCAGTTTTTCCAGTGAACCGGCCAGCACGGTAGAGGCGATTTCCATTTTTGTACGGTCGCCCATTTTGCCCCACATGGAGCCGCTGGCATCATAAATAAAAACGATGGGTGACGGCGTGGAGGGTTCCCGGGCAGTCAAAAAATTGAGGGAACAACACGCCAGAATGAAGAGGATAAAGTTTTTCATGCGTTAGGGTTCCGGATATTCTTCCGGTTTATTTGGTTTGAAATCAGGTTATCAAGCCAAATATAACCGAAATTGCCGGTTCGGCCAAAACAGGGGTATTTCCCGGCGGATCAGGACCGGTTATAATTCAAGATCCAATGGTTCCCGAATTGGTCGGTCAGGCCGCCGAACAGGTCGCCCCAAAAGGTATCTTCCAACGGATCGGTCGCCTGGCCGCCTTCCGACAACCGGTAGTACAACCGCCGGATCTCCTCCTCACCGGTGCAGTTGAGGCAAAGAGAAACCGAATTCCCACGTTGAAGCCCTTTTTCCCCGACCATGTCCGACCCCATCAATACCAGCGAATCCGCTACCAGGACGGCATGCAGGATGACCTGCCTGAGCTCAACGGGGATATCCTCCTCCGCATCGCCGAGCGTCTGCAGGGTCAGTTCGCCGCCGAGGCATTCCTGGTAGAAGGCCATGGCCTCGCGGCAGTTGCCGTTGAAGGTGAGGTAAGCGTTGATTTTGGCCATCTATAAATTGGTTCGATTGGTTCGATTGGTTCGATTGGTTCGATTTTAGGCGTCCGTCTTGGGGTCGGCGAAATCGGATCATTCGGACCAATCCAATCATTCGGTTCAATTACTCAATCGGCACGAGACAGATCATCTCCTCCTCCGAGAGGTACCATTCCAGGCAATAGCCGTCGTGTGCAATCCGGGGATCGTCAAGGAGGATTTCGAAGGAACGTCCGATAGCGGGAATATCCTGCATGTAATTGCGCAGGGTGATGCCGATATACGGTCCTTCCCTGATGGTGAAGGTCTTTAATCCGAGGCTTTCGGGTTCGGTTTTCTCCAGTACTTCCGCCGCCGCCAGGTAATGAATTCCGCCGTTGCCGTCCGGCCAGGAAATGCCGAAATACCGGCGATCATCGCTCCGGCCAACGGCCGCGTGAAGCGTCTGATGGGCTTTCAACACCCCTTCGGGAAAGGATTCGGCCGCCACGTAAACCGTCAGGGTCTCTTTTTCAAAAGCATGATTTTCCATACATACTGATTTTGATTTGAATGAAACGGATTCAGGCAACCGCCGCGGCACGGTCATACCGCTTCCGTAAAAAATACGGCGCCAGGGTAACGCCGGTGGCGATCCAGTAAGCGATTTTTTTCTTTTTCATTGCAATTAAATTTAATCGTAAGTGGTCAGTCGGGTGATTTCAATTGACCCTGCAAAGATGCGTGGGAATCCGACACAGTGCCGAGTAGAAAAACGACAATTGGAGGGGTTGATTCCGACAATTCAATGCTGTAAATTTGTTGTATGAAACATGTATCCATTCTCGTCCCCGAAACTGCGGTACCGGCCGCCATTGTCGATCCGCGGTATATGTTCACGGCGGTCAATCAATTCCTGGCAGCAGCCGGCAAAGCGCCGTTATTCAATGTCCAGTTGGTGGGGCTGTCAAAAGAGGTGCGGCTGAACGACGGGCTGTTTGCCGTTCACCCGGACCGGCTGACGACTGAAATCACAAAGACGGACCTGATCATCATTCCCGCCCTGAGCGGCGACATGAAAGCGGCGCTGGAGCGGAACAAGGGGCTGCTGCCCTGGATCGTACAGCAATACCGCAACGGCGCGGAAGTGGCATCGCTTTGCGTCGGGGCTTTTTTGCTGGCCTCCACCGGATTGCTGTCGGGTAAGCAGTGTTCGACCCACTGGCTGTTCGCTAACCAGTTCAAGGCCATGTTTCCGGATATCGAAATGGTCGACGGCAGCATCGTCACCGAGGAACAGGGCATCTACTCCAGCGGCGGCGCGAGCTCGTACTGGAACCTGCTGCTGTACCTGGTGGAAAAATATACGGATCGGTCGATCGCTATCCATGCTGCAAAGTTTTTTGCCATCGACATCAGCCGCAACACCCAATCGGACTTCGTCATGTTCCAGGGTCAGAAAGAGCACGACGATGACGAGGTGCTTCAGGCCCAGCATTTCATTGAGGACAATTACCAGGATAAGATCTCCGTTGACCAATTGGCCGGCATGTACGCTATCGGCCGCCGCAGTTTTGAACGGCGTTTCAAGAAAGCGACCAACAACACCATCGTGGAATACATGCAGCGGGTCAAGATCGAGGCGGCCAAACGGAGTTTTGAGACGAGCCGCAAGAACATCACGGAGGTCATGTTCGACGTGGGTTATACGGATACCAAGGCTTTCCGGGATGTATTCAAGAAAATTACCGGATTGACGCCGATCGAGTATCGAAACAAATACAATAAGCAGCCGGTCCCGGTTTAACTCCTGCCGACCCCGGATATTCCGGCCTTCATCGAAACTTTTCCATCCCAAAAAATAAAATACGTAGCTTCGCCGCATGTCCGAAACCTCACTTTCCAGGGCTGGGCGACTGGGTTATGCCTGCGGTATGCTGGGCTGGTCCATCATGATCAATATCGTAACCGTGATGTTGATCTATTTTTACGTACCGCCCAACAATTCAAACCTTTCGGGGTTGGTGCCGCAGGTAACGGTTTTGGGATTTTTCACCATTTTATCCCTGATCGCGGCGAGCGGCCGCCTGCTGGATGCTGTAACGGACCCGCTGATCGCCTTCCTCAGCGACCGTTCGCAACACCGCAAGGGCCGGCGAATTCCGTTCCTTCGGGCGGCGATCCTGCCATCCGTGGTCCTCGGCGTTCTGATCTTTACCCCGCTGGAATATCATGAGAGTTACCAGAACGTGTGGTGGCTGGCCCTGATCCAGATCGGCTTTTACCTGTCGCTGACGTTTTACATCATCCCGTTCAACGCGCTGCTGCCCGAACTGGCGCACGGCCCGAAGGAGAAGGTCAACATGTCGGCCCTGATCTCGCTGGCCTTTGTTGTGGGCGTGATCGTATCATCACAGACCCCGGGCCTGGCCGACTGGATCCAGAGCGCCTTCCACCTGGAAAAACGGATCCAGGCCTTCCAGATTGCCATCGGCGGATTGTATGCGCTGGGCGGCCTGTTCATGATCGTGCCTGTACTGGTGATCGACGAGGAAAAACACTGCAAGGGAAGCCCGGTGACCATCCCCCTGAAAGAGGCGGTTAAACATATTTTGTCGCATCGCAATTTCCTGGTATTCATCGCTGCCGACTGTTCCTATTTTGTTTCGCTCACCATCATCAGCAGCGGCCTGCTGTACTTTGTGCGGGTGCTGCTCTCGCTGGAGGAGTCTATCGGCGGGCAGGTGATGTTTGTGCTGGTGATGGTTTCGCTGCTGTTTTACCCATTGGTGATCCGGCTGACCGACCGCATCGACAAACGGCGGCTGATGCTGTATTCCCTCTTCTTCCAGGGCATTCTGCTCATGGGCATCTTCTTTTTCGGCAAGCTCCCCATGCCCGCTACCTGGCAGATCTTCGGTTTTGCCATTTTTGCGGCCATCCCAGCCGCATTCCTGGGCATCCTTCCCTTTGCGATCATTGCGGAGATCGCCGTGCACGACGGCCGGAAGACCGGGCAGCAGAAGGAGGCTATGTTCTTTGCCGTGCGCAATTTCTCCACCAAACTCGGCCAGACGGTCGGCATCATGATCTTCGCTATCCTGACCCTGTTTGGGAAAGACCCTCACGACGACCTGGGCATCCGGTTGGCTGCCGTATTCGGAGGCGTGGTCTGCCTGATTGCAGGTATTGTGTTTATAAGCTTCCGGGAGGTAGAAAAAGAAAAAGTGGAAGCTCAGGAGACCGCGCTTTAGTCCAATAACTGTACATTCACTGCGCTGGGCCCCCGGTTGCCCATTTCCACCTCAAAAGATACCATATCGTTTTCCCGGATCGGGCCCGACAGGTTGTTGATGTGAACAAAGACACTGTCCTTGGTTTCCTGGTCCACAATAAAACCGTAGCCTTTTTCATCATTGAAAAACTTCACCCGGCCCATGCGTACCGTGTCCATCGGCGAATCATCCCTCGGCGGAACGCCCAGCACGATATCTTCGGCCTTGATGACTTTTCTCTTGGAAGGATCAGGAGGAGTGGAGGTGAGATTGCCGTTTTCATCTACGTAGGAAAACATTTCCTCAAGCGTCTTGGGCCCGCTTTGCGCTTTTTCGGCTTTGCGCTTTTCCCGGCGTTCCTGTTTATCCTGATTCTTTTTCTTGCGCTTTTTTTCCTGTTCTTTTTTGTTGAACGAATCCTGAGACCTGGCCATAAATTGATTTAAGTTAAAGAATAAACCCACTTGAAAATGAAAACTATGGCAAACAGATCCGCAAAAATGCCCAACCAAAGCCCCCATTTCAATGAGGATATACAAAGTTACGGAAATTTGGGGGTTATTTTGGTTTATGGTTGTTTATTTTGGTTTATGGTTGTTTATTTTGGTTTATGATGGCACCGCCCGCCATAGCCTCGGCGGAGGCGGGTTTATTTTGGTTTATGGTTGTTGCTCCGCCCGTCGACTCCGTCAGCCGAAGGCGACTTCGTCGTCCGGAGGCCGAAGCTTCAGCGAAGGAGGGTTCATAGCGATTCCCTACTTGCCGATGTGCTCATTTCCATACACCTCCAGCGTCCGGGCTCCGTCCAGCAGGCTGTAGCGCCAATCGACGGGGATGATCAGGGAATCCGGCGCATGGGTCAGCCAGTAATCCGCCCCGGTCTTTCCTTCCGTCAGTTGTTTCACCTGGGTTTGAAAGGGTTCGAACAGGTACATCCGGTTGTGCTCAAAAAAGAATTTGTCGAGGATGAGGTAATCGACCTGGTGATCCCGAAACAGCTCAAGGACCGGAAGCGAATCCGTCGCCGTGTAAGCCCGGATAAAGTCCCGGACCGGCTCCTGGATCAGATCGTAATACCGCGTGAAATAAAGTGCGTGGCAGGATTCATCGCTGAACAGCACGGATTGCCTGCAAAACCAGGGAATCTCCGGGGTCACTTCCGTCGGTCCGGCGATTTTCACGGGGTGATCAAAACTTTTGATCTTGTCGTACAAGGCGGCGTAATCCCCGTAGCGATAGATCCCCGACTCCTTCGGCGACCGGGCCTTGAAGACCGACCAGGCCGTCAATGGGATCAGAAGGATCGGGACGAGTCTGAAAGCGAGGGCTGGGTTCCGCCCTCTGCCCCCTCCGGAGAGGGGTATCCTCCCCCTGCCCCCTCCGGAGGGGGAGAGAGCGCCGATGGCAAACAGGAACCAGGCGCTGAGCAGGGAGAAATACAGGTACCGGTCTGGTTGGAACAGGCGCGGTAGCAGCCATTGAGCCAGATAAAAGCAGGCCATGCCCGATGCCGCAAACAGGATGACATGCCGGAAGTATCGCTGATGCTGTTTCAGGAAGAACCAGCTGCCTGCAAACAACGCAGCAAGAAGGACCAGCGTGATATCCGGCAGGGGCAGTTTCAGGTAATGCCGGAGCGGGAATTTCCAGGGCTGTCCGGGGTCCATCTGAATATGGAAATCGACACGGCCGCCGGGCGCAAATTCCGGCATGGACATCAGCGCCTCCCTGGAAAAAAACGGCCCCACCAGCGGATGATGATTGAGGGTCCAGGATTTCAGGAACAGAAAACCCAGCGGGACGATAAAGCACCCCGCCAACCAAAAAAGATCTTTTTGCGGCCAGACGATAAGCCGGCTTTTCAGGGTCCGGTTGCCGGTCTGTTCCCGCCGCTCAGCGAGCAGATCCCAGGCGTAATTCAATACTGTAAAACACCCCAGCGTCAAAAATGCCGACGGGTAAAAAAACGCGCTGACGGCCGCGGTCCAACCCGCAGCCTTCTTTCGGCCGGCGTCCCAAAAACACAGGAACAACAGCATGAACGGAATGGAAAACGCCCTGGCCATGAATCCGGCCATGCGCTCCAGCGGAATATTGCTGAACATGAGCACGGCGCAAAGCCCTAATGCCCACCCGAAACGCCGTTTGACCAGAAAAAACGCGGAAAAACAGGCGGCATACAGCGTAAAGACCGGAAAAATTCGGGAAATGGTCACCGGGTCAATGAACCGGCTCAGGAGCCAGATCATACCGTAATACCCCCACGGCTGGAGGGCGCCGGACGTGATCACCCAGGGATCTCCGGGTTTGAAGTGCTGGTCGCGAAAGGACCAGATCAGGTGTTGCACCACGTCGTCGTTTCCCCAATACGGCGTTCCCCATACCTCGCGGTACCGGTACCAGAACAGGAGGCCCACATAGGCTGCTACGGCTGCCGCCCACCATATATTGGGTCTGATCTTCGGTATTTTTGCTTTTGCGGGCAATTTATTGTGGATTTGTTGATTTACCTCCTTCGCCGAGGCTACGGCGATCGGGGGTTGATTTGGCCTGCCACGCGGCACGCTTGGTTGAATTGAGGATGCGAAGGCAATTTCCCTTCCGCCCAAGAAAGCTTGCCTGGAAACCGGACATAATCCTGCCCGGCCTTCAGGGGCTCATGCCTGGGTCCAGCAGTCGATGATCGACTTGAGGGTGATGAAAACGGCTTCGCGGCCCTCTTTGGTCACCCACTCGTCTTCTTCATCCGAGAGGGCATCTTCGACGAAAGCCAGCAGGTCCTCCTGGGGATAATCCTGAAAGAATACGTCGAGCCGTTCGTGGAAACGGGTGGCCTTGACATCCTGCAGCAGGGACCAGTTTTTTTCCTCGGCGTCCATGAGGTTATCCTCAGTGGCGGGGATCACTTCCCCGTTCACCCGTTCTATGGCTTTCCACAGGACGATCAGGAGGTACAGGATAAAATCGCGTTCCTGCTGACTGAAGGCTTCGAAATCTTCGGTAAACAGGTAGGCCAGTATGACAGGTTGCCGTTCTTCGAGATCCATGACAGCGGCTTCGTAAGCGCTTTCGGTGGTATCCAGCTCGTCGGCGACGGTTTCGATGATTTGTTCGGAGACAAATTTCATTATTCGGTGGAAAGGATTTTGAGTTCAATGCGTTGGTTCATCCGGCGGCCTTCCTGGGAATCGTTGGAGGCGATGGGCCGGGTTTTGCCGTATCCGCGGTAACGGAGCCGGTTTTTGCCGATCCCTTGCGCCAGCAAATAATCGTAAATGCGCTTGGCCCGCTGGGCGCTGAGCTGAATAGCGGCGGCGTGACTGGGGTAGCCGTCGGTATGCGCGCCGATCTCCACGATCAACCCCGGATTATCCGTCAGGAAGCGCACCACGCGCTCCAGTTCGGGATAGGAAGCTTCCTTGAGTTGGGCGTTATTCGGGTTGAAAAAGATATTGCTCAACACCGTACTCCGGCCCGCTTCGATGGGAATCAGCAATAACCTGGTCTGAATTTCTTCATATCCCTTTGAAATGGCCGGCAGTCCGCTCTTGATCGTCAACCCGGTTTCCCGGTCCCCTCCCCAGGGATCGACCTGCCGTTCCTCCTCTTTGATCTGTTCGAGCACGAGCCGGTCCATTTCTTTTTGGATCCCGTTCCCTTCCAGGTCTTTCAGGATCTGGAGGGTGCGCAACTGCATGGTACTGCGCATATTGTCTCCAAGGGACTTCCGGACGAGTTCATCGATCTGCCTGCGCAAAGACCCCCTCAGTTTCTGGCGCAATTCCTTTTCCCAGGGTTCTTCTCCCGCATGTTCGGGAAAATCATATGCGCCGGGATTGAGGATCACATAATCCTGGCGGACCTCTTCCTTGATCTGGGCCTCATTTTCGCGCAATCTGATCTGGGCCGCCGGGTCCACGTTCTTCTCCGTTTCACTCCTCACCTGGGGCCAGTACTCTTCCTCCATGGTCTGGATAATCAAAGGCCGAAGCACCTGAAGCAATTCCCGCCGGGTTTCTTCCAGGATGGTTTCAAAACGGCGTACGCCGTCAGGCACCTGCTGACTCGGTTCCGCTGCGGGCGGCGGGGTATCCGGGTGGTAATACGCTTCGTATTGGCGCCGAAGATCCTGCAACTCCTGGTCTTCAGGGAGCCGGCCCAGCGAATCCCGCGCGACCAGGGTATCCCGGTCGGTTTTGGCCCGGTTGCCGGCAAAGAGGAGTTGGAAAGTGCGCAGCAAAGAATCCATAACGGGCGCCGAAAGGTTGTCTTCGGGTTCAATGTTTTTTTCCCTGACGACCTTGAGGGAGGCGTTCGCCTGGCGCCGATACCCGATCTCGGCATCCTCGATCTGGGTAAGCCGGTCCTGCAGCAGGCTGATGCGTTTGTCCCGATCCCTGTAGGCGGCGCTGAAGGTGGCCGATGATCCCAGGTTTTCAGGCAGGCTTTCGGTTTCGGTATTTTCCAGATCGATCCCGGCGGGCAAATAGCCGGGGGCTGAGGCGAATAGTCCTCGCGGTTCATTCCTGGGCAGCGTCAGCCGGAAGGCGCCGTCCTGCGACAGCCGCAACCTGACCGGCGGGGCGCCGGGGTTCTTGAGTTTGACCATTTCCAACGTAACGCCGTTGGGCGCAGTGCCGGTTTCCGCCGAAACCAGCCGGCCTTCGTAAACGGCAACCGGGCTGGGCTGGAGTTCCTGCGGCAGCAGCAACACCCCGATATTGAGGTCGCCGGTTTCGCTTTTGACCACCAGGTAGGCTTCATCGCCGCGGGCGGTCAGGCTGATATAGGCATTGTCGTCGGCTGAATTGACATCGGGGCCCAGGTTTTCGGGTTCGGACCACTGCTGCCAGGAATCGTCCAGGCGGCGGGTCAGAAACAGGTCCAAACGGCCTCGACCGCCCAATCCGTTGCTGGCGAAATAAAGGGTTCGGCCGTCGCGGGCGAAAAAGGGGTTGATCTCCGTCCCGGGCGAATTGACGGGCAGCGGCAGCGGGGTTGTCCAGGCGTCGTTATCCAGGCGAAAGGTAATGTACAGATCCGGGTTGCCTTCTTCGCCGGACCAGGAGAAGAACAGGGTTTTCCCGTCCTGGCTGAGCGAATAGGAATGGATCTTACCTTCGCGAAAAAAGGCGTCATTGGTAAGCGTTTCCGGGAAACTCCATCCGCGGCCGGTGCTCGAAGCCCGTACAAGGTCGTAATCGGGACCGGATGTAAAGTACAGGGAATTCTTGTTGGGCCCCACGCTGACCGGCACATTGACATAGCGATCGTTGACGGTCGGCCCCAGGTTGACGGCCCTGGCCCATTGGTTATTGGGGAGCAGGCGGCTCATCCAGACATCTTCGAGGCTTTTTTCGCCCAGATTCTGGGGGTGTCCTTTCCGGGTAAAGAACAGGGCCTGTCCGTCGGCGCTGATGACAGGCACCGATTCGTCGTACCCGCTGTTGACCCCGGGGCCCAGCAATTGGACCTGGGCCGTCGCCGGGTTGAAAAGGCCGGCTGACACGACCAGGGCGACGGCCCAAAAAAGGGTTGCTGCGGCCCCCGGGTCGTTATTTATTCGCTGAATATGCCGTTCAGAGATTTTATTCATTTCAGGTAAAACCCCAATTTCCTCGCTCTTTTTTAATTTTACGGTCGGTTGCCGGCCAACCAGGTTGGTTGCAACGCCTGCAAAATTAATCAAATTTTGACCAACGTCAGCACACGCATCGCGCCTACGCCCAGCGGGTGGCTGCACCCGGGTAACGGCATTTCGTTCCTCATTACCTGGGCGCTGGCCCGCGCAATGGATGCCGAACTGTGGTTGCGCATTGACGACCTCGACGCCGACCGCATGCGCCCCGAATACGTCGAGGACATCTTCCGCACCCTCGATTGGCTGGGCGTCGAATTTGACCGGGGGCCCACAGGACCAGACGAATTCTTTAAACGCTTTTCCCAGCATTTGCGTCTTGACCTGTATCAAAAAAATCTGGAAAAACTGCGGCAGGAAGGCCATTTGTACGTTTGTGAATGCTCCCGGAAGGAAATCCGGGATTTGTCGCCCGACGGGCGCTATCCGGGTACCTGCCGGGATAAGCGACTTGCCTGGGATGGGGAGGAGACGGCCTGGCGGGGGAAGGTGCTGGACCCTGGCGGCAGCCTGCCGACGCTCTTGAGAAGCTATGGCGGACGGAGGATGCTGGATGGGGCAATCGAGGAATTGAATCAATCTTTTATTGAGGAATTGAGGAATCGAGGAATCGAGGAATTGAACCAATCGGATCAATCGAACCAATCGGATCAATCCCAAAATCGAACAATTGATCAATTGATCAAATCCATGGGCGACTTTGTGGTCCGCCAAAAGAACGGGATGCCGGCCTACCAGGTCGCTTCGCTAACGGATGATCTGCTGTGGGGGATCAACTTTATCGTCCGGGGGGTGGATCTGCTGGAATCCACGGCCGCGCAATTGTACCTGGCGCAATGCCTGGGTGAGCAGGCTTTTTTCCAAACGGCCTTCCTGCACCATCCGCTGGTGAAGGACGAGCAGGGCGAAAAGCTTTCCAAATCAAAAGGGGCAGGAGCGTTGAAGACCTGGCGGGAAAACGGGCTGACGCCGGAGCAGCTCGTCCGGCAGGCGGCCGGGTGGCTGGGACTGGACCCAAAAGGGATCGAAACGGCCAATGATCTATTAAAGCGCCTTCAGGCAAAATAACCGGTTTTCATCGCCCTGACCGGCTTAGCATCACCTAATATTAATTTTTTTGTCACATCCGCCCACCGGGGTCCTTATACCCTCAACAATCACAAAACAAAAGTAAACACGACAAAAAGGTTGCTCTTTATTGAGCTGATGCACATCTCATCAGCATTCAATTGCCGTGCCTTTTGTTGTGACTTGCAAACCATTCATTAACCTAATTAAATCTTTCTGATCATGAAGAACATGACCCGGATAACCACGATGCTGGTTATCGCGCTACTCTTTTTTGCTTCGGGCGGCCTGTCGGCCCAGAAGGCGGCTGAAACCCAGGGTGGGATCAGTGATGCCGTTCCGGCTTCGATTTCTTCAAATTTTATCATCCGGCTCCCGGAAGGGGAGTTGTCGGGCAGTTATTCCCTGGATATCAGGAATTTGAATTTTCCGACAGCCCAGGCGCTCGACCAGTTTTGCAATATGTTCAGCCTCGATTTTCAGACCCTCAGCGGCGACTTTGCCAACAAAAAGATTACGCTCAGTCTTGACACCGAAGTCCTCGCCCGCAGGGGTTTTGCCAAAAAACGGGTCGATGAACACTTTGCGGCCATCGCCAGGAGGATGAACTACTATTTCCAAACCTATTTAAAGTAACCCGCCATGAATAAGCCATTTATACTATTGTTATTCGCCTTGTTTTGCTGGGTCACCGCCTTGCCCCAGACGCTTTCCGTTGACAATTTGCTCACAGACGATGAACTTGTCCAGACCCTCGCCGGTCCGGGTATCATCATTACCAATGCGCACATAACGGCGGCGCCGGGGGCTGTCGGCCGTTTCACCAATGGCACCGTCGGCACGCAGAACGTGACCATTCCTACGGGGGTAATTCTCACTACCGGGTCCATTAACGGCGCAGTTGGTCCGAATAATGACAATAGGTTATCCGTCGCAAACGGAGGAGGATGGAATGCCCTGTTGCAGGAGATTGCTACCGCTGCGGTATTCGATGCGGCCGTTATCGAGTTCGATGTTACTGTATCAGGCGACATCCTGACCTTCAATTATGTCTTCGGGTCCGAGGAATACCACGAATATGTCGATATAGGATACAATGACGTATTCGGCTTTTTCATTTCCGGCCCGGGGATCAATGGGGTAGAGAACATAGCACTCGTTCCCGGCGATCTCACGCCTGTTTCCGTAAACACCATCAATGGCGGTTGGACGAAAGATTGCCACTCACCGGGCTTCGGTACAAATTCAATTTTATTCCGGGATAATTGCGGCAGCCCCACCGTGCAATACGACGGGCTTACCAAAAGACTGGTTGCCCGGAAAGTCGATCTCTCCCCCTGCGAAACCTACCATATTACCCTCGCCATCGGGGATGTACGGGATGATTTTTGGGATTCAGGCGTATTTATTGAAAGCGGCGCTTTGTCTTCCTCAGGCGGCACGGACTTCACGGTTCAGATCAATTGCAGCGGCGGTGTTTTTTCCGCATACGGCATTGCCGAAAATCCCAACATCATCAATGACCATTGGGAGCTATGGGCGACCGATACGCCGGGAGTGACCGAAGGCGGGGAACTGATCAGTACGGTTGACGGCGGCTTGTTCGTTACTTTCGACTGGCTGGACCTGAGCCGGTTTTATTATATCCGGCACTATTCCGATATATGCGGAATCATTGAAACCCGGGTGGCGGTCCCCACTTATTCGGATGACGCTGTGGTCGATTTCCATTTTGAGGACGAATCCGGCGCCGACAAGGACGTCTTCTGCGCCGGCGAGGACGTCTATCTCAACGCTGAGGGAACTTCCGCCTGCGATCGGTTCTGGTTGGACGCTGTCCGGCGTCCGATCGGCGATCCGAATGCGCCTTTTGCCCCCTTCTACCTGTACGACTGGACCCTGGCAAATTCGATCGGCGTGCTCAACCTTTCGGAGTTACTTCCTTCAACGCTAACCTTTGAGCCGGGATTTGAATACGAGATCAAACTGGCGATCGGCAATTTCCCGGAATGTATCGGGTGGGCAGAGGCAACGAGGAGGTTCACGGTCGTCTGCTGCGATGATCTCGTATCGGCATCTTTCAACTATGACCTGCTGGACGGGGAAGAAGGCATGGAGATAGTAGTGCGCGATTTCGCCGAATACGACAAAATCGGCGCGACGCACCAATGGACCGTGCTTTCCAGTCCGAATAAGACCGGCGGGCCCTATACCTTTGTTCTGGAAACCACCACTTCCGGCCCCGGTCCGTTTACCTTGTATACGCAAGCAGCGCCGGATCTTTACTACTTTGTGATCCACCGGGTATCGACATTATGCAGTGATGTTTGCTATGGCGCCTGGAAATCCGGCAGCTTCGCTCCGGACAGCTTTGCCGACAGCGAGAACTGCGAGCTTTGCGGAGAGATCGACTGCTCGATCCTGGACAATCTTTGCTACGCGCCGACCCTGGAAACGGCCAAATGTTTACCCTATCCGTCAACCACTGTTGCATTCACCTGGAGTCCGCCGCAAGGCGCAACACAGTTCTTGCTGGAGATCACCTACAATGATCCTGCATGTTGCGGATCAGGGAAAAAAATTAAGGCGGTTTTCCAGACCAACGTTCCGTATATTTCACTGGGCGGCTTTCAAAATTACTGCTTCAGTTGGCGTGTGGGAACGGTCTGTGTGGAACAGGTTGCCTGGACCGGATCGCATTGCTTTACCGGATGCAACGCCTTCAGCCAGGGCGGCGGCGAATTCCCCAAAACCCAGCCTGATGCGATAACGGAAATCGGAGAGCAAATCGCCGTTTTCCCCAACCCGGCCGACGGCGCCCTCAGCGTATTGATCCCGGAAGAACTGAACGTGGACCTGGTTACGATCATCAATTCCGAAGGCAAGACCGTGTTCGGGCAAAAGCAGCCGGACCGGCGGCTGGACATCGACACTTCGCGGTTCGGCAACGGCCTGTACATCATCCGGTTCAATCATCCGGACGGCACCCAGACCACCCAGCGCATTGTCATTACGCACTAATATTTGATCTTGTGGTTAAGGCAGCTGCCATGCGCTTTTGCATGGCGGCTGTTTTTTTTTATCTGGCAGCCATCATTTCAGGGGCGCCCAGTTCATTCAGCAACCCGCCGACATAACCTTGCGTGATATGGGCTTTGCCGCAGTAGTCGGAGTCGGTCATCAGCAGTTGGTGCAATTTCGGGAGGTTGTAGAAGGGCACGCCCGGGTAGAGGTGGTGTTCGAGGTGATAGCCGACCTGGTGCGGTGCAATAAAGAACTGCTCCACCCAATTGGGCTTCACCGAACGGGTGGACGTGAGCAGATGGTCGTAAGCCAGTTCGCCGAAATGCTCCGCTACGCTGCGGATATACTGGAACATGAAGAAGGTAGACAGGTAAGGTACGATCCAGAACAAGGCGTAGATTTTCCAGCCGCCGGTGACGGTCAGGGTCGCGAACAGAGCGATGAAGAACAGGGCCCTCGGCCACGGGTTTTCCGGTTTTCCGGTCGATTTCATTTCCGGTGCGCTGAACCGCCGCAGAAACCAGACAGCGTCCATGATCCCCTGGTACATGATCAGGTAGGAAAAGACCGTTGTCAGGAATTCGGCGCGGGTTTTCGGGAAGGTAAATGCCCGCTTACCCAGCTTGGCTACCCAATCGGGGTCTTCTTCGGTGTTCAGGTGGTTGTGGTGCTTGAAATGGTTCTGCCGGTATTTCTCGATGGAGGTAAACAGCGGGTACATGGTCAGCAGGTTGGTGAGCAGGTCGTTCCATTTCCGGTTTTTCAGGAAGCGGTAATGGGTGGCGTCGTGCATCAGGATGGCCAGGGCGTGCATTCGGGCGCCGATGGTGATAACTGCCAGCAGATAAGTAAAAGGATTAAAAACAAGAATACAGCCGAAAATGGTGGCAAAAATAACCGCCCAGTCGAAAGCCATGGCCAGGGCGTGCCGCCGGGCGCTGGTCTTGAACAGCGGTTTCAATTCTTTCGGGTCGATACTCAGTTTCAGGTCGTTGGCATTGTGCTGTTGCATGTCCGTTGATTTATGTTATTGAATCGTTGCGTTTGCAAGATGCAGGCAAACGGACGCGAAACGGAAGGCAGGCCGGGTAAGTGGCTGGATTGGCCGGGTAGCTGGCAGGATCGGGTCGGCCGGATGCGCGCGGTTACCAGGGCCCGGACTGGTCAGGATTTTGTGTCGGCATGATTTTTGGCCCGTTGCAGATGCTAAAAATCAAAACTTTTCGGCTTCCCGACTTCGCATGAAACACGCTTACATCCGCCGTCATTACCCATGATAATTTTTTTTTATGTTTTCAATTCCGGATTATCAATTTTGTTATCTTTACCGCATAGATAAAACTATTGAAAATTGGACTAAATAATTAAAGTATGAAAAAGCCGTTATTCAAATCCCTTGCCATTTTATTTGTACTCTGTTTATTTTTTGCTCCTGCTGTTTCGTTGAGAAGTAACGTGAGCGATGGCGATGCAGCCGGCTGGAGCTGCAAGTGCAAGAGTACCGTTCAACCGGACGGGACCTCTACCACCGCCTGCGTGGGCGACCAATACAAAGGAAAGCCCAAGTGCACCTGCAGCAATGCATGCACGCTATCTTCAACTTCCGCTTCCTGATCGTTTTTTCATGATTTGAAATGTCCGATCGTGTGGAAATACCCTTGTATTGCACAATGCAAGGGGGTATTTTCTTTTCTAACAAGCTTTTAAAGGTCCGTGTCCTTCACTTGCGGGTGAAGGACACGGACCTTTTCATCTGATAAATTGAAAAAGCCGGCCGATGATCCCTTTTGCCCATTTCCCACGGGTCCAGCACCTGGTGTTTTTCCTTGTCGCGTTTATCCTTCTGGCAGGTTGTGCAGGAGAGTCCGGTCGGGAGGAAATGCCGGAACAGGCCCCTTTCCACCTGGAGATTGAAAAAATCATCACCTTAAAATTTCCGGACTCCATTCCGGTCCCTTCCGGAAAGGTAAAAATGGTCCGCGATCAGATCTGGGTGCTGGATTACTACCGGACTTCAACCGTCTATGTTTTCGACCGCGAGGGCAATTACCTGCGGCAATTCGGCGGGGTGGGTGAAGGCCCGGAAAAATGGTCGATGAATACAGCCGCCATCGTACCCCTGGAACAAGGCAGGACCGGCATGATCGGCGCAACCGTTACCGACCTGGTCGAGGTCGACCGGAATTTCAAGATCGTCAACCGTACCGCTTTTACCGACAAAAACGGCAGGGACTTGTTGGAGGCGGAACACCTGAAAATTGCCAACTGGCCTTTTCTGGCCTTGTATATTCCCAAAGCAGGCAAAATCGTCTTCCCGCTGGAATCGGCCATTCACAGCGAATTCAGCGACGATTATTACGCCCGGCCCACCGTCGGCATTTTCAACCGGGATGGTAAGATGGAAGCCGCCTGCGGGCGTTTCGACCAGGTCTATATCGACAATAAATACATCACTTACCTGAAAGATTACCCCTCCCTGGCGTTCTATCCGCAAAACGGCCATATCCTTTTCGGGCAGCAGGCGCCCCACCAATTCCAGGTGTATACCCTACAGGGCAAACCGGTAGGCGAATTCGGCCGTAAAGGCGAACATATCCGCAACGACCAACTCTCCCCGCTCCGGGAAGAGGAAGTGGGTAAATGGCTCAATACCTACCGCATGCAGGCGTACAGCTATTTTTCCCTGGCAGTCGATTCGGTCAGCAACCGGCTTTACCGGACGTATATTCCGGACCTTGCGGCTTCAGAGGCGGATACCCTGAGCACCGGATATTATTTCAGGAAAGGGTATCTCCAGATCTACAATGCCGGTTATCAGTACCTGGGAGAAGCGGAATTGCCGCAAGAGACGGCTTTCGACATCCTGGGATCGGCGGATGGGCGGTTATTTTTCAAAAACAAGTACAACCCATTCAATGAGGATGCGCCCATCCGGGTCTATCAAATCCGGATCAGTGACGGCGAAAAATCGTCCTCCGTCGGGGAGGAAGATCCGGCCCGGACAGAAAAAAAGACGCAGATGACGGGCTCCCTTGAATTCGAAACCGATCACCTGGATCTCGGTACCATTGAATTCGGACAAATCAGCCTGTACTACCTTTTCCGGAACACGGGAAAGGCGGATGTCACGATCAGTAAAATTGAAAAGGATTGTTATTGTACAGATGTGAAATTTCCGAAAAAACCTATTCCGCCCGGCGGCCAGGATACCATTTTCGTATCCTTTGACCCGTCCTATTCAGGCATACACAGCCGGTATCTGACCGTCTACTCCAACGCATCCCCCCGCATAAATCGCCTGAGTTTCAATGCCTCGGTAAAAGAGGACGACGGTTCCTAACGCCACCGCCTAATAACGGACATGAACGGCCTTCTCAAAAGCTTCCCAGTGCGCTTCGGTCATCCGGTCGGGGGTAAACAGGCAGATGCCGGTCGCGCCGTTCTCCATGGCGCCCCTTACGGCTTCCCCCAACTCCCCAGGCAACAGGCCGTGCCCTTCGGGGTCCTTTTCCATTGATTTATTGGCCGGATCCGGGCAAATGAACAACCCGCTGTACAGGGGGACCCGGTTGCCGATAGCTTCTACTCCTTCCCGGGTCTCTGTACCGACCCAGGCCGGCGGCTCAAGGTAGAAATCATTATAGAGCATCGGGTAAAAAGCATCCAGGTTCCATTTGTCCCATTCCTGGCGGACGATCTTTTTGGCCACCGAATTGGGCCCCGGGAATACCGCGGCGTTGATCTGCTTGCCTTTGGCGTGGGCCATATCGGACAGGCGGTTGACGATGCCCGTGATCAGATCGTACCGGAATTGTTTCCACTCCTCCACCTGGGAGGGGTCCTCAACGGCTTTGATGTCGATGCCCGTCTTTGCCTTGAAATCAGCGACGCATTTATCGCAATAGCAATAGTCGAATTGCGGGTATTCCCGGTCCTGCACCAGACCGTATTTTTCCCAGAGGCCGCGGGCCAGGATCACGTCCGGAAACCGGATATAATCCAGGTGGATGCCGTCCACTTCGGGCACATCGGCGACGGCGCCGTAGAGGTTGGCCAGGAAATCGTACACTTCCTGCCGGCTCGGGCAGAGGAATTTGTAGTAAGGGACGTAGGCGGGCTTGTCCAGCGCGGATTCACCGTTGCCGTTGATGGCGTACCATTCGGGTTTGAGGGTTGAATCGGGGGCCTGCACCATGGTCGGGATCCAGGCGTGAAAAGACAGCCCGGCAGCCTTGGCCAGTTTGCCCACCCGGCTGTAGGTGGCCGGATCGTGGCCGCCGTTGTACATCAGTCCGTCGATCCCGCGGTCTTTGAATTGGGTGAATTTGTCCGTCAGCTCCCGATCGGTGCTTTGGCCGGGGCCGCTTGTCCAGGCATAGACGGGTATTTTGAAAGGCTCCTCCCTTTGGCAGGCGATCAATAAAAGCAAGGCTAACAGTCCGGTAAAAATTTTCATGGTCGATTTCGGTTTAAACGGTTGAGCAAAATAAGAAAATTCCCGGTACCTTTATCTATTCATCGCATGCTCTGGCAAAAGGGGGCAGAGGGAGAGACTTAGTGGGTGGGTGAGTGGGAGAAGGCGTTGCTTTTCATCCTCTTCCTCTCCTGGTCATTTTTTCAAGAATATAAGGAGTTTACTATTTATCACCTAATCAACCTATGATGCACAATTCCGAAAACGACCGGCTGCAGGAATGTAAAAACCTGATCGAGCAACAGGATTTTGCCGCAGCTGTTGACAAATTGCAGGCGCTCGTCGCCCAGGATCCCGCCGCAGAAAACCAGGCCACGCTTGGTCTGGCTTATTTTCACCAGGAACAATACGGTCTTTCCGCCTCAGCCTATGCAGCCGCACTGGCGCTGGACGGCTCCCGAGCCGATTGGCGGGAACTGCACGACCTGGCCGGGCGCAATGAACTGGCGGAAGTCAACATCCCGGTCCCGGACGTTTACCACTTCGACCGGGAAAAATTGCTGCGGCCGCCGACCATTGAAGCGGGGACATTGCCGCAACCGCCCACCTCCCCTCCCCCGGCCGGCGCACTGAAAAGGATCGGCCTGTCCATCGGAAACGGATTCGGTGAAATCGCAACGGCCGTTATGGAATTCCTGGCCTCCAGCGTGGGCACGCTGGCCGGTTACCGCGACCGGATCTGGACCAACTGGTACCGCCGGCCCTTCCTCCTGGGCATCCTCACCCTGGCCTATATGCGGGAAAAATTGAATACCAACAACCTCAAATCCACTTATCCGGCCGGCGCCCTGGTCGGTTTTCAGGCCGCCGGACAGACACCGCCGGAAGGCGTGTCCCATTTTCGCACGGCCGACGGCAGCTGGAATAACCTCAGCAACCCGATGGAAGGCGCCGCAGGAACGCGTTTTCCGAGAAACGTCCATGTGGAGGCGGTAAAACCCGAAACCGGCGACCAGCTGATGACGCCCAACCCCCGGGAGGTGAGTCGTAAATTGCTGACCCGGCCCGGGCAGATGAAAGAAGTGCCGTTCCTCAATTTGCTGGCGGCCTGCTGGATCCAGTTTGAAAACCACGACTGGATCAACCACGGTGAAAACGCCGTCAACGAACTGCTGGAAATTCCGCTGGCGGAGGACGATCCGGCCCGGTCCAAATTCTGGCAGACGAAAATACTGGTGCCCAAAACCCAGCCAGATCCCACACGGCTTGCCGAAGGCGAAGAAACGCCGGTCACCTTTATCAATGAGGTGACCCATTGGTGGGACGGTTCCCAGATCTACGGCAGCGACCAGGCCACCGTCAACCACCTGCGCAGCGGCGTCGACGGGAAACTGCGATTGAATGCCGACGGCACCCTTCCGCTCAACGACAAAAAGATCGAGGAAACCGGCTTTGTCCGCAACTGGTGGATCGGCCTGGCCATGCTCCACAACCTGTTCGCCCGGGAACACAACGCCATCTGCGACCACCTGAAGGCCAACAATCCGGACTGGGACGACAACCGGCTGTTCAACGTAGCGCGGCTTATCAATGCGGCGGTCATGGCCAAGATCCATTCCGTGGAATGGACACCCGCCATCCTGGCCAACAAAGTGCTCGACAACGCCCTGAACGCCAACTGGTACGGCCTGCTCACCAACCTGTTCCACAAGGGCAGTCACCGCAAAACGGTAGCTGCTATCAATGTCCGCAACCCTGAATTGGGCGGTGTGGTCGGCAATCCCATCAATAAACACGGCTCTCCGTTCGGACTGACGGAAGAATTCGTGGAGGTCTACCGCCTGCATTCCCTGTTGCCGGAATACCTGAACATCCGGAAAGTGAACCAGGAAAACAGGGAGGAGGTCCCCTTTGTGGCGACACGGCAGGCCGGTTCGGGCAAACTGACCCAACGGACTTCCATGCCGGACCTGTTCTACTCTTTCGGCAACCAGCATCCCGGCCAACTGGTGCTGAACAATTACCCGAAATTCATGCAGGAGCTCAGCATTCCGTTCAACCCCATGTTCGACCTGGGGGCTGTGGATCTGCTGCGGGCGCGCGAACGCGGAGTGCCGCGGTACAACGAATTCCGGCGGCAACTGGGGCTTACCCCGATCGCCCGGTTCGAGGACCTGACCGATGACGCCGGCCAGGTGGCGCAGCTCAAGGAAGTATACGGCAGCCGGCCGGAAGACGTGGAAAAACTGGACCTGATGATCGGTACGCTGGCCGAAGGGCACCGGCCCAACGGCTTCGGATTCGGGGAGACGATGTTCCAGATCTTCATCCTCAACGCCACCCGCCGCTTGCAGGCCGACCGGTTCTACACCACCTGCTATACCGAGGAATACTACACCAAAGAAGGGCTGGACTGGATCGACAAATCCAGCTTCAAGGCGGTTATTCTGCGCCATTACCCCGAACTGGCCAATACCGGCCTGGCCAACATAAAAAATGCCTTCGAACCCTGGGATACCGGCGAACAGCTGGACCCGTCCAGGCACCCGCTGCGGGGTTGGGACAAGGAGTTGAAAAAGGATCCGTGGCGGGGAGATGCATACATTTAAATTTTTGGGTTGATTACTCTTGCGTTTAATCCCGGTTTTCAATGCAAAATGTAAAAATTTAAATTCAAAATTCAAAAGTACGGCTGCCAACTTACCGGACATTCTTGCAAAAAGCGCCCAGGCGCCCGACTTCGCCCGGAACATGTCGCCTTTCACCTGCCAATTCATAGGCAAAGCGCTCCCAAACGAATCAAAACGCCATCTCAACGATCTTATTTTCAATAATTTGCCGTAAATTAAGCCCATAAAACTCCCTGGTCACATGAAACACACTATCCCCAACTGGGTACTGTTATCAGGTATAATCTTATTTAACAGCTTTCCCCTGCCCGGGCAATTCGATCAGTTGGCTTTCCAGAAATTAAAGTCCGACCGCCCTGAGTTTTCCCTGATCAGCATTTTGGCCATTCATCAGGACAAAGACGGATTCATTTGGTTTGGAACTGACCAGGGGCTATATCGATATGATGGTCACGGTTTCAAGGTCTATCAAGAAAATCCCCTTGATCCCAAAAGCCTGCCGGATAATACCATATTCGTTTTAAAAGAGGATTTGGATGGAAATTTATGGGTTGGATCTCAAAATGCCGGTATTTTTAAGTATGCTTCTCAAAAAGATGAATTTACCCTTTACACTCGTGGGGATAGTCCAAAGGGAGGATTATCGGATAACCAGATTACGGATATTTTAGTATCGAAGGACGGCGAAGTCTGGGCAGGAACAAGAAATGGGTTAAATTGCTGGGATAAGAAAAGGGATAAGTTTTTTCAAATTGATATCCAATCCGAAAACCCCAATATCAGGATCAGCAACAGCATCAGGCAAATTGAACAAGATCAAAAAGGCAGGATATGGGTTGGGACAGGAGAATCAGGGTTAGGCTATCTGGATCCCGACACTAAAAAGTTCGTCCAGCTCCCATTCAGCACCACGCCCCCAGACAGCACCATTTATGCCACAATATCCTCATTAATAACTGATTACAACGGAGACATCTGGACATCGACCGAAGACGGAGGGTTATTTCGAATAAAACTTGAAACCGGACAAATTGATTTCTACCAGATGTGGCCCCCGGGAGATGACGCTCCATAGGCTTACAGAGGATGGAGGCTGTTATCGGACCCCCGGGGGGGGATATGGATAGGCACACACGGAAAAGGGTTGATCTACTTTAACCCTGAGACCGGCAGGCTGAGCCGATTTAATCACGATATCTCAAAACCATTCAGCATTGCCTCAGATATCGTTTTCTCATTATACCTGGACAATAACAGGACATTATGGGCGGGCCATGCCGGCGACGGAGTAAGTCAGGCTCAAACCCTTTCAAACGGCATAGAGCAGGTTCCATTCAATTTGAGCGGTGGCCAGTTTCCCAGTATTTTATCCTTTCTGGAAGACTCCAAAGGGAATGACTGGATAGGTACCTGGGGATACGGACTTTACAGAAAATCAGGCCTTACCGGAGAAGTCATGACATTTAAAAATAATCCGGCCAATGACCAAAGCCTTAAAAACAATATGGTGTGGGATATCATGGAAGGCCGCGATGGAGGCATCTGGCTTGGCACTCACGGCGGCTTACAAAAGTATGATCCTCAACGTGGGGTTTTCACCAACTACGGTTTTGAGTCGGGATTGAAATATTTACCTGTCAGATCGCTCTATGAAGATCGTTCAGGCAGGTTATGGATAGGCACTTTCGGAGGATTGCACTGGATGGACCAGAGTACCGGTCATATTTTTTTTGTTGATACGATAGCTGAAAACCCTAATTTAATCATCAATGACATCATAGAAGATAAAGAACAGAATTTATGGGTGGCTTCAAGTGGGCAGGGCGTTTTCCGGCTGGACTCCAAAAAGAAAACCTGGGTTAATTTTCAACGAAATAAAAAAGACCTGCAAAGCATCACCAGCAATGAGATAACGTCAATAGTCGAGGATAAAGACGGGCAGATCTGGTTTGCAACAGAGGGGGGAGGGCTTAATTTATTGGTTCCTGATGACGAACATCCTGCATCTTCTACCTTCAGGCACTGGAGAACTTATAATTCGGACATCATAAGTGAAACCATCTATAAAATCCTTCCTGATGACGCCGGAAATATCTGGTTGGGCACAGCAGCCGGGCTGGCTTCTTTCCACATAAAAACGCAAAAAACAAATCCTTATTCACTCAAAGAAAATATGCCGCACCTCAGGGTAAAAACCAGGCCCGGTAAAAGTGGATTTGTTTATTTCGGGAGTCCGGGTATTGTATACCGCTTCAATCCGGACAGTCTGAAAAAAAATTCAAATAAACCGCCTGTATTCATCACAAATTTCAGCCTGAACAACCGCATCGTCCCTATTCGGGGATCTTTCGGCGACTCAACTTCCCGGCACACACCCTTGGCCCAGTCTATTCTTTATACCCATGACATCCAATTGAAATATTGGCAAAACAACCTGAACTTTGAGTTTTCGGCCCTGAATTTTATAGAACCGGAAAAAAACCACTATCAATACCAATTGGAAGGGTACGATGAAGATTGGATACCAACAGATGCCGCCCGCCGGTTCGCTCCCTATACCAACCTGGATTGGGGCCATTATATTTTCAAAGTAAAAGGTTCCAATAATGACGGACTATGGGGAGAGGAGACCACCTTGAAAATCTATATTCTTCCTCCCTGGTGGGCTACAATCTGGGCTTACCTTTCCTATGTACTGGCTTTCAGCGCACTGCTCTACGGCGTTTACAGCTTTCAACTCAGGCGTAAACTTCAGGAAGCTGAAAATATACGGTTAAAGGAGCTGGACACCGCCAAATCCCGCCTTTATACCAACATTTCCCACGAATTCCGCACTCCGCTTACCGTAATCCTCGGCCTGGTTGACAACCTGGCGGGGAAAGTATTTGAATCCGGCAAGGAAAGCCTCAAGGTTATCAGGCGAAATGCCCACCAGCTTCTGCATCTGGTCAACCAAATGCTGGACCTCGCCAGGCTGGACTCCAGCAACCTCCACCTCAAGCTTGTCCAGGGCGACATCATCCGGTATATCCGATACCTGCTTGAGTCTTTCCATTCCTACGCGGCCAACAAAAATATCACGATCGATTTCCAGGCTGAAAACCCGTCCCTGGAAATGGATTTTGATCCGGATCGATTCCAGCAGGTTATTTCCAACCTCCTTTCAAATGCCATCAAGTTTACCCCGCCCGGAGGAGAAATAAAGGTAAGGGTCCGGGAAGCGAATAAAAACAAAGTGCGCCTGTTGCAGCTGTACATAAGGGATACCGGCATCGGCATACCCGAGGCTAAACTTCCGTTTATTTTTGACCGGTTTTACCAGGCCGATGATTCTTCTACCCGCACGAATGATGGCGCAGGCATCGGGCTCGCCCTGACAAGGGAACTGGTTCGCCTGATGGGCGGGGAAATAACAGTCAGCAGCAAAGCGGGGAAAGGTACGCGGTTTGCCATTTTTTTGCCAGTCACTAATGAAGCTGAAAAAACGGAAGAAATTCCCTTACCGGATTCATCCGATGTTCTATTCACCCCGGAGGCTGAAGCCCGGCTGCCTCCGCACGATTCCCCGGAAAAGGAGTCAGCCCTTTCCATTCTGCTCATCGAGGATAATCCGGACGTGCTCAAGTACCTTTCCGGCTGCCTGACGCCGGCCTATCGCATTGAGACGGCCGGAAACGGCGAAGAGGGTATAAACAAGGCCATCCAACAGATCCCCGATCTGATCATCAGCGATATCATGATGCCCGTCAGGGACGGTTTTGAAGTTTGCGACACCTTGAAAAAAGACGAGCGCACCAGTCATATCCCCATCATTTTGCTGACGGCCAAAGCCGACCAGGCCTCCAAGCTGACCGGCCTGGCCAAAGGGGCCGACGCGTATCTGCCCAAGCCGTTCAATAAAGCGGAATTGCTGATCCGGATCCAGAACCTGCTGAAAAACCGCGAAAGGCTCCGGCAATTTTTGCTGGCTGGGGAAAGCCTGCATCTCAACCCCGAAAAGTCCCTTGTCCAGGTCAACGCGGAAAAAACAGAGCTGAAATTCATCCGCAAAGTCCGGTCTATTGTCGAATCGCATATTTCCAATCCGCAATTCTCCGTGGCCATGCTCTCCGAACTGATCCATTACAGCGAACCCCAGCTCAACCGAAAAGTCAAAGGCATCATCGACATGACGCCCGGTAAATATATCCGGTCCGTCCGGTTGGCCCTGGCCCAACGGCTCCTCAGGGGTTCGGATCTTTCCATCACGGACATCGCCTTTGAATGCGGGTTCCTGGATCCCGAATATTTTTCAAAAGTGTTTAAACAGGAAACGGAGCTGACGCCTACCGAGTACCGAAACCTCAATGGCTGACGGTTTACCCGCCTATGAAAGAAATTTCCGGTAGAATGAAAGAAATGAAGGGGGTGAGACCCCTGTCCCGGGGGTAATATTGTGTTGGTGGATGTGTGAATTTTTAACCGCCTAAACTCCATTGATATGAACAACACAATACGATTTATTCTTCTGGTCAGCTTCCTTCAAACTGCGCTCGCGCTCACCGCCCAATACCGCCCCGTCCGCATCTTCAAACACAACCAGGCAGATGCCCGGGTCGGTATCGGCCTGCTGCCCACCTATTCCAAGGACGCTTCCAGGGTCGTGGCGCCGCCGGTGAGCGTCGGGTTCGACTGGATGGCCGGCGACGTACTCAGCATCGGGTTTACCCAGGGTTATTCCCGGTACGAGATCGAAAAGTTGTGGAACGGGGACAAAACCATCCGGCGGTATGCCACCCGGACCTGGCAGTCCTTCTTTCGGTTTGCCGCACATTATACCCGCACTGACAACCTGGATATCTACGGCGGCATGCAGGCCGGCGGCGAGTTTGTCGCAATCCGCTCCGTCGACCACCCCTTCGGCCCTGCCGAGGAATTGCACGGCATAAAACCCCGGAGGTTCCGCCTGCAATACGGCGCTTTTTTCGGCGCCCGGTTTGCCGCCAGCCCCAAACTGCTGATCTGGGGAGAACTGGGCACCGGCATATCTTTTGTCCAAACCGGCGTAGGCATTAAGATATGGTAGCCCGGGTGGGTCGACCGATAACTGCTTTCCCAAAATAATGCTAAACCCTACACATTCACCCATCCCGGATTTGAGCCTTTTGTATCGTACCCTTTGCAATTTTATTTTATAAACCACAACAGACCACCATGATCAAAAAGTTGAATTTACTCGCATTGGCGGCCCTCCTGCTTTCCGGCCCGGGCTGCAACGAGGAACTCGCGGATTCGAAACCCATTGACCGGTACAATCCCGAAATCTACATTCAGAAAGCCGAAGCCATGCTGGCCGAAAATGCGGAAGAATTCGAATTTCGCGGGCCTTCAGTCATCATCCCCGACGGATCGGTCAATGTCCTCCAGGCGGCCGTCGATCAGGTCGGGCGGGGCGGCGCCATCACCCTGGCTCCCGGTACGCATACCGAAGATGAGACCATAACGATCACCAACCGGGTAAGGATCTCGGGGCAACCGGGCGCCGTATTGGTGTCGGGGACGCCAAACCCGTTCGGTTTTCCGAGTGTGGCCAATCCGGCCTTTCATATCCTCGGCGCCAACCAGGTCGTCATCGAAGGCCTGACCATCCGGAATGTCATCGACGTAGGCCCTACAGCCATCCTGATCGAGGGCGGCAATCAGACCCGGATCCGGAACAATACGATCCAGGCTTTTGAATTCGGCGTGGCTCAGTACGGGGGTGATGATACCCGGATTTACGACAATACCATTACCGGCGTCGTGTCATTTATCGGCTGCGGGATTGTGAATATCAAAGGGACCAACATGAAGATCTACGACAATGTCTTTTCGGAAAATTTTCTGGAGATCTTTGTCGGGGATGCTAACGGACTCATAAAGGGCAATCATATGAGTTCCAATAGTTATATGGGTGTTTTGTTGTGTAAACCCAAAATATTCGACGTTTATCTCGTTCTCCCCAGCGGGCAAGTGGCAGCGGCAGATGTCTCTGCCAATCATTGGCTGGTGCTCCAAAATTTTTCGGAAAACCATATCTGGAACTACCTCGTATTAGACGGCGCCAATAACAATACGCTGGTGCAAAATGACGCCAGGAATGCCGGTCTTGCCGATATCGAATTAGCCGGAGATTCCTACCGCAACGGTTTCTTCACACCGTATTCCTTCGAAAACCTGGTCATCTCCGCAGGCTATCCGGACATAACCATCAAAGTTTGCGGCGTAGACAATGAAGCCTACAGGGGGACGCTGATCGATACCGATTTGTTCCCTTGCGATTGAAACTTATGTTTTACCTGGGATTAGATTCCAGGAAACATTGTGGGCTGTGGCAGGATTTTGCACAGCCCTTTTCACTTATTTTTGTTCGGCTCAAACAGTATTCCGTGCGGCCACTCCATTCCGGTCAATTTCTTAACGGCCCGTCTGCTAAGGACCGCTGAAATAATTACTGTCGGATTTGATCCGGCTTGTTCAGGCGGAAATCACATTCACCGGAATGTAATGAAGGCAGGTTGATTCCCAAGCCCGGAGGGCTTAAACATAGAAACCATGGGAGAATCCCACGGACTTCAAAAAAAGCGGTGAGGAAGCCTGAAGGGCTTCAACATTATCCGATTTGGAATCAACAGCCTGATATGGAAAAACCCGTTTGACCCCTCCAGGGTCTTGAAATCAATACCATCCCCTACCGCCGGTTTCACCAACGGCCTGATGGATTTAAGCCTTTCAGGCTTGGCATTCCGGTTCTCCAATCCTGACCGTTATTTTTTCACCGACCCTAATGCCGGACCCTCGCTGGAAGCGTTCGATGTAAATGGATACCGGATATTTCCGGAATTTCCTTACAACGGGTGTTCCCAAAATACACGGCAGGCCTCCCACTTTTACCTTTCGCATTTTTTCTTTTACATTTTGCATTTCCCTCCCCATTTTCTTGTCACTCATTCTCCCAAACCCGCAAACGGATCCTCCCCCACTCCCATCCCCGCCAGGTTCGTTTCCCCGCGGATACCGGCAATGGAAAACCCCCAGGGCCCCTTACGGCGTGCCGCAATTTTCGCCCCCGTCCGCAAGGTCTGCCAATCGTCCCAGGCAAATTCCAGGCCGCCGACCGGCAAGATCTTCACCCACATCTTGTAGCTGACCGGCAGCCCCGATCCGTCCAGCAGCCAGACGTAGGCGTCTCCCGGGGTGACCCCGCCGGAGGCATACTCCACCATCAACCCCTTGCGGCCGTCTTTCAGGGTGACGATGCTTCTTTTTGTGCCCGGGTCGAACACCTTAAACGGGGCGATCAGCCACCACGAATCGTTGCAAAAATAGGTCCATGCCTTCCGGATCAGTTGATCAGCAGCGGCGCCGGACAAAACCCGGCCATCCGCAAATGCCTTTCCCGTAACGCTCTGGGTGCGCAAAAGCACGCGGTTGTTCTTCCAGGTGACGGCAACGCGATCCCGGCTCTTGTCCCACAGGTAGTCATGGCCGCCCGGAAAATCCCATTGTACAAATCGGGTGGTATCCCAGGCGGCTTTGTCCACTGCCCGCAGCATTTGGTAGGCCAGTTCGTCCGCTTCAGGAGAAGGAAGGCCCTTTGGGCGGGGTTCATTCATCCACCAGCCGAGGATCAACAAGGTTGCGAACAGGGCGAATAACGCGATTCCCGTCCATTTGAGGACTTTTTTCATGGTTTCTTATTTTGTAAATACAACCATACTACCGGACACTTTTTTGAAACTCCTCCGGCCATTTTGGCGGAAAATATCGGTTGAGGTAAATTTAGATTTTCGACATAGCGACCAAAATCCAAACAAACTCTTACAGAGACCGGCCTCTCCAACCGCATTTTTGTTACTGTACCTGAGGAAATCCATTTCCAGCCAAAACAATAGAAACAACTTAGATTTGGCTGAAAAGTTCATTATTATCAGCCAAAAGCATTATTTTTGTCATAAAATCGGCTGCAAATGAAACCTGACAGCTTGCTTATCGGACGAAAAAAAGAAATTCAAAAACTGGACCACATCGTTAAGAGTAAAAAATCGGAGTTCCTCGCCGTTTACGGCCGGCGGCGGATAGGCAAAACCTTTTTGATACGGGAATATTTCGATTACAAGTTCGATTTTCAGGTTTCAGGGCTGGCAAATGCAAATACAAAGCAACAGCTCTTCAATTTTGATTCGGCTTTGAGGAAACAATCGGCCCTGGTTTTTGAAAAGCCGTCGGCGAACTGGCTCGTGGCGTTTCAACGACTTACCGAGCATCTGGAATGCATAAAAAAGGAAGGCAGGAAGGTCATATTTTTTGATGAGTTATCCTGGTTTGACACCCATAACGCTGATTTTGTCATGGGACTTGAGCATTTCTGGAACAGTTGGGTAAGCAATCGAAAGGATGTTTTATTGATTGTATGCGGCTCGGCCGCTTCGTGGATGGTCAATGAGTTGTTCAACAACTCCGGCGGCCTGCACAATCGCATTACCCAGAAAATGAAAATCGAGCCGTTCAATCTGGAAGAAACGGAGGCCATGCTGTCGGCGAAAAACTGCGTTTTTGACCGGTATCAGATTGCTCAATTGTATATGGTCATGGGGGGAATTCCCTATTACCTGGACGCCGTTCAACCTCATCTGAGCGCACCGCAAAATATTCAGGAACTATTTTTTGAAAAATCGGGCCTGCTGCGCAATGAATTTTTCAATCTATACCGTTCCCTGTTCCGCCGGTACAAGCTGTATGAACAACTTGTAGAGATCCTCTCCTCAAAAACGGAGGGATTGCAGCGCCGCGATATCATCAAATTATCGGGGATTACCTCAGGCGGTACCCTTACCAAGGTTTTGTCTGACCTCGAAGAAAGCGGCTTCATCACCTCCTATACTGCCCCCGATAACAAGAAGAAAGACACCACCTACCGGTTATCTGATTTCTACACCGCTTTTTTCTTCCGGTTCATCAAAGACGGGAAGTACCTGGGGGAAAATGCATGGCTCAATCTGATTGACCATCCGGCCCAACGCGCCTGGCAAGGTTATGCGTTCGAACAAATTTGCCTGGATCATGTCCGGCAAATCAAAAAGGCATTGGGGATCAGCGGGGTCCTTTCAGCCAACAGCTCCTGGCGCGGCAGTTCGGAAGGCAAATCTGCTCAAATCGACCTGCTCATCGACCGTCGCGACCAGGTGATCAATGTGTGCGAATGCAAATTTTCACTCGCCGAATTTGCGATCGACAAAGACTACGCCGAAAATCTCCGGTCCAAAATCCACCTGTTCAAAACAGTGACGAGGACCAAAAAGGCCGTTTACCTCACCATGATTACCACCTGCGGCATTGCGAAGAACAAATATGCCGGTCTGGTGCAAAACGAGGTGGTTTTGGATGATTTGTTCAACTGAAATCTACAGTTGATCCAAGCCTTGATTATTCCAGATCAACCCATCGCAATCGCAACAGACCGGCTCAACGCGCTTACTTTTCCCCATTCCATTTTTCGGCTTCCTGCTGCATTTGCTGCTCCAGCAACCGCAGCTGGTTTTGCCTTTCACTTTGCAGCAGCTGGTTTTTGAAATCGATCTCCTGCATCTGCCCTTCGAGTTCCATGACCTTCAGTTGCTGATCGTTCTTGCTGATCTCCACCTCCTTCTGCAGTTCCCAACGCTTGTTGTTGAGCAGCTGCATCTCCTTTTCGGTGGTCAGTTCGTTGCGCTTTTGGGACAGTTCGAGCTCGCGCTTTTTCTTTTCCAGGCCAAGCCGTTGGCGCACCAGATCTTCCCGCTGTTTGCGCAGTTCTTCCTGACCTTCTTTTCCATTCATCTGGGTTTCCAGTTCCTGCATTTTGTAATCCAGTTCCAGGGCCTGGCCCTCAAGCCCATTGTGCTCGATCTCCAGTTCCTTCATCTGGATATTGCGTTGCATTTCGATCTCCTGGGCGTTCTTTTCCAGTTCAAAGAGCTCTTTCATCTTTGAATTTTCAATCTCCTGCATTTCGCGCTTCAGCTTCATCATGGTCGTCTGGATATCCCGCCCCTGCTTTTGCATGGCCATTTCCTGCTCCATGTATGATTTTTCCAGCCGCATCATTTCCTGGCGGATCTTTTTCATGCCTTCCGGCAGGGAGTCCCAATGGCTGCCGGCCGGTTCCAGACCAGGCAAGCGCAATCCGGATTCCGGTCCGGCGGCATTTGGCGTTTCCTCCGTATCGATCCCTTTTGGTATTTCCTGGTTTCCGGGTTGATCGGCGGGGGCTCCTTCAGCCGGCAGGTCCGGAGCTGCCGGGATACCTTCCGCCTGGGGGATCTTATCAGCGTGTTCAACCGGCAGCGGGGAAAGATCCGGCTGCCCCTGGAAGGCGAACAGCCCCAGCGAGCCCAGCAGGATCAGGCAGCTCCAGAACAGCTTGTAGGGCACCCTGAACTGCTCCTCGTTGTTGACGATGCGTTTCACCCGGCCCAACACACCGCTGTCCCGCCGGCCGTTGAAGGCCAGGGCCACGTTGCCGGGCAGGGTCCGGTATTCCTCCAGTTTGGCCAGGGTCTGCACGAATACTAGTTTGTTCCCGGTTTGCCGTACAGCCATATCATCACAGCAGAATTCCCTTTCTGAACGGATAAAGGACGAGAGCCACCAGGTTGCCGGGTTGAAGAACAGGACGATCTCCACCAGCGACTGGAACAGGTTGAAGATATAATCGTAGCGCCTGATATGGGCCAGTTCGTGGGCCAGGATGCTCTCTATCTGGGCCGTATCCAGCCGGGTCAGCAATCCGAAGGGCATCAGGATCACCGGCTTGACAAAACCGATGACCATGGGGCTGCTGATGCGGATGTTTTCCTTCAATTCGACCAGTTTTTTAATCCCCATTCGCTTGCAAAGGTCGTTGACCAGGTCCTGAAACGCGCCCGCCGAAAGCTGTCCGGGCTGGTGTTTCAGCCGCTGGATATAGGCCAGCTCGGCCAGAAACCGCAAAGTCAGGATCAGGACGCCCAACATCCAGACCAGGGTGATCAGCGGCACATTGTTTTCCATAAATCCGAGAAAAGCCTGCCAGAACCCTTGCCCGGGTTCGACATAGGCAACCGGCGCCGATACCGGGATGGCGGAGAGGTCCGTAAGCGCGCCGGGCGCCGGGATTTGTCCGGCCGGAGTGTCTACCGACCGTTGAGACAGCGTGTGAAAAAAAGTGTACCCGCTGGACAGGGTCAGCGCCAGCAGTGCGACGTACCCGGCCAGGTAGCGGAGCCTGCTGGATTGGCGGCGCAAGATAACCAGGCCGACGGTCAGCAGCAGGACGATGAGCAGGCCCTGCCAGAAAGAGTGGATGATGGTCCAGCCCAGGGCGTTTACGATGTCGCTTTGGAAAAATTGGTCGAGTGATTTCATTGTTTTTCTTTTTCCAGTTTTGAAATGAGTTCTTTGATGGCTTCCAGGTCTTCCAGGCTGGTATTTTCGTGGCCCAGCGCCTGCACAACGAGCTTGAGGGGGGATCCCTGAAAAACGGAATCGAGCATGCGGTCGAACATATTTTGCCGGACTTGCTCCCGGGAAAGCAGGGCTTCGTACAGGTGGGTCCGTTCGGAGGTATCCCGTTTGAGGAACCCCTTTTTCTCGGTCATCACCTGCATCATTTTGAGGGTGGTCGTGTACACCACTTCGCGGTTCCTGCTCAACGCTTCGTTGACAAAGCGGACGCTGGAGGGGCCGTGGTCCCAGAGGATCTGGAGCACTTCGAGTTCGGCGTCGGTCGGTTTTTTATCCTTCATAATGCGGTTGAATTTGGCGTCAGGTTTAATACGCCCTAAGACGTACGATAATTGACGTACGACAAATATACAGTTATTTCTTTTGAATTTGCAAGTGCGGAAAGAAAAAAATGGAGGGTGGTATTTTTTAAAAGGCGGGCAGATCAGAATTTTTCAAACGCCAGGGGTTTGAAGAGGTCGGTGATCCCTTGTACGTAACCGCTTTTTTCAACGCGGGCTTTGCGATAGTCTTTTTGGAGCTCGCGCAGTTCATCGGAGAGGTCGCTTCGAAGCAGGGTCAGTGCATCGCCAAGTCCTTCGGGATCGGGGAGCTCTCCGACAGCCTTACCTGTCTGACCTTTCGTGAGGTCCTTAACGACCTGCAGTTGATCTCCAACTTTCACGATCCATTCTTTGAGCTTTGTCTGAAAATCCTCAAACCCTTCGAGGCTTTTCAGGCAAATATCCTGGTAACGTTCTAACGCGGTCAGGACTGATATGAGGTAATTAAGGGCAATCCCGACCGCATCTCCGGCATTGGGCTCTTCCTTATCCGCATAAAGGTAATCCTGGGCGTCAAATACAGGATCAGCGCCCGCTGAGTAGGCGGCTTCCAGGTCCATGAGGTGACCATCAGCAGGATCGCTTTGCCAGAGCTTGGCAGTGGAAGAGGAGGGATCTTCCTTACCTGTTTGCGGCGGTTGAACGGAGCCTTCAACGGCCAACACATCCCCTTTGTATCCCTTTTCCCGGAGAAGTTTGGCAAATGTTGCAGCAAAAGCAGGCGCCTTACCGTCCAGGCTGTATCCGGCATGGCAGGCAAGCAGGGTGATCTTTCCGGTATGTTTTGCGGCCTCGAATCCTGAGGCTTCCAATTTCTCCAGGAGCTGTTCCGGCGTCCAGAACAGGACCGAGCTTTCCGTTTTCTCAGTCGGCTTTCCGCCGTGCAGCAGGATGTTTATCGGTTCCCCGGGGTTGGTGGCCGTGAGGGTCGCTTTGGCGCCGGGTTCAAGTATTGTACCGTCGTCCCCTCTGGAGACCAGGAAGCTGTAAACCCGTTGGTAGGCTGTATCGTCATCAAGACCTTTGTTGATAAAAACACCCTGAACCGGAGGTTGAAGCGAAAAGCCGTTTTTTTCCGGGAAGGTTTTCAACTGCCTTGCCAGCGAATGGCTTTTTGCTGCATCCTGCAGTTTGGCCTGGACAGCGGCTTCCGCCCGATTGTCGGAAAACGGAGGATAGGGGATGCTGCTGCCCGGCTTCTGATAACCTGCATTTGCCGCCGGCCGGCGTTCGATTCCTTTGGATTTTTCAGCCTGAACAACCATGGTTGGCTAAAGTTAAGGCCTTTTTTTTGATTGCGCACGAAAGGTTTTGTTTCTTTTGGATTTATTGTCAGGCTCGCTTTTTGAATGTTTTACTTGGAAATAAATAAATGCGAGTAAGAAAAGAGTCATCGGGATCAGAGCATAATATGACCTGCCTCGATTTGATAACTTATGGTTTTCAAAGTTTTGTTTAACGGTTTCTAGATTTTGCAGATAGATCTTATTTTTATAATTGGTTATTTCAATGGCCTTTTCAATAAAAGTTACGGCTTCACTATACATAGGCTGTTCAATTTGACCGCAAAACCGTCCTTCGTTTTTTTGTATGGGTGAAGGTACCCCTACATAACCAGCCCATTAGGGTGGATGATGTCAAATTGCCGTTGACAACTTTTGCTTTTTTCTCATCTTCAATGGTTATCAGGATTTATGTAATGAACGGCCGCCCCACTTTTACCTTTCGCATTTTTTCTTTTGCATTTTACATTCCTCTCTCCGCCTTTGACCTTGTCACTTTCTTTTGGCGCCCAAAAGAAAGTAACCACGCCTTTGGTCCACCGGACCAAGCCAGCGCGGGCATACGCATCTGTGCCTAAAATTGCCCTGCATTCCGTTGCACAGAATAAACTCGCCT
>CALMYQ010000261.1 GCA_937873655.1 uncultured Lewinella sp. | reverse complement strand
TGAAGGACTGGGTTTGGATATTGGCGGCCCGACGCATGATGATGCGTCGCTACTGCGGATTGAAGGACTGGGTTTGGATATTGGCGGCCCGACGCATGATGATGCGTCGCTACTGTCAACTTTTATCTATATTTGACCATTCAAAACCTAAAACGACTGCCATGTCAGATCATAACATTCTGGATGACGATTTGCTAACCGAAAACACGCCCCCTGAGATTTTGCCGCCGCTTGCCGGTTTCTGGACAAGGGTAGGGGCTTCTCTGGTCGATTTTCTGGTCATGCTGCCTATTACAGGCCTTGGCGTTTACAACCTGCTGTCGATCAAATCGCTGCCGTTGGCGGTGATCTGCATGTTCGTTCAACCGGTTTATAAAATATTCATGGAAGGGCAATACGGCGCTACGCTGGGAAAAATGGCCACCCATATCAAAGTGCTGGGTACGGATTACGCACCGATTGACATGAACCAGGCGGTCAAGCGTTATTCCATCTACGGCATCAATTTCCTGCTCAGCGCCGTGACTACGATCCTGCTGTTCTCCAGTTACGGATTCGAGGAAGTTACCAACTTTTTGACGCTCGGTCCGCAACAGGCGCAAGCCGCCGGCACCATGCTGAACCTGTTGAGCCAGTTGAGCGGACTGTTGGTATTGGTCTCCGTCATTTTTGTGGCCTTTGACATCAGAAAGCAGGCCCTTCACGATAAAATTGCGGGAACCTTGGTGGTGACCAGGTGATTCTTTACTTTTATCCCGCATTCAAAACCCTACGCATGAAGAAATATTTCATTTATCAGGACAATCAACAAGTAGGCCCGCTGACCTTTGAAGAACTGCAGGCACGCAATGTCGGACGGGAAACCATGGTATGGTTCGACGGGCTGGCCGAATGGAAAAAAGCGGGCGATCTCCTTGAACTCAACGACCTGTTCCAGTCGGGGCCGCCTCCGGTTCCGGCGGGTACTTACGGCGCTCAGGGCAGCGGCGCGCAAACCAATCCGGGCGAGCGGCCGGCCTATGTGCCCGGCAATTACGGCGCCGGCAAGCCAAAGAACTGGCTGGTCGAATCTATTCTCGTAACCCTGTTTTGCTGCCTGCCTTTCGGCATCGTCGCCATTGTGAACGCCGCCAAGGTAGACTCGCGATTCGCTACCGGCGATATGGACGGCGCCGTTCAGGCTTCTGCGGAAGCCAAAAAGTGGACCTCCATTTCCTTTTTTGTCGGCATCGGGGTCTCGGTTCTTTACTTGATTTATATGGGCGTTATGATCGGATCAATGGGCGGATTTTGAGGATTGTCTGGATCATCCTCGGGATATTCCTGCTGAGCGGGCTGGTTTGGGTGTACAGCTCATTCAACCCGTCGGCATCAGGTTTATTCCCTAAATGTCCCTTTCGATCACTGACCGGATGGCAATGCCCGGGGTGCGGCAGCCAGCGGGCTGTCCATTATTTGCTGAACGGCAGGATCGGGCCCGCCTTCCGGGCCAACCCGCTGATGGTGCTTTCCATCCCTTACCTGGCATTGGGCTTTTCGATCAGGTTGCCCGGCATCCCCGAAAACCTTCGCCGCAGGGCGGAACCCTTGTACGAAGGCAAGGCGGTCTGGATTGCGGGCGCTGTGTTGCTGATTTACTGGATCGGCCGCAATATTATCTAGGGGCCCGGGGTTTATTGTTGGTGATCCTTGTTTTGGTAGTTCTGCCCGCTGCGCAGTGCGGTAGGGTTTATCGCGAATATCCTGCATGAAAATTCAATTTCTCGCCGCTATTGTTGTCTTGTTGCCGTTGTTGCTTGATGGACAAGGAAGCCCGCTTCCGCTTGACAACGACGCGTACCATATCCTGGACCGGCTGCAGATCCAGACGGGCAGAAGGGCGCCGTTCCACTCGGCTGTCAAACCTTTTACGCGCGGCGCTGTGACGGCGTACGCCTTGTCAATTGACACGGCCAGGGTCCCGATCTCCTCCATGGACAGGAAGGACCTGTATTACATTTTCCGTGATAACAACGAATGGCTGGCCGGCCGGCCGGATATGCTGACCCTCGGCGAACGGCGAATGCAAAGCCTTACCCAGATCCAGGCCAGCATGGAAAACGCCCGCTACACCGAAAGCAAAAAGCCGTTCCTGAAGTATTTTTACCCGACGCCTGCAAATTTCATCGAGGTCAACCAACCGCAATTCTACCTCAGGGCTAACCCGGTAGTGCGGTTCCAACTGGCCGGCGCCAAGGATGATGATCAGCCCATTTTCGAGAACCTGCGCGGGGTTTCGGTCCGCGGCGGGGTCGACGACCGGGTGTATTTCACCTTCACGATCCACGAAACCCAGGCCCGTTTTCCGGGATACGTGGAGGAACGGATCGCCCGAGACGGCGTCATTCCGGGAGCCGGGTTCAAGAAGATCTACCGGAGCAACCTGTTCAATATCGAGAACGGATTCGATTACCTCAACGGCGACGGCAGCATAGGTTTCAATTTTACCCGCCACATCGGCCTGCAGTTCGGGTACGGCCGGCAGTTCCTCGGCGACGGATACCGGTCATTGCTCCTTTCCGATTTTGCCAACAACTACCTGTACCTGCGGCTCAACTGGGATCTGGGCAGGTTTCATTACCAGAACCTGTATGCGGAACTCGCCCGCGACCCGCGACCGGCGGTTTCCGGCGAACCCATTGTCAAGAAATACATGGCAGCTCACCACCTGAGCATCGACCTGACCGATAACCTCAATTTCGGCATTTTTGAAACGGTGGTCTTCAGCCGGAACAACCAGTTCGAATTCCATTACCTGCTGCCCATCATCCTGTACCGGACGGTCGAACAATCGCTGGGCAGCCCGGACAATGTCATGATCGGCTTTGACGGCCACTGGAATTTCCTGAGGCGGTTCCAGCTTTACGGCCAGCTGCTCTTTGATGAATTCAAATTCAATGAACTGTTCATAGAAAAGCGCGGCTGGTGGGCCAACAAGGTGGGCGGCCAGGTGGGCCTGAAATACATCGATGCCTTCGGATTGGATCACCTCGATCTCCAGGCGGAAGTGAATATCGTCCGGCCCTATACCTATTCCCACGACGACAAATCGGCCAGTTACGTTCATTATAACCAGCCGCTGGCCCATCCGCTGGGCGCCAATTTCAAGGAAAGCGTATTGATCGCCCGCTACAAACCCGTCAAACGGGTGCAGCTTCAAGCCAGGTTGATCATGGCCTCATTCGGAGAAGATGCCGACTCGACCAACTACGGCAGCAATCCCATTTTGCCGAACAAGCTCCGCGAAGCGGATTACGGAAACGAGATCGGGCAGGGCATCCACGCCAATACCGTGCTGTTCGGCTTTGACGCAGCCTATCAGGTCGCCCACAATCTGTTCGTCGACCTGGAATTTTTCACCCGCAAAAAGGACAGCGAAGAAGACGTCCGGGATACCCTGGACCGGTACATTGGCCTGGGCATCCGCCTGAATATCGGCCGGCGACGACTGGATTTTTGAAGGCTTCAGTTGGTAAGTCGTAAGTCTGGGGTAACTGAGCGTAGCCGAAGTTAAGTCGTAAGTAGCGACGCATCATCATGCGTCGAGCGGCCAGCATCCCCGTCCGCCATAGCTCCTCAAGAGCGACGGCGGGCAGCATCCAGCCACCAGCATCCAGCCACCAGCCACCAGCCTCAAGTCTCCTCCTCCCCAAATTCCGTGCGCACCTCCTTCGCGTCCAGCCCCTGTTCCCTCAGCCATTGCGCAAAAATGGCGGTATAGCCATGGGTGACGAATACCTGTTCAGCGCCGGTAGCGCGGATGGCCTGGTTGAGCCCGTCCCAGTCGGCGTGATCGCTGAGCGCAAAACCACGGTCGACCGAGCGGCGGCGGCGGGCGCCCCGGATATTCATCCAGCCTGATGCGGTGGCGGTACTCAGGTTTTTAAAACGGCGGGTCCAGGCGGCGTTCAGCGCGGCGGGCGGTGCGATGATGAGGCTGCCTTCCAGTGCCTGCCGGGACGTATCGTCGGTGAAGGCGCCTGTCGGCGGGAGTTCAAAACCTTGCCGGTGGAGGATGCGGTTGACCACATCCACCGCACCGTGGACGTATACGGGGCCGATCGAAAAATCAAGGTTCCGGATGATCCGTTGGGCTTTGCCCAGGGCGTAGGCCGACAGCAGGCTGATCTTGCCTTCTTCCCGGTTGTTGCGCCACCAGCCGGCAATTTCCTCAAAGACGGCTTCCTGCGGTTGCCAGCGATAGACCGGCAGGCCGAAGGTGGATTCGGTGATGAAGGTATGGCAGCTGATGGGCTCAAAGGCCTCGGAAAGGCGGTCGGGCTCCACTTTGTAGTCGCCGGAAACGACCCAGGTTTCGCCTTTGCGGGATACCCGGATCTGTGCCGACCCCGGAATATGACCGGCGGGAAAAAAAGTGAACTGCACCCCGTTGATGGTCTTTTCTTCGCCGAAACGAATGGTTTGGGCCCGGATGGCGCCGAGGCGATGGCGGATGACCGGTGCTGCGGCTTCGGTACAAAGGTAATGGCCGTGCCCCGGCCTGGCGTGGTCGGAGTGGCCGTGGGTGACCAGCGCCTTAGGTACGGGCTTCCAGGGGTCGATGTAGACATCGGCCTCCGGGCACCATATGCCGTTCGGGGTGAATTCGAGTAAGGCCACGACCGCTATTTTTCGAGGGTGAAATAAAAAGTCGAACCCTGCCCCAGGATTGATTCAACCCAGATCCGGCCCCCGTGCTGTTCTACAATCTTTTTGCAGAGGGCAAGGCCGATGCCGGTACCCTCGTACTTGCCCTTGCCGTGGAGTTTTTTGAAAATGAGAAAGATCTTTTCGTAAAACTCCTTGTTGATGCCGATGCCGTTGTCGGTAATGGAAAATTGCCAGAAACGGTCGACTTCGCGGCATTGGATGGTCACGACCGGTATTTCGTCGGTCGGGCCGAATTTGACGGCGTTGACGATCAGGTTCTGAAACAGTTGCTTCAACCGGGTCGCATTTCCCTTTATCCTGGGGGGCAATTGCCGCCAGGAGACCCTTGCGCCGGTTTTTTCGATGATCTCGCCCAGGCCTTGAGAAATTTCTTCCAGCAGCTGATAGATATCCACCTGATCGATTTCGTATTCTTCGGATTCAACCCTGGAATAGGTCAGGAGGTCTTCAATCAACTGGTTCATGTTTTTGGCGGCGCCGGCGATGAACTGGACGTAATCGCGCCCGTCATCATCGAGTTTTTCGCAGTACCTGCTTTCGAGCAATTGAGCGAAGGTCCGCATGGTCCGGAGCGGCTCGCGGATGTCGTGGGAGGCGATATAGGCGAAATTCTCCAGTTGCATATTGGAATCGATATAGGCCCGGAGCTGCCGGTTCTTGTCATCCAGTTCGCGGAGTTTTTCCTGAAGGACCTCCTGGGCTTTGATGCGCTCATTGATGTTGCGAAGCACCATGATGGCTTCCTCGGCGTTGATGGCGCTGAACCGGGCTTCGTAGTATTGCTGGGCGCCGTTGACCGGTACGGCAAATTCAAAGTAGCGCACTTCCCGGTTGGACAGGGTATTATTTACGTTCTTGACAATGCCGAGCGCAACGGGAAAGGAGACGATCTCTGAAAGTTGCCTGCCGGCCAGTTCCTTTTCGGTGGTGAAGTGGCCCAATGAATCATTGATGGAGGGATAATAATCCACGATAACCCCTTCGGCGTTGATGCGGATCTTGATATCGGGAAGCACATCGAGGATGGCCTGCTGGAGCGCCTTGCTTTCGCCCAGCGCTTTCCGGACGCGTTGTTTTTCCGTAATATCCTCGATCATGGCGATGAGATAATCGAGGGCGCCGCTGTCAGTTTTGTAGATGAATGAAATGAAGATATTGGCCTGGATGATCTTGCCGTCCTTCCGGACATAACGCTTGGTGAGCAGGGTATTGGGTTCTCCGGCATCAATGGCGTTTCTGACCGTCTCGGTCGCATAACCCAGGTCCTCCGGATGGGTCAGTTCATGGATGGTTTTTGTTTGCAGGTCCGCCTCATCATAGCCCAGCATATGACAAAAGACCGGATTGGCCCTCATGACCGTGAAATTGCTGCTTGCAAAAGCCACCCCGAGCGGATTATCTTCGTAAAGGCTTTTGAAAATAGCGGCATTTTCATCGAGCATTTGCTCGGCCATTTTTTTCTCCTGAATATCCCGGATGATGGACAGGTATTCCAGGATATTCCCGCTTGGGTCTCTTTTTGTAACGGTGGCCCGCTTTTCCACCCAGACCCACCGGCCGTCCTTGTGCTGCATCCGGAATTCAGCTTTGGCCGTTTTCTGGTCGGGGTTTTGCGCCAGCGCCAAAAAGATGCCGTCGTTGGCTTTCTGAATATCATCCGGATGTACCCGGTCCAGGAGCAGTAAAAAGGGCTTCTCCAGTTCAGACAAGGTAAATCCGATGAATTCGCTTTTATTGGAATACCGGATTTCCCGGTTGTTGAGATCGATCAGAAAGAGGGTGTCCGGGACCGTTGACGTGATGATCTCCCGCAGTTGTTGGGCCTCTTCCGCATTTTTCTGGGCAATTTTCCGCTCAGTGACGTCGGTTGAAACGCCCAGTACCCGGCTCACCTGGCCGTCGGAGCCGACAAGCGGCATTTTATAGGTTTCAAAAATATGGTCCTGCCCCCTGAAGTCCGTCAGCGTTTCCACCAGAAACTTGGGCTCCAGGCTTTCGATGACCTCGAGGTCATCCTGGAGAAATTTATCGACCTGGTCCTGATTCCTGTTGAAATCAACGTCGCGTTTGCCAAATATTTCCTTGGGCGTTGTGCCGTAAAGGTCGGCCAGGGCCTTGTTGGCGAGCGTAAACCGCCCTTCCCGGTCCTTTGAAAAGATAAGGTTCGGATTCAGGTCGACCACCTGGCGGAGAAAATCCCGCTGCTCTTTTATTTTTTCTTCACTCTGACGCCTGGCCAGCAGGTTGCCAAGGGTGTTGCAATAGAGCCTGATAGCGCCTTTTTCTTGCTGATTCCATTCTTTGTCCGGGGTCGTGGTCCCCATGGAAAGGATGCCCCAGATGGCCTTATCTACCAGGATCGGAAACAACAGGAAACCGGCCAGGGAGAATTGCTGCACCAGGGGCATCCAGGCTTTGGACAATTGCGTTATCGGCCCGCCGAACAGATCGCCGTTTTCGAGTGCAGCCATCCAGGGCCCGTTATCGGGCGGGTAGGCGTATTGTTTTTGAATGCCCAGGCTAAAGGTTTCCCAGCCGTTAGCCCCCAAGGCTACCGTCAATTCGTCATTGATGGTGATGGAGTCGGGGCCTGTAAAACGGACCCTGGCCAGCGTAAAACCGTTCGCATTCACGCTTTTTGCCAACAACTGGAAGGAATTGGACAATCCCTGGTTCAGATCTTCCGCGTTCATCAGAATCTGAATGGCGGTGTTTAAATTTTCCCAAAGCATGCAAATTTATTTGGGTTCCGGTTAAATTCCGGGGAGACTCTTATTTTACAAAGATATTGAATTTTAATACGTTAAGATCGGATAATTGTTTCTGTCTGCCTGCCGTTTTGATCATCAACGGTCAGCAGGTAGACGCCCGCCGGAAGATCATCCGTTTCCAGTTCGATTACGGATCCGCTGATTCGCATTTCACGGACCAGCATACCCTGGGCATTAAAGACGCGCAATATCCCTGCGCGACCCTCCCGGTCAGTACCTTCGTACTTGAGCCGCAAAAGGCCGCCGGACACCGGATTGGGGGACACCTGCCATTGGCCGCGCCCTTTGATCTCGGCGGAGACGACGTCCGACAGGCTCGACTTGCCGTCGAAGTCCACCTGGTTGAGCTGGTAATAATACCGTACGCCGGGGCGGACATCCTTGTCGTCGAAGTAGTAGTGGGTTTCAGCATGGCTGTCGCCTCTGGAGTTGATCCATGCAATGCGTTGGAATTCCTTTTCCGCAGCGGACCGCCTCAGCAATTCAAAACCGGCATTGTTCACCTCCGATCCTGTCGACCAGGTCAACCGGATGACGCTGGTCAGCGGTTCCGCGTCGAATCGCATCAGCTCAATGGGCAGGACGGGGGTGGGGGAGTAGCAGATGCGGAGGCCCCAGGTGTCCAGCGTGCCGCCGTCGTTATCGAAGACGTCCCTTACCCTAAGGGTCCAATCTCCCATGATCTGCTTGTTGATGAATGCGGTCAGCGACCCTTCCGGCTGGTAGCTCAATCCGTCCGTCGGCGGGCAGGGCGGAAGGCCTGAGTTGCCGAAATCGTCGGCGCCCAGATTGAAGTCATTTTCATTATCACATAATTGATCAAAAAGAACGACTTCCGTAGTATCGGGGCTGAACAGGGAAAACACCAGGTCGTTGATCCAGCTATGGGTGCCGCTCAGGTTGACCACATTGACGTCGACCAGGAAACCCGGAACGCCTACATTGATCACGGAATTGACGGTATCCATTCCCATATTTGAAATTTCCAGGGTATCCATACTGGTCAGTGTCACACAAGTAGCGGTAGTAAATGATCTTACAGGCGACCAATCGCCAATTGTACAATCATCCGTACCGCGTACCCGCCAATAGTAAGTGGTATTTGGGTCGAGGTCCGCTACTTTTTGGTAAAGGAAACTGGTCGTTTCATCCGAGAACACAAGCCCCATATCCTGGAAAGTGGAATCCGTAGAGATCTCAATGCGATAGCTGTCGGTATAAGGGCCCAATTGCCAGGAAAACGAAGGTTGAACCGACGCATCCGTTAAATCGTCGGCAGGGTAATCGATCGCAGGGGCTTCGGGGCCGTCAAGCACGATCAACTTCAGTGTGATGAACTTGAAGCCCGTCGTCAGGCTGGTCGCTTTGACATTGATGAGATAAGTTCCTGCTGGTACCAGGGCAAGGGGAACAGGCAGCAGCGCAGATTCACCGGCCTGAACGATCGGTGAGCTGGGCAACAGAACGCCAAGAGCGGGATCATTGGTGACCACAAGCGTTATGGCCTCGGCAAAGCCGTTGTAGGCGGACGTATGGATGACAAACTCCGGGTCCGGAACACCAGGCCCTCCGATGCAGGTCAGAATTTCAACTGGCGTGGCCCCAAGCCCGAAATCGGGCATCTCTCCCTCTTTAATGGTGAAGTTCTGGTTGGAAATGTCAAAAAAGATATTGTCGGAACACCTGACCATTACACGCGCTGTTGTTGAAGTGTCTTCGGGCGCCAGCACGTACGCAATACCGTTGTTGACTATCCGGGTAGCCAGGGTTACCGGATAGGTAAGCCCGCCGTCGTAGGACAGCAGAATATCGACGCTGTCGCAGGCTACCGCCCCGCGATCCGTGTCGGCCACATCCCAGGTGACCAACTCATACTGGCCTTCATGCCAAACCACATTCGTATCCGGGTTGGTTACGAGAAAAGGACCGGCTTCGTCGTCCACGGTTATTGTCATATTGCTCTCTCCCGTGCATCCGGTTTGGGTGTTATCCCCGTCCCTTGCCGTAACCCTGAATTTCATGGTCCGGGCAACTTCAGGCAATACCTCCCAGGTGGGGGTAATGTTGGTCACCAGGTCGCTGAGTCGGGGGAAATACCTTTTGGAACTGTCGGTGGGCGGCAAGGACCGGAACATGGGGCCCTGGGTGTTGGTCGGCGACGGCGGCATCACTGCACCCACCTCCGGGTCGAACTGCTCCCAGCAATAGGTCAGCGCATCGCCGTCCGCGTCATTGCCGAATGCCGTCAACACAAAAGGCGTGCCGGCGGGAATAACCCGGTTCAGCAGGGGGTCTATTGCAGGTGCATTGTTGGCAAAGGCAATTGTACCGTTGCACATTTCACCGGCCACAAAATTAGCTACCTGCTGGATGGAAATGGCGTGGAAGTAATCGTCACTGTTGGATTGCACGTTGGGTGGGCAGATCCCCGCGTATCCCATAATGGTGGAAGCGCTGCCGGGCTCCATGGAAGAATTGCCGCTGCGGTTGCAATCGTTGTTCTGGGTATGGGTTGCGCCGAACTGGTGTCCCATTTCATGCGCCACATAGTCGATGGCAAAACCGTCGCCCACCGGATTGCTTATGCCGGTCATGGCGGAAGCTTTGTTGTTGTTACAGGGGCCGTTCAGGGAAGCCAGTCCGCCGCCCTGGGTGCCGAAAACGTGCCCGATATCATAATTCCCTACTCCAATAATTCCATCTGTATTGGACTGATTCTCAGTTAGCATTGCACCGGGGCTGCTATTGGTGTAAGGGTCCGTAGCCGGGTTATAATAAAAAAGGTCATCCGTATTGGCTATCAGCAGCAACCGGATGGTGAAATCCTTTTCATAGACCTGGTTCACCCGGTTGATGGTTGTGGTGACCGCACTGAGGACCGGAGCCGGATCGGGGTTTCCTGCATTCGAACCAAAAAAATTGGAAAACTCCCCGGTCACGGCAATGGCCAGCCGGTAGGTCCTGAACACGCAGTCGCCCGCCTTGACTTCCGGTTCGCCGGCCTGCGACAACACCTTCTTGCTCACCTCATCCTCAACGCCGCAGAGGAAAGGCTCACCGGGTTGCGGATAATCCTGTTTGAAATAGCAGAAATAGTCTTTCCGGTTGCCCTGGTATTGCGGATCGATATAGACCTTCCCTTTGGGGGTGGAAAGGCTGACACGCAGGCCGAAGGCGGTCCAGTCGAGGTAAACCTTGCCGTAACCGCGGGCGGTGCAGACGCCGTAAAACGTCCGGATATCCGGATAGCGGGCAGCCAGCCCGGGCTCCATCATGTCGTAGGATACGATGCGAAAATCCTGCAGGGTGCCGTCGGGCATGGGCAAGGTAAGTACAGCGTTGCTTTCGCGCACTTTTACATCCCCTTCGTGGGGCGCCGACCAAAGGAAATGCTTTGTCCCTTCAACGTCCAGCCGGACACTCCGGTACTTGGCGGGCCGGAAAAGCGGGTCGCCGATGACCTCGATGTCCGAAGCGGCGACAGTTGACCATGGGTTGTAAGCGGTTTGAGAAAATGAAATGACAGACAGCAGCAATAAAATGCCGGCGATTAAGAATTTGGGTTGCATGGAGACCTGTTTTTGCAAATAATGGATAATACCTTATCCGGTCGCGGAGCCGGAAAATCCGGGTTTTCTCTCAGTATGATTTGTTTAATAGGGGAGTAAGGTCAGCACATTTTCTTGGAATAGTTCTGCAAATATAAAAATAATCTTTTGCACAGCTGCGGATTCCAAACTATATTTGGCCTTTAAATATGGTTCATGAAATCCTTTATACGTCTTTTGTCGGCAACCGCCATGGTCACCATTTTTTCCTGCAGCTCACCGGACAACGGGTCTGCAGTCGCCCTCAGCTCAGCTGATGCGTTGGTTTTCAACTCGTCAGGGCTCAGATCCGCTTTCAGTCGCGTACTGCATTCGGCTTACCCCGCAATGGCTGCGGTTTGGTTTTCCGCTTCCGGCGCCGATGAAACGGACGCGCCTTCGGATGAGCGGGCCCCGGCCCTGAACACCCTGTCCGAAGCCGAACGGGCGGGTGGTTGGCAACTCCTTTTTGACGGCAAGACGACCAAAGGCTGGCACAGCTTCAACAAAACATCCGCCGGAGCGGGCTGGAAAGTCAGGGACGGTGTTTTGGGCCTCGAAAAGAGCAATCCCGATGAGGCCGCCGGCGACCTGGTGACCGACGAGGAATTTCAGGATTTTGACCTCCGGCTCGAATGGAAGATCAGCGACTGCGGCAACAGCGGCCTGATGTACAATGTAGTGGAAGGCGAGAAATATTGCTGCCCCTACGTTACCGGCCCCGAATTGCAGGTGCTCGATAACGCCTGCCACCCCGATGCCAAAATACCGATGCACCGCGCCGGAGATCTCTACGATATGATCTCGGTCAAACAGGAAACCGTCAAACCCGCCGGCGAATGGAACAAAGTCCGCCTGCGCGTCCGGAACGGCAAGGTTGAAGAATGGCTCAACGGTAAAAAAGTGATCGAATTCCAGATGTTTACCCCGCAGTGGAAGGAAATGATCGCCGGCAGCAAGTTCAAGGCCATGCCCGATTTCGGTACGTTCAATAAAGGGAAGATCTGTGTGCAGGACCATGGCGATTCGGTGTGGTTCCGGAATATTAAGATCAAGCGGATTTCTTGATGCTGGATGCTTGATGCTGCCACGCTGAGGCGTGGTGGATGCTTGATGCTGCCCGCCGTCGCTCTTGAGGAGCTATGGCGGACGGGGGATGCTGGCCGCTCGACGCATGATGATGCGTTGCTACTCACGACTTAACTTCGGCTACGCTCAGTTACCCCAGACTTACGACTTACGACTCACAACTGACAACTATATTAACTAACGAAAAACCTTTTACAAATGGAGAACATCAACCGGAATCGCCTGTTTCTCGCCAGCTGTATGGCGCTGGTTGTCACGGCGATGACCTTTGCTATTCGGGCCAGGCTCGAAACCGTATTCGGGCCGGATGGGAAAGGCCTTTCACTCGAACAGATCGGTTTTGCCTTTACGCCGGCATTCTGGGGGTTCACCCTGGCCATGATCATCGGGGGGCCGCTGGTGGACAGCCTGGGCATGAAGCGGATCATGTGGGTGGCATTTATCATGCACGCCGTCGGCATTGTCGCTACGCTGATGGCCAGCGATCAGACGTCGCTTTTCCTGGCCACCCTGGCGGTAGGTATCGGAAACGGGATGGTGGAAGCCGCCTGCAACCCGTTGGTCGCCTCGATGTATCCCAACCAGAAAGTTAAAATGCTCAACCGCTTCCACGTCTGGTTCCCGGGCGGGATCGTGATCGGAAGCGTTGTCGGGTACCTGGTGATGGACGTGATGAACCTGAGCTGGCAGGTAATGGTCGGCACCTTGTTCCTTCCGTTGATCATTTACGGATTCATGTTCCTGGGCCAGGCTTTCCCGAAAACCGAACGGGTGGTAATGGGCGTGAGTTACGGCAGGATGTGGGCTTCAATCGCTTCTCCGTTATTCCTGTTCATGGCCTTCAGCATGTTGCTGACTGCGGCTACTGAATTGGGGACCAATCAACGCATCGAATCACTGCTCAAGGATACGGGGGTTGCAGCTTTGCTGGTATTGGCCTTTATCAACGGCATTATGGCTTTGGGGCGGGCATTTGCAGGCCAGGTGGCGCACCGGTTGAGCACGGCCGGGATGCTGCTGTTCTCGGCGGTATTCTCCTTCCTCGGGTTGATGTTACTGAGTACGACCAGCGGCGCCATGACCTTTGTTTCCGCCCTGATCTTTGCAGTCGGGATCACCTTTTTCTGGCCGACCATGTTGTCCTTTGTCGCGGAGAATATCCCGGAGAGCGGAGCATTGGGATTGTCGGTAATGGGCGGATTGGGTATGTTATCCACCGCTATCGTCCTTCCGATTATCGGCAAGATGATGGATGAACATACTACCGGTTCGCAGGTACTCCAGACCATGGCCATCCTGCCCGGCATCCTGATCCTGCTGTTTACCGGCCTGAATTTCTATATGCGCCGGAAAAGGGCCGCGGCCGCCTGATAACTGGGTTAGCCACCAACAGAAATGTCAAATGGCGGTAGAGGACCAGGTCCTTCACCGCCATTTGAGTTTTATGCTGTATCCTTTTCAGGCCCCGCATAGCGGAATTGACGATTCGGTACCGGTCGCACCGCCGTTGTCTGTCCGGGGCAGTCACATACCGGCCCTACAGGCCGGGAATGTAAAAATTCACCCCGAATGCTACCGATATGGCGGATCTAACCGCCCACGCTGCCGTTGTGAAGCCGAACATCGCCCTACCCCCCACTGACCCCCTCCTCCGCTGAAGCTACGGCCACCGGGCGGAGACTGACCACTGACCACTGACAACTGACCACTGACCACTGCTTCCCTACCTATCCAACACCTCCCAAGGTCCGGGATCCGGGGATTCCACGCCGGAAAAATGCTGCCGGACCTGTTCGTTCCCCAAAAACAAAAATCCGAAAAGGCATAGGCTCAATCCGATCGCCCCGACGCCCGCCAGGATAAAACCTTCGCGCCGGAAGTTGATTTCTGTACCCAGGTAAGCGGTAAAAACCGCCCAAACGATCCCGGCCAGCAAAAACACGACCTGGAACGCGACCCTCGACCACCGCCAGCGCATGATCATGCCGATGGACAACATCAGGATGAACAACCCGAAGGTGAGGAACCCTACCCCCAGGAAAAACTCTTCCCGGTCCATCATGGCGGTCGTATCGGAAGGGCCGTAGTAATTCATGGTTCGGAAGACCTCCGCAAAGAATTGCGCACCGATCGCATTGAGCAATACGGCAATCCCCAGCATGAGGATAATGAAGATATTGATGAGATTCAGCCGGTTGGTAAACATGGTTGGTCGGTTGTTAGTCGTAAGTCGTAAGTCGTAAGTCGTAAGTCGTAAGTCGTAAGTCAGTATTGGTAAGTGTTCCGGCTCCCAATAAACCTGGCGGCTTTAAATTTGGTCGTCCGCCGCTGTGAGACGATGAAATATCACGCCAAATCCGCCAGTTCCATCCACCTGAACTCCTTTTCTTCCAGCTGAAGCTTGACCTCATTCAGGGTTTTGGCCAGTTCGGTGATGCGCTCCGGCGTGAGGTCCGGGTCGGCAAATTGGCCCTCGATCCCGGTTTTGCGTTCTTCCAGCTTGCTGATCTCCTTTTCCAGGCGGTTCATTTCCTTGCGCTGTTCAAACGTCAGGCCCGGTCCGGTTGCACTGGTGGCTGCTGCGGGCGCTTTGTTCTCTTTGGCGGCCTGTGCACGCTCCCGCTCCTTTTTTTCGGCCTCTTCATCCCGTTTAACGTCGCGGTATTCGGTATAATTGCCGTTGAAATCCCGGATGCGACCTTCCCCTTCGAAAATGAAAAGGTGCTGTGAAAGCTTGTCGAGGAAAAACCGGTCGTGGGATACGATCAGGATGCACCCCGGGAATTCCATCAGAAAATCCTCCAGGACGTTGAGCGTGATGATGTCCAGGTCGTTGGTCGGTTCGTCCAGGATGAGGAAATTGGGATTTTGCATCAGCACGGTGAGCAGGTATAACCGTCGCCTTTCACCGCCGCTAAGCTGGGAAATATAGACTTGTTGGTGTTTGCGGTCAAACAGGAAGCGTTCCAGCAATTGTTCCGCCGTCAGCTTTTGCCCTTTTTCCAGGGGAATGAATTCGGCGATCTCGCGCACCACGTCGATCACCCGCTTGTCTTCAGCCATCGGGATGCCGTCCTGGGAATAATGCCCGAATACGGTATTTCCGCCGACGATCACCCGGCCTTCATCGGGGCGGACCTCCTGGGTCAGCATTTTGAGAAAAGTGGATTTGCCGACGCCGTTGGGCCCGACGATGCCGACTCGCTCGCCTTTCTGGAACTTATAGGCGAATTCCCTGACGATGGCCAGATCGCCGTAATTTTTACTGATGTATTGCGCCTCCAGGATCTTCTTGCCCAGGCGTTGGCCTTTGATGTCGATCTGAAGTTCTTTTTCCACTTTGGCGTTGCTCACCTTGTCCTTGACCTCGTAAAACCCGTCGACGCGGGATTTGGCCTTGGTGCTGCGCGCTTTAGGCATGCGGTTGACCCAATCGAGTTCTTTTCGCAGCCACTTGCGGTTCTTGTCCAGTTCGATATTCTCGTTTTCGTGGCGCAGCGCCTTTTTCTCCAGAAACGACGAATAGTTGCCGGTATAGCGGTAGAGTTGACCGCGATCCAGTTCCACGATGGTATCGCAGACCCGTTCCAGAAAATAGCGGTCGTGGGTCACCATCAGGATGGTCAGGTTGGACTGGCTGAGGAATTCCTCCAGCCATTCGATCATGTCCAGGTCCAGGTGGTTGGTCGGTTCGTCGAGGATGAGCAGGTCCGGTTCGTCGATGATCAGTTTGGCGAGCGCCAGGCGTTTTTTCTGGCCGCCTGAAAGGGTGGCTATGGTTTGTTCAAGGCGCACGAAACCCAGTTTGCTCAAAACCTCCTTGATCCGGGCTTCGACGTCCCAGGCCTTGAGGTCGTCCATGCGGGCGACGGCAGCTTGCGCTTCCTCGTCGGTGACTTTGAAAAGCAGGCTGTGCTCATAGCGTTTGATGGCCAGGATCAGCGGATTGTCTGAATCCAGTACGGCCTCCAATATCGTGTGCTCCGGGTAAAAATCGGGTTCCTGTTCCAGATATCCCAATCGGGCATCCCGGTGGATGAGGATCCTGCTTTGGGTGCCTTCGCTGTTGTCCCGGCCGCCTGCTACGCGCAATAGGGTTGATTTACCCGAGCCGTTCTTGGCAACCAAAGCGACCTTTTGCCCTTTGTTGATCTGCAGGGTCGCGTCCATAAACAAAACCTTGTCGCCGTAGGTTTTGGTCACATTCTCCAGGCTGAGGTAATTCACGATCGTAGGTTTGAAATCTGTTTCCGTAATACAACGGCCGAAATCCGGTAACGGTTGGCAAAGATGCGAAAATGTCTTGAGTCGCGACGTATCAATATCTGTCGATCATTCAAAGATAGCGACCCATCATCATGCGTCAATAGACCGTAAAACGGAAGCAGATTTATTTTCGCAAAAGGCCGGTTCCAAACTGTTTTCTCACCTGCTCGACAGGAAAGGGCGCAGTTTCAATGGAATAGGTGGATACAATCGGAAAATCAGGAGAATGTTCTGGCCACTGAGCCATTTCACATGAAAAATCAGGATCTTTCCATTCCTTGTAAAAAGGCAGATGGAGGCGGGTTTGAAGAGGTAGCGCCTCAATTTCAGGAATCTTGCAGGCATAAAAATATTGAGAGGAAAGGGATCTTTGAGAACGGTCAAATACATCGGGTGCGCTATAGACTTCTTCGACCAGTCGGCAATCACAATCTAAAAAGCGGATTTCTGCGGCGATAACCCGGGCAACAAATTCTTTATCAGCGAGCGTCCAACCCCTGGCTTTATGCGTTCAGCGGGTATTGGGTTTGAGTAACCCGATGGCCCTGGTGATCCCGATAGCCATAAGGTTATCAATCATAACCTGGTGTTTAATTGGAACACCCCGGAGCAAAAACAGGCTTGCTCCGGGGTGTTTTAAACTTCCCCCTGCCCCTCGCCGCAGCGGCTATGACCCATAGCAGACCGGCGAGGGAAAGATTGGAAGAGGGTTGATTCCTGTCAATTCCCTCCGCGCTTGCGTTTCACAGTGGTGGTCGTGCGTTTCGCGCCGCCGCCGTTCCTGCCTTTGACACTGGTCGAGGACTTCCTGGCGGTTACGCTTCCTCCGTTTTTACCTTTTACCGTGGCTGTCTTTGTCGTATGGGTAACGGACCGCCCGCCTCTGCCCTTGATGGTGGTCGTGCGGGTCCGGACAACCGTAGAGTGCGTTCTTCGGGGAGCGTAGACTTTATGAGCGACCACAACGCGGTGGGTGGTTACAGGATGGTAATGCGCCCGATAAGGCCGCACGCCCACGTAGAATGCATGGAAAGGCCGTGGGCGCCAGGGCCGCCACCAGGTCGGGTAGTTGTGCCAGCGCCATGGGGATACCCACACCGCGTACCCCGGGCGATATACAAACCGAACCGACGGCCATGCCCAGACATTGACCACCACCGCCGCCATATCCAGTTCGGCGGAGGGGCCCTTGCCTTTTTCTTTCATGTCCATATCAAACGGCTCCACAATGACCTGCTCGCCGTAGACGTCCTCGTCCCCTACGATTTGCAGCATGGCCTCTTCACCGGCTGTCTTCTCGATCTCGATCACCGCTATATCCTGCGATTCGGTTTCGCTGACCGGCACCTGCAGAACAATCGCATGCGCGTCGCCTTCCATATTGTCGATCACGCGGATATAATCCACTTCGCCGTCCTCATTCAGGTCGAGGTTGTTGACCTTGTTGTTCTCCGCATTCAGCAGCTTTTCAAATTCTTCCGGCGATTCGGCCTGCTTGAACAGGTCCAGCGCCCCTTCCAGGCTGAAATTGTCCCCCGGCATCCCGGTACTGTCTATCGGGGCGTCTTTCTGGGCTGAAAGCGGAACCGAAAAAAACATTGCGGCCAGTGCCGCCAAAAGAAAATTGCTCCTGCATGTTTTCATCTCATTGGGTTTTTGATTGTGAAACAATGATAATTTTGGTTAATTACAGGGAATTGATTTTTCCTATGTTGACTTGGACTCTTTTTATCATCAAAGGTTTAAACGGTCGTAGCGACGCATCATCATGCGTCGGACGCATCATCATGCGTCGGACGCATCATCATGCGTCGGCCCATCATCATGTAGGAGGGGGGACGAAACCAAAACGCCCCCAGCAACGGGACGGTGAACCAACGAAACAAAAAAGACCTCCCGGTTTCATCCGAAAGGTCTTTTTGCAGCTTTCACTTTGCACAGCCCGTTATCAGTGTTTTTCCAGATTGAGCAGGTCGTGCATGATATTCAGCGTTTCCCGGATGTAGATATCCTTGGAAACGGAAGTGACAAATGATTCGTTACGCGCTTCCTTCGACTCGTCGGCGTGGATGCTGGGCAAGTCGACTTCCAGGTTTGTGACGCCTTTGTTTACCACATTCTTGAACAGGTCCTTGTAAGCCTCAGCTTCCGATTTTTGCTGTTTTTCAAGGCTCATGAAGGTATTCATATCCAACGGATAGGACGTCTCGTCGCTCTGGCGCTTGAGCCTGCGGGCGTTTTCTGTGACTTTCTGGAAAGTTTCGCTTTGTTTTACCCGAGCCTCACTGCGTTGCTTAAGCTGATCCAGGTGATCCAGTTTGAGCACGCGCTGGTTGTAATCAACCGGGTTGATCTCGGACCAGGCCATCGCATTTTCCGTTTCTTTCTCGCCGGTAGGAATAAAGTAGTAGCTGTCCGGAAGAACGATATCGGGTGTAACCCCGCGCAATTGCGTGGAGCCGCCGTTGATCCGGTAGAATTTCTGTACGGTCAGTTTCAGCTCGCCCAGCGGTTTGTAGTTGTCAAAGCCTCGAATGGTCCGGTCCAGGTCGATGAACCGCTGAACGGTACCTTTGCCGTAGGTTGAGTTGGAGCCCACGATCACTGCACGGCCGTAATCCTGAAGGGCGGCAGCGAGGATCTCGGAAGCGGAAGCGCTGTTGTAGTTCACCAGTACGATCAGCGGACCGTCATATTGGACCTTTGAATCGGTATCCATCATGACCTCGGGTTTCTGACCGCGGGATTTGACCTGGACGATAGGGCCGTCTTCAATGAAGAAACCGGACATCTTGACCACATCGATCAGGGAGCCTCCGCCGTTATTCCTAAGGTCGAGGATGATGCCGTTCACTTTGGCGTCCTTGAGTTTGTTGATCTCCTGTTCGACGTCTGCAGCGCAGAAACGACCGTCGCTGTGCTCAAAGTCGGCATAAAAGCTGGGCAAGTAGATATAACCGACTTTCTCGCCTTCTGAGGCTCCGTCAAGGATCAGGGATTTGGCAAAATTATCTTCAATGATAACGATATCCCGGATTATGGAGATATCCTTGACCGAGCCGTCCACTTTCTTTTTAACGGTCAGCTTCACTTCGGTGCCTTTGTTGCCGCGGATCTGTTGCACCACGTCGTCCAGGTCCCAACCTTTGATATCTATCGGATCATTGCTTCCCTGGGCGACTTTGAGGATGAAATCACCTTCTTCCAGTTCTTTGCCGCGCCATGCAGGGCCGCCGACCACGATATTGGCTACTTTCGTGAACTCACCTTCGGAGGTCAGTTGTGCGCCTATACCTTCCAACCTGCCGCTGAAGCGGATATTGAACGTCTCCTTGTCGATGGGACGGTAATAATTGGTATGCGGATCGTAGATGCTGGTCAGCGTATTGAGATAAATGCTCAGGCGTTCTTCGCGCTTGAACTTGAACAGGGCTTCATACCACTTGTCGAGCATATCCAGTACTTCCTTGCGGGCGGCCTGTTCCAGTTCTTCCGGGCTTTTCTTCTCTGCTTCCTCGCCTTTTTTGCCTTGAGCTTCCAGCTTGTCGGCATAGCGGGTCAAGGTTTCGTATTTGAGGTATTGGCGCCAGTATTCGCGCAGATCTTCGTCGTTTTTGGCAAAGCCGCGCTTCTTCCCGTCGGTTTCAAAACCTTCCTTTTTGGTGAAATCGAAGGAGGACGCCAGGATTTCCCGGTAATAGCCCTGTGTCTTTTTCAGACCTTCGTTGAGCAGATCCATCGAAAGATCGAAGAATGCCAGGTCGCCGGTAGTGGCCTCATCATCGATGAGATTCCTGAAAACTTTCATTTTATTGACATCACCCTGGGTCAGAAAACGTCTTCCGCTGTCAATGTCATCCAGATAAAGGTCAAATGCCTTATGTGAAAAATCATCGTCAATGGTGGGCGGTTGGTAGTGCATATACTCAAGCCCCCGCATAATGGTGCGGACCAGGACTGCTTCCTTTTCCTCGTTGTTTTCTTTGGGGAAGTAGGCCGCCATCAGAAGAGCCGCCGCTGCCAGTACGGAAAAAAAGACTGTTCCTCTCGCTTTCAACATAGCCGTCTTTTTTGTTTGCATGATGAAATACTTACAAAGATAAAGATTCGGATCAAAGGATGCAAATCCTTATCCATTAACGCAATTATAGTTAAAAAACATGCCCGGGACGGGAAATAGTTCTTCCATAATCGTGCCAGATTTAAAATTTAACACTTTCATAAGTTAAATTTGCCAAAATAACCACTTGTTCATCGCCATATGAAGCAGCCTGATTATCAATCCGAACCCACCGACCTCGACCGGCTTCTGAACCTGATATCATTTACCGCAATGGCAGGGCTGCTGGTCTACGCCGCCTGGATCTACCCGCAATTGCCCGACAGGATCCCAACCCACTTCAATATCCGCGGCGAACCGGACGACTACGGCCCCAAAACCATTTTTCTCCTGTTCCCCGGCATCGCCTTAGCCCTCTTTGTCCTGTTTTCCGTCATCAGCCGCAAACCGCAAAACTATAATTACCCGTTCAAGATCACCCCGGAGAACGCCGACAGGCAATACCGCCTCGCCAATGCCCTGATGACCACCATCAAAACTACGGTCATCCTGCTGATGGGATACCTGGCCTATGGCACGGCACAGGTCGCGCTGGGCAAATCCAAAGGGCTGGGCGGCAGCTTTCTGGCTGTTTTTCTGATCCTGACATTCGGCTCCATCGCCTATTATTTCTGGAAAGCCTACAAAGCGAAATAACTCCCACCAGGCCCCAATATCTTTAACCTTTAACCTTTAACCTTTAACCTTTAACCTTTTCATGAACCTCCATCTCCATCCCTTCGACCTCCAACTCAGGCATACCTTCACGATCACCCACGAGTCGCGCAAGGTGCAGCCTTCGCTTATCGTTGAACTGGAAATGGACGGCCTGTCCGGTTTCGGCGAGGCTGCTGCCACGGCCTATTACAATGTAACGATGGAAGGCATGACCCGGGATCTGGAGGCCCTGCGCCCGTTCCTGGCCGCCGCCGAATGGAATGCTCCGGCCGACCTGTACGACCAGGTTGCGCCCAAACTCGCCCATTCTCCCGCCGCCCTTTGCGCGCTGGACATGGCCGCCAACGACCTGTGGGGCCGGATCCAAGGCAAACCCCTGTACCAACTCTGGAACCTCGACCCCGCGGACGCCCCGCTCACCAATTACACCATCGGCCGCGCCTCCATGGAGGAAATGGTGGCCAAAATGGAAGAACTTCCCTGGCCCATTTACAAGATCAAACTCGGTACCGATCAGGATCTGGAGATCATCCGGACCCTGCGCCGGCATACGGACGCCATTTTCCGCGTAGACGCCAATACCGCCTGGACGCCGGAGCAAGCCGTGGAGATGTCCTTCCTGCTCAAGGACCTGGGCGTGGAATTCATCGAACAACCCCTCAAACCCGGCAATTGGGAAGGTCAGGCCCACGTCTTTGCCCACAGCGCCCTGCCCGTGATGGCCGACGAAAGCTGCCACGTCCCCTCCGACGTAGCCAAATGCGCCGGCTATTTCCACGGCGTCAATGTCAAACTCGTGAAATGCGGTGGCCCCACACCTGCTCTGCGGATGCTGCATGAGGCCAAAAGCCTGGGGCTGAAAACTATGATCGGTTGCATGACGGAGTCCTCAGTGGGGATTTCCGCAATTGCCCAATTATCCCCATTACTCGATTATGTGGACATGGACGGCGCCCTCCTCCTGGCCGATGATCCGGCTGAGGGGGTGCGGTTCGAGTTCGGGAAGGCAATCTTTCCGGAAGGGGCGGGTACGGGGGCGCGGTTGCGATTTGTCCCTGGGTAGAGGCAAAAAAATTAGCCTAGTGGCGCGAAATCTAAGTGGCGCCTAAGTTTCGGGAGGCTATTTTTTCGACAGGCAAGGCGCGAGAAGGGAGCATAGCGGGACTCTGTGACCGCCGAGCAACGCAGCATGTCGGAAAAAGAGGCCGCGAAACTTGAGTGGTATCTAGATTTCGCGCCACTAGGGTTAATCATCTTTAGGGAGGCAAATTCAAATAAAAGTCGCAGGTTTTGGATTCAATGCTAAAAAGGTTTAATCTTGATTTTGAAAATTGCAAAATCAAAATAATTGCTGCAATTTAAAGATGTCAACTTTTGGGCGTCAATATTTTCAGCGTTTGCAACGGCTATAAAGGTATTGTCAATGCCGCTGTAGAGGAAAAATGGGAAAGGAGTTTCAACGGTTAGGTCATTGACGGTTGTTGAAACATCAATTATTTTCTTGTTTTGCGTAGTCTTTGAATAGATAGCAAAAAAAGGTTTTTCATGATAAATATAGGCAAATAATATAAATTCATTCGATTCGAAAAAAGTATAAGCAACCAGTTTTTTATTTCTATATTTAGAGGCAACTTCTGCAGGCGAATTCAATAACGGTTCCTTAAAAGATCCTGATTGGCCGAAATCAATTTTCCAATAAGGGATAACGCTATTTTCAGTAACCTCATAAATGGTATTTTCAAAATTCAGTTGAAATAAAATACTGCTCCCCGTTTTTTGAAAAACATTGTATGGTTTTATTGCATTTTTTATTTTAAAAGGAAAATAACTCATCTGAAGGTTAAATTCCTTGTCTGTGGTGAATAGGTTGGCTTCATTCCCTCCTCCGGCAAAACCATATCCTCCGGCGTATTGAATGAATCGGACAGCCGAAAATGGAAAATTACGGGATTCAATATATTCGCCGTTGACTGAATTGTAATAGTGGATTTTATTTACATCCAGAACCTCTATTTTATTCCCTTTTTCCGTGGCTATAAAATCGTACGGAATCTCATAGCTTCCCGGGCCGTCTCCAAACTTTCCAACATTAAACAGGAATTTTCCATTTTTGGAATTGAAAGCATATATCTGTTTTTTTTGAAAACGATCAAGGGCAAAAAGTATGGAGTCTTTGATAAGAATTTTGTCAATAAAACCCAGAAAATCTCTTCCAGTTGTATCCAAACACACGATATCCTCAATTGCCATAATGGAAGATAAGCGTATATTTTTTTCTGCTTCGGTATTTGAGAAATTTATTACCCGGTCATTGTTCTTATCATTTTTACAACTTGGCAATAAAAGGCCAATTAAGCCTAAATAAAAAAATAGAAATAAGGTGTTTATTAGATTTCTTGATATAAGCCCCTTGGTTTTCATGCTGAAATCACAATAAATTTACGCCGTCAGACCACACCACTGGATATTTTCCAAAATGGACCGGATGATTAAGCCTTGCAGGGATTGATAAGCCATTTATCAGATAGGCTTAAAAATCCCTGCCTGCCGCAGGCAGGCTTCAATCCGCTTCACGTAAAAAAATGCTAGTGGCGCGCCACTAGACTGCAATATAAAGGTTCAGTAGTATGCCATCAGACAATTTGATTAGACTATAATCACAACTAAATATTAATTACGGGCATTCAGTAGATTGTCCGCAAACGCATTCAACTCCATTTCCATTCACATGGCAAATCTGACGAGATCCTCCCATGCCAAATAAACCACAGGGCAATACTTCGACTTTGCAAACCATCGCTCCTCCTCCTCCTCCTCCTCCACTAAACCTAGGCTGTTCAATTTGACCGCAAAACCGTCCTGCGTTTTTTTGTATGGGTGAA
>CALMYQ010000260.1 GCA_937873655.1 uncultured Lewinella sp. | reverse complement strand
GATTCGATTGATTCGATTGATTCGATTGATTCGATTGATTCGATTGATTCGATTCTCCGATTGGGACCATAATCGAAACATTCGGACCAATCTAAAAATCGGATCAATTATTTCTCACTCGTTCTCCACTTCCGCCGGTTGGTGGTGTTCTTCGTACCACCGGATCGCTTCGGCTACGCCTTCGCGGAACGGCACTTCCGGGCTCCAGCCCAATAACCGGGCGCCCTTGCTGCCGTCGACGGTCTTATACGCAGCGCCGTCCGGTTTGGTGGGGTCCAGCCGGATCTCGCCTTCGTAGCCGGTGAGCTCCCGGATCAGTTCGCACATCTCCAGGACCGAGATCCCCTCGCCCACGCCGACATTGATGAATTCGTCGGTCGGCTCCAGGCCGATGCTCCGGATCATGGCTTCGGCGCCGTCATCCACGTGCAGCCATTCCCTGACGGGTTTGCCCGTTCCCCACACCGGCACGAAAGGCGCGTTGGTCCGGCGGGCTTCCACAAATTTCATGATCAGGGCGCCCAGCGCATGCGAACGCTCTTCCTCAAAGTGATCCTCCGGCCCGTACATGTTCGACAATACGATGTTGATCACATCCAGGCCGTGCTGCCGGGCGTTGGCCCAGGATCCCACCCAGAAGGCCTTGCGGACAAAGCCGTAGACCATCACGGATTCATGCATGGGGCCGTCCCAGATCTCCTCCTCCCTGAACAGCGTAGCTTTGGCCGGATAAACGCAATTCGAAATGGGATTGACGATCCTTTTCACCCCCGCCTCCCGCGCTGCCCGGAGCAGGTTCACATTCATCAGCAGGTTGTTCTCGAACAGATCCGCCGGATACTTGTACCCAAACTGGATGCCTCCGACAAAGGAGGCGCAGTTCAGCAGCACATCGGGCTTTTCCCGCTGGAAAAAAGCGGATGTTTGCGCATAGTCCCTCAGGTCCACCCCCAGGCTCAGCGAGGTCAAAACCGGGTTTTCTCCCCGCTCGCGCAGCTTCTTCACCAATCGTTTACCCAAAAAACCGGTTGCTCCGGTGACCAGAATTTTCATATTACACTAGCTTGTTTTTACAGATGTTTTGTCCCTTCGGACCACCCTCTCACCCTCTCACCCTCTCTCTTCCCCTCTCACATCAAATCCTCCACCTTGTTATGGATCAGGAATCCGCCGTTCTTGAGGTGATGGTTGCGTTTGACGAGTTCGACATCGCTTTGCACCATTTCGGAGACCATTTCCTCCAGGGTGTGCTGCGGTTGCCACCCGAGTTTCGTTTTCGCCTTGGTCGCATCGCCGATCAGCAGGTTGACCTCCGTAGGGCGGAAGTAGAACGGGTCGACCTGGATGAGCTCCTGGCCGATGTTGAGGTGGTCCGGTTCGAGTCCGGTCTGGCTTTCAAAAAGGTCGCGGTCGATACCGGCAATGATCCCTTTTTCGTCGGCTCCCTTTCCGGTGAAATCCAGCATAATGCCCACTTCATGGAAGGCCATCCGGACAAAATCTCGGATTGCGGTGGTCCGGCCTGTCGCGATCACAAAATCCTCGGGTCTGTCCTGTTGGAGCATCAGATACATAGCCTCAACGTAGTCTTTGGCATGCCCCCAGTCCCGTTTGGCATCCAGGTTACCCAATGACAGCACCCCCTGAAAACCGAGCGAGATATTGGCAACGGCACGGGTGATCTTCCGGGTGACGAAGGTTTCCCCGCGCACCGGCGACTCGTGGTTGAACAGGATCCCGTTGCAGGCGAACATATTGTAGGCCTCCCGGTAGTTCACCGTGATCCAGTAACCGTACAGTTTGGCTACCCCGTACGGACTGCGCGGATAGAAGGGCGTTTGCTCCGTTTGCGGCACTTCCTGCACGAGGCCGTACAGTTCCGAAGTGGACGCCTGGTAGATCCGGGTCTTCTGGGTCAACCCCAGTATCCGGACCGCCTCCAGTATCCGCAGCGTGCCCAGGCCGTCGGCGTTGCCGGTGTATTCCGGCGTGTCAAAGCTCACCTTCACGTGCGACATGGCCGCCAGGTTATAGATCTCATCCGGCTGGATCTCCTGGATGTATTTGATGATGTTGCTGGCATCCGTCAGGTCGCCGTAGAAGTAATGGAATTTCGGATTGCCTTCCTGCCGGTCGTTGGCAAACAAGGCGTCAATCCTGGAAGTATTGAAAGAAGAGCTCCTCCGCTTCATCCCCCAGACCGTGTACCCCTTCTGCAGCAGGTAATCTGCCAGATAGGAGCCGTCCTGGCCCGTGATCCCCGTAATCAATGCTATTTTTGACATCTTTTGCGTTTTAGTCGTAAGTAAGTAGCGCTGTAAGATTTTACGTCGCTATATCGTAAGCCCTGTCAATTCCTCTCACCCTCTCACCCTCTCACCCTCTCTCACCTCTCACAATCCGCATCGCCTTAGGAATAAAAACCACCCGCAACAGCCGCATTTCCTCGGTATGCGCCAGGAAATGCCCGCCCAGGTAAAAAAGTACGCCGAACGCGGTGCCGCCGAGCAGATAGGTAAGGTCTTCTGCGGTGATATAGTTCTGCATCAGCACAACGATCACCCCCATTGCAGCGCTGAAGGCCAGACTCGGCAAAACATCCCGGATCTGTGCGCCCAGCGGATAGTTGAGGTATTTGTCTGTATAGTAGGTGTTGATGAACAACGCGATATAATTGGAGATCACCTGACCGGCCACCAGCCCGAAAACCCCATAGGTCAGGCCGCCGGCCGCAATAGCGATCAAGGTGACTGCTTTTTTAATTACTTCCAGCCGTAGGCTCAGGTCAACGCGGCCCAGCACAAGCAGCAGGTCGATGTTCACCGAGTTGATGTGGTAGGTCACGCCGGCCATGCAAAGCAGCTGCAGGAACGGCACGGCATCGAGCCATTTCTCGCCGACCATCGTCAACAGGATCGGTTTGGCCAATACCCCCATCATGACCATGATCGGCACGATGATGAAGGAACTCATGACGATGATCTGCCGGTAGGCTTCTTTGAGTTTCACGCGGTCGTCCTGCAATTTGGCCAGCACCGGGTAGGTCACCCGCTGGATGGATTGCTGGAAGGTATTGGCCGCCATGTTCACAAAATTGTTGGCCTGGGTAAAGAACCCGAGAATGGCGGTCGTGAAGAACCGGCCGATCAGCACCTGTACGATATGCCGGAAGAATTTGTCGATCAGGGCTTCAGCCAGCAATTTCGAACCGAATCCGAACAACTTCCGGAACGACTGGCGGCTGAACCGCAGGCTGATTTTCCAGGGATTCACCACCCACAGAAAGATAGCGCTGGCCAGCTCCATCAACCCGATGCGCGCCACCAGGCTCCATACGCCGAACCCTTTGTAGGCCATGACAATGGCAATCCCCCCGGAAATGAGGACGGCCGCGAACCTGACCTTGGCCTGGGTTTTGAAATCAATGCGCTGGGTCAGGATGGTATGCTGTATGATGGCGGCCGAACTGATGATCAGGTTGAGCCCCATCACCCGCACGATCTGCACCAGGATGTCCTGATGGAAGAACCGCGCGATGGCCGGCGCCGAAAAGAACAGCACGATATAGAAAAATATCGCGGTCAGGAAATTGAAGATAAACGTAGTGGACTTGTCGATATCCGAAATTTCCTTTTCCCGGATCAAAGCATAGGAAAACCCGCTTTGAATAAACGTATTCGAAAGCTCGAAGAAGATCATGATCATGGCCAGCAACCCGAAATCCTCGGGCGTCAGCAACCTGGCCAGGATAATGGCGACCAGAAAATTGGCGCCGCTGCTGCCCAGTTTGTCGACCAGGACCCAGAAGAAAGCCGTTATGGAACGATCGGTCAGCGACATCAGTTCTCGATGTAGTACCCCTTGCCGTAATAACCGTTCTCCTTGCTCAGCTTCACGTCGTTGAGCACGATGAACGGTTGGGGCAATTTGTTCTTTTTGGCAATATCCTCGATGATCTGCAGCTGGTTTTTCGGCGTATAGGCCGAGCGGACCACATACATCGTTACGTCGGCTACGTCGCGCAGGTGCAGGGCATCCGCTACCAGCCCTACCGGCGGCGTATCGATGACGATGAAATCATAGCGTTCGCGCATTTCCTCGATCAGGCGGCGCAGGCGTTCTGACAGGATCAGTTCGCTAGGATTCGTCGGTTTGGGGCCGCAGGAAATGATGTCCAGGTTCTCGTGGGTCTCCCCATGCCGGATGATCTTTTCCACGCCGATCTTCGGATTGGCCAGGTAGTCGACCACCCCGGTCTGCTGCTCTTCGCCGTTTGCCGGTTTGCTGGGTTTGCGCAGGTCCAGCTCCATCAGCAGCGCCCGTTTGCCGGCCAGCGCCTGGGTCATGGCCAGGTTTCTGGCGATATAGGATTTACCCTCGCCGGAAATGCTGGAAGTGACCATCAGCACTTTGAAGGTGCGCCCCGGGGCAATGAACGACAGGTTCGCCCGCAACAGCCGGAACATCTCCGCCGCTGCCGTAGCGCTGTTTTCCTTGATGGCAAAATGTCCGTTTTTCTTGCTGTGCGCCAGAATCCCGGCTACCTGCACTTTGGTGGCTTTTTCAATATCGTTCTCGGTCTGGACCTTGTCATTCATGGAGGAAAGCAGGAAAATCAGGCCTGCCGGCAGCCCCAGCCCCAGGAAAAAAGCCACCAAAGCCGCCTGGGCGGGCTTGGGACTGATGGGGTGGCCCGCTTTCGGCGGTTCGATTACTTTTCCGGCGCTGTCGGTGATGGCCAGCGAGATGATGGCTTCCTCCCGCTTTTGGAGGAGGTACAGGTACAGGCTTTCCTTGATATTCTTATCCCTTTCGCGCTCGACTAGCTGGCGTTCCTGGCCGGGCAGGCTCTGGATCCTGGATTCGAGGTCGCTTTTGAAAGCCACGTTGGCATTCCTCGTCAATTCGAGGTTGTCCTTGATCGTCCGGATGCTGGCCACGATGGTCTGCCGGAGGTTTTGGATCTGCTTGTCGATCATTTGCACCTCGCTGTGTTTCGGCCCTTTCACCGCCCGGACGCTGACCCGTTGCCGGAGCAGGTCGTTGAAGGCCTGGAGCTGGCCGGGAAGCGTCTGATCGCTCAGGTTCGGATAAGTGGGTACAAATTCGAACGTATCGCGGTTTCTGGACAGGTAGTTCTCGATCGTGTTCAGGATCTGGAGCTGGATGTCCTTTTCGTTGATCTCCTTGCCGAAGTTGGTCAGTTCCTGCATCAGCAGGTTGCCCTCCTGGCTGAGTTCGAGGGTATTGTTCTGCCGTTTGAAGGCGGCTACGCTGAATTCGGCCTCAGCCAGTTCCCGGGATACCAGATCGATCCGGTCATTGATCAGGTCAAGGCTGTTTTCGTAAACCCTGTTCTTGTCCTGAATGGACTGGATATTGTATTCTTCAAACAGGGTGGAAAGGACCTCTTCCGCTCGCTTAGCCACATGGTCCTGAATGCCCACCTGCAAGGTGCTCGATTCCTGCCCCATGGCCGAAACGCTCAGCTCTTTGGCCAGCCCTTTCGCCATATCGGCCGGCGGCAGGATGGTAATGACGATGGGTTTATTGAAACTGAAACGCGTATCGCGGGTCAGGTTGAGGTACCCCATCGGCAGGTGCAGGTCTTTGCCGAATTCTCCGAGAAACTCCGTTTCTTCCAGTTTGTAGTCCTTGTAGGCCTTTTCATCCAGTTTGATCCGGTAGCCGCCGACCTTATCGACGCTTATGGTGGCCATCAGGGCGGAATCCGGCCATTCCGGTTTCCAGTCCACCACTTTCAGCGGCGATTCCTTGTACAGGTCGCGATTCATGAAGCGGCCTTCTTCTGCAAAATTGTACTGGATATTCAGCCGCCTGACCACTTTTTCCATCAGGGGAACCGCCCCGAGTACGTGGATCTCGTTTTCCAGCTTCTTGCTCTTCTTGTTGATGCCGAGGTCGTTGAAAATGGACTCTTCCAGCAACTGGCCGCCGCGTTCTTCGTCCTTGATGAGCAGCATGGCGTCGGCCTGGTACAATTTCGGCGTGGACTTGAGATAGAAATACGCCCCCCCCACGGCCAGCGGGAGAAACAGGGCGAACAGGTACCAATACTTCAGGGCCAGGGTGAATATCCGCCTGAAATTGATTTTATCTTCGTTCATGGGACTTTTTTATTTAATGGATAAGCCGGCAATGAAAGTGATGAGGCTGACAACAGGGAAAAAGATGCCGGAATACCGCTGGAAGAAGTCGCCCTGTGTAGCATATTGCTTGGCTTTCAACGGTTCGACATAAACCACGTCGTTGGGCCGCAGATAAAAATAAGGTGACTGGAACAGCGTAGGGTCCTGGGTATTGATCCGGTTGATCTCCCTGACCTTGTTCCGTTCCCGGATGATCAAAACATTATTCCTTTTGGCGTAAGGCGTAAAATCCCCGGCCATGCCGAGGGCTTCCAGGATATTGAGCCTTTCATTGGGAATGGTATAGACATTCGGCCTGAGCACTTCCCCCATGATGGTGATCCTGAAATTGAGGAAGCGCACCTGCACGGTGGCATCGGGGTAATAATCCTTGATCTTGGTGGAAATTTCTTCCCGCAGATCCAGGACGGTTTTACCTTCCGCATGCACGGCGCCGATATAGGGAATATAGATATTGCCCGCTTCATCGACCCGGTAGCCGTCTTTGACGCCCAGCGCCTGTTCTCCGGATGAAGCTGATTCCGCTTCTTTCCCTTCCTGAAAAGAAGCATTGGCTTCCTGCACCTGGCTGGAAACAAAAACGCCCAGAATATCGTCTGATTGGATTCGGAGGACCGGTAAGCTGTCAATCGGGCCCACTTGGTTTTGAACGTTCTGCAGCATCAACATTTCAGCATGTTTGACGCCGCCGCAACTGCTGAGCAGCATAGCCGTGAAAACGGCTGTCAGAAAGGTTAATCTATCATTCATTTCTATCATTTTATGAAGGGAATCGCAGCCTCCCCCCCGGGCGCCCGATCATTCCCTGTTCCCATAGTTTTTTCAATCATTTGCCGGCCGAATTGCCGTAGCCGGGCATCAATAGCGATTTTGAAAAGCGGTGAAGAAATTAGTTGACTGTTACTAAAGCAGTTCCGAGTTGTGGTAGGCCTGGGCATAACTCACCTTGGCCAGGTACTGGAGCTGCTTTTCGTTGTGAATATCCGTGCCGACAAACTCGTACCAGTTGCGGTCCATGATCGCACGGGCCCGGTCGCCGATGTACCTGCCGTAATAGCCGGCCGGCGACAGGGCATTCAGCTGAAAGTAGCACCCCTGCTCCTTGAGGGCTTCCAGGGCGCTCCAGTTTTTGAAATAGTATCCATAGCGTTCGGGGTGCGCCAGCACGGGTTGATATCCGCGCCGCTTCAATTCGGTCAGGATCTCTTCCAGCGCCGGAAAGAGCTGCAGCGGCGACATCTCGATCAGCACCAGATTGCCGTTGATGGCCAGGAGGTTGTTGTCCTCCAGGTGCTTGATGAATCCGTCGTCCAGCATATATTCCGCTGCCAGGCCGAGTTCGACATTGATGCCGGCAGCCTTGACCGCTTTTTTGAATTTGGAGAAGACCTTCCCCAGCTTGATCGGGTCATTGTTATAGTGGTCGGCCTTGATATGCGGCGTAGCCACTAGTTTGCTGTATCCCAGCTCCACGAGTCCTCTGACCAGGGAGAGCCCTTCTGCTTCGGTTTGGGCGCCGTCATCGACACCCGGCAGCCAATGCGCATGGATATCGACTTCCAGTTGACGGTTGACTGCGGCCAGTTGGTTCCGCTTGGGGAAGAACAGGTTTTTGAGATACTGAAGCCCGCCCGTTGGGAGCAGGGAAGGAATCGGATCTATTTTGAAAGGGGGTTTCATAAACTTTTGGCTTTTGAATGTTCACAGATGGATGACCGACCCCAGCAGCGCCTCCCGGTTGAACGGATGCGGGCTGAGGGGAAGGGCAGCCAGCGGGTGGCTGTTATCCTGCAGGCCGGTTGGCTCGGCCTTTCTCATGTCAAATGCGGTCTGTATGGCTTGCTCGGCTGCTTCAATGCCGAAGCCGTTTCCTTCCAGGACACCCTCGTAGCTGAGCGTGTGCAGGTCGGTGAATCCGCCGCTGAACTCGATTTCATGCCCGTCGACGGTGATGGACCGGTAAGTCCTGGCGCCGGTGAGTTTCACCTGCTCCGGGATCGTATCGTAATTGATGCTGAGGAACCACCTGACCCGGGCCCTGGCAAACCGCATGTAGCCCGCAGCCCGGTCATGGGTATGGAGGTGCACTTCATTCTCCTGAAGGTCGCCGAAGATCCAACCCAGCATATCAAAAAAGTGGATGCCGATATTGGTGGCAATGCCGCCGGATTTTTCCGAATCGCCTTTCCAGCTGGTGTAGTACCAGTTGCCGCGCGACGTGATATAGGTCAGGTCGACGTCATAGACCTTGCCGGCGGGGCTGTTGTCCACTTCATCCTTGAGCTCAAGCAGGGCCGGATGCAGGCGAAGCTGCAGGATATTGTTGATCCGCTTGCCGCTTTCCTGTTCGATATCCCGGAGCGCATCCAGGTTCCAGGGATTGAGGACCAGCGGTTTTTCGCAGATCACATCGGCGCCGAGCCGAAGCCCGAAGCGGATATGAGCGTCATGGAGGTAATTGGGCGAGCAGATCGAAACGTAATCGACAGGGGTGCCTTCCCGTTTGAGACGGCTCACGTGGCGGTCAAACCGCTCGAATTCCGTGAAGAAAGCCGCTTCCGGAAAGAAGCTGTCGATTACGCCGATGCTGTCATTCTTGTCCAGGGCCGCCACCAGGTTATTGCCTGTGTCCTTGATAGCCCTCATGTGGCGAGGTGCAATGTAACCGGCTGCGCCGATCAATACAAAATTCTTCATGCCACGTTTTGTTTAGATGGTTGTACCTTGGCAAAAGTATAAGGCTCCGCCTCCGATAAATCCCATAGGGGAGTATTCCGAAACCTGAAAATTTTATGACCATGTTTTCGGCCGGTTGAAGAGGTTGCTTCACCTCAGCTCCAGGTATTCAACCGGTCCTGGACTCCCGCCGAAAGCTTTTGCCTCCCTTTCGTCAGGAACCGTAAAAAAGTGTGGCCGGAGTTGCCCGGCAAAATATTCCGCGGATGCCGCCTCAGACAGCGCCCGCTGCTTTCCGGATCGGCCTCAGCATGGCAGGTTCAACCTGTATGCGCAGCGAGTAACCGATCTGATTCAATTCGATGACAAAATTCTTGTTCTGATCCGTGGCCTGCAAAATGCCTTTGACCCCCGTCAAATTCCCGCCGATGATCTCGACCTCGTCGCCGACACGGTAACCGTTCGGCTCTACTTCCACCTCAATGCCCTGCCCGACAACGCGCTGCAGGATCCGGATCTCATCATCGGGAATAGCGATCAGGTTCTGGGAAAATTTGACGAACCCGACGACATCCAGCGTTCTCAGGACCGTGACGTATTGCGCCTTGGTGATGCGCGTGAATATATAGGTCCCGATCAATGGAAGCTCGACGGTCCGGATGCGATTGCCGTACCGGCGTGAAAGGGTGATGATCGGCAGATAGGACTCCACACCGCTCTCCGTAAGCCGTTTATGAACAAGCTTTTCCCTTTTGTATTTGGTATAAACGGCGAACCACCTCGGCTCGGCGGCGCTCAAATGATTTTCATATGTTCCAGGGGTATCCATCTCGAAAAGTTTTTGTTCAGAATAAAATTGGATTCCTGCAAAATTATTCTTGTGGACAAATGTTTGGATACCGGAACCGATGTGTAAAAGGTGGGAAATCAGGATTGGTGCCCCCCTTCAATAAGTAGCAGATACTGTTCATGTTCATAGTGTTTTTTACGAACCAAGTTTTGATAAAATTACCCGGGTATAGTTTCAGTTAAATCATTACAAATCAATCAAATGAATTATGACAATCTACCAATGGCTATCATTGGAACATTCAAACACAAATAAGCATACAAAGAGGGCTGTACAAGGATTGTCTCCTTGCGCAAAGCGGGGGGTGGATGTACAAAATAGTATTTTGTGTTTAGGTTAAGGTTCTTCTATGGAGTTAATCCATGAACCTGATGGGTCAGGAAAGAATGATGAACTACTAAAATTGAATTTAGTACAGACGTTTGGGTAGAAATCAAATAATGGAGGACTTGTGTAAAATGTCTGGAATCAACTTAAGGTAAACGCAGTAGGATAAGTAAGGTACTTTAAATCGGTTCCGCAAAATTACTCAAGATTCCAGGCTTAAGCAAATTTTTTTATAACTTTTTTTCTGATCTGTTCAAAATCAGGCAGGCTTAATGGTCCGTTTTACGGTGACGATTTTGAAAAGTTTCAGACCGTGTCCGAATTTTTTGAACTCGTGCCCGTACAAAAACCTCCGGAGCGCTCAGATTCCCGCTTCGGCAAGGCGTATCCCGCTTCAAAATCAACGATCTAACATTATCCTGCCCCGAAGGCCGGGCGGGCAATTTTTATTCCTCAAAGCCCCCTTTTGCACCAAACTTTCTTCGTGCAAAAAGCCGCTCCGGATAATCCGCCGCCCAAGGCCCCTCCGGCTTTTGATCTAACTCACTGTTATTCAATCGCTGCACTGCAAAAAAATTTTAATCCTGTTTCTTTAAAAGGCGCAAAAGAATTACCTTTGCGCGGCCTTTAAAATCAGGACACGTGAACTTCAGATACGCCTTAATCTTTACAGCATCGCTCTTCATTTCGGCTTTCAGCTTGCAAGCCCAGGACCATGGTTCTTCCCATGAACAGGATCACAGTGCCCTTTCGCATGAAGAACACGGGGATCACGAAGGTTCCTGCTGCGGCCAGGAAGAACACAGCACGGAATACGATCCGGTAAGTACGGTCATGCACCACATTGCCGACGCCAACGAATTCCATATCTGGAAGGACGTACACATGCCGCTGCCGTGCATCCTTTACGCACCCGGCCAGGGCTGGTCTTTTTTCATGTCCTCCAAATTCCATCACGGCACCCTGGCCCTCGACGGGTACGTACTCAACCACGGCCGGGTCAACCGCGTTGCCGATCCTTCCTTCCCGAAGGGAGAACAGCATATCGACGGCGTTTGCCATGAGGCCAGGATGGTCCTGGATGCCAAAGGCGCCGAAACCGAGAAGGATTTCTACTTTGTCTGCCTCGACGGCAAACCCTATCAGCTTGATCCGCCGAGTACGCTCGACGGCGGCGTACTGGGCGGCGGGCTCACGTCCTTTTATGATTTTTCCATCACGAAGAACGTCTTCGCCATGATCCTGGCTTCCATCCTGCTGATCCTGGTGTTTTCAGCCGTTCGCAAAGGTTATGCCCGCAATGAAGGCAAAGCGCCGTCGGGCATCCAATCCTTCTTCGAACCCTTTTTCCTTTTTGTCAAGGATGAGGTCACCCTGCCGATGATCGGCGAAAAGCACTACGAGCGCTTCCAGCCGTTCATTATGACGCTGTTCTTCTTCATCCTGTTCTGCAACCTGCTGGGGCTGATCCCCTTCTTCCCGGGCAGCGCCAACATCACCGGCAACCTCGGGGTAACCCTTACCCTGGCTGTTTTTGCCTTTATCATTACGAACATCAACGGTAATAAAGATTACTGGGAACATATTTTCTGGATGCCCGGCATCCCGGCATGGGTCAAGTTCATCCTGACCCCGATCGAGATCCTCAGCGTGTTCATCAAGCCCTTTGCCTTGATGATCCGTTTGTTTGCCAACATTTCAGCCGGTCACATCATCATTCTGAGCCTGATCGGCCTGATCTTCGTTTTCGGCCAGAACGGCGAGAACATCGGCGGCGTATTTGCCGGCGGCATCGTAGGCGGCCTTTTCACCGCCTTCATGAACCTGATCGAATTATTGGTGGCCTTCCTGCAGGCATTCATCTTTGCCATCCTGACGGCCAGCTATATCGGCGCAGCAGTGGAAGAACACCACCACGAGGAGGCGCATCATTGATATTTTGGTTTATGATGGTTTATGATGGTTGATTTTGGTTTATGATGGTTGTACACAAACAACAATAAACAACCATAAACAACAACAAACATCCATAAACAACAAAAGACAATAACAATTTTTAACCATAAATTCATTACAAATGGGTGCTATTGGAGCAGGTATCGCAGCATTGGGCGCAGGCCTCGGAGTAGGTCTGATCGGTAGCCGTGCAATGGAAGCCATTGCCCGTCAGCCGGAAGCCGTTAGTCTTATTCAGCGTAACATGATCCTTACCGCAGCTCTTGTAGAGGGCGCCGCACTGTTCGGCATCGTGGTAGGTATGTTGGCAAAATAATTCTTTGCTGCAGAAATAAAGTCGGAGGCGCTGCGGTTGGCAGTCGCTTCCGACTTTGCAAAATGATATTGATTCACAAAGACAATATATCCAAGCATGTTTTTTCTGGTAGATTTCAACGTCATCAAACCCGATCCGGGCCTCATTTTCTGGACCGCTTTGATCTTCCTCCTCGTTTGGGGTTTTCTGGGCAGAACAGCCTTCCGCCCGATTCAAAACGCTTTGAAAAAACGCGAAGAGGATATCCAGCATGCACTGGATGAAGCCAAACGCGCCCGCGAAGAAGTTGCCGGCCTCAAAGCCGACAATGAAAAGCTCCTGGCCGAAGCCCGCGAAGAGCGTTCAAAGATCCTGAAGGAAGCCAAGGAAGTCAAAGACGCCATCATCAAGGAAGCCAAGGAGAAGGCCAAGGAAGAAGCCCAAAAGATCGTTGTCAACGCCACCCAGGAGATCGAAAATCAACGGATGGCTGCCGTCACCGATCTCAAAAACCAGGCCGGCCTGATGGCGCTCGAAATCGCCGAAAAACTGATCCGCAAGGAACTGTCCGGCGACAGTGCCAACGAAGCCTTCGTGAAAACGCTCGTCAACGAGATCAAACTGAATTAATTTTCGGCGCACCGCCTGCTCAAAGGCCGCGCTTGACTGACACATAATCCGCGATTCATGTCGGTACAAAGAATTACTTCCCGCTACGCCAAGTCGCTTATCGACCTGGCCATCGACCAAAACAAGCTCGACCGGGTTTTCGAGGATGTCAAGTCCTTCCAGGCAGCAACCAAGGTCCGGGATTTTTACATGCTGCTGAAAAGCCCCGTCGTTTCCACCGGCAAAAAGAACGAGATCATCGACAAGATCTTCTCCGGCAAACTCGATGAGCTGACAATGGCCTTCCTCCGCATCCTGGTCAACAAAGGCCGGGAATCCTATCTGCCCGAGATTGCTTCCGAACTGATCCATCAATACAAGAAACTGAAGCATATCTCCACCGTGAAGCTGACCACCGCTGCGCCGGTCGGTGCGGAAACCGTCAAAGCCATCCAGGCCGAATTGGAGAAAAGCAGCGTCACCGACCAGTTCGTCGAAGTTGTCACTGCCGTGGACCCCGAACTGATCGGCGGGTTCACCCTGGAATTCGAAGACAAGATCTACGACGCCAGCGTCGCCAGCAAACTCGAAAAACTGCGCAAGGACTTTACCTCGCGCAACCTGTTTATCTCGCAGGTTAGCAAAAAATAATTCGCCCCCACCGGGCGAAACAGCAAAGACAATTATTTGATCATCGAAAATATCTATAAAAAATGGTTGACGTAAGACCTGATGAAATCTCCGCTATACTGAAGCAGCAGCTTTCCGGTTTCACCAGCGCCACCGAGTTGGAAGAATACGGGACCGTACTGCAGGTCGGAGATGGTATCGCCCGCGTTTACGGCTTGAACAAAGCCCAGGCGGGTGAATTGGTGGAATTCGAAACCGGCGTTCAGGCCATCGTACTTAACCTCGAAGAGGACAACGTCGGCGTTGTACTCATGGGCCCCGGCGACGGTATCCGCGAAGGCTCCCGGGTACACCGCACCAGCAGGATCGCCTCTATCGAAGTCGGAGAAGGTTTTGTAGGTCGCGTAGTCAACCCGCTCGGTCAGGCCATCGACGGCAAGGGCGAGATCGCCGGCGACAAATACGAGATGCCGCTGGAACGCAAAGCTCCGGGCGTTATCTTCCGCCAACCGGTGAACGAACCGCTCCAGACGGGCATCAAGGCCATCGATGCCATGATCCCCATCGGTCGCGGTCAGCGGGAATTGATCATCGGCGACCGCCAGACCGGCAAAACGGCTATCGCCATCGATACCATTATCAACCAGCGCGAGTTCTACGACCGCGGCGAACCGGTTTACTGCATCTATGTTGCCTGCGGCCAGAAAGCCTCTACCGTAGCCAACGTAGCCAAAACGCTGGAAGACAACGGCGCACTGGCCTATACGGTCATCGTCTCCGCTTCGGCTTCCGATCCCGCTCCGCTGCAGTTCTTCGCACCGTTTGCCGGCGCCGCCATCGGCGAGTACTTCCGCGATACGGGCCGCCCGGCGCTGATCATCTATGATGACCTGTCCAAACAGGCCGTTGCCTACCGCGAAGTATCGCTGCTGCTCCGCCGCCCGCCGGGCCGCGAAGCTTATCCGGGCGACGTATTCTACCTGCACTCCCGCCTGCTGGAACGCGCCGCCAAGGTGATCGGTAACGACGAGATCGCACGGAATATGAACGACCTGCCGGAAACCCTCAGGAATGCCCGCGACGCGCAGGGTCAGCCCCTGGTAAAAGGCGGAGGCTCCCTGACGGCCCTTCCGATCATCGAAACCCAGGCCGGCGACGTTTCGGCTTATATCCCGACCAACGTGATCTCCATTACCGACGGTCAGATCTTCCTCGAATCCAGCTTGTTCAACGCCGGTATCCGCCCGGCCATCAACGTAGGTATCTCCGTGAGCCGTGTTGGCGGTAACGCTCAGATCAAGTCGATGAAGAAAGTTGCCGGTACCCTGAAACTCGACCAGGCTCAGTACCGCGAACTGGAAGCGTTCTCCAAGTTCGGTTCCGACCTCGATCCTTCTACCCTCGCCGTCCTCGAAAAAGGCAAGCGCAACGTAGAGGTCCTGAAACAACCGCAATATTCGCCGGTTCCGGTAGAAAAGCAGGTCGCCATCATTTACCTGGGTACCAAAGGCCTGCTCAAGGATGTTCCCGTTGATAAAGTCAAAGAATTCGAAGAGCTTTTCCTCACTTCCATGGAACAGCGCCTGCCGGATATCCTGAAGGAATTCCAGAAAGGCAAGCTGGAGGATGCGTCTCTGAAGCAAGTTGAAGGTTTGGCTGCCGAACTCGCAGCTCAATTTAAGAAATAAATTTCCGGATGCCGGAGGGTTTTCCGCCCTCCGGCCCGGCGCCAAGCATTAGAATAATGGCTGGTAACCTAAAAGAAGTACGCGAACGGATCCGTTCGGTCCAGAACACGCAGCAGATCACCAAAGCTATGAAAATGGTGTCGGCGTCCAAACTGCGGAGAGCCCAGATGGCCATCCAGCAGATGCGCCCCTATGCCGACAAGCTCGACTCCATGCTGCGCAACATCCTTTCCAACCTGGACGGCGGTTCCGATACGGTTTATAACCTGGAACGTTCGGTCAACCGCGCCTGCATCGTTGTCGTAACCTCCAACCGGGGGCTTTGCGGCGCTTTTAATACCAACGTGATCAAGGCTGCGCTCCGGCTGATCGAGGAAAAATACGCCGACGTCCGGAAAAACGGCAACCTGACGATGATCTTCATCGGCAAAAAAGGTTACGACTTTTTCCGCAAACGCTACCGCGATATTCGCCTCGTCAATGACTACGTCGAACTGTTCAACGACCTGAGCTTCGACAACGTCTCCAAAGTGGCAGGCGAAATCATGCACGCGTTCGAATCCGCTCAGTTCGATGCGGTCGACGTGGCATACGGCCGCTTCAAAAACGCAGCCATGCAGTTCCCGACCACCGAACAATTCCTGCCGGTGCCCAAAGTCCAGGCAGAAAGCGGCGATAACAACAAACGCGCCGACTATATCTTCGAACCCGATCAGGAAGGCCTGCTCCAGTATCTGGTGCCGAGCATCCTGAAAACCCAGTTCCAGAAGTTCCTGCTCGACACCCACGCCTCCGAACACGGCGCCCGGATGACCGCCATGGACAAAGCTTCTGAAAACGCCGAAGAAATGCTCAAAGAGTTGCGGATCACTTACAACAAAGCCCGCCAGGAAGCCATTACCAAGGAGATCCTGGAAATTGTGGGCGGCGCCGCAGCCCTGGAGAACGGATAATGTTTTTTTTATTGAGGAATCGAGGAATCGAAGAACTGAGTAACCGATTCCTCAATTCCTCAATTCCTCAGTTCCTCAATTCCTCAGTTGTACAAAGCGTTCAACACGCAATAGCAGGAGGGAATTTTCCTCAACAAGCCTGCAACTTGTCATGTCCGTTTCTTTGAAACGGGCTATTGCTAACGGAACAATGCTTGAAATGTCCGGAAAAAGATTATTCAACCTCGTCAACAACGAGGAGTTGAAACAGCGCATGCGCTCCAGCGATCAGCTGCGAACCACGCTTTCCTTTTACAAGTACTGGCAGATCGCCGATCCCCATCAATTCCGGGATCAACTGTACATCACCCTCAGCAAGGTCAATGTTTACGGCAGGATCTACGTCGCCTCCGAAGGCGTCAACGGACAGATCTCGGTGCCTTCCGACCAGCTAGAGGCCTTCAAGGCCGCACTCTTCAGCATTCCATTCCTGAACGGCATCCGGCTGAACATCGCCATTGATGACGACGGGAAATCCTTCTTCAAACTCAAGATCAAGGTCAGGGCTAAAATCGTAGCCGACGGCCTCGACGACGCTTCATTCGACGTCACCAAACGCGGCAAACACCTGAGCGCTCCCGAGGTCAACGAAATCATGGACCGGCCAGGTACCATCGTGGTCGATATGCGCAACCACTACGAAAGCGAGGTCGGCTATTTCGAAGGCGCCATCCGCCCCGACGTGGAAACCTTCCGCGAGGCCCTGCCCGCAGTTGAAGATATGCTTTCCGATAAAAAGGACAGCGAGATCATCATGTACTGCACCGGCGGCATCCGCTGCGAAAAAGCCAGCGCCTATTACCTGCACAGGGGCTTCCGGAATGTCTTCATGATCGACGGCGGTATCATCGAATACACCCGGCAATGCGAAGAACATGACCTGCCGAACAAGTTCATCGGCAAGAATTTCGTGTTCGACGAACGCCTCGGCGAACGGATCAGCAATGACATCGTCGCCCATTGCCACCAATGCGGCAAACCCTGCGATACGCATACCAACTGCGCCAACGACGCCTGCCATATCCTCTTCATCCAGTGCGGGGAATGCGCCGAAAAGCATCATCATTGCTGTTCGGATGCGTGCAGCGAATTCATCCAACTGCCGGAAGAAGAACGCAATACCCTCAGGGGAAAAGTCGAATTCAACGGGTCGAAATTCGGGAAAGGGCGGTATAAAGCATTCAACGGGAAAACCGGCTCTCTGGCCTGATCGCCGCAAAAAGGTCTTCACGGTCTTTGCCAACAGGGCCGGCAGCCCGGGCCGACAATCATCGCCCGATCCGGCAAAACACATTATAACAATGTATTCCCATTCACCCGGAGCCGGCAGGGAAAAATTTTCCTAACTTTTTTCCAAAATTATTTGACTCCTAAAGCGTCTTGTCTTAACTTTGTATTTACGTCTTATGAATTTAAGGCAACACTCCCATTGTTTGGACGGCTTTTTCCTTACCGTCCGGGCATAGTGAACTACAACTACTTGGCCAACACCGTCAGAGCGACCTAGCGGAGTTCCATTTTGAAATGGAGCCCCGGACGACCTTACCTGCTGATGACTTCGCACTGACCTTCGAACATGTCACAAGGGACTGTTCTGGTAAACGGTACAACGTACGTTCTGGAGAATAGTCCCGAAACAGCCATCTGAACCTAAGAACTTCTAAACACAGACCGTGACCTTTTCCAATTGGGAAAGTCATATCAGTGTATGTTCGCCCAACAAAAGAGCGCCATTTTTTGATATATATTTAAAAGACAGCGAGATGACCACTATGCACAAAGCCATATTCTGCGGGAGGCTGGAATTTGGCAACGAGCGAACCTTTGAGCAGGCCCAGAAAATGTTCGATCATTGGCGGGAAAACCATTACAGGGGTTTGATTCTCTTTAAAGGCGAAGACGTATTTTCTGCTGAGCAAATGTCTCTTGACATTCCCAGGCTGATTGCCCAATCCAATGACCGTCAGTGGCTTAACACCGTCAACCTGCTCCGGCAGGTTTCCGAATACGCCATTGCCGGCGACGTATCGGCCTGGCTGTCCGAAACCGGTCATATCCTCAAATACGCTGTCATCGAACCCGAAGGCGACAAAACAGCCACCCAAAGCTACCTGCAGGGCCGCAAGCTGGTCTCGGTAGAAGGCAAGGAAGCCGAAGCGCAGGCCGCCCTGAGCCGCGCCATCGAAAAATTTGAGCGGCACGCTCTGGCTTACGAACGCCGCGGGTACGTCAATTACCGGCTCCGCAACTACAAGGATGCCCTCTACGATTATACCAAGAGCATCAATATCAACAACTCCCTCCCGAATCCCTACTATGGGCGCGCATTGGTCTGCATCGCCCAGAATGACTTCGAATCCGCTGTCGTCGATCTGGATTATACCATCGAAAAAGCCATCGCCCTGCAACCCATTTACTGGACTGCCCGCCGGCTCAAGGCGGAATGCCTGATCAATATGGGTAAACTTGCCGATGCTGCCAAGGAGCTGAGGTTGTTCACCTCCCGGAAATTCCTCAAAGAGGACCCTAACTTCGCCTGGCGCCGCAAAGCCACCTATCAGTACGCCAAGTGCCTGATCGCTGTCGGCCAGAAGGATGACGCATTGAAAGCGCTCCAACAGGCGGCTGCCCTGCCGCAAGGCGAAGGCAAGATTTCCAATGAGGATATCCAGGAATTGATCGATCAGCTCCCTTTAGGTAAAAAGGCGGCAGCAGTGGCCTGAGCCGGGTGAACAGGTTTTTTACAAGAGTCCCATCGGATCGAACCGGTTCTTCAGAATAGACACCGGGTCCGCTTCCAGCCATTTGTTCAGTATTTCGGCGTATACCTGCCGGAAGTCCGTCTGGTAAACCAGGTCGTCATTTTCCAGGTTGGCCAGGTCCGGGCCTTTGCTGTAACACCCCGCCTGTTTTAAGCCGCCTCCGAGCAAGAAGATGTTATTGGCCGTACCGTGGTCGGTGCCCCGGCTGCCGTTCTCGCGGGCGCGCCGGCCGAATTCGGAGAAGGTCATGACCAGCACGTCATTCAACAGTCCGTTGCTTTTCATATCCGACACAAAGGCTTTCATGCCCTGGGCATATTGCTCGAGCAGTCGCTCCTGCCGGCCTTTCTGGTTGGCGTGGGTGTCAAACCCGGTCAGGCTTACGTAAAAGATCCGGGTATCCGTATCCGCCAGGATCAACCCTGCGATCTGGCGAAGATCCTGCCCGAACGCCGTAGGCGGGTAATCCCCTTCCGCACGGCCTATGCCGGCCTGTTCGACCAGGTAGTCGGCGGAGGCCTGGGTATCTACCAGGGTTTTGTAAAGGTAGGCTGCGCTTTCGTTGTCGTGGTTGTGCACTTCCTCATATTTCGCGAGGGCTTTCAGCAAAGCGCCGTCCGTGTTCTTGCGAAGCTGTTCCGGGCTGCTCATGGCAAAACCGCTCCGGTATTCTCCTTTGAGGGCCAGGCTCAGACCGTCGTCCAGCTCCAGCGCATGATAGGGCCGTTCGCACCCGGCGCATTCACTGTCGAGATAGCGCCCCAGCCAGCCGGACTGCCAGTATTCATCGCTGCCGCTGCCTGTATGCCAGATGTCCATCGACCTGAAATGGGAACGGTCCGGATTGGGGTAACCTACATTGCCCAGTACCCCCAGCAAGCCGTCATCGTACAAGGATTTGAGGTCGGTCATGGCGGGATTCAACGCCAGTTCGTCATTCATGCGCAATACCTCCGCCGAAGGTACGGCCAGGTTCGGCCGCAGGTTGTAATACAGGTCATTGCTGTAAGGAATAACCGTATTCAGTCCGTCGTTCCCGCCCGAAAACTGAACAACGACCAGAACTTTTCCCGCCCGGCTGGAATACCGTCCGGCCGGCGAGAACCCCTGAAGGAACGCCGGAGCCATCATAGCGGTTGACGCCAGCGCGGAATGCTTTATGAAGGATCTTCTTTTCATTGCTTTGATTGTTGTTTATGGTTGTTCATGATTGTTTATGGTTGTTTATGGTTGTTCATGATTGTTTATGGTTGTTGGGTTCAACCATAATAAACCATCATAAACCATAATAAACCATCATAAACCATACCCCCCTAGCACAACTGATACTCCGGAAAAGACATCAGTGCCGCCACGGATTTTTTTAAGAACAGCGTCTCATCGGCTTCCTCAATGGCGTCGGCCAGTTCGGCCATCCCCAGCTTGGGTTTCAGGGAGAGCAGGTAAGCCGACAGGGTTTCCAGGGCGGCCTGCCGGCTCTTGCCCTGCGTAAGCTGCAGGATGGGGCCCAGGTTGGCATCTGCGGACAGGCGTTTGAAGGCTTTTCCCCTTTCCGCCGCTTCCGGGTCGTCTTTCAGGCGTAAATTGACCTCTTTGGAACTGAGCGCAAAGGCCCCCAGGTTGAGGCGCAGCATCAGGGTTGCGTTGTCGATCCATGCTTTTCCGCCGGGCCAGCCGGCTACGTTGGGCGGATGGAACAGCAATTGTCCCAGGCTACGCTGAATGAACGCAGGCGCCATGTCGTTCTGGAATTTCAGCTCCAGCGCGCGCATGATGCCGGCCATCAGCGTAACCGGTGATTTGATCTTGTTGCCGGTATTGGAGGGCGCGTAAAACCAGTCGGCGGTGAACATATGCCGCAACAGGCGACCGGTATCGTAGTCGGAGTTGTAATAAAGATCGGCCAGGTCATTGATCACCACTTCGTCGGGCTGATCATTGACAAAATAGCGATAGAATTTCCGGGTCAGGAAAAGGGCGGTTTCCCGTCTTTTCAGCAGGATATCGATGATGTCTTCGCCGTTGAAGTTGCCGGTTTTGCCCATGAATGTCTTGCTGTCGTAGTCATGCTGTCCGCGACGAAAGGTATACTCCCCTACGATATTGCTCGACCAGCCGGTAAAGGCCCTGGCGGCTTCCCTGACATCCTGTTCGGTATAATGCCTCCGCCCGATGGTAAACAATTCCATCAGTTCGCGCGCGAAATTTTCATTCGGCTGTCCTTTCCGGTTTTGCTGGTTGTTGAGGTAGCGGATCATGGAGGGGTCGCGCGCAACGGCCAGCGCCAGTTCGCGAAAAGGCCCCAAAGCGTGTTTGCGCAAGGTATTGAGCTGATTGACGGCCAGCGTGTACACCTTCGACTCGCAAGCGAAATGCCCGTGCCAGAACAGGGTGACCCGTTCGAGCAAAGCGCTTTCTGAGGGAGAAGCCATCCTGCCTACCCATTCGGTCCCGAGGGTAGCTACCTTCTGGCCTTCTTTCATCAGGAACTGGACCACCTTGGCGCCCTTTTCCTTGCTGTCGGGCATGCTCATCATATCCGGCAGCTCATCGATCTCGTTCTCAACGGGCAGCGCACGAGCCGATCTGGCGGCATCGAACAGTTCATCTATTGCTCTGGGTACCGTCCAGTCCCGCTTTTGCTGCCATTCTCCCGGGCTGAGGCCGAACCCCGCCCGGTTGTGAAGATGCTTGATTTTTTCCATTTGATCCTGGATTTCGGTTGGTTGGACTGTTTCCGGGGAAGATGGTTTAATGGGTTGTTTTATTTGGAACACTCAGATCACTCAGGGTAGTTGGGATGGGGGGACCACTCAGGGCATTCAGATCACTCAGGGTAGTTGGGATGGGGGGACCACTCAGGGCATTCAGATCACT
>CALMYQ010000259.1 GCA_937873655.1 uncultured Lewinella sp. | reverse complement strand
TTCGATTGTTCGATTGATCCGAATTTGAGCATCCGTCGGTTGGTCAGCATAATCGAAACATTCGGATCATTCCAAGAATCGATTCAATTGTTCGATTGGGGCATCCGTCGGTTCATATTAAATTTTTACGTTTTGAATATTTTATATTTGAAAATACTTCAATATTATTGTACTTTTGCCTAAATGCCAGCCTATTTGGTGTTAAAGATTTAGTTCATACCATTCCAAGCAGTTCCAGATTTTAAGTGTAATGCCCATTATAATTTGAAACAGCGTTAATATTATGAGAAAACAAAAAAACGAAATGGTCGTCCTTAAGAAGGGAAAGGCCGACATTGAGTTGGACTACACGGAGTTGAGAAAGGCTGTTCAGGTTCTCCGCGCGATTAACCATAAATTGAGGCAACGGATCATCAGTTTGCTGGAAGAGCAGGAAAGCATGACCGTTACGGAGATTTATATCAAACTGCGGCTTGAACAGTCGGTAGCCTCCCAACATCTGGCCATTTTGCGCCGCGCAGGAGTGGTAATTACCGAACGGGACGGAAAGTTCATCAAGTATTCCATTGACCGTTCGAGGCTCTCCCAAATCGGCAAACTGGTAGAAGATCTGGCCGTCTAGTTCTGCTCAAACATTAGACATTTCTGAAAAAAGGTTGTAGATTTTGTTAATCTACAACCTTTTTCGTTTCTTTTTTATAAAAATATGAAAAATTTGGGCATTTTTGCTTTGCTGAATGCATTCTCCCTTACGGCAGCGGCGATTTAGCAACTTTCTTTAACCGATTTGAGATTTAGGCTACTACAACCGAAAAGCTTCTTCTATGAGAAAGGCTAAAGTGACCATCAATCACGAAAAACTTCAGGCCTCCTCCAACCTCCTTCGTGCAATTGCGCACCCTTTGCGCATGAAGATTCTGGAATACATTGACCGCCATGAAGCAATCAACGTGAACAAGATCTACAATGCGCTCAAGATCGAGCAATCCATCACTTCCCAACACCTGCGCATTCTTCGGCAGGCCGGGTTGGTGGACGCCAGACGGGACGGCAAATTCATCCTTTACAGTGTAGAATACGACCGGATGGCTGAGGCAGTGAAAGCGATCAACGCTTTCCTGGAGAAACCGCGCTGATTAACACAACGCTTGCCGAAAAATCAGGACTCCGGCTTGTAACGCCAGGGAATTTCACTCCTTGGTCTCGCCCTCCGTTTCTGTTTCCGGAAGCTCCTGCTCAGGAATATCCAGACCGTTCTCCGCCCCGTTCGGGTGCGGTTCACCCAAACCATCAATAGCCGTCTCCCGAATGCCCGCTGCCGGGCCTTCCGCGGCAACCTCAACCTCGCCTTCCTGCGGTTTTCTCGGGCCGGAAAAGAAGCTCCTTTGGAATAACAGAATATAGAGTACGCCGATCGTAATGGAGGTATCGGCAATATTGAAGACGGGCCGGAAGAACATGTAATCCTCCCCGCCCCAAACAGGCACCCAATCCGGGAAAGTACCGGCCATTATCGGAAAGTGGAACATATCCACTACCCTTCCGTGCAGGAACCCGGCGTACCCGCCGTCAGCAGGAAACAAGGAGGCGATGGCGCCGCTGTGATAGGAATCCGAAAAGATAAGACCGTAAAAGGCGCTGTCGATGATATTTCCGATGGCGCCGGCCAGGATGAGGGCAAAACTGACCAGCAGCCCCATCGGCACCCGCAGGCGCAATAAATATCGAAGGTAGTACACCAGAAATCCAACGGCCAGGATGCGGAACAGGCTGAGCGCCAATTTGCCGTACTGGCCGCCGATCTCGACGCCGAAAGCCATGCCCGGGTTTTCCGTAAAATGGATCCTGGCCCAATCCAGGCCAAGCATTTTGATTTCCTGGCCGAAGTACATATTGGTTTTGACCAGGAATTTGATCGTCTGATCAATAATCAGGACGACAAGGATGATGAGGAGGACTTTCGTTGACCTTTTCAATGCTGTTATTTCTTTGCGCCGGGAAGGCAATCAACCTCTTTTTTGTTTGGCCTCAATGCTCAGGGTGGCATGCGGAACGGCCCGGAGGCGATCTTTGGAAATGAGCTTGCCTGTTTCCCTGCAAATACCGTATGCTTTGTTTTCTATCCGGATCAATGCATTCTCAAGATGCTGGATCAGTTTTTTCTGACGTGCCGCCATGGAATTGATCGTTTCGCTCTCCGCCGTACCGGCCCCATCGTCCAGCCCTTTTACCTTGGCGTCCGGGCTGTCGGCCATTTCTTCCAGTTGTTCGACGTAGTAGGACAATTGTTCCTTGGCTTTCGTCAGTTTTTCATCGATGATCAATCTGAACTCCTCAAGTTCTTCATCACTGTACCTTGTTTTGACCAATTCCTGTTCCATATAATCAATCTTTAATTTACGGCCGTAACCGTGAATTCAAATCCTAAAAAGATAGAACACCTCAAATACCGGACAGTTGATCCGAAATCAGCTTTCTGCGTTCTCCTCGTCTTCAAAAACAGCCTCTTCGCCCTCCAGCTCTGCCGGCTTTTCTTTGATCACCAGCGCATTCTGTTTGAGTTCGGTATAAGCCATCCTGCTCCGGGCGATATCGATGGCCAGGAACATAGCCTGCCGGAAAGAAGCCGGATCCGCCTCATTTTTGCCCGCCAGCTCGAAGGCCGTCCCGTGATCAGGCGAAGTTCTGACGATGCTCAGACCGGCCGTGAAATTGACGCCGGATCCAAAACTCAGCAACTTGAACGGGATCAGGCCCTGGTCGTGGTACATGGCGAGGATGCCGTCGTATTTCCGGAATTCGCCTGAGCCGAAGAACCCGTCGGCGGACATCGGGCCAACGATGATCATGCCTTTCTTTTTGCATTCCACCACCGCAGGCCGGATGATGCGCTCCTCTTCGTCGCCGATCAGGCCGTTATCGCTGGCATGCGGGTTCAACCCCAATACGGCGATGGACGGCCTTTCGATGCCGAAGTCGACCTTCAGGGTCTCATTCATCAGGCCGATTTTTCTGAGGAGCAGCTCCTTGTTCAGTTGATGGGCCACTTCGCTGACCGGGATATGGTTGGTGGCCACACCGATCCGGACGTTGTCGCTGACCATGAACATCAGGCTTTCTCCCGCACCGACCGCATCGGTGATGTATTCCGTATGACCGATGAACGGGAAATTGGCAAGGTTCATGGCTTCCTTGCTGATGGGCGCCGTCACCAGGGCTTCCAGGTGGTGGCCCTTCAGGTCTGCAACCGCTGCCTCCAGGGATTTGAAGGCATACATGCCGCTCATATCCGACGGTTTGCCCAGGGTAATGTTCACATTATCCTGCCAGCAGTTGACAATGTTGATCTTGCCCGTTTCCGCCTGCTGGGCGCTCCGGACGCTGTTGAAATGAAATTCCGCACCGACGATATTCTTGTGGTAGGAAACCACCTTGGAAGATCCGTAAACGATGGGGGTGCAATAATCCAGGATTTTTTCCTGGGCCAGGGTCTTGATGATCACTTCCAGACCGATCCCGTTGATATCGCCTATGCTGATGCCTATTTTAAGTCTTTCCATTTGCTCGCTTTAACGGCTATTCTGCTTCTAATGGTCAATTGAGAGGCGCAAATTTAAGGAAATACTATTGATATCCTTAATTTCGCGGCGGTTTAGTGCCAATTAAAACGCAAACCTGTTTGAAAGCTAAAAAATCATACGGCCAGCATTTCCTGCGCCATCCCGAGATCGCCCGCCGCATTGCGCAAAGCCTGAGCAATCCCGGGCCTTTTGACACCGTTGCAGAGATCGGCCCCGGCAAGGGCATGCTGACCCGGTTTCTGTTCGACCTGCCCTACCGGTTGCTGGCCATTGAAGCCGACCGGGATATGGTCGATTACCTGCTCCTGCACTATCCGCAACTGGAAGGCGGCCTGATCTCCGCTGATTTCCTCAAGCTCAACCTGCGGGAACACCTCACCGGGCAGTTTGCCATCATCGGCAATTTCCCCTACAATATATCCTCCCAGATCTTGTTCAAAATGCTGGAAATCAAAGACCTCGTCCCTGAATTGGTGGGCATGTTCCAGAAAGAGGTCGCGGAAAGGGTGGTCGCCGGGCCCGGCTCCAGGGATTACGGCGTGATCAGCGTACTGGTGCAGGCATTTTATGAGGGCGAGTACCTCTTCACCGTTGATAAGGAAAGTTTCATACCGCCCCCCAAAGTGCAGTCGGGGGTAATCCGGCTCACCCGCCGCGACAATCAGGACCTGGGCTGCGACGAAGCGCTTTTCAAACAGGTCGTCAAACAGGCCTTCAGCCAGCGGCGCAAAATGCTGCGCAATACCATGAAAAGCCTGATCAATGACCCCGATACCCTGGCCGATCCTTTCTTCGAACAACGGCCCGAACGCCTTTCTGTTGCTGATTTTGTCGCGCTGACCAATCAGATAGGCCGGCAAAACTGATCCGGGTTCCAACTGACCCGCCGCAACGGTGCCTGGCCGTCCGGTTCAAATCTCTTTGTTCTCCGGTTACGCCAATCCATAATTTTGTCCGGCAATTTGCGCAGGTTTAAGATTCACCCTATATTGGAACCGGCAATTTGCCGCAGAATTTGAACCAGCTTTAGACATATGCAAATCATTGAAAACCCGAAGGTGTACGACGTGTGCATCATCGGCTCGGGAGCAGGCGGCGGTATGGCTGCCAAGACAATGACCGAAGCAGGGGCCGAAACGGTGGTCCTGGAAGCAGGTCCCTTTTTTGATTCCGCCCAGGGAGACATGTTCAAATGGCCCTATAACTCCCCGCGGCGAGGGGCAGGCACCCATAAACCTTTCGGTGAATTCGACGCCGCTTTCGGGGGTTGGGAGATCGAAGGCGAGCCCTATACGGTCACACCCGGCGGCGATGGTTGGGACTGGTTTCGCTCCCGCATGCTCGGCGGCCGTACCAACCACTGGGGCCGGATTTCACTCCGCTTCGGCCCGCTCGATTTCCGGCGCAAAAGCATTGACGGCCTGGGTCACAACTGGCCGATCTCCTATGACGATATCAAGCCTTTTTACGACCGTGTCGACCAGATGGTCGGCATTTTCGGTACCAACGAAGGCCTGCTCAACGAGCCGGACGGCATCTTCATGCCCCCACCCAAGCCCAGGGGTTATGAACTCCTGATCAAACAGGCCGGCGACAAACTGAAGATTCCGGTTGTGCCTTCGCGGTTGTCCATCCTGACCCAACCGCTCAACGGACGCGCCGCCTGCCACTATTGCTCACAATGCGGACGCAGTTGCAGCACCCACTCCAATTTTTCGTCACCCTCGGTGCTTTTCCCGCCGGCCCAGGCCACAGGCAAGCTCACCATGGTGCTCAACGCCATGGCCCGCGAGATCCTGACCGATGCCGAAGGCAATGCGACCGGCGTATCCTACGTCAGCAAGGAAGACGGCAAGGAATACAGGATCAGGGCCAAAGCCGTTATTCTGGCGGCCGGCGCCTGCGAATCGGCCCGCCTGATGCTCAACTCGAAATCCAGCCGGTATCCGGACGGGATCGGCAACTCCAGCGGCGTTCTCGGTAAATACCTCATGGATTCCACCGGCGCCAGCCTGGCGGGTTTCATTCCCAAACTGGTGGATTATATCCCGCACAATGAAGACGGCACCGGCGGCATGCACCTGTACGTCCCCTGGTGGCTCAACCAGAAAAAGCTCGACTTCCCCCGCGGTTACCACATCGAACTCTGGGGCGGGCGGCGGATGCCCAGCTACGGGTTCGGCGGCCAGATCCACAAGATCAACGCCTGGCTCGGCGATATCGACGGGGTGGCCCGCGCCAAAGGCGGCGGCGGATACGGCGCCCAGCTCAAGGAGGATTACCGCCGGCTGTACGGTGCGGTGGTCGGTTTTTCCGGTCGCGGCGAAGCCATCGCTTTCGAACACAACAAGTGCGAAATCGACGAAAATGTGGTCGACCAATGGGGGATTCCGGTTTTGCGCTTCAGCTACAAATGGAGTGAACACGAGATCCGGCAGGCCAAACACATGATGGATACTTTCTCCGAGATCATCCATACCATGGGCGGTCAGGTGATCGGCCCGATCCCCGGACGCGAATCGCAGTTCGGGCTGGCTACGCCGGGGCGCATCATCCACGAAGTGGGGGTTGCCCGCATGGGCGACGACCCGCGCAGTTCGGTGCTCAACGGCTACTGCCAGTCGCACGATGTCAAAAATCTGTTTGTTGTTGACGGCGCGTCTTTTGTGTCCATGCCGGATAAAAATCCAACCTGGACCATCCTGGCCCTCTCCCTAAGAGCCTCGGAATACCTGGCGGACAAGATGAAAAAGATGGAGATCTAAAAACCGGAACCATGAAAAAGATCAGCAGAAGAGATACCTTATATTATATTACCCTGGCCGGTGTAGCCGCAGGGTTGCCCGCCGGCTGCAAACCCACCGACAAGCCGGCTGAAGGAGAAACGCATCCCGAGCCCGAAAGCATCGACGGCCTGACCGGCCTTTCGGAAGAGGACAAATTGCTCCTGCAGCAAAAGTTCTTCACCGACTATGAGCGCGAAACCGTACGCGTACTGGCCAACCGCATCATCCCTGCCGACGACCGTTCGGGCAACGCCGAAGCCGCCGGTTGCGTGCATTTTATCGAATTCATGATGCTGGATTTTCCCGAGGAATTCGAAATGCAGACCAAAATGCGGGGCGGCCTGGCCTGGCTCAATTACGAGTGCATGAAGCGGTTCAACCTGGACTTCGTTTCCTTTTCCGAAGCGCAACAAACCGCCCTACTCGACGACATCGCCTGGCCGGACAACGCACCGCCCGAATTAAGCCAGGGCGTTGAATTCTTCAACATGTTCCGCGATTTTACCGCCACCGGTTTCTGGACCAGCAAAATAGGCATCGAGGATCTCCAGTTCATGGGGAATAAACCCACCGTCTGGGAAGGGCCGCCGCAGGCCTGGCTGGATCGGCTTGGAGTGAGTGATTTGGGCTGAGGCTTGTTGCTGCCCGCCGCCGCTCTTGAGGAGCTATGGCGGACGGAGGAGGCTGCACTTCGGGTAAAAATGATGGATGCTGGGTATTGGATGCTGGGTGCTGGCGTATGCCAACTTAAAGACTGCA
>CALMYQ010000258.1 GCA_937873655.1 uncultured Lewinella sp. | reverse complement strand
TGGGGGGGTGGAAAAAGGGTTTGTTTGTTTGTTGTTTTTTACAACCCCAAAACCCCCCGCCCCCCCAACTCCCCCCCCCCCCCCCCCCCCCCGCCGGCAGCCGCTCAATAGCCTGTACCTGTATCCGCCGGTAATACACTTCGGCGCCTTCCGATTGCAGCTGGATCTTGCCGCGTACCAGGGGTGTTTCCCGGCCCTCATCCGATTGCCGCGAGCGGTAGAGCACCATATTGACGATGCCGTTCACCATATGGACCGCCGTATCGCCGCTGCAATACAGGTCGATGGTGTTCCATTCACCGGTCGGTTTTTCGGTATCCGGGTTTTTGATGCAATGGCGGCCGTTGGGACCGTCGGCGCTGAAGGTCTGCAGCTGCCCTTTCGGATCGTATACCCAGGCGCTGTCGGCGTTCAACACTGCAGGTACATCGAATATACCGCCGGCAACGCCCCAATAATCGGCGCAATCCCCTTCCTGGATCTGGAACTCCTGGGAGCGCATCCAGAATCCGTAATCGGCGCCGTGCGGGCCGACGGCGTGGTACAGCACCCCGCTGTCCATCTTGCCCTGATCGCGCGGCGGAGATTTGAGGGCGCCCCATTTGAACTGCAGCCGCAGGTGGTAATTCTCAAACTCTTGCGTAGTGGAAACCCCGCCGAAGCCGGTTCCTGAAATGCGAATAGCAGGCTCATTATCTACGGAAACGACCGAGAAAACGCCTTCGGGGTCCGTATTCAACCCGACGGGGACGCTATCCTTGCGGACGCCGCCCGTGTCCTGTAAAATGAACTTCGGTCCCAGGTAGGTATCCCAACCCTGCAGGTCGGTCCCGTTGAACAGGTCGGTCCAGGGCGCTTCCGGTTGAGCCGTTTTACAGGCGGAAAAGAAGACAATGGTCAGAAGAACAAAAACGGGCAAGGTGTTGCGGATCATGGTGTATCGGTTTTGAACCAAAATTAACAAATTCCCGGATTCGGCATGTTGATGCGCTCATTGTCGGGTTAAAACCGGTCGATCTGTTACCTTTGAGGGCGGTTTCGCACGAAAAGCTCACATTACCGGACAAAATGAACAGAGGGGAGATACTTCGACTTCGCTCAGTATGAGATTAGAGAGGGAGAGTGGGAGAGGGAGTGAGAGAGGGAGAAATCGCATACTACTGGACAAAATGGGCAGAGTGGGGGACTTAGAGCGTGGGAGAGAGCGGGTGAAAAGCATGGCCTTCACCCTCTCTCTCCCCGTCTTTGCCTTTTTTGCAAAAATGTCCAGTAATGTGGAGAAATCGCCCTAATCAAAACAGCACAATCATGACCAAAATCGACATGCACACCCATATCATCCCGGAACACCTTCCCAATTTCGCGGAAAAATTCGGATACGGGGATTTCATCAAGCTCCACCACCATGCACCCGGCAGGGCCTGGATGATGAAAGGCGACCAGCCGTTCCGGGAAATCCTCGCCAATTGCTGGGATGCCCGGGAGCGGATTGAGGAGTATGCCCGGTTCAATACCCAGGTGCAGGTCGTTTGCACGATCCCAGTGATGTTCTCCTACTGGGCCAAACCGAAGGACTGTCTGGAGCTATCCCGGTTCCTCAACGACCATATCGCCCAATTGGCGGCGGATTACCCGGAGCATTACATGGGCCTTGGCACCGTGCCGATGCAGGACGCCAAACTGGCTGTTCAGGAGTTGGAACGCATCAGGGAGATCGGTTTGCTCGGTATACAGATCGGCTCCAACATCAATGGGCTTAACCTGTCGGAGCCCGTGTTTTTTCCCATTTTCGAGGCGCTGCAGGAACTGGACCTCGCCCTGTTCGTCCACCCCTGGAACATGATGGGTTTTTCAGAGATGCAGCGCTACTGGCTGCCCTGGCTCGTGGGTATGCCGGCGGAGACCTCGCGCGCCGTTTGCAGCATGATCTTCGGCGGCGTATTTGAACGACTCCCGAAGCTGCGCACCTGCTTTGCCCACGCCGGCGGCTCCTTCCTGCCCACCATCGGACGGGTACAACACGGCTTCAACTGCCGCCCCGACCTCGTAGCCGTTGACAACCCGGTACCGCCGACGGATTACCTCGGCCGTTTCTGGGTCGACTGCATCACCCACGACGCCAAAATGCTGCAATATATCCTGGATACCGCCGGCGCCGACAAGGTGTGTCTGGGCTCGGATTACCCCTTCCCGCTCGGCGACCTGGAGATCGGCGCCTTCATCGGGGAAATGGACCTGGACGATGCCGTGAAGGAAGGGATCTATTCGGGGAATGCCCTGCGTTGGCTGGGCCTGGATTCTTAAGCCCGGCCTCGACCTTCGGGAGAGCCGGGATTGAGAAGCTGGGGGGAGCAAATATGTAATTCGGAGTCACAAACCTTCGGAGAGCCGGGATTGAGAAGCTGGAAGCGGCATGCTCAGACCGGCTTCTCAATCCCTTCCCGCGCCTCAGCGCGATCCGGGCTTAAGAATCCCCCCACAAAAAAGCCCGTCCGATCAAGACCGGACGGGCAGAATCTTGGCAGTTTTTCCAAAAAAAATTACTTTTTATTGGGGCTCATATTGAAGTTGTCGCCGCCGCCTTCGAAGTCACCGCCTTCGCCGCGCTCGCCGCGCTGCTTTTTCTTTTGCTGGTTGATGCGGTAGTTGAACGACAGCATGATCTGCCGGGCGCGCCACTGGAAGTCGCCTTCGCGATAGAAGTTCAGACCTTCGGTGATGTAGCGGTGCCGGTTGGAGTTGAAAATATCCCGGACGCTGAGCGTAATCGTACCGGATGTGCCGAATACGTCCTTGCTCATGGCCAGGTCGGTGTAGAATGATCCTTTTGAGCGGCCCTGGGTGGTAGCCCGTGGCGCCCGGTAATTCCCCCGCAATTGGGCATCTACCGACTTGAAGAGCTTCACCTTGGTATTCAACCGGGTGAACATCGAGTAGGTGTCGCTGTACAGGTCCGGATTGATGTTGCCGCCGTCGGTGATGGCGCGGAAGAAGTTGAACGAACCGTCCACATCCCAGTTCTTGACCGGATTCATGGAGAAGGTGAATTCCAGGCCGTAGGAATCCTCCGTGGCCAGGTTTTGCGGCGACCAGATGGTGTTGCCCTTATCATCCAGGGTCTGGATTCGGTCGATTTGTCCGTCGGTATGTCGGTAGTAGACCGAGGAGCTCAACGAGGCGTTATCCCAGTATTTCAGGTGCCCGATCTCGAAGGAATTGGTGTATTCCGGGTTCAGGTTCGGGTTGCCGCTGCGGAAGTTCCGCGCGTCGCTGTAGGAGAAGAACGGGTTCAAATCCCAGAAACGCGGGCGGCTGAGGCGTCGGCTGTAGCTGATCTGTACGGCGTTGTTGGCCGGCAGGTCATAGGATACGTGTGCGCTGGGCACCAGGTTGAAATAGTTGCGGTCGTTGACCTCGCTGGTCTGGATGAGGCGGGTGCTGATGTCCGACAATTCGGCCCTCAGGCCGCCCTGTACGGAGAATTTGCCCCACTTGTTGCCCCAAATCAGGTAGCCGGCGTGGATGTTTTCGTCGTATTCGAATTCGTTGCTCAGTCCCGGCAGGGATACCCACTCCGAATTGTCGAATTCTTCCACGAGATAGTCGTTCCGGATTTTGCGGATGGAGGACCGGAGGCCGGCTTCGAATTTGCCTTCCTTGCCGAACGGGTGCACATAATCGATCTGCGCAATCATCTCTTTCGGCCGTTCCGTATTGCCGGAGCGCTGCAACAGATTGGGGGCGCCCGACTCATCGAATTCAGGCGTGAAGTATTTTTCGCTGATATTGGAATTCTCTTCGTCTACATTTTTCTGGAACCGGAAATCGGCGACCAGCTCGTGGCCGTCCCGCTGGAACTGCTTGCGGAAGGTCAGGGCGTATTCCAGGTTGGTCTCGTCCTCAGCTTCATCGTCGCGGCGGACGGTGATGCTTTGGAGGTTGCCTATGTTCTGGAGGTAGTCGCGGTATTCGTTTTGGGTATAGTTGTCCTCATCGCTGATCCGGTAATTGATGGATCCGGTCAGGACGGTTTTTTCGTTGAAATAGAAGTCCATGCCGCCGCGGAAATTGTGGGACAAACCGCCGCGCTTGCGATTATTTTCGGTTTCGGTGATGAAAGTCGTATCGTTCTTCACGAATTCCTGGTAGCTGGAACCCCGGCCCGGGCTTTTCCGGTAGTTGGCGCCGTAGCTGCCGAAGAGGTTGAGGCCCTTGTAGCGGTAGTTCAGGTTGACGGCCCCGCCGTAGCGGTTGGGCCAGCCGGCGTTCAGGTCGACCGAGCCGTTGAGGCCCTGGTTGGTTTCTTTCTTGAGGATGATGTTGATGATGCCGGCCATGCCTTCGGCTTCATAGCGGGCGCTGGGATTGGTCACCACTTCCACCCGTTCGATCAGGTTGGCGGGCAGGTTGCGCAGGCCGTTGGCGTCGCTGATGCCGACCAGGCCGGACGGTTTGCCGTTGATGAGGATGCGGACATTGCCGCTGCCGCGAAGGCTGACGTTGCCTTCCACATCGACCACCACCGAGGGTACGTTATCCAGCACTTCGGCTGCCGTGCCGCCGCTGTTGGCCAGGTCTTTCCCGACGTTGAAGATCCTTTTGTCGAGGGACATTTGCATGACGCTTTTTTCCGCCCGGACTTCCACTTCCGCCAGGACGGTGGCGTCGGAAACCAGGAAGATCTTCCCCAGGTCGACGGTGGCGCTTTTACCGGTGACCTCGATATTCGGGATATTGAGGTTTTTGTAGGAAATGAAACTGACTATGGCGTAATAACTGCCCTGGCCGGCATTCATGGTGAATACGCCCTGATCATCGGTGGTTGCGCCGTTGACCAGCGTGCTGTCGGATTTGGTATAGAGGCTGATGGTAGCGTAACCGAGGGCTTGTTCGTTGTTCTTGTCAAGGATCTGGCCCTTGATCAGGCCGGATTGAGCGGAAAGGCTAAAAAAAACAAAGAGAGCAGCGATTGTTAAAAAAAGTTGCCGGTGATTTTTCATTTTATTCTCTTGTAGGTGTTCAATCGATTGGGCAATCGGGTGATTTTCGCTGCAAAGGTACGGCTCAATCCTAAGGCATTTTTGTAGGAATTCTGAAGGAATTCTGATTTTTCAAAAATGGACGCTGATCAGGTGGACACCGTCGGCGAACTGGTAATCGATTTTATAGTTGTTCACCTCGCAGATCTTTTTGACGATGGCCAACCCCAACCCCAGTGATTTGTTGCTGCCCGCGCCCTTCTGAAACCGTTCAAAAAGCTGGTCCGGCTGCACTTTCGGCGCAGCGCCGGTATTGCAAATGACGAGTTGATCGCCCGTAAGCGAAACTTCGATCCAACCCCCTTCGATATTGTGGCGGACGGTGTTCTTGACCAGATTGCTCACCAGGATATCTCCCAGCACCGGGTCAATTCTGAGCCGTACATGCTCTTCGATCTGTGTTTTGAATTCGAGATTTTTCAACTGGGCGAGGTCTTCGAAATTGACCAGGCAGTTTTTTACGATCTTTGAAAAATCTACCTCCGCCTGGGTCGCAAATTCCTTGTTATCGATCTTGGTCAGCAGTGCCAGGGCTTCACCCAGTTTGGACAATTTGCCGAGGGATTGTTGTGCCGACTGGATCAAACGGGTTTGTTCCGTATCCAGGTTTTCGGTTTCCAGGAGCAGCTCCAGTTTTCCCCTGGCGATGGCGAGCGGCGTCTGCATCTCGTGGGAAGCATTTTCGGAAAACTCCTTGACCGACCGGTAATCCCGCCGGGCCTTGTTGACCATTTGCTCTACAAAGGCGTTCAATTGCCGGAACTCTTTGGTGGAGGTTTTGGTCAACTGCAGCGGAGCATCCTTTTTCAGGTCGAAAGTCCGGATCTTTTCCAGGGTTTTCTGGAACGGCCTGAACAGAAACCGCGCGATGAGAAAGCTCAGCAACAGCAACGCGCCGCCCAGGAAAAGGAAGAACCGCGTCATGGCCTGCACCACCCCTTCGTAGATGTCATCCGATTCGATGAAAACATCCATCACCTGGATCCGGTAGAATTTCCCTTTCACTTCTTTGATCCCGACCACCTTGCGCTGCATCTCCTGTCGGGGCAGGTACGGGTGTTGCGCCAGGGTGTCTGAATAGACCGGGATCGTATCCTGCGGCGTTGACAGTCCGCTGACCTCCGAGATATGGACCCGGTCGTCGAGCAGGATGCTGGCCGGGATGCCCTCTTCAAGCGCCTTTGACAATTGCCGGAAATGGAACCGCAGATCGAAATCGGTTTCCCGCTTTACCTCATTCTCAACGCCGTAGTAGGTCAGGACGCCGCCTACGCTGAGAATGACGAGGACGGCAAAAAGGTAGATCAGCGTTGTTTTGGTGATGAGGTTCATGCGTCAGGATTCGCTGAGCTTGTAGCCCAGCCCGTAAATGGTTTTTATGTTGTCGGCGCCGCCCTCGGCCGTGATCTTTTTTCTCAGATTCTTGATATGCTGATAGACAAAATCAAACGAATCGAGAAAATCCACATTGTCGCCCCACAGGTGTTCGGCAATGGACTGTTTGGTCAGTACCCGGTTTTTATTGGTAACGAAAAAGAGAAGAAGCTCGTATTCCTTTAGGGTCAGCACCAGGGGCTTGTCACACACCGTTACATCGTGCGTTTCCGGATTGATGACGATATCCTGGAATTCGATTGTTTTCTGCCCCTGAAACTTCCGGCGGCGGTAAATGGCGTTGAGCCGGGCGTTCAACTCGGGAAGATGAAAAGGCTTAGTCAGGTAATCATCGGCGCCCAGTTCCAGCCCGTTTACCTTGTCATCCAGGGCATTTTTAGCCGAAATGATCAACACCCCGGTCTCCGGTCGGATCTGTTTCAGGACTTTCAGGATATTCAACCCGTTCCCATCCGGCAGCATGATATCGAGCAGCACAATATCGTATTCAAACGACAACAACCGGTCCTCCGCCTCCTGGAAAGAATAGGCCGTTTCACAGACCGTTCCCTCCCTGGAAAGGTAGGATGACACGTTGTCAGCCAGGTCCTGTTCATCTTCAACTATCAGCAGTTTCATACCGGGGCAAAGATAAAACAGGATTTTGAGGAAAATTTGAAGGAAGATGTAGCGACGTAAGATCTTACGTCGTCCAGGTCGTGGGTAGCGATGTAAAATTTTACGTCGCCCGGGGCACAAGCAGCATCGAAGGCATGGGCCGCCTCTTCAACGGCGGCGTGACAGCATCCAGCATCCAGATTCCAGTCTTTCAGTTGGCAGTTTCCAGTCTCTTGCAACCAGCATCTTTACACTGAGCGAAGTCGAAGTGCAGCCTCCAGCATCCAGCATCCACCACGCCTCAGCGTGGCAGCATCCCCGTCCGCCAAAGCCCCAAGGCGACGGCGGGCAGCATCCACCACGCCTCAGCGTGGCAGCATCCCCGTCCGCCAAAGCCCCAAGGC
>CALMYQ010000257.1 GCA_937873655.1 uncultured Lewinella sp. | reverse complement strand
TGGGTAGCTGAGCGAAGTCGAAGCTGCAACGGCCGCCCAACAATGAAGCAATGAAACATTGCCCATTTAAAACCAAAACCCTAACTTGGCCCCAAAAGCAATTCATTTATGCGGATTTCCTTTCCGGATGGATTTTTATGGGGAAGTTCCACGTCTGCAGCGCAGATCGAAACGGCTTCCGACCACAACTGGAGGGGGGTGAAATCCAGGGACGGCTTCATTTTTGACCGGACGTCGGACCACGAACTGCGGCGCGAGGAAGACCTGGAATACATTTGCAGCTTCGGTACCGTTTACCGCTGCGGGGTCGATTGGGCGAAACTTCAGCCGGCGCCTTTTGCACCCTTCAACCCGATTGTGACAGGAGAATACGTCCGGTTTTTTGAATCATTGCGGTCCTCCGGGATGTCGATCATGCTGGTCCTTCATCATTTTGCCCATCCGCGTTGGTTTGAAGCAGCCGGCGGCTGGCAGACAGAAGATAACCTCAATGCGTTTGTTGATTTCGGACAACGGGTCATCCGGCATTTCGGGCCGTATGTGCGGTTCTGGAATACCTTCAACGAGCCCAACGTCTTTGCCATGAATGCCTATACGTTGGGCATTTTCCCGCCGTTCAGGAAGAACTACTTCAAATCCAACCGGTGCCTGCGCATGATGAGCATCGCACACGGCGTGTTGTACGACCTGATCAAGGCCGCCGATCCGCATGCCTGGGTAGGCATTTCCCTGAACACGGCCTGGTTTCATTCCCTGCATCCGCTGGGCTGGATACCTGCGCGGTTTGCCGACTGGTGGTTTCACAGGAGGGCCTCAAAGCGGTTCACGAAATGCGATTTCTGGGGGCTCAGTTATTATGCTTACGTCCCGTTTACCCCGTTCGCCGTTACCGAAGTGGATAAACCCGGCAAACTCGGCCGGCTGGGCATCCCGCACGATAAAATGTGGGGCTACCGGCCGGAAGGGCTCGGGCAAATGCTCAGGCGATTCACCAAATGGTATCGCAAGCCGATCATTGTGGTGGAATCCGGGATCTGTACGGACGACGCCAGGACCCGGATTCAAAGCATGAAGGACTACCTGATGGTTTGCAGAAAGGCCCTTGACCAAGGCGTAGACCTGCGCGGTTTTTTTTATTGGAGTACCATCGATAACTTTGAATGGAACCTGGGACCAACCTACCGCTTCGGCCTGGTGCAAGTGGACCTCAACACCAAAGACCGGCGGATGACCGAGGCAGGCGATTTCTTTTCGGAGATCTGCCGGGAGAACGGGGTGGAGATTTGAGCTGGATACTGCCCGCCTTCGCCTTCGGGCTATGGCGGACGGGGGATGCTGGTGGCTGGATACTTGATGCTGCCACGCCGAGGCGTGGTGGATGCTGGATACTGGTGGCTGCCCGCCGTCGCTCCTGAGGCGCTATGGCGGACGGAGGATGCTGTTGGCTGGATACTGCCAACTGCCAACTGAACTTCGGCTTCGCTCAGTTACCAACAACTGAAGACTGAAGACTGCCAACTGAAGACTGCCAACTGAAGACTGCCAACTGAAGACTGTCAACTGAAGACTGCCAACTGAAGACTGAAGACTGCCAACTGAAGACTGAAGACTGCCAACTGAAGACTGAATATACAATATCAATACAATTTCCTGAAACTCGCGGAGATGAAATTCAAACCTGACGCTTTACTGATGACTGTTTCCCGGGAACGGCTTTTGCTGTTATTTTTATGCGGCGGGCTTCCTTTGTTCTTGCATGCCCAAACGGCCGGTTCCATTTCAGCGGGCACGCGGTCGGTGGCCATGGGCGGGGTGCGGGCTACCCTTACCGATATCGGTGCGGCCTGGGGCAACCAGGCGGGGCTGGCGCATGTAGAGGCTTTTACGGCAGCGGTACAGGCCGAACGGCGGTTTGGGTTGGCAGAATTGCAGAGCATCGGAGCGGCGGCTGCTCTGCCGACCGGGTCGGGGGTATGGGGGCTGACCTTGCACAGTTTCGGGTTTGAATTGTACAGCGAACAGCGGGCAGGGCTGGCTTACGGCCGTAAACTGACCGATAATTTTTCCCTCGGCGCACAAATGTTGCTGTTCAACCACCGCATTGAGGAATACGGCAGCCGGCTCACTTTTTCGTTTGAATTGGGGCTGATGGCTGAATTAAGCCCCAAGCTTTCCTTTGGCGTTCATGCAGCCAACCCCATGCGGGTGGAAGTGGCGCCGGGGGAAAACCTGCCCACTGTATTCAGATTGGGATTCAACTACCGGCCTTCCGGCCAGATCGCCCTCCTGGCTGAAGTGGAAAAAGATATCGAATTCGGGCCCCGCGTGAAAACGGGGATCGATTACCGGCTTGTCGATGCGCTTGCGCTCCGGATAGGGGTGGCCACCGAACCCACGGAAATCACCTTCGGCGCCGGCTACCGGGTAAATACCGCGCTGGCTGTCGACGTGAGCGCCGCTTACCACCAGATATTGGGCTTCACGCCTGCGGTGGGGGTGGTTTATACCGGGAAATAAACGCTGAATATGAGGATCCTGCTCGTTTCTGCAACCCCGTTTGAGGTCAAACCTGTTCGCGACTGGCTGGAGGAAAACTGGTCGTCGAAAGGGCTTGAACGCTATATTGCCGGACAAACAGAAGTGGACCTGCTGTATACCGGCGTCGGGATGACGGCTACGGCCTACGCTTTGGGCAAGTGTTTCTCCCTCAAACACTACGACCTGGCGATCAACGCCGGGATTGCGGGCGCCTATCACCGCGACCTGAGGCTGGGGGCTGTGGTGCAGGTCGTCTCCGAGACGTTCGCCGACCTGGGCGCCGAACAGGCCGACGGGGAGTTTTACGATATCTTCGACCTGAAATTGAACGACCTGGATGCCGTACCTTTTCGGGAAGGTACCCTGATCAACGAAGCGGCGGGTGAGTTCGCTTTCCTGCCGCCTGCCAAGGGCCTGACCGTCAACAAGGTGCACGGCTATACGCCCAGTATCGACCGGATCCGGACGCGCTACCCCATGGCGGATATCGAAACCATGGAAGGCGCCGCTTTTTTTTATGTCTGTCTCATGGAATCTGTCCCTTTTCTCGCCATCCGCAGCATTTCCAATTATGTGGAAGCCCGCAACCGGGAAGCCTGGGATATCCCCGGGGCGATCAGGGCCCTGAATGATGTGGTGAAGGGATTATTGGAGATTTTGGCGGTTCAAGGACGAAACGTCGCCGGATAACAGGCGCCCGGCAAAAAGATCATCAAATGCATAAAAACATATTCGAAGATCGTCATTTTGAAGGAACAGATTACACTCAAAACGGGTTGGAGAAGGGGCGGTATGAAAACTGCGCGTTCAGGGATTGCCTGCTTTCCGGGTCGGATCTGTCGGAGATCGTGTTCCTGGAATGTACCTTCCGGAATTGCGACCTCAGCATGGCGGCACTTAAAAAAACGGCGCTCAGGGATGTCCGGTTCCAGGATTGCAAATTGATGGGGCTTCACTTCGATGACTGCCACGATTTTCTGTTCAAAACGGCATTTGAAGGGTGCCTGATGAACTACGCCACCTTTTGCCAGTTTGGTCTGAAAGGCACGGTCTTCAGCCATTGTAACCTGGAAGAAGCGGATTTTACGGCAGCCGACCTCACCGCTGCGGAATTTGACCATTGCGATCTGACCGGAGCGATCTTTGAGGATACCATCCTGCACAAAGCGGATTTCCGGACGGCAACCAATTACGCCATGGACCCCGAAAAGAACCGCCTGGCCGGAGCGAAGTTTTCCACACCCGGGGTATTGGGCTTGTTGGTGAAGTTTGGCATTGAGGTAGACGGATCAAGCTTGAGATAAAATCCTCTTTCTTGCAAACCTGTAAATTCTCCTTTGCCGCGTACAATTTTTGTATTTCAGCGCTGTCTTTGGTATTTTGAGCTCCGTATCCATAACGGCCACCCGCTGAAAGGGTTTCCGGTTATCAAAAGCAATCTGTAAGCATGAGAAAAACAATGACACGCAGGACGGCCATCGGTAGCCTGGCAACAATAGGCGGCGCCATCGCCATGTCTCCGACACTGCTATCCGGAATGGTAAGCGAGGACAAAAAGCTCGGCGTTGCCCTCGTCGGCCTGGGCAATTACGCCACCCTCCAGCTCGGCCCCGCATTGCGGCAAACCAAGGTTTGCGAACTCAGGGGGATCGTGACCGGTACACCGGAAAAGGCGGTGAATTGGCAGAAGGAATACGGCATTTCCCCGGCGCATACCTATAATTATGAGACCTTTGACCGGCTCAAGGACGATCCGGCCATTGATATCGTGTACATCGTATTGCCCAATTTCATGCACGCCGAATATACCATTCGTGCTTTACAGGCAGGCAAACATGTCATTTGCGAAAAGCCGTTGGGTATGAATGCGGCGGAGTGCGACGCCATGATTACGGCCGCCAAAAAAGCGGGGCGAAAGCTGCAGGTCGGATACCGGTTGTTCTATGAACCCCATCACCTCCAAATGATGAAATGGGCCCAGGAACAGTTCGAAGGTCGTATCCGGATGATGGAAACCAGCCTCGGCTTCGATATGGCCCGGCCCGGCCTGTGGCGCATCGATCCCAAAATGGGCGGCGGCGGCGCGTTGATGGACCTCGGTCCGTACGTTATCCAGGCCGCCAGGCGCGCGGCCGGCCAGATGCCCGTCAGCGTCGTGGCCCAGGGGTATATCGACGATCCGGAATTGTACAAGGGCATTTACGGCACTTATTCCTGGCAGCTCCGGTTTGCTGACCATACCGTGTGCAATTCCACCGTGAGCTTTTCGGCATATGTTGATCGCTACTATGTGGCCAAAGGCAACCAGTTCCTGGAGCTGAAACCGGCCTTTGCCGCCAATTCCAAACTGACCCTGCAAGACCGGGAGAACACCACAACGCTTCCTTCCGCCGAATTCCAGCAGGCAACGCAAATGGATGCCTTCGCCCGCAATATCCTGGACAATACCCCTGTGGTCGCGTCCGGCGAGGAAGCCCGGACCGACATGCGGATCATCGATGCCATCAAGGAATCGCTGAAATCCGGTAAGAAAGTAGACATTCCGCGTTGAAAAAAGGCCAAGATGGGCGCCCGCCTTAGTGCGCTGAGTGCCCTGAGTGGTCCAAAATCAGCTTATCAATCCCCCCCTGCACACGTCCTGTCGGGCGGCTTAATAATCTGCCGCGTGAGTGTACTGAGTGGTCCCAAGCCAGCTTATCAATCCCCCCCTGCACACCTCCCATCGGGCGGCTTAATAATCTGCCGCGTGAGTGTACTGAGTGGTTCATAAAATACCTACCTTCACACCAAAAGCCGCCGCCTCATGAATATGCCGCCCGATTATCTCCAGCCGCTCCTGTACAGCATCGAAAAGGCCGTAGCCGACACCTTCAAGGAACAATCCCGTTTATCCGACAAGGAAGTTGAAATGACCTACGATCAGATCCGGGACTATTTCCACAAACTGGCCCAGGGAAAGGACCTGGACGATCCCCATTCCACCTCTCCCATGCGGCAGACCCTGATCGACGCCATCCTGGACGTCATTGAATTGCGCGAAGACGCCGGAGCCGACAACCGCCTCATCCTGAGCCCGGATCACCAACCCGACGGCCGACCCATTCCCTCCCTCGAACACCTCTATGTTATAGGATTGAACTACCTCCGGCATTCCGTCCGGCTATGGCGCAAAAAAGACGGCCGCACGGGCTACCTGCGGTTTATTGCGGATCAATTGTCGGATATTTGATCAATTTCTGAGGGGAAGCCCTATATCGATGCTGATCGAGGCAATCCGGATTTGGTGAACCAAATGTGTCTGTCCGGAACGATCACATACCGGCCCTACAGGCCGGAAATCTTATATTCAACCTGGGGGCTACCAATATGGCGAACCTGACGGCCCGCATTGCCGCTGCTGCGAATTCAATCCGGGATATAAATTAGACTGTCGGACATGGTATCCACATAAAACCGCCTCCGTAAAGCCTGCGGCGCCACTGCGGTAAGCGTTGCAACAAACCAAAATCCCCTACAAATCCACGCAATACTCTGCACTCGCCCGGCTGTATTCCCCGTCCTTCGTTTCAAATTTCATTACATAACACAGCCGGTAATTGCCCGCAGGCAGGTTCTGGTCCACAAAGGTCTTTCGGGTAAAGTCAGTGAAAGAACCCCGGATCTCGCCGTTGCGGAAGATCACCAGTCGCAGGATGCGGTCCCGTTGGATTTGGCTCAGTTCGCCGTACCGCGACAGGAAGTTGAATCGCAGAACGCCGTCAGTGTAGGTATGCGACTGGATTTCGAGCAGGGCCGTGTTCGGGTCATCCAGCAAATTGTAGGGCAGGTCATCGATCTTGGAAAAACAGCCCGGCCCCAACCAGACCGCCATCAAAAAGAAAAGGTACTTTTTCATAACAATGGGTTTAAAATGCGAATGAAAGTTTTAGTCCGGCAAGGGAGCCGCCGTCCAGACCGAATTCAGTGAGAGTGAAGGGCTCCCTGCCCTGATAAACGGGCTTCACCGGCCGCCGGGCGTGCATTTTCTTTATATATTTCCAGGAGATGAAACTGGTGACTGCAAATACCGGCAATCCGATCAGCCGCTTGGTATTGAGCTTTTTGCGGGTGTCGTCGTACTCACTCCTGGTCTGTTCGAAATTCTCTTTGGCATTGGTGATGGCGTTTTCATCCACGTTGCTGATGTACTGCTGCCGCCAGCCTTCGGCTTCGTCGCGCTTGTCCTTGAGCTTTTTGATGCTGGTGCCGTCCAGGCTGTACCAGAGCAGGAGTCCGTTTCCTGCAATCAGCAAGGCCGTCTTTCCATAGCGTTTGAATTCGCTGTGTTCATACGCTTTCAACTCCGTTTGGTACTGTTCGAATTCCGGCCGTTGGGTCACCAGGCCTTTTACATAAGTCACCGTCTCACCGGGCGTCACCTGCACGCTGTCTCTGAAATCTTCAAAATAAGGCGACCAGATGACAAGTTCGTGTTTGCCCTCGGGCAATTCCCAACCGAGAGAAAGGCTGTCCCGGTCCAATTCGAGCGTCTGGCCGGCAATTTTGACCCAACTGCCTTTGGGCGAAACGGTGAAGATCACCCGCCCGGTATTTTGGGTCTGAGTGAAACCAGGTTGGTAAATAAAAATTGAAAGCAGGAAAAGCGGCGCCACGAAACGGCATCCGCAAACGGAGGAGAGCTTAAGCTTGGGCATCAGTCCTGTTATGAGGGTTAGAAAATTGGGTTTAACGCCTTAAATATAGACATTTCCCCCAACTTTAACCTTTACCCTTGATTCTTTAACTTTCTAAGAAAGATACTTTCCCACAATCGGCATACGCCGCCCCATGCCGAAGGCTTTGCTCGATACCCGGAGTACAGGCGCCGTCTGGTGGCGCTTGAACTCGTTGATGTTCACTAACCGGAGAGCGCGCCGGACGGTAGCCTCGTCAAAACCCATTTCAATGATGTCCTGCGGACTTTGGCGGCGCTCGATGTACTGGAACAGGATCGGATCCAGTTCGTCGTATTCGGGCAGGCTGTCGGAGTCCTTTTGGTTGGGCCGCAACTCGGCGCTGGGCGGTTTGGCAATGATGTTCTCCGGGATCACCTCCGCGTCCTTGTTGATGAAACGCGCCAGGTCGTACACCTCGGTCTTGTATACGTCGCCGATCACGGAAAGCCCGCCGCAAAGATCGCCGTACAGGGTGCCGTAGCCCACCGCGATCTCGCTTTTGTTGGAGGTGTTCAACAGGATATGGCCGAACTTGTTGGAAAAGGCCATGAGCAGCATGCCCCGGATGCGGGCCTGCAGGTTTTCTTCGGTCAGGTTGAACGGATGCGCCCAGAAATGCGGCTTCAGGGTTTCGGAATAGGATTCAAAGACGCTCTGGATCGGAATGAGGTCATATTGGATGCCCAGATTTTCGGCCAGTTTGCGCGCGTCGAGGACCGAATGGTCGGACGAGAACTGCGACGGCATCAACAGGACTCGCACGTTTTCGGGCCCGAGCGCCCGCGCTGCCAATACGGCGACCACCGCCGAGTCGATGCCGCCCGAAAGCCCGAGGATGGCGCGCTTGAAACCCAGTTTGCGAAAATAGTTGCGAATGCCTTCCAGGATCGCGTCGTGAATGAGCGTCATCTTGTCCCGGGTCTGTTCGCGCTGCACACCACCGCGCATGACTTCGCCGAGGTCATAGGTGCGGACCATCTCCGTAAAATAGGGGAGCTCGTCGAACACCCGGCCGTCGGGCGACATGACCACAGAGCCGCCGTCGAACAGCAGTTCCGTCTGGGCGCCGGTATGGTTCACATAGAACAACGGCAGGTTGTACCGTTCCACATTGGCCCGGATGACCGCGATCCGCTCCGCTGCGTGGTCGTACGCGAACGGCGAGGCGGAGATATTCAGGATGACATCCGGCTTTTGGTCCATCATCTCATCGATTGGGCAAATCTTGTACAGGGGGTTTTCGTTGCCCACATTCCAGATGTCTTCGCAAATGCTGATGGCGAGGCGTTTGCCCTTGTATTCGAAGACCGTCCATTCGTGGGCCGGTTCGAAGTAGCGATACTCGTCGAATACGTCGTAGGTGGGCAACAGGGTTTTGTGTTGCACAAACCGGATTTGCCCTTCCGCCAGGAAATAGGCCGAGTTGTACAGGTCTTTCCCTTCGGGCACCGGATTGCGGGACGGCGAACCGACCAGGATGGCGATCCCCTGAGCCGCTTTGGCCAGCTCCCCGACCGAATGATTGGCCAGTTGGATGAAATCGTCAAATTCGAGGAAGTCCCGGGGGGGATATCCGACGGTAGCCAGTTCGGGCAGGCATACAATGTCGGCGCCTTGCCGGCGGGCCTCTTCCACAGCGCGGAGCATTACGGCGAGGTTGCCTTCGAAATTGCCGATGTGCAGGTTGAGCTGAGCGATCGCTATCTTCATATTGGGTTGCAATTCAAGTCAGTTGTATCCATTTGAAGAAACAAAGATAATCGGGCTTAGTTTGAAATCAAAACTAAGTAAGGCATAAAAAATGAATGAATATGAAAAATATTTGAATTTCAGGTAACCTTCTTATGCAAACTCCGTTAAACACTCTCAAACGAGGTTAATACCAAAGCGGGCCCACAAGCACAAAAACTTGTATAAGCCCAAAAAGCCAAAAAAGGGAGTGAACATTGTGAAAAAACATCCGCAAATTTTTTTTATTTGAAAAAAAAATCTATATTTGTCCCCGGTTATCAAAAGAGCTGAGAGAATAAACCATATCTGGAGTAGTAGCGAAAGGAATTTTCCCGTCATTCAGGGGATGTCTCCTCTCCGAATCATTTTTCTTCACTCCCTTTTTCCGGTTTCTACATTCCAACTTTACAAAACTGGTTTTACGCCTTGCGGTTTCAACCCTGGCCTTGATTTCGATTGCACAGTCTGAACGCTGACTGCGCACCGTCATCAAATCCGCCATCGGAGATGCCCGGCGTCTGGCGACTTTATCCTCCCTTTCGGAGGTCAAGAATAAAGGCGATTGGATTGTATGTGATTCACCAAGAACCATTTTCAAGTGAATACTTAAATCGGTTTTTGGGATGGCCTCTCTCCGTGCAGACAGGAGGGGGGCTTTTTTTATTTTAGGCCTGATTGTAAAAGGCTAAAGTGACCACCCGGATTTTTACATTTTGCATTTAGCCGTTTACATTTTACATTTAGCCTAAAATTCAATCCAATCCATGATTCCGGAATTACGTCAAGCCTTTAACGCCCGATTCAACAGTGAAACTTATCAGGCCTTCCTCGACTGGATAGCCGACCAATACCACCACCGTCCGCCGTTCCGGATCGCGGAAACGCCGGTTTTTATCCCGCAATACCTGAAAGAACAGCTGGAGGAAGCCTGTGAGGAGTTGGTGGACGTGATCGTCCGGCCGGATTTCAAACAACTGTCCGAAAGCGCTCTGGTCCCAGGCCAGATCGCCCCCGACGAAACGGCGCATACCACCTTTCTGGTGCTCGACTTCGGGGTCTGCCAGGATGAGAATGGCCGGCTTTACCCGCAACTGATCGAAGCGCAGGGGTTTCCTTCCCTGTTTTTCTACCAGGATTTCCTGGCAAAAGCCTATCGCCGATTTTTTGACATTCCCAAGGAAGTGCATCACCACTTCGGCGGCCTGGACTCGGCTGCCTACCACGAATTGCTGCGCAAGGTGATCATCGGCGACAGCGACCCGGAAAACGTCATCCTGCTGGAAGTCCAACCCGAAAAACAAACGACAGCCATCGACTTTTTTGTAGGAAAGTACGACTACGGCATCGAGCCGGTCTGCATTTCCAGGGTCCGCAAATCGGGCCGCAGCCTGTACTACGAACGCGACGGCCGCCGGATCGACATCCACAAGATCTACAACCGGGTCATTTTCGATGAGCTGTTGAAACGCACCGACCTGGCCCGCGAATTCGACCTTACCGATGAATTTGACGGGCAATGGGTGGGGCACCCCAACTGGTTTTTCCGCATCAGCAAACACACCCTGCCCCTGTTCAAGAGCAAATACGTGCCGGAAAGCCATTACCTGCATCAGCTCCACGCCATACCGGACGACCTGGAAAACTACGTCCTCAAGCCGCTCTATTCCTTTGCCGGCTCGGGCGTGATCATCAACGTCAAACCGGAGGACATCACCGCTGTCGAACACCCGGAACATTATATCCTGCAGCGTAAAGTGACGTATGCGCCGGTGATCCCCACGCCGGATGTGCCCGCCAAATGCGAGATCCGCATGCTGCTGATCTGGGAAGACAACGCACCCCGGCCGATCCTGGTCAACAACCTCGTGCGCCTGAGCAAGGGCGAAATGGTCGGTGTTCGCTACAACAAGGATAAGGAATGGGTCGGCGGGACGATCGGCTTTTTTTAGGATCCGTGGCGATTGGATTGATGATTGATGAGCGTTGATTTTTGAAGTGGAGTAACCAATGAAAGCTCGTCTCTGCGACGGCGGATACCATCAACAATCAAAGATCATGTAATCAGGAATCAACAATGGAGAGACCTTTTCATCAAACTGCAATACCTGCGCCGAAATGCCGGCAATAAACTAAATTTACGGCGCCTAACCACGACCAATGGAGCCAATCAGCGTTTTTGACATGTTCAAGATCGGCGTAGGGCCGTCCAGTTCGCATACCCTGGGGCCCTGGCGGGCTGCCGCCCAGTTTGTCGCCGAAATAAAAAAAGCCGGCCATTTTGAACAAACCCACCGGGTAGAGGTGACCCTTTACGGATCGCTGGCCCTGACCGGCAAAGGCCACGGCACCGATATCGCCATCCTGCTGGGCCTGAGCGGTCAGGATCCGGAGACCATCCCGCTGGATCAGGTACACGGCATCCCGCAGTCGATCGAAATGCACCTGAAGCTTCAGCTGGCCGACGAACGCACCATTCCTTTCTATCCGGAAAAAGACATGATCTTCCATTTTGACGAGGTATTGCCCGGGCACGCCAACGGACTGGTTTTCCGCGCTTTCGATGCCCAGGGCGATCAGCTGTTCCGAGGGGTCTATTACTCCGTCGGCGGCGGGTTTGTGGTCAAGGAAGGGGAGGCGTTGGAGGACCCGCGGGCGGTCCCGCCGTTTCCCATTCATACTTCTGCCGACCTGATGCGGTATTGCCTGGAGGAAAACGCGGCCGTCTGGGAGCTTGTCCTGATCAATGAACGGACCTGGAACCCGCGGCCCGGGGTCAAAAACGGGCTGCTGCGCATCTGGGAGGTCATGCGGGAATGTGTATATAAAGGCTGCCACACCGACGGCGAATTGCCGGGCGGGCTGCACGTCAGCCGGCGGGCTGCGGCCATCCGGCGCAAGCTCATGGGGCATACCGCGTGCGCCGACGGCCGGGAACTGCTGGATGCCCTCCGAAGGCAGAACTGCGATTTTTCACAGGTGATCAAGTGGGTCGGTTGTTTTGCGATGGCCGTGAACGAGGAAAATGCCAATTTCGGCAGGGTGGTCACATCACCGACCAACGGCGCTGCGGGCGTCATTCCGGCTGTTTTGTTCTATTACCTGGCTTTCGTGGAGCGGGAGGCCTCGGAGGAGGATATCGTCCGGTTTTTGCTCACGGCCGGCGTGATCGGCAGCATATTCAAGCAAGGGGCCACCATTTCAGCGGCGATGGGCGGCTGCCAGGCAGAGATCGGCGTATCGTCGGCCATGGCGGCGGCGGCCCTCACCGAATCCCTGGGCGGCAGCGTGGGGCAGGCCCTGATGGCGGCCGAAATTGCGATGGAACACCACCTCGGGCTGACCTGCGACCCCGTCGGCGGCCTGGTGCAGGTGCCTTGCATCGAACGCAACAGCATGGGCGCCATGAAGGCCATCACGGCCGCGAACATCGCCCTGGAAAGCGACCCGGGAAAGGCGAAAGTAACCCTCGACGCGGTGGTGAAAGCCATGTGGGAAACCGCACAGGATATGAACCACAAGTACAAGGAAACGTCTTTGGGCGGGCTGGCAGCGCATATTGCGATCAGTGTACCGGAATGTTAAGGTTAAAGAACCAAGGTTAAAGGTTAAAGGATAAAGGTTAAAGGATAAAGGGATGCTTATATTTGCGCTGGGGAACGGGTTCGACATCTTGGGTTTTTCGCCCAAACCGGAATTATCGGCCAACCGGAACCTGTTGCAAAAGCGTCTTTGATCCAAAAAATATTCGAAATGACGAAATTTAACAAAACCAACCTTGGGTTGTTGCTGGTTTCATTTATCCTGATTTCCGCGCCGGTATTCGGGCAGCGGTTTGCAGGCGGTTTCAAAGCGGGGCTTAATTTTTCAACCCTCAAAGGGCCATCTGAAACGGACAGCAGCGGCAGTGAAGTGGAAGAAAACAAAACCAATACCGGTTTTCATATCGGTGCAGCTTTCCGGATGGAGCTCACGGAGGTCTTTGGCCTCCGCGCCGAACTGCTCTATTCCCAAAAGGGCACCACGTACAACTATGACGGCAACTCCTGGTGGGTTTTTTATCCCAGCGCCGGCAACCCGATCTACAGCACCGGCATCCGGCAGGAAGCCATCAGCGTAACCAATACCTATATCGACATTCCGCTCATGGCGTATGCCCGGATCGGACGCATTGAGGTGTCGGGCGGGGTCAACGCCTCCGTATTGTTGGGCTCAAGGGGTACCGGCGACCTGACCTACCGCGGCCAATCGCTCAGCGGCGCCAATATCGAATCCTTTGACGTAGCGCTGGATTACAACTATTTTTCCGATAAATACGGAGAAGCCAACACCCTGGAGGAACACAAGCGCACGATCGGCGGCAATACGGTCGGGATACCCAAAAACATCGGCGCCTACTACTTCGGCGTTGACAACGGCGAAAAGCTGTACCAGCGGCTCGATTTCGGGTTGAATGCCGGCCTGTCCTTCTACCTGAGCCATACCCTTTTCCTGGGCTTCAGGCTCAATTACGGCCTTACCGATATCACCAACGGCGAGCAGGATATTGCCAGGGCTCAACTGGCTGCGGACCGCAGTTTTATTTTGCGGACCCAGGACCATGACCGCAATTTTTCGCTCCAGGCCTCTATTGGATTTAACCTTTGATTTAATTTAACATTGAACTTTTTTTGGGCCCATATTGTTATTTGATGTTAGATAAACTATTTATTATTAATGGTTTAGGGCTGTTTTTGCAAAAAAACTGCTCCGGCGAAAAAAAATCTTTTGATTATTTCGGAGAAAAACACTTTCTTTGCCCTATAAAGGTTTGTAAGCAATCGCTTTAAGATATATAAGATAGTTTTCATTTGGTTTTTTGGGGTTATACAAGAGGCGATCACTAACAAGTGATTGCCTTCTTTTTTTATACCGCTCCGGTTTCAAATTCCGCTGAAATGGCCGGCTGACAAAAAAGGCCGCTCCGAACCCAGGTTCGGAGCGGCCTTTTGCGGATACCCGACATGACCCCGACGGCTTAATGCCCGGTCTTGCGGGTTTCAATGATTTGTTTGGCAGACACTTCCTCTCCCGCCAACGCTTTTATGATATCGAATGTCGTCAGTATGCCTACCAGTTCGTTGTTTTCCACGATCGGAATGGCGTGGAACCTGTTGACCAGAAAAACTTCCAGCGCCACGTTGATCCGGTCGTTGGGATCCAGTTTGGCCATCCCTTTGGTCATAATATCTTCAGCCGTATAGGCCCTCAACCTCGCTTCATTGACGAACCGGTCCTCTTCGTTGTGGTTGAACCCCCGCAGAAAATGAAGGAAATCGGTTTTGCTGATGATCCCGACGATCTCCGTGAAGCGGACAACGGGAAGGTGGTGGATATTGTGATTATCGAAGGCTTCTTTTACATCGAGTAACTTATCCTTCGGATTGACCGTCACCAGGTTCTTGGTCATGATGCTTTTGATAGGCGCTAGAACGTTCATTGTTTTTGTTTTTAAGATGGACGAAATGAATTGATACCACAAAGGTCCAGGAAATCCGGGTGTAGCTGCTTTGACATTTCTCAGCGGTTCGGATGATTTTTCTCAATAACCGCCGGTCCGGAAATCTCCCTTTTTTCCTGCCCTTTCAACACCATTCAAAAAAAAAATAAAAAAAAATCTCAACGGCTGGGGTCATTCTTTTTTTACCCGACACCCTATACCAAACAACCGAATTTCATTAACCAATTTTTTCTAAACAGTCTAATTACCATGAAAACATTCAAAAATTTCTTTGTCCTGACCATTCTTGCCCTGGTAGCCGCTTCTTTGACCCCAAACACTGCCCAAGCCCAAAGCAAAGTCCAGGCGCTGACGAGCGTTCAATATCCCTACTGGGTATTCAATGCCGAAGAGGAAAATGACTACGCCGTTGCAGAAGTGCCCCGGAAACTGGAAGACGGCCGTCACGTAATGGCCACCAATAAAAAGAACCGCACCCAGGTCATCGCCGTTGTCAAAGGCGGCCGGATCGCTCAGGTAGGCCTTTTACCGGCCGGCGGCCGCTTTAAGGCCCTGACCCCGGCAGCCAGCCCCTGCAATAATATTACCTGCTTCTCCTTCCAGATCAAGCATTGTTATACCACGCCGTGGGGTGATTGCATCTGCGTATGCGGAGCCTGGATCACTGCAGGGAATTGATCGCTCCGGTCAGAAACCATCCCAAAAACCGACTTTGCGGGATTCATTACTTTTAAAAGTATAACAGGAATGGTACAGCGTCAGCCGAAAGGCGGGCGCTGTATTTTTTTTATGGGAGGAATGATTGATGAAGGGAGGGAAACCAACGGGCGCTTGTTTTTGCAAGGCAGGCGCCATCCATAATCACTTGCCATACAATCATCAAACTGCCGGGAAATAATAATCCGTCTGACCTGGGTACAAAATCGCCGGTTTGGACACTCTGAATAAAAAGTGCCATGAAAATACCTGTTATCCTTTGTTTGGCGGTTTTCCTGTCGGCGCCGGCCGGCCCTGCAACTTCGCAGGGGCTTGTGCTGGAAGATGAGACCTACGATGCCCTGCCGCAACTGGCGCAACTCGAGGGGTACAAAGACCAGGATTTGCCGCCGGCCGTCGACCTTTCCGCGTATTGCCCGCCTGTGCGCAACCAGGGGGATGTCTATTCCTGCGTCGGTTGGGCGGTCGGCTACGGCGCCCTGACCATCAAAAAGGCGATCCTGGCCCAATGCACCGACCGGAAGCGGATTGAAGAGCAGGCCAATTCGGCCATGTTCATTTACAATCAGATCAAGCGCGAAAGCTGCGCTCAGGGCGCCCGCATTTCGGATGCCCTCAACCTGATCCGGGAAAAGGGCGACTGCCTGGCCAGCGAATTCGATACCGATGTGGAAGATTGCGAAAGGCGCCCGGATGAGACCTTGCTCAACCGGACTGCCCTCGATACCATCGCCGATTACGTCACACTCTTCGGATTGCAGGCTTCAGCCGATGAAAAGATCCGAAGGACGATCCGCGCCTTGTCCGGAAATGAACCCGTGATCATCGGCATGATGGTCCGCAGGAATTTCTACCAGCTCCACGACGCCAAATACTGGTGGCCCAACCTGGGCAATACCACACCCGCCGGGGGGCACGCTATGGTAGTCGTGGGATACGACCTGCCCTCCGCTTCCTTTTTGTTGTTCAACAGTTGGGGAACAGTATGGGGAGACCGCGGCTTTATCCGCATCAAATTTGAGGATTTCGCCGAGCATTGCAAATACGGCTTCATTCTGAAAATGGGCGAGAACGCACGCATGGGGGAAACGGTAAAGGCTCAATCGGCCTCCCTTCATCCGGTAAGGACGATTTCCGGCGCCGCATCCCTGGATTATCTCGACGGCGAAGAAGCCGACGGATCCCCTTTGTTTCGCCGTTCTGCAATGACACTAACCGGCGCCGGCGTTTACCGGGCCACCGGCCGGGACTGGCAAACCGGCCAGCTTTTTCAATTGGCGGCCTGGGCAGAACAACATGGCCTGTATTTGTACGTTTTTTCAATAGATCCCACCGAAACGATCCATGTACATTGGCCGAGATCCTTCCGGGTCAGCGACCGGTTTTCCGGTCTGAACGAATCGGCCCTATTGCTCGATCCCCAGGCCAGGGCAACTATCCCGGGGCCAGACCAGGCCCTTCGCCTGAATCAATCAGGCTACAATACCCTTTATCTGTTGTTTGCCGCAAAGGAGGTCAAACACCTGGATTTCATTGCCGCCAAAATGAGGGACTGCACTGGCGATTACCGCAAACGGCTCGAAAGCCTGCTCGGCAAACACCTCGTCCCCCTGGCGGATATCCGGTTTGAAGCCGACCGGCCCGCCTTTACCGCCGCTACCCGCAGCGATGGGTATATGGTGCCGATGGTGGTGGTTTTGAATGCGAGGAACTGAGGAACTGAGGAATCGAGGAACTGAAGAATCGAGGAACTGAAGAATCGAGGAACTGAAGAATCGA
>CALMYQ010000256.1 GCA_937873655.1 uncultured Lewinella sp. | reverse complement strand
ACTTACGACTTACGACTTACGACTTACGACTTACGACTTACGACTTACGACTTACCACTTACGACTTACCACTTACCACTTACCTAGTAAGATACATATACCGCTGCCGGTCAAGTTCCCGGAAGAACGGATCCGAAAGGTCCCGGATGAACCGGATAGCTTCACCGGTTGACTTCATTTCCGGCCCGAGGTCCTTGTTGACATTCGGGAATTTGTCGAAACTGAACACCGGCACCTTGATGGCGAATCCGCCGGGCCGGGCCTTGATGTCAAAATCCTTCAGTTTGTGGGTGCCCATCATCACCTTGGTGGCAATCTGCAGGTAGGGTACCTGGTAGGCCTTGGCGATGAACGGGGTGGTGCGACTGGCGCGCGGGTTGGCCTCGATGACGTAAACCTGGTCCTGTTCTTCAGGAGTGCGGGCGGGTTTGATCGCAAACTGGACATTGAGCAGCCCCTTGATATTGAGGGCCTTTGCCAGCTTTTCGGCGTATTCGACCATGGTATTCACCGCATTTACCGATAAGCTGTAGGTCGGCAATACGGCCGAGCTGTCGCCGGAGTGGATGCCGGCGGGTTCGATATGCTCCATGATCCCCATGACGTGTACTTGCTCGCCGTCGCAGATGCAGTCGATCTCGGCTTCCTTGGCGCGCTCCAGGAACTGGTCGATCAGCACCTTGTTGTCGGGCATATGTTTGAAGATGGTCAGGACATGCCGTTCCAGTTCTTCATCGTTGATGACGATCCGCATATTCTGACCGCCGAGCACGTAGGACGGCCTGACCAGTACCGGATAAGAAACCTGTGCCGCGATCTTGAGGGCTTCGTCCGCGTCGTTGGCCACCCCGTATTTCGGATAGGGGATCTCGAGCTCCTTGAGCAGGTCGGAAAAAGCGCCCCGGTCTTCGGCAAGGTCCATATCCTTGAAGCTGGTGCCGATAATGGGAATCCCTTTTTCATAGAACTGCTGGGCCATTTTCAGTGCGGTCTGGCCGCCCAATTGAACGATGACGCCTTCGGGTTTTTCCAGTTCCAGGATTTCTTCAACATGTTCCCAGAACACGGGTTCGAAATACAGTTTATCAGCGATGTCAAAGTCGGTAGACACCGTTTCCGGGTTGCAGTTCACCATAATGGCCTCGTAGCCTTCGTCTTTGATGGCCAGCAGCCCGTGAACGCAGCAGTAGTCGAATTCTATTCCTTGCCCGATCCGGTTGGGGCCCGATCCGAGGACAAGGATTTTCTTTTTGGCGGAAGTCGGCGCACTTTCATTCTCCTGGTCGAAGGTAGAGTAAAAATAGGGCGTCTGCGCTTCGAACTCTGCAGCGCAGGTATCAACCATTTTGTAGGTGCGCTGAATCCCGAGTTTTTTGCGGTAATGGGAAACTTCTTCTTCCTTGATGCGCAGGATCCAGGCGATCTGGGCGTCGGAGTAGCCGGTTTCTTTCAGCTCGCGGAAAAAGTCTTCCGGAATATCTTCCGCTACATTGTAGCGCATCAGTTCTTCCTCCATTTTGACGAGCCGCTTGATCTGCTTGATGAACCAGGGGTCGATCTGCGTCAGTTTCTGGACGGTTTTTTCCGGCACGCCCAGGCGGAGGGCGTCCTTGACGCGGAAGATCCGGTCGTCGCTGGCTGCTTCCAGCCGTTCAAGCACGTCGGAGGTGCGGATCCATTCCTTCATATCGGCGCCCAGCCCGGTGCGGCCGATCTCCAGTGACTGGCAGGCTTTCTGGAGCGCTTCCAGGAAATTCCGGCCGATAGCCATAACTTCCCCGACGGACTTCATCTGGAGGCCAAGCCGGTGGTCGGCGCCGTGGAATTTGTCAAAGTTCCAGCGGGGCATCTTGACGATCACGTAGTCCAGGGTCGGTTCGAAATAAGCCGAAGTCGTCTTGGTGATCTGATTTTTGAGTTCGTCCAGGTTGTAGCCCATGGCCAGTTTGGCAGCGATCTTGGCAATCGGGTAGCCGGTCGCTTTACTGGCCAGTGCGGATGATCTGGATACCCTGGGGTTGATCTCGATAACGATCAATTGCTCGTTTTCGGGGTTAAGGGCGAACTGGATATTGCAACCGCCGGCGAAGTTGCCCAGCGAACGCATGGCCTTGATGGCCTGGTTGCGCATGTCCTGGTAAGCCGTATCCGAGAGGGTCATGGCCGGCGCAACCGTAATGCTGTCGCCGGTATGGATGCCCATCGGGTCCAGGTTTTCGACTACGCAGATGATGACCACGTTGTCATTGGCGTCGCGCAGGAGCTCCAGTTCGAATTCTTTCCAGCCCAATACTGCTTTTTCGACCAGGACTTCGTGCGTCGGTGAGAGGTTAAGGCCGCGTCGCAGGGCCGCGTCGAATTCTTCCTCCTTGTGCACAAAGGCGCCGCCGGTGCCGCCAAGGGTATAGGAAGGGCGGATGACCAACGGGTACCCGATCTTTTGGGCTGCTTCCTTGCCTTCCAGGAAGGAGTTGGCTATGAAGGAAGGGGCTACGCTCAGGCCGATATCGATCATATGTTTGCGGAAAGCTTCGCGGTTTTCCGTCAGTTCGATCGCATCGATATCCACACCGATCATCCGGACGCCGTATTTCTCCCATACCCCTTGCTGTGCGGCTTCGATCGCGAGGTTCAACGCGGTCTGACCGCCCATAGTGGACAGTACGGCGTCGATTTTTCGCTCTTCCAGGATCTGGACAATACTTTCAACGGTAAGCGGCAGGAGATAAATATGATCGGCTGTAACCGGGTCGGTCATAATGGTAGCCGGATTGGAATTGATCAGGGTCACTTCCACGCCTTCTTCCCGAAGAGATCGGGAGGCCTGGCTGCCGGAGTAATCAAATTCACAAGCCTGACCGATGATGATGGGGCCACTGCCGATGATGAGGACTGAACGAATGGATTGATCTTTGGGCATCGTCTTTCGAAATTGGCGGCAAAGATACGGCTTATGATGGGAAACACCCAATCCCCGTTCAAACTCCTTTTGAAAAAGTTGTGTAAAAACCCTGTTTAGGACTTGGTTTCAGACCCAAGCAACCTGCCCCGAGAAAACCTGTCCTTTAAAAAAAATTTCTGCGCATGAAAAAGATTCACCTGTCCTACGGAAGGGTAGCCCTTCTGCTTTCACTGACCTTTTTTACCTGTTCTGTTTTCAGTCAATCCTGGGGATCGGGCGAAGTCGGCAACGGTACCGTCCGGGAAGAAAGCCGGGATTTGTCGGGATTCAAAGGGGTGGCTGCCAGCCATGGCCTTGATGTGTACATTTCCCAGGGCAATTCCTTTTCTGTGAAGATCAAGGCCGATGAAAACCTCCTGGACAACGTTATGACCAGGGTCGAAAACGGCACGTTGGTCATGAAGGTTGAAACGCCGGTCAGAAAAGCCAAAACGATGGCCGTGTACGTGACCATGCCCGATCTGGAAATGATCAAAGGCAGCGGCGGTTCGGACATTTACATCGAGGGCAAGTTCCGTTTTTCCGACCTTGAGATCAATATGAGCGGCGGCAGCGATCTGTTTGTCAAGGAAATGGATGCGCAAACCGTTAATTGCATTACCGCAGGCGGTTCGGATGCTCACCTGGCGGGCAAGGCGGACAAATTGACGGCTCAAGCCCAGGGCGGCAGCGACCTCAAGGCGAAGGATCTGGTGATCCGGGCCTGCAAAATTTCCGCCCACGGCGGTTCGGATGCCGTCTTGCATGTAACGGACGAACTGGAAGCGGAAGCTTACGGCGCAAGCGATATCATTTATTATGGAAAACCGAAAGTGCTGACCCAGAAATCGCACGGCGCTTCCGATATTATTTCCAAAGATTAATATCCGCGGTTAAAGATAACTGAAAATAAATATGGTAACAGGTGGGTTATGCCGGGCATAGCCCATTTTTATTTTTATTTGGTAAATTTGCGGCGTAAAACCAAATTATATGAATTTTCACCTAACCGAAGAACAGCTCGCGGTTAAAGAAGCCGCAAGGGAGTTTGCGCAAAAAGAGCTCAAACCCGGCGTGATCGAACGCGACTCCAGCATGGAATACCCCGCTGAGCAAGTTCGGCGTATGGCCGAATTGGGGTTCCTGGGCATGATGACCTCTCCGGAATACGGAGGCGGAGGTATGGATACCATTTCCTACACGTTGGCCATGGAGGAGATCTCAAAAGTTGATAACTCCTGCTCCGTCATCATGTCGGTCAATAACTCCCTGGTATGCTGGGGGTTGGAACAGTATGGCAACGAAGCGCAAAAATCGAAGTACCTGACTAAACTGGCTGCGGGCGAATGGATCGGCGCTTTCTGCCTGTCGGAACCGGAAGCGGGCAGCGATGCCACCTCACAGCAGACCACAGCCGAGGATATGGGCGACCATTACCTGCTGAACGGCACCAAAAACTGGATCACCAACGGCGGGACGTCAAAAGTCCACCTCGTCATTGCCCAGACCAACCCAGAGCTCGGTCACCGCGGCATCGACGTCTTTATCGTGGAAACGGATTGGCCAGGCGTAGTCATCGGTAAAAAAGAAGACAAACTCGGCATTCGCTCCTCGGATACCCATTCGATCATGTACAATGATGTCAAAGTACCCAAGGAAAACCGCATCGGCGACCCTGGATTCGGCTTCAAATTTGCCATGAAAACGCTGGCCGGCGGCCGCATCGGCATCGCTTCACAGGCGTTGGGCATCGCTGCCGGCGCGTACGAACTTGCGGCGGCCTATGCAAACGAGCGGCAGGCCTTCGGCAAGACCATCGCCAACCACCAGGCGATCGCCTTCAAACTTGCCAATATGGCCCTGGATATCGAAGCTGCCCGACTGCTGGTGTATCGCTCGGCCTGGTTGAAAGACCAGCAGCTGGATTATAATGCGGCCAGCGCCATGGCCAAACTTTATGCCTCGGAAGTAGCCATGAAGCACACAGTCGAAGCGGTTCAGATCCATGGCGGATACGGTTTTGTAAAAGAATATCACGTGGAAAGGCTGATGCGCGACGCCAAGATCACCCAGATCTACGAAGGCACTTCGGAGGTGCAAAGGATCGTTATCTCCAGAGAGGTGATTAATGGGAACCTCTACGTGCCGATGTCGCCCGACGGGATGGAAGCTTTACGTTGAAAACGGGTTGGGTGGAAAAGACCGGAGCTGACAATTTGAATAATCGCTGTTCAATATCATGAGAATTTCCACCACAGGTTTCCGCATTCTCCTTGGCGCAATGTCCGTTTTGGCAACCGCATTCTCGCCTTCGTGCTCAACCTCCAAAGGCGGGAATTTCAATTTGTACAATGTCAATAAGGATATCAGGTTGGGCAAGGAGGTCAAAAGGGAGATTGAAAGGGACCATGGCAAATATCCGATCCTGCCGGAAACGGGCAACGAAGCGGTTTATGGCTTTCTTCGCCACGTTGCCGGCAAGATCCTGGACTCGGGCAAGGTGGAGCACCGCAATGATTTTGCCTGGGAAATCCACATCCTGCAGGACGACGAGACCCTCAACGCCTTTTGCACCCCGGGTGGGTATATCTACGTCTACACCGGCCTGATGCTGTTTCTGGATACGGAGGACCAGCTGGCGGGCGTCCTGGGGCACGAGATCGCACACGCCGACCTGCGGCATTCAACCCGGCAGCTGACCAGCAGGAACAGCGCAGCCGTCTTTACCACCGTGCTCACCAACAACGCCGAACCGGGGGTATTGGAAAATGTCGCTTTGGGGCTTTTGTCCCTGAAATTCAGCCGCTCTCACGAAACCGAGGCCGACCTCAAGTCGGTTGAATACCTGTGCGGTTCGGGATACAAAGCGGGCGCCGCCGCAGAATTTTTTAAAAAAATCGAAGGCGCCGCTTCCCTTCCGGCATTTGTCAGCACCCACCCAAGCCCCAAAAACAGGGTGAAGCGGATTGAGGAAAAAGAAAGCCAAATGGATTGCCCGCAAGCGCAATCCGGCAGCAGTGAATACGCCCGCGTCAAGCGCCTGTTGCGCCAAAAAGGGGATTGAGCGGTTTAGGACGCGGATTTTCCAATTCCTTGAAAAAGGCTTATCTTTGGACAATCCATGAGCCAGCATTCCATCTACTTTTACGGTATCATCGCCATAATGGGCCTTGCCGGGCTTACAGCCGCAGGAACAGGCGGGCTTTTTTTTGTCAGGCGGGTGGGGGAAAAACGGGCCAATGCCTTCTTCGGATGCCTGCTCATTGCCTTCGGGCTGACCCAATGGCATAATGTATTGACTTTGATGGATTTCTATGAGACCCATCCCCAATGGCGATTCCTGCCCATTTATTTTACCTTGTCTTTCCCCGTTTTGTTGTTCTATTATGTCAAGCTGAGCCTTTATCCAACCTACCGGTTCCAGCGCACGGACATCAAGCATTTTGTGCTGCCGGCATCCCAATGGCTCTTCTTTTGCCTGGTGCTGATTCAGCCCCTGAAACAAAAGCTGATCGCGGGGCGCGGGTTCTACAATCCCTTCTACGGCGCGCTCGAACAGGCGATTTACCTGGGCACCTTCTTCGCATACATGTATTTCGCCTACCGGTATATCCGGCAGAAGCGCAAACATATCCGAGGGAAAAAAGAAGCCTGGCGGGTATTGTACCTGGATAAACTGGTCAAGATCCTGTTCATCCTGTTTTCCGGCCATACCTTGCTGGTGGTGACGGACTTTGCGGCGTACGAGTTCATCAACGTGAATATGCGCGCCTTCAAGCCATATGCGGCCTTCAGCGTACTGTCCTTCACGGCTATCGTCGGCTGGTTGAGCGTTTACGGCGGGCAGGTCCTGATCTGGGGAAAGCGGATCTTTGCGGATGAGCGGAAGTCATCGGTCGGGCTGGATGCCGGGAAATAACCGGAGGGTGAGAGAGAAAGAAGGTGAAAGGAATGAGAACCTTCACCCGCTCTCCCGCTCATCCACCAGGCTGCAAACTCTAATTTTATCTTAGCGCCATTGCAAACCGGCAAGAGAACCAAATTTGGCGAATTTACTCCGTAGTCACTTTTCTGGCAACCTCTTGGACCACCAAATTATTTGCTGACCGGATAAATGACCTTGGTCAGCCATTTCTGCGGATCCGGTTCGTTACCCGGGTCGGTTACGTATTCTTCAATAACCGGATAGCCCTGCGTCAGGCCTTTTTCCTGGATGTAGGCGTCCAAAGCCATGTGAGCCGGGCCTACTTCTTCATAGGGCCCGTAATAATCTACCAGCAAGGCCCGGCCCTTTGGCATTTCGATGAGGGTGAACCCGGCGCCCAGGTCGACCTTCTCCCCGACCGGGAAAGCGGCTACCATGTCGGATTCCTGTTTTTCCTCATCCCAGCTGAAATAGGCGCCGCAAGGCATGCCGGCGGGCTGGATGCCCTTGGCGGTCAGGGCTGCCATCACCTTTCCGAGGTTTTCAGCATAAAAGGTGGGTACCTTATCCATCGGCACAGTGGCCCGGATGCCTACCATATAAGGGTAGGGTACTTCGATTTCCTGCACCTGGTACGCCGGCTTTTTGGCGTTGGCAGCCTGCGCCTCAACGTATCCCTTGAGCAGTTCCAGGCCCCGGTCAAAATCCTTGTGGATCATGCCTTTGAAGTCCATGAAAACCAGGAAGGCGTTCCAGGGGAATGGAAAATCGGAAGAGAGCCCCCAGGTGACCTCGGTGTCGGTACCTTTAGGTTCGAATTTCCAGGTGGTTGTCGCTTCGCCCTGACCGGTGAATTCGAGCCGGGCGGTCAGGCTTTCAGGGGACTGGGCCTCCGTAATGGTCATGGTGCCGCTACCTGATTTTTTCTTGTCGCCTACCCAGCTGTAGGAGCCGCCGACGCCGGAGGATTTCTCCCCGTAGGTGATCACTGTGGTCGGGTCCTTTTCTTTCCAGGGCGACCACTTTTCCCAGGTGGTCAAATCGTTCACGGCATTGAAAACCTGCCCGGGTGAGGCTTTGATGACAACGGAACGGTCGGTAGTGATGTGCTTGGGCATGATGATGCCAAGGGCCAGCCAGATGACGATTAAAACGGCCAGGCCGAGTCCGATTGCTTTTAAGACTTTCATGGTGAATAAGTTAGTTATAAGATTTGATTGTAAAAATACAAAATGTTTTTGTTAATTCAAAAAATAACATTTGATTTATTTTTTACTGTGAAACCCCGCGTGCACGCCTCCTCTTCCGTCATTTTGCGGGGTAGTGTCGAAAAAGCTTTACCTTTAGGCAGCAAATTCCATTTATGCGCCCAATCGCCTTTCTTTTCGGCCTGATGACCTGCCTGAGCGGCCTGTTGCAAGCTCAGAATCCGCTGGGTGATGTCGAAATCAAGGTTTACGACTTTGACGACGGGCTCAGCCATCGGAATGTTTTCAAGGTCCAGCAGGACACCTCCGGTTTTATCTGGATTGCCACGATCAACGGCCTTAACCGCTTTGACGGCTACGAATTCCTGGTTTACAGTGACCGGGAACCGGTGCGGAAGATCCCCCACAATGCCATTTACGAGATGTCGATCGAAAAAGGCAACCGGATCTGGATGGCGCATCCGGACTATATTTCCATGCTTGACCCCTGGAATAACAAGATCAAAGACATCAAGATCAAACCAGGGAAGATCGTCCTCCGGGAATCCCTCGCGCCCTACAACTGGATGCGCGACGCCGCCGGCAACCTCTGGATCGCGGTTTTTAATGAAAGGACCGCTCAGACTTCCCTGTCCAGGCTGGACGGCGACAGCACCCTCCGCCACATCATCACCCTGAACGGGCAATACACCAAGCGGCCGATCGCCCAGATGGGGGAAGACATCTACCTGGGCGCCTATGAAAACGAGCTCTGGCGGCTCAACGAAGACGGCGTGGTGCGGGAAAGCTACCGGTTCCCGTTCAAAGGCAACGATCGCAGCCGCTCAAGGGTTACGCAGATCCAGGCCACCGACGGCATCCTCTGGGTTCTGCTCAACGACGGCAGGGTCTTTTACCGGACCAGCAGGGATGACACCTTTACGCCCCACCCCATCAACGACCTGATGGAAACCCAGCTGACCGCAGCCAACGCCCTGCTCGTGACGGCCAAAGGCGAGATCTGGATCGGAGCGCAGGGCGTACTCCTGTTTTACGACCCGCTGACCAATTCCCTCACCGATTACGACAAAACCATCCGCGACGAAGTCAAGAATATCTGCAATTACCGCCAGATCTTTCAGGACCGCTCCGGGGTGGTGTGGGTAGCGTCCGATTACGGCGCCATCAAGATCACCCGGTCCGAAAACCTGTTTACCCATTACCTCAGCGAGGGAAGCGAATACTGCAGCAACCTCTTTTGCAGCACCCGCGGCATAACGGAAGACGAACAGGGCCGCATCTATTTTTCCTATTACAATTCCATTCACACCTTCGACCCCAGGACGAATTCGCTCCGGCTGCTCTTCCCGGCCAATAATTTTTTCAATTATCCCTTCGGGCTCGATTATTACAACAATGCCCTCTGGACCGGCAACGGCTGGCGCATCGACCTGGCCACCCTTCGCATCGACACCCTCCTTCCCCAGTCCGGGGTAGACCTGGGGGCGGTGTTGGCCGACCGCAACGGCGATGTCTGGATCGGGTATAACTACCACCTGTACCAGTATAAAACAAAGACCAGCGAATTGACCGAATTTGCCGACCAATACGGCGCCTGGGATACCCTGGCCGGGTCCATCAGCTACCTGTACGAAGGGCGTTCGGGCGAGGATCTGTGGGTCGGCACCCTGGAAAAAGGCTTGTACAAAATAAACCGGGAAGCCGGTCGCGTGGCGCATTACACGGATGCCCCCGACAGTCCGGCAAGGCTCCGGTCGCGACAGATCAATGCCATCTACGAAGACGAAAAAGGCTTTGTATGGCTCGGCACCGGCGACGGCCTGCACCGGCTGAACCCGCAGGACAACACCATCCGGATCATTTATTCCCAGGACGGCCTGCCCAACCATTTTATCAACGGCATGTTGCCCGAGGGCGACTCCGTGCTGTGGGTCAGCACCGACAACGGCTTGTGCCGGTTCAGCCTCAATCAGGAGCGATGCGCCAATTTTTTTACCCAGGACGGGCTCAGCGCCAATGAATTCAACCGGATCTCCTTTTTTAAAGCGTCGGACGGGCGCATGTATTTCGGCGGCCTCAACGGCATCAACGCCTTTTATCCCAACAAGCGCTTTCTGGAGCACAAACAGGAAAAAAGCGATGTTCCGCTGCTGTTTACCAATTTCACCAGGCTGGACGGCGCTTCCGACCAGTTGATCATTCAGAATGCCGGCCTCGACCCGAACGAAACGATCATCCTGACCCATAACGACCGGTTTTTCTCCATCAGTTTCGCCCTGGCCGACTACCGGAACCCGGCCCAACGGCTGTACAGCTACAAACTGGAAAATTACGATGCCGACTGGTCGCCGCCATCCGCCGTCAACACGGTGCGCTACAACAATATCCCCGCCGGCCGTTACACCTTCAAGGTCAGGGCCCAGATCGGCAAGGACCAGTGGAACCGCCGTGAACTGACCGTTCCGATCACGGTGAAGGAAGCCTACTACCGGACCTGGCAGTTCTGGACCATGGTGATCATCGGATTGTTGGGCGGCGTACTCGCCTTTGTGCGGTACCGGATCTACACCATCCAGAAAAGACAAACAGAACTGGAGGATCTGGTGCGCGCCCGCACGGCCGAACTGGAACAGGAAAAAGAAAAATCCGAAGCTTTGTTGTTGAATATCCTGCCTGCCGAAACGGCCGATGAGCTAAAGCAATTCGGCGCTGCCAAAGCCAAACGGCATGATATGGTAACGGTGATGTTCTCCGATTTTCAGGGTTTTTCCCGCATATCTGAAAAACTGGAGCCGGAAGAACTGGTGGCCGAGATCGACCACTGCTTCCGGGGATTCGACCAGGTGATTGAGAAATTTGGGCTGGAAAAGATCAAAACCGTAGGCGACGCCTACATGTGCGTCAAAGGCATTTCATCCAATGAAAATGAAGAAGATGCCAGTCAGGTGATCCGGGCCGCCCTTGAGATCCAGGATTTCCTGGCGCAAAGAGCCGAGGAAAGGCGGGCGAAAAACCTGCATTTCTTTGAAGCGCGGATCGGCATCCACACCGGCTCGGTCGTGGCGGGTATCGTGGGGATCAAAAAATTTGCCTACGATATCTGGGGCGACACGGTCAACATTGCCTCCCGGATGGAGACCTACGGAAAGGTGGGCTACGTCAATATCTCCGAAGCGACCTACCTGTTGGTCAAGGATCGCTTCAACTGCAAATACCACAGTGATTTTTCAGAAAATTCGGCCGTTGTCCGGATGTTCCTCGTTGAACATCACCCGGAAAGCGCAAGCATCTGATCCTGATCTTACGGGCGGATCGTCCGCTTGAGCAGCCTGACGGTCTTGATAATGCCGCTCTTTTCACTCACCAGCGCCACCATATAGAGCCCCTGCGGCAGGTCGGCGATATTGTACCGCTTGCCGTTTTCAAAGAAAAAGGACCGGACTTCCCTGCCGACCGTATTGTAGATCTCAATGCGGTCAACCTGGTTGTTGGGAGTGATCTCGATATAGCTGATGGCCGGATTCGGATAAATGCTGAGCGAGCGGGTTTCGGTTGATTTGACGACCGGGCTGGCATTGACTTCCAGGTCCAGCGATTCGACCACATACCCGGGCAGCGAGGAGTAGGCGAACATCAGGTTATAGATGCCGGTGCCCTGAACGCCCAGCGGAAACACGTGGAGCACCAGTTCAGCAGATTCGCCGGCCGCCAGTACCAGCGGCGCGTTGACCCCGGCGACGGGATCGATATTGGAATTGACGTTGGGCAGGTAGAACGTTTCGTCATCGTTGATCTGGGTTACCCAGGATTCCGGCTGTTCATAAACCGTTTTTGACCATTTCAGGGAAAGCGTATCGTCGGTCAGGTTGGTTACCCGAACGGGCACTTCGATGTCCGTCTGAACATTGGAGACATTGGTCACATGAATTCGTTCGCCCACCAGGGACTCCACCTGAAAAGCCTGCCCGGAACCCGGCAGGGCGCTCATCAACAATAGAAAAAAAAGTAAAATTTTGTTCATACCCAACCCATTTCTTAAATGTTAACGCAAGTACGGCTGATTTTGTAAAAAATGCAACTGCTTAACAAAAAATTAAGGGTTGCACGGATCATCGCCGCTTAATATAAAGACGGCCAGATCACTCCAATAGTAACAATTTTTTAAAAAAAACGTTCCGGCCGCTTTCCAGCTTCACCAGATAAAGCCCGGGGCTCAGGCCCTCCGCAGGCAAATTCAGGTATTGATTCCCGCCGGCGAGGGAGGCTTCTTTCCGACGCAGGATTACGCTCCCCCCGGCATCCAGCAGGGTGATTGTCAAGGGGGCGGCGCCCGGGTTCTTTACCAAAATCCGGGTCCCGGCTGCAATGCGGGCCGGATTGGGCGCGATCGACCAATCAAATCCGGCCGGCACAGGTTCATGCGAGGCGGTGATCACGCTGGTATACTCGAACGGGACTTCGTAGGATTTGGAAAATTTATTGGCATAAGCAACCAGTTTTCCATCCGGATCCTTTACCCGGACAAAGCCGAAACCGTATTCGCAGCATACCCCGTCGCCGAAATCGTCGACCAGTCTAAGGGTATAACACCCTTCGGCGGGCAATGTGACATAGCGGGTGTAATAGCTGTTCGGTTCATAGGCGCCGGGATCAGACGGCACGGCGATCTGCAGCCCGCCGCCGGTCCCTGCAATCTGTTCGTTACCGCCTGAGGCGATTATGATCCCGGCATCGTCGGCAATTTCCCAATACAGTTCATACCCGTATTCGTCCGTCCGGACCTCTATTTTCAGGTAGTCGTGTACGGTCGCTTTGGCATTGGAAAAAGCCGCGGTGTCAATATTATCTTCGGGTGTATAATCCGGTACGTTGTTGGGCAGATCGACGCTGGCCCAGATTTTCCGGTGGGCTCCGTCGCCCGGCGGAACGGGTAAAGGCGGCAGGTTGACAAAGGTTTTTTCGTAGGTTGCCAGCGGGCTGGCCAGGTTTACCGGCAATTGTTGTTCGGGTCCGCCGGTCAGGCCGAACCGGATGTTCACCTGTCCTAACGGATTATTACCGTCATTGCGGATCAGCGCCCGGGGATAGACCCAGCCGCCGCAAATGACAGGATCGGTTTTAACGGATAACAGCTCGACATCGTCGTCCTGTTCCACCGTGAAGCCGGGTTTGGCGACCAGGCCGTTTAGCACTTCCTGCTGGTCTTTGGTCACAAAGATCACCAGTTCGGTATTGGCCAGGTCGAGCGGCACATCCCGGATCGATTCCGGGAGTTCAAACGAGTAATTCCTGGATTCGAAGTGGCCTGCGGTCGTGTTGTAGAGGACTTCGCCCCAGGGGCCGTTCAGCATATCCCTGAAGACATCGTACTGCGGATATTGGTCGCCCTGGCCGCCGCCGGCCTGGGGAGAGAGGATATGGTTTTGCAACAGCGCGATATGGAGCCGGTTGGTGGAATTGCTGTTGGCGGTGAAATACAACTCCAGGTAGAGGCTGAGGGTCCTGGACGGGACGTCGATATGTGCCTGAGCGCCGATATTAACCGGGGCGGGCAGGGTAAGGATATTTTCCACGGCTTCCTCCCAGTCGCCCCTTCCCAAGGCGGTGGTACCCGGCTGGCCTTGTTCGAGCCCGGGGAAAACATGGCGATTGACGGTCCCGGCCGGGTATCCGGTCAGGCCGGTTGCTCCTGAGATGATATCGCCGTCATTGGTCCTCAGGTCGGGAGCCCCTGCCTGCGGGATGGCGTAGTTGCCGGCGTGGTAATAGATCAGGGCGGTCCCGGGATGTTCCTGCCTGATCTGGTCGGCAAGCAGGTGGCCGTGCGGACAATAGACGCAGTACATGCCGCCGAATTGCTCAAGTACAGCATTCCTGTTCATCGGTTGTGTCCCTACGATGGTTTGGGCCGACAAAGCGGAAATAGAAAAAAGCGCCGTAAAAACAGCTGAGGTTGTTTTCATGGTTTACACCCCTATCCGATTGATGAGGCAAAAGTAACATTTCAATGCAGGATGGTAAAATTAACTTGGGCCGATGACTGCTGAATTACAATTCAATAGGGGCTTTAGGATCGCTGAATAAATAAGTGTCGCTTTCGACAGGCAAGGCATTTTGGTCCTAACCAAGGCGAGGGTTCCTGAGCTTAGCCATGGCTAAGTGAAGCGGTTCCTCAACGCAGGGTAGGGGCAAAAGGCCTCCTGGAAAAGTGGTCAGTTATTTTTGCAGCGGTCCTTAACAGCGGGCCGCAAAATCGAGACATTGTAAGCTTTAATTTCCATAAAATCCTTACTTTTGTGCGATAGTGGTGTAAATCGAATCGATGGCAAAAAAGAAAAAAGGCCAACTGGCATTCAGATTAGGAATCAATGATGAACGTATCCCCAAGCTGTTAGGCATCCTGTGCCTTTTTATTGCCTTTTACCTTTTTGTAGCATTCACGTCCTATCTGTTCACCTGGGGTTATGACCAGGATAAGCTCGATATCTTTTTTACGGAACTGCTGAGCAGCGACATCGAGATGGCCAACTGGCTGGGCAAGCTGGGCGCCGTTGTTTCGCATGCTTTCTTTTTCTGGGGTTTCGGCATTGCCTCCTTTGCTTTTGTGTACCTGTTCTATAAATTCGGCCTGTTCCTGATCCGTAAGCAAAAGCTGATCCTTTTTGTGCCTTTGCTGGTCAGGGTACTGATCGTGATGCTCATTGTGTCGATCTTCCTGGGTTTTGTGGCCGGTACGGCGGCTTTTCCGTTTGCCGGCGCTTTCGGGCAGGGGATCAGCAACTGGCTCCACGGCTTCCTGGGCACCGTCGGCATGATCGGCCTTTTCCTGATGGCCGGTATCGGCCTGGTTGTCTGGAAATTCAATCCGAATTTCAGCGAAATGACCCCGCAAACGGCCGCTTCCGACGCGCAGGAGTATTTTCGCAACCTGCTGAATCGCCGGCGCATTGTAAAAAAACCGCCTGTTTCGGGCAGCCTCAGTTCAGGCAGCAGCAACGGCCAGGAAGAAAAAACCGCCGTACTGACCCCGAACGTGCCCAAGACGGATCTCGACCCCGGTCAACTCTCCTTCAACCTCAATGATGCCAATAAGCCGGAACGCCCGCAAAGCCTTCAACCCGGCGATTCCGAACTGGAAATTTCGGCCCCGGTGCCCAAAGCGCAAGGCGAAGAAGAACCCGGCCCCGCAGCCGATGCCCGGGATGTCATGCCGGTGACGGTGGAGAATCCCGATTCCAGCGAACCCTACGACCCCACGCTCGACCTCTCGTCCTACGAATTTCCGCACCTGCAGCTGCTGAACGATTACTCCGATGAAAAATTCGAAGTGGACCGGGCCGAACTCGAATCCAAAAAGGACCAGATCGTCGAGACCTTGCTGCATTACAAGATCGAGATCGTGAAGATCCGCGCGACCATCGGCCCGACGGTTACGCTGTACGAGATCGTCCCGGCGCCCGGCGTCCGCATTTCCAAGATCAAAAACCTGGAGGATGATATTGCCCTCAGCCTTTCCGCATTGGGCATCCGCATCATTGCGCCCATCCCCGGCAAAGGCACCATCGGTATCGAGGTCCCGAACAAGAAGAAGCAGACGGTCGCCATGAAGGAGATCCTCATCTCCGATAAGTTCAAGCGGGCAAAAATGGACCTGCCCATCGCGCTGGGCAAGACCATTTCTAACGAAGAGTTCGTGGCCGACCTGACGAAAATGCCCCACTTGCTGGTTGCCGGCGCCACCGGTCAGGGTAAATCCGTAGGGATCAACTCCATTCTGATCTCTATCTTGTATAAAAAACACCCCTCGCAGGTCAAACTGGTGCTGATCGACCCCAAAAAGGTGGAATTGTTCCAGTATGCGGCCCTGGAAAAGCACTTCCTGGCTTTTTTGCCCGACCAGGAAGAGCCCATCATCACCGAGACCACCAAGGTGATCAATACCCTCAATTCGCTTTGCATAGAAATGGACACGCGCTACGACCTGCTGAAAAAGGCCGGGGCGCGGAACATCAAGGAATACAACGAAAAATTCGTTCAGCGGCAGCTCAATCCGCTGAAAGGCCACCGGTTCCTGCCCTTTATCGTCCTGGTGATCGATGAATTTGCGGACCTCATCATGACGGCCGGCAAGGAAATCGAACTCCCGATCGGGCGGCTTGCACAGCTTTCCCGGGCCGTGGGCATCCACCTGGTGATCGCTACCCAACGCCCGTCGGTCAACATCATTACCGGTGTGATCAAGGCCAACTTCCCGGCCAGGATCGCCTATCGCGTTACCGCCAAGGTCGACTCCCGCACCATCCTCGATGCCGGCGGCGCCGACCAGTTGGTGGGTCGCGGCGATATGCTGCTGTCGGTAGGCGGCGAAATGGTGCGGCTCCAGGGCGCTTTCGTGGATACCCCGGAGGTCGAAAAGGTCGTCAATTTCATCGCCAATCAACAGGGTTTTGCCGAGCCCTTCTTCCTGCCGGAATTCCACGGCGACGATGAGGGCGTTTCAGGCGCCGGCGACCTTAAATACGCCGACCTCGACGATATGTTCGAAGATGCCGCCCGGCTGATCGTTCAACAACAACACGGCTCCACCTCCATGATCCAGCGCCGCCTGAAGCTGGGCTATAACCGCGCCGGCCGCATCATGGACCAACTCGAAGTCATGGGCATCGTTGGCCCCGCTGACGGCAGCAAAGCCCGCGAAGTCCTCATTTACGACGAGCTCGAACTGGAGCGGTATTTGCAGGATCTGAAGAGCAGGAGCTGATGCTGTTTGAAGTTGTAAGTTGTAAGTTGTAAGTCATAAGTCGTAAGTCATAAGTCGTAAGTCGTAAGTCGTAAGTTGTAAGTTGTAAGTCATAAGGTATTGTGTTTCGATCCAAGAAAAATCGAAAATATTTTTACCTTTATGATC
>CALMYQ010000255.1 GCA_937873655.1 uncultured Lewinella sp. | reverse complement strand
TAAATGGAATAAAAATTAGCGGAAGCTATGCCTGGAGGATTCATGCAACAACGCCGTTTCAATTCCTTCAAAATCCGAACAACAAAAAATCGCCGACTTCCTCACCGCCATCGACCAAAAAATAACCCATACCCAAAAACAACTCGAACACCTGCAAACCTTCAAAAAAGGCCTTTTACAGCAAATGTTTGTTTAAACCGCAATCCCATGATCCAGTCAGAACAAGCCCTCGAAGACGGTCTCATCCGGCAACTCCAAACCCTGGGATATGCGTATGTACCCATCAAAGACGAAACCGCCCTCCTGGCCAATTTCAAAAACCAGCTCGAAATACACAACGGCATCCGCCTCACCGCCGGCGAATTTGACAAAGTCCTCAATCACCTGAACAAGGGCAACGTCTTTGACCGCGCCAAAACCCTGCGCGACCGCTTCCAGATCACCCGCGATAACGGCGAAAGCATCTATGTCCGGTTCCTCAACCAGGAGCATTGGTGCCGGAACGAATACCAGGTCACGCGCCAGGTGACCATGGAGGGCAAATACAAGAACCGGTATGACGTCACCCTGCTGATCAACGGCCTGCCCCTGGTGCAGATCGAGCTGAAGCGCCGCGGCCTGGAACTGAAAGAGGCCTTCAACCAGATCAACCGCTATCAGCGCCATTCTTACGGGGCGTCCCAGGCCCTGTTTCAGTACGTGCAGCTCTTTGTCATCAGCAACGGCGTGGATACCAGGTATTACGCCAATAACCGCCGCCAGTCCTTCAAACAGACTTTTTTCTGGACAGACCCCGCAAACCGGAAAATAACCCGGCTGGAGGCCTTTACTGAGACCTTCCTGGAAAAATGCCACGTTTCCAAGATGATCTGCAAATACACCGTCCTGCACGAATCCGACAAGATCCTGATGGTGTTGCGCCCCTATCAGTATTACGCCGTGGAAGCCCTGATCGACCAGGTGCAGAACAGCGCCAGGAACGGCTATATCTGGCATACCACCGGGTCGGGCAAGACGCTCACATCTTTCAAGGCCAGCCAGATCCTGGTCAAATTGCCCCATGTGGACAAAGTGGTGTTTGTGGTGGACCGCAACGACCTGGACTACCAGACCACCCGGGAGTTCAATTTCTTTTCCGAAGGAAGCGTGGACGGCACCGACAATACCGCGCACCTGGTCAGGCAGTTTTCCGACCATACCAAACTGATCGTCACCACCATCCAGAAACTGAATAACGCCATTTCCCGGAAGCGCTATCTGCAAAAAATGGAAGCGGAACTGGCCGCCGAGACCTTTCCGGGCTACAACGGCCATTCCGGCAAGGGCGTGCCGAACCAGAAGCGGATCGTCTTCCTGTTCGATGAATGCCACCGCAGCCAGTTCGGCGAGACCCATAAACGGATCAGGGAGTTTTTCACCAATCACCAGATGTTCGGCTTTACCGGTACGCCGATCTTTGCCGAAAATGCCGTCAGCAACCTGTTCGGAAAGCGCACCACCTATGAGCTGTTTGGCGAATGCCTGCATAAATACGTGCTCACCAATGCCATCCGGGACGATAATGTCCTGCGGTTTGCCATCGAATATGTCGGCCGCTACAAGCACAAGGAAGGCGCCGAGGTCGACCTGGACATTGAAGTGGAGGATATCGACACGCAGGAGCTGCTGGATTCGCCGCAACGGCTGGAAAAGATCGCCGATTACATCATCGCCCACCACGACCGGAAGACCCACCGGAAGGCCTTCACCGCCATTTTCTGCGTCAGCAGCATCGATACCCTGGTCCGGTATTACAAGATCTTCAAGGCCAGGAAGGAAGCCGGCCAGCACGATCTGCGGGTGGTCACCATTTTCAGCTTCAGGGCCAACGAACCGGACAAGGACGCCGACGGCCAGATCGGAGATCCGGATTTTGATTTCAACGCGGACACCCCGGTCAATGTCCATTCCCGCGAGCAGCTCGATGCCTGCATCGCCGATTACAACCGGATGTACAACACCAAACATTCGGCGAAGGACAGCCAGCACTTTTACAACTACTACAACGATATTTCAAAACGGATCAAGGAACGGGAAAAGGACGGCTTTCAGGACAAGGACCGGGTTGACATCCTTCTGGTCGTGAATATGTACCTGACCGGTTTTGACGCCAAGAAGGTGAACACGCTCTATGTGGACAAGAACTTGCGCCACCACGGCCTCATTCAGGCCTTTTCCCGCACCAACCGCATCCTGAACGAGGTGAAGTCCCACGGCAATATCGTCTGCTTCAGAAACCTCAAGGACGCAACGGACGACGCCATCGCCCTGTTTTCCAATCCGGAGGCGAAGGAGGTCATTTTAATGGAGCCGTATGAGGCGTATGTCCGGAAGTTCAATGCCGCATTGGAGCGGTTGCTCAAGATCGCCCCTTCCGTGGACAGCGTGGACGACCTGCCCAGTGAAGAAGAGGAGCTGGAATTTGTCAAGGCCTTCCGGGAACTGATGCGCTTCCGGAATATCCTTTCCGGGTTTTCCGATTTCAGGTTCGAAGACCTGGGGATGGCCGAACAGACATTTGAAGACTACAAGAGCAAGTACCTGGACATCCACGATAAGGTAAAAACTGCCACCGAAAAGGAAAAGGTATCCATCCTGGACGACGTGGATTTTGAGCTGGAGCTGATCCACCGGGATGAGATCAATGTGGCCTATATTCTGCGGCTCCTGAGCAAGCTCCACGAAGCGGAGGAAAAGGAAAAGACAAAGCAGCGGGAAGAGATCATCAACCTGTTGGGCGGCGAGGCCCAGTTGCGCAGCAAGAAGGAGCTGATCGAGAAATTCATCGACCGGAACCTGCCGAAGATCTACGATGTGGACGACATCCCGGAAGCCTTTGCCGCATTCTGGAACGCGGAAAGGCAGGCCGCTTTGGACAACCTGTGCGAGGAAGAACAACTGGTCCCGGAAGAGGTCACTGCAGTCATTGAGAACTACCTGTTTACCGGCCGGCGCCCGCTCAACGAGGCTATTGCCGGTACGCTGAAGGCAAAGCCCAAAATCCTGGAAAGGAGAACCATTGTCGAACGGGTGACGGACAAGATATTGGGGTTTGTGGCGTTGTTTGATGAGGGGATGGGCGGGGTGTAGTTAGATGCTTACTCTGGCTTTGCTTAAGGCCGCACTTTATAAAAATCTTAGCAAATAGAAACAAAGATAAATTTACCATCGTACAATAGGCTTAAGTACAAACATTAACCTTTATGATGAAACTATTCCTTTTAAGTTTTACTAGTATTTATGCGATATTGCTAGGTATCACAATTTTATTTGGCAGAGGGAGATACGGAGTTTTAGATTTAGAAATTTCTTTGTTTTCATTACTCCTTTTAGCAATCATTATCCTTCTTCAAAAATTGATTAGCAAATCAACAAACTTTATAATTTCAGCTATATATACATATTCTTTTGTATTATATTTAATTATTTACGGCTTCCTTTCTGTCATGGATTTTAATATTTACCAAGTTGCACTTGAAAACATCCAATGCTATAAGGCAATTTCAGACGAGTATTACGACGAAGGGTATGTTTCTGTTAATGGATTAAAATATTTGTATCCAAAGGGATTAGACGCTGAAGAGGTCTTAAAAGAATTGAACTCTATTGATAAAGAGATTAGTTGGGGCCAGGATTCACAAGGATTTTATTACAGATCAGGCTCAGATGAATATGCAACTATAACTGAAAACATATTGTTTTGGCAAACCGGTGCAATGTTAGGTTATACTCCTATACCCTTAGATAGATATCAAGTTCCGAAATCATTTTGGAGAAGGGCGTTTGAATTTGGACCTGTTTACAGTTTAGAGTATTTTTTAAGCAAGGTGCACATATATTTATTTGTTGCCATATACGTAGTGATAATCAGTAAATTCAGGCCGGATTATTTCTTTGATATTGAGTAAATGTCGATTCTAATCAAGTCTTTGGTTAATACCGGTTAAAATTATCAAATCAGATTAAATCGCCTAAATTGGTGGGCAAAAAAGGGCCGGCAAAACCGACCCCAAATTGGATTTTACACCTACCAAAACAATGACTATTCTTTCACCGCTTCCCGGCTTTCCCGATATAGCTTCACCACCCCCCGCGCCGTCGGGCTCTGCTCGCTGATCACCTCCCCGGGTTGCTTTTCCGGCAAATACTTACCCCCCTACTTCAACATCCAGATCAACAAAAACGTCAGCAAAAATGAAAACACCGGCGCCAGACACCAAACAATAAAAAACCGCTTTACCGTCTTGTTCCTGAAGGTAGCCCTGAATCCGTTCTTACTTATACCCAAAGCGATAAAGGCCGCGCCGTTCAACTGGACCAGCGAGGTGGGTATCCCCTTTGTCACGGAAGCAAAAATCAACAGACTGGCTACAATCAAGGCAATGATTGCAGCATAGAACGGACTTACCTCGACAATCTCCTTACCCGTTGATTCCGTTACTTTATGTCCCAAAAGGGAGCTGCCGATAGCAAAACAGGGGGCAACGATCAAAACGGACAAAATAATGATGGGCAAAAAATTATTAACGGCTTCTTCCCCTATCTCGTTTGCCGTTAAGGATGCGATGGGCGCTGCTGCATTGGCTACATTATTTGCGCCGATGGAGAAGGCGACATATAGGGAGGATAAAATGAGTAAGGCCTTCAATGTTTTATGTTCCCTTAAATGATCATAGTTGTCAGTAAAGACCTTTGCCTTTATCAATGGAAATATCCATTTGGATAGAAAGAGCATGATCAGGAATGAAATCAAGGGAAGAATGACCCAGGCAGGAATTATTTCCACCATCAACTTGTGCATATTTAATCCGTCCAACGCAGTAGCCGCTCCGGCTATTGACAACACAGTGGATTGGCTTGTGGACTGAGGGACGCCGACCAGATTGGCAATAAGCAAGCTCAAACCAATAGAAAAGAGCATGACAGCCGTATTAAGCGGCGTAAAACAGGACTGATCCAGCAATCCTTTTCCAAGCGTTAGCGAGACCTTTTCGCCGGCGATCAGGGCTCCTGCCAAGACCATAATTCCGAACAATCCTGGGATCAGGGTCCGTTTTATAACATTTGCCCCATACGCCGCTGAGAATGCGGGAGAAGTGCCGCTCCCCCCCATATTAACGGCAAGGAACATAGCAAGCAGAAATGGAATAGTAAGATAATGGAATAACTCCGACATTAGCTTTAGGTTGAAAATAGCGTGAATGATTTGCAGGAGTATAAGGCGACCTCCGCCTTATACTCCACTGGTCTTTCGTATCTTTAGTAGGCGTAACGCAACGTCAAGCCATACGTTCCCGGATCGCCGAGTACGCCGGCATAATGCCCGGCGCTGCCACCTGCAGGCAGTAACTGTTCGAAATAGTCGGCATCCAGCAGATTTCTTGCCCAGACGAAAATGGAAAGCCCCTCATAATCCTGGAATCCCAGCCGCGCGTTCAGGATCACATACCCATCGACCTTCAGGTACCTGGACGGGGACGGACTGGATGAGAACGCGGATCGGCCGGAGGATTCAACGGCCAGAAAATACCGGCCGCCCTGGTCGAATAATTTCCCGCCGGTCGAGACCTCACCGCCCAATGAGGCTGCCCATTTGGAAATACCTGGTAACTGTCCTCCGGAAATATCCTTGAAAGTCGGACCGCCTGTTTCTTCCAGCGGCGGCGGCGCATTGGTGAACTTCACGTACTTGCCGTCGGTATAGGCCAAGGCTCCGTACAGGGAAAAATGATCCGTGAATTTCGCGTTTCCTTCCAGCTCGACACCCCGGACGCGCACCCGCTCCGCGTTTGCCAGGTAGCCCCGGTTCAACGATAGGTCGGCAACCTGCACAAGGGTCTGGTAGTTCCTGATATCGGTGTTGTAGATAGTGAGATTGACGGAAGAACCCGGCGTCGGCGAAGTCTTCAATCCGGCCTCATAGTGGGTTACCGCTTCGGGCTTGATCACGGCCAGGTCGGTCAGCACATCCCCGTTTTCACTGGGGAGTCCGCCAAGGTTCAATCCCACGGGTTTGAAATTGGTTGAAACCGTGGCAAATACCGTGGCCTTTTCGCCGGCATTGTATTTAAGGGTTATCTGGCCGGACAAATTCGTATCGTTTGTGTTCACCTTGAAAGCCTGAGCGGTGTAGATCCTTTTCTGTAAGGCGATCAAGGCCGGGTCGTCCGTCTGGAGACCGCCGTAAACCTCGCTTCTGTAATCCACATCCTTGACATCGTAATTGATCCGCAGGCCGGTTAATACATGGAAATGGTCGGTGACGGACCAATCGATCTGTCCGAACAAAGCGCCGCTGAAGGTATTCAGGCGTGGATAATCCCGGCGCCCCAGGCCCTCTAATAATCCGGGTGTTTGCCATAGCGTGTCCGTGTTATTTTGCGAGAATCGCCATTGATCGCGCCCGGATTCCTGCGTATGCGCGCCGTCGGGATCCAGTTGCTGGCCGATGGCGAACAGGCCGACCACGCCGCTCAATCCAGATGAAAAATTGCCCGCATAACGCAATTCCTGCGACCATTGGTGGTGGATGGACGGCGCCTGCGACAGGGAAAGCGCCTGCAACCCGGTGAAATCCCGGTCATTGGACGGTCCCCACCTCCAATAGCGGTAGGCGGTTGTGGAAGTCAACGTGCCCTCGCCCAGTTTGATGTCAACGTTAACCGAACCGCCTCCGTAATCGTTGAGTGAACGCCAGGGCGTATCGTGGTCGATCAACCGGTCGAAAGGATTCCGGCTTGGCAGATCATACCCAAGATCAGCGATGATCTGTTCGAATTGCCGGAAAGCCGGTCTCAGGGTGGGCGCTGTGCCGGCGTATACCTGCGCGTAACCGTTGGGCCTTTGCCGGGAAAAGTCGCCGGAAAAAGTGATCTCCGCTTTATTCGACGCCACATACAGCACCTGCGCCTTCAGGCCAAGGTTGTTGAGATCATTCACATACTCCTGCCGGGCAACATTGTAGATCGTTCCGTCCCGTTGGGTACCGGAAAAGGATAACCTGCCCGCCAGTTTTTGGCCGAACGGACCCGAAACGGAAATTCTGGATTGGAGATACCCGTAATTGCCGTAGCTCACCTCAAATTTCCCCGTCGGCGTGAAAGAGGGCTTGCGTGTCGTGATGTTGAACGCCCCGGCAGTGGTGTTTTTCCCAAAGAGGGCGCCCTGTGGCCCGCGCAACACTTCAATTTGGTCCACATCGATGAAATCCAGCGTGGTGGCGGCAGGGCGGGCGTAGTACACCCCATCGACATAAAACCCGACACCCGGGTCAATGCCGTCGTTGGTCAGGCCGAAGGTTGTACCCAGTCCCCTGATGTTTAAAGCCGTATTCCGCGGGTTGGATGAGTATAACTGAACCGTCGGCATCAGCTCCTTTACCCTGTTGACGTTAAAGGAACCGCTGTTCTCGATCTGCGCGCCCCCTACCACGGAAATGGAGATCGGGGTTTCCCGCAAGGGTTCTTTGCGCCGCCTCGCCGTGACAACGACTTCTTCAAAGGCATTGTCCGACAGCAACACCACCTCCAACGGCCGGGTGGGATGCTCAAAGAGTTCAATGGTCTTGGGAATATACCCTACTGACCGTATTTCTAGGGCATAAGGCGGCGTTTTCAGGATTCCGGTTATCTGGAACACCCCATCCGCGTCCGTAACCCCGAAATGATCGGCGCCCTTGATGACCGCTGTCGCCCCCACCACCGGTATGCCTTTATAGTCTTTGACGATCCCCCGGAGGGTGGATTGCGCCATAATGCCCTGCAGGACAACCAGCGAAAGGGAGATCGAAAGGAGAATTTTTTTCATGGTTGATCAGGTATGAAGTAAAAGATTTTGCAAATATATACTATTCCTATAGGATTAGTAGGAATTAAGAAAAAAAACGCACCTGATCATTTCACCGGTCCACCCATAAGCGTATTCCAAGCTCCGAAGCCCGCCCCGAAACCTGACAAATAAGCTCCAAACCCGGCGAAAAGTGCCTTTTTCCGTCAATCTTGTAGCAAAATCCGTCAAAATGCACCGGGCGCTGGTTTGATAAGGGAAAACCGCTTATCCTTGCACAACTGCGATTCGTATTACCGCCACAACCATTCACCGAAACCCCAAGTCGCTGTATTTTCTATACAGTGGTCGCTTACCGTGTACAATGTCTCCCTGCATATAGCAACCCGCCTCTCTTGTTGGAAAGAGACTAATACGCACATTTCACGATTTAATTCATTTAAATACCTGCAAAATGATTAGAAGACTACTTTTGACCTTAGGGCTGATCGCTTCGATCCTGGTCCTTAAGGCCCAGCACAACGGCGATCCGGATGCGGTGGCCATCCGCTACATCGCCAATAACCAACTCTGGCCGTTATCCAGTGTGGACGGGCTCAACCTCAACGACTTCCGGGGCGGCCTGGAATTCGAATTCTTCGAGCGCCTGAGCAATACCTTCGACGTCAGCTTTCCCATCCGCCTGGCGGCAACCAATTACTCCCTGACCGGAGATCGCTCCAAAACCAAAAAAGGTTCCCTTCTGGGCTTGAACGCCTTGCTGAACCTGAACATCTACAAAGGGAAGGTGTTCCGGCCCCGATTATTCACCGGGGTAGGCGGCGCCTTATTGGACAACAAAGACCTCTCCCTGGATATTCCATTCGGGCTGGGACTGGATTTCCACCTGGGCGGCGCAACGACCCTGACAACCACGTTTGCCTACCACTACAACAGCCGCGATTACCGGGACCACCTCCAGGCAGGCATCGGATTTCTGATCGGCATCGGAGATGATACGCCGCCGCCGCCCAAAGTCACCGACCGCGACGGCGACGGCATCACGGATACGGAAGACCTCTGCCCCGACGTACCCGGTATAGCGGCCCTCAACGGCTGCCCCGATAAGGACGGTGACGGCATCACCGATGCCAGCGACGATTGCCCGGATGTCGCCGGCATCGCCAAATTCAACGGTTGCCCGGACACCGACGGCGACGGCGTTGCCGACTCCAAAGACAAGTGTCCCAACGAAGCAGGCCCGGCTGACAACGAGGGCTGCCCGGTCAAAGACCGCGACGGCGACGGCGTCAGCGACGAAGCGGATGCCTGCCCCGACCAGCCGGGTACCGCAGCCAACAAGGGTTGCCCCGAAAAATCGCTGGTCGTGACGGCCAAGGATAAAATAACGGGCGAGGTCATTCCGGGCGTATCGGTGACCCTCCTCGATGCTGGCGGCAAAGTCGTGAGCACAGGCATGACCAACGAGGCGGGCGCAGCGCAGTTTGCCAATGTACAACCGGGAACCTATTCCATAGCGGGCAAGATCCTCGACGTCGATCTGCAGGGCGCCCAGGTCAGCCCGGCCGACTTCAATACCAATTCCATTTCGAAGACCATCATCTATGACGATCCGAACTTCATCGTTCAGGGTAAGGTATTCTACTGCAACAGCCCCCGCGCCCTGCCGACCGTGACGCTCAAATTGAAAGGGGTCAAGCGGAACTTCCTGAAGTCGACCATCTCCGATGACCAGGGCCGGTATATCTTCTACCTCGAAACCAAGGACGTTTACGAGTTGTACGCCCAGAAGGAGAGCTTCCTGTCGCAGGTCGTGGAGATCAACCCGGCCGATTACAACCGGAGCACCTCGGTGTTCGTCCGCCTGGAGGTCTGCGCCGAAGAGGTCAAATGCGGAGAGGCCGTGCGCCTCAACAACATCCTGTATGACTCCGGCAAATCCAATATCCGCCCGGATGCCTACCCGGATCTGAACAAGGTGGTTCAGTTCCTGCGGGATAATCCGGACGCCAAGATCGAGCTTTCCTCCCATACCGACAGCCGCGGCACTGCGAGCAGCAACCTGACCCTTTCGCAAAATCGCGCCAAATCCGCCGCAGACTATATCGTCGGTCAGGGGATCGACCGCGGTCGCGTCACCGGCAAAGGTTACGGCGAAACCCAACTGCTCAATAATTGCGCAGACGGCGTCAAATGCTCCGATGCGGAGCACCAGCTCAACCGCCGTACCGAGTTCAAGGTGATCTGCCCGGATAAGGATTAAAATTACCGCATGACTGTCTGAACCGCAAAAGCCACAAAAGGGTACAAAAGCATTGCCCTTTTGTGACTTTTGCGGTAAAAATATAGGAAAACCCGTGTGGAACTGATAGCGTACCTTCGGCCTTCGGCAGTCTGATTGTTCCGGGGAATCCTTTAGAGCCCCCTCCTGACCACTGACCACTGACAACTGACCACTGACAACTGACAACTGACCACTGACAACTGTCAACCATCCCCCCCCATCGCCTCCGCCGGGTTCACCAGCGCCGCCTTGATCGCCTGGTAGCTGATCGTCAGCAAAGCGATCAGGAACACGGCCAGGCCTGCCAGCAGGAAGACGTCAGCCGTGACGGTGACGCGGTAGGTGTAATTATCCAGCCAACGCGACAAAATGTACCAGGCCGGCGGTGTGGCCAGACAAAGCGAAACCAGGACCAAAATCAGGAAATTCTGGGTCAGCAGCCGGAAAATGGTGGGAACGGAAGCCCCCAGCACCTTGCGGATGCTCATCTCCTTTGTCCGCTGCTGGGCCATGAAGGCGGCCAGGGCAAACAGGCCCAGACAAGCCAGCGCAATAGCCAGCATGGAAAAACCGGTGATGATCCGTTCCATCCTTTTCAAGTCGTCGTACGCCGCAGCAAAACGTTCATCCAGGAAAGTGTACCGGATCGGCTGATTGGGCAAAAAACGGTCCCAGATTTTCGTCAGGGCAGGCAAAACGGCGCTTACCTTTTCCGGCGCCACCCTGACGCTGATGGTCTCGGCATAGCTGTCGTCCAGGACCAGACACAGCGGTGCGATCTCTTCTTTCATGGATTCAAAATGGAAATCCTTTACCACGCCGATGATCTTCACAGGCTTTTGATCGCTGTTGGCGATATACGTCCCGACCGGATTTTCCAGGTGCATTTTCGCTACAAGCCGCTGGTTGACGATCGCAGCCAGGGAATCCGACGGCATTTCCCGGCTGAAATCGCGGCCTTCCACCAATTGCATGCCCATGGCTTTGATGTAGTCGGGGTCAACCCGCCATCGCTGCACCAAAACATCCTGGTCTGCATTCTTCCTGTTTTCCGGTTTCATCATGTTCCCGTACCGCTTGCTCCCTTCTACCGGCAAAAAATCGCCGATGGAGACGTACTGCACTTCGGGCAACTGCAGCAGGTTTTCCCTGAGGGCGTATTTCTTTTCGCCCAGGGTCTGCGCACCCTGCAAAAGGATAACCTGATCCTTGTCAAAACCAAGATCCTTTTGCAGGATAAAATTCATCTGCCGGTTGACCAGGATCGTGGCGGCAATCAGGACGATGCTGACGGTGAACTGAAAAACAACAAGCGCATTTTGCAACCCTCTTCCTTTTGTTCCTCTGGACAACTGTCCTTTCAGGGTCTCCATGGGCCGGAAGCCCGAAAGGTAGAATGCCGGGTAAACGCCCGCCGCCAGGCCGATGAAAAGGGAGGCCGCGATCAGCGCGGGAATAAACCAGGGCTCGCTCCAGGGCAACACCATCGATTTCTCGGTCATCCGGTTGAATTGGGGCAATAACAAACCCGCCGCCAGGCCGCCCAGAATGAAAGCGAGCACCGAATACAGCACGGATTCGCTCATAAACTGGCCGATCAATGTGCTGCGCCTTGAACCCAGCGTTTTCCTCAACCCTACCTCCCTGGCCCGGTTGGCGGAACGCGCAGTGGAGAGGTTGACAAAATTGACCGCCGCCAGTAACAGGATAAAAACGGCGATAATGCCCAGCAACCAGATCAACCGGATATCGCCGTGCTTCAGGTTGTCGCGTATGCCGGCCGAAGTCGTTTTCAGGTGCACTTCATCTACCGGCTGCAACCTGAGACGGCACACGGCGGCAAAGGCGTCGATGCTTTTTGCCTGCCCGCGTTCGACGGCGACCGTCGCAAAATGTTCCCGAACAATATGCTGCAGCTTTTTTTCGAAGGCAACGGCATCCGCATTCGGTTTGAGCTTGAGGTAACAGTCGTAGAAATTGACACTCCACAGCTGTTGCTCCCCCGGCCAGAATTCGTGCCCCGCCAGGGACAGGTAGAAATTGTACCGGATATGCGATTGGGGCCCGGAATCCGCCAAAACGCCGGTGACTTTGAAAGGACGGTCAGTGCGGTCGTTGAGGATTACGGTCTTGCCCAGCGGGTTTTCATCCTGGAAATATTGCCGGGCTTTTTTCTCGGTCAGCACGATGGTGTTGGGTTGGCTCAGGGCGGTGGCCGGATCACCATACAGGAGCGGGAACTGAAAGATATCCAGCAGGCTTTGATCCGCATAGACAAAACCTTCCTCGTAGGTATTCTGCTGTTGATCTGCCGGCCGGAACTGATTGGCGCCGGGGCCGTCCAGATCCGGCCAGGCATTGAACCGGGCGGTTGACGCCACCTCCGGAAATTCGTCGCGGATCGCAGCCGCCAAAGGGGGCGGTTGGGAAGTGCCGGAAATGATATTATCCTCCAGGTTGTATTCAATATAGACCCGGTAGATCCGGTCCAGATCCGGATATTGCCGGTCATAGCTCAGTTCATCCCTGATATACAAGGCAATCAACAGAAAGGCTGCGACCCCCATCGCAAAGCCCCCGATCTTAATGGCTGCATATCCTTTTTGGGTGGCCATATGCCGGAAGGCGATCCTAAGATTTTCCCTGAGCATAAAATTTGAATTGAACAGATGAGCAAATCTGATAGGCCGGATGATGCCGGGCCGGAACAGGAACAGGACATCCTTGTACAGGCGCCGTCCGGCTTTCGCCCGCCCAAGTTCCGCTACCCGCCGATGGTACAATTCGACCAGGTCCCCTTCGATATCGCTGTGATAGGCGGGATTGCAAAACCATTTGAACAACCGGAGCGGCCATTTCGGCGGCGGAATTGCGTTCATGCGGATACTTATAGGTTCAATACGATCTGCGGCAGAGCATTCCAAAGTTCATTCCGGACTTGCCTGGCGCTTTCGATCGCATTTTTTCCGTGAGCGGTAATGGTGAAAAAAAGCTTGGGCTTACCCCCTCTTTCAGGTGTGCCTTCGCCGCTGACCGACTTCAGATAGCCTTTGGATTCCAGCCTGCGCAAGGTGACCTGAAGGGCGCCGATGCTGACCGGCCGTTTGAGCCGCTCTTCCATTTCGTCCTTGATCGCAACACCGTATGCATTGCCGTGCAATATGCCGACCGTCAGCAGGACAAGCTCTTCGAATTCGCCGATTTTATATGGGTCCATATCAATACTACAATATAGTATTGCAAATATACAGGAATCCCGCATACGGCGCAACAGAAAAATAAAAAAGCAGGGAAAATTAGCGGCAGGTACAAAAAGCAAGAGCAGCTAACGCTGCTCTTACCCAAAATAAAACTAAACCCCAGTTATATTCGTGACCCCGGTCGATGAATTAATCATCGCCCATGAGGGAATTATGCTGTTTTTATGACCACACTGAAACCGAGAAGAAAGGTATCGGATAAAGAAGACTTCAAAAGGTGCATTGGTCACATCCGTACAAATCTCCAAATCGCGGCAAAGGTAAATCATTTTTCAAATTCAAACAACTTTTATCCGATAAGATTTTTTTTTATTAGGCCACCCGATACGGTGCAATTATATTTGTTTTCGTCCCGGGAAATGTGCGGATTAAAATTTGTAGTTTCCGCCGGTTTGCCTTACCTTTGAGGTGGTATGAATTTGCATTGCTGTTTACTTCGGTCGACAGTATTTTTAACCCCAAATTACGATCATGAAATTTTTCCCCAATCCGGCGCCGCCGCCTGGCAGGCGATCATTTTTTTTGTTTTTTTCCTCCTCAGCACCTCCTGAGGCACAAGGCTTAAATCTTACAACGGCTGATTTTCAGGAACAATCAGGTCATTGATTTGACCTGTAACCGGTTCGTCCGAAGGAATTCATGAAGCGGCCATCGCGGCCCTTCTCACCGTTCCGGGCGCTGTATCGCCATGTTATGGTCAGCCGAAGGCTTGCTCGTACTTATTGCACCCCAAAAAAACTAGAAATGAAAAAGGTTCTTAATACCTTGATCGTCAACCCGGAAACCCCGCAAATCGACCATCTGGAAGGGCTCCTTTCCGTGTATTGTCCGGACATCCGGGTCGAAGCGAAAACCCATGAATTGGATTCGGCTCCCGGCCTGATCCGCAACCATTCTCCCAACCTCATCATCATCACCATTCCCGAAACCAATTCCGCAGTTTTTAATTTTCTGCGCCTGATCAGCGATTTTAACCTGGCGTTCATCATTATCGCCAAATTCAGGGATATGGCGTTCGAGGTGATCCGGTTTTGCCCGGCCGGATTTGTGGTGAACCCCATAGAACCCCGGGAGTTGCTGTCCGCTGTTCAAAAAGCCCGGGAGCGGGTCCGGGAAAAAGAAGAATACGCCTATGCCCGGAAGTTGCTGCTGGACGTAAATAAAAAGCTTACGGAGGACGAAATGTTCGGTATCCCGACGCTGGAAGGCTACGATTTCATCCGGGTAAGGGATATCATCCGGTGCAAAGGCCTGGAGCGGTGCACCCAGATCGTCACCCTTGAGCGATCCAATATCGTCAGTTCCTACAACATCGGGGAATTCGTCAGATTGCTCGAACCGTTCGGGCTCTTTTCCCCCCATAAATCCCACCTGATCAACCTGGCCTATATGAAAAAATACCGCCGCGAAGGCTATATCGAAATGGTCGACAACGCCCAGATCCCGGTATCCAGAAGGCGGCGGGCGGATTTCATCAACCTGATCCGGCATATTTAGCCCGCCGTTAATTACACGCCGTTTACCGATAGATACCCCGCTCCTGCCGTTGGTAGGACGGGTATTTATCCCCGCCCGTTCCCGCCATAAATTGCAGGAAATACCAGCCCTGCGCTGAATGAAACAGGCATCCGACGGTCCGCTTTCCGATATCAACAGAAACAATTATGGAATATGAAATCAGGCAAATTCACCTTTCTGTTGAAAAGCTTGGACTTCCGGACATCAATTACGGGGAAGAAAATACGGACGTTATCGTCGAAATGACCGACGGCAATCTCTACGCGGCCTCCTTCTACAGCTACGGCAACCTCGATAAGGTAATTGCCCGGCACCGGGCAAGCGGCGAATTCCTGGATGGCAAGTACTTCTGGGTGGAGGGGATGGTTTTTGTCCTGAACTGCGAAATGAACACCATCGCCGAGGTGGTCAGGTACCTGATCGACGAAGGTGATTTCGACCGGATATTCAAGTTACTGTGACCAGACAAGTCAGACCATTTTTTATTAAACCAAAAAATCATTAAAATGGCAATCACAGCTATCGGACCTACCGCCGCAGGCGGGGTCCAGCCTATTGTTAAAGACGGATACTCCCTGACCTATTACCCGGATGTAAATAACGACGCCCTTCAGAAAGAAGGCAAACCGCCTGTGTTCTACTACAAGCCGATGGCCGTCGAAATCGCCAGAAAGGACGGCCGCGAGGACGGCGACCTGATGTTCAACCTGATCCGGTTCGCCGGCGTGCAAACAGGCGATACAACGGTCGGCGTTGCAGCGGGCGACCAGCGGGAAGTGGCCGGCGGGGTCTTGTCCTTTACCGTCACTTCGGCCCCGCCGAACTATATCCTGGAGAACGGCCAGCAACAGATCATCGACATGTACCAGGGCAAATCCGATTTCTTCTGGGGCATCCGCAGCAATGTCAGGCCCGTTTTCCGTCCGGTACCGATCGTTTCCAATGTCACGATGGTCTCCAACCTGTCGCCCGATTCCGACGGTTCGGTCCCTATGCCGGAAAATTCGGCAACCGCCGGCGGTACCGCCGAAGGCCCCGACGGGCAGCGTGCGCGGTACGCTCTGCAAACCTTCCGGAATTACCCGGTCCCGCCCATGATCACCCGCCGGGGGTTCAGCGCCCGGAACTTCGGCCGCACCCGAAGCGGCGAGCTGGAACCCTGGTTCTGGAACCTCCAGGGACAGGGCAACGGATCCATCGATCCGATGGGGCGCAACGCCTATTCGGCCCTCGTCGGCGCCTACCCGGCCGCGATCATGTGGCAGGCCTTCCACGGCGCCTATTCGCCCATTTTTGTGCAACAGGCCCTGAAGATCAAATTCTGGGCGCCCCTGGTGGAGATCAAGATAAAAGGCAACTGGAAACGGATCTTTGACCACTTCTCCGCCCACGCCACCGGCCGGTATCTCTGGTTCTCCGGCGATATCAAAGCCGAATTCAACAACCTGCGCATCAGCGGCGACATCGAGGTGGAGGTCAACGTAGACCCTACCATTCCCGGCGCGCAGGATATGAGCGAGTACATCGAAAAAAGAACGGAACTCGTTTACAAAACCTTCGAAGAACAGGCCAAAGGCGCCATTTTCGGTCCGGCCCCGGAAGTTGAGGCAGCCCAGGCTTCCTCAGGCGGCGGGTTGTTCGGCATCTGGGGCGCCGGATTGGCCCTCAAATATCGCCGGGACCAGGCCAGCGTCAACCTCTCCTACCACGAGAAACGGCAAATGGCCTACCTCCAGGATGATGTCATCGGCGGAACCCTCGAAGGGATCTACGACGCCATCCAGGACAATCCGGCATCCGAGCGGAAATACTTCACCTCCGTGTACCTCGACGACTGGCCCCGCAAGATCGGCAGGGTTATCAAACCCGTCGTCCGCTGGCCGAAGCCGGAACAGAACTGGGCCGGTGAACCCGTGGCCTTTGTATCCGCACAGGTGGGTTACCCCAATACCAAAGGGGAACTGATGTGGGTAGGCAAAGAATTCAACAAATCCCAACCCACGGATTTCAGCTGGAATTTCGCCATCACCCAGAAAGAAGAAGCAGACGTGCAGAATCCGCCGCAGGGCTGGAAAGCCGACAAGACCTATGTCAAGCGCAAGGTCCATATGATGGAAGCCCCCGACCAGGCCGAGAATCCATTCGTTCAGATCCAGATCGAGGAGAACGTGATCGACCTTGACCCGGGAGATCACGGCACGCTAATGGACGATGTAACCCTGGAAGTCCGGGCGGATTCCGCCGGAAAACTGCGGATAGGCCCCATCGACATGACGGCTTACCTCGAAGATTCGAAACAGAAAGTGGAGGTCACCTTCAAAGCAGTCGATGAAAGCGGAAGGGACATCAGCAGATTCCCGCCGGTGAAACTCGCCTGGAACTACGACGATCAGGAAAAACCGCGATTCTGGTCCATTTTCTCCGGCGACGATACGCTCATGCCTTACTTCAAGTACCAGGTCAGGTGCATCGTAAAAGGCAGCTTCTTCTCCAAAGGGATGGAATGGACAGGCCCGTGGGTGGATGGCGCCGGCAACGGCCCGATCTCCATCTTCCTGCCTTATCCCGACGACGAAGGCGTAACGGTGAAACGGACCTACAACCCGGAAATCACCTCCCCGGCCCAACCGGCTTCACCGCCCTCCGGAACCAATGATGCGCCTCCCGCTACGGAACCCGCAACCCCGGCTGCACCGCCCGACGCACCGCCGGCCAGGGGTAAAAACCAGGCAGACGACGCGGAGGAAGTGTTCGAAATAGGGACCTGGAAACTGGAAGGCGCCACAGACGCCGCCGGTTCGGCCAGGAGCGCCTCCAAAGTGCCGCCGGCCGCCGGCGCTGCAACAACCGCCCCGCCGGCTGATGCGGCCAGATCAGCAGGACAGACCGAAGAGATCGAAGTGACCAGCTGGAATTTGGAATAATACCCGTGAATCCGGGGGACCGCAGCGCAACGCCCGTCCCCCGGCCATTTCCTTCATTCATGTTTAACGCCACCTTCATGGATTCCCAGGACAAAACAACCCTCAAAATCAAATTCGAAAAGATTACCGGTCAGCAGGGCGATACGTATTGCATAATGCTTGTACCGGCTTCTCTGCAATCCGGAGTTGCGGGGTACCGCTACCTGTCGTTCCTGCCCCGCGCCGTATGGAATGACACCCGGCCGGAGCAATCATCCGGGTTCACGCTGTTCCTGGAGCGAATGCCGGTTGCGGAAGATCAGCAGGTGCTCCAATTGACGGAAAAAGGCAGCCTTGAGCTTGTTTTGACCCACGCGCTCCCTGCGGATGCGCTGGATCGGCTCCAACAAAAAGTCGACGGTCCGCTGGAGCCGCTTTTTGTCCGAGGGCTCCGTACGGAACTGATTGCGAAGGATGAAACGGGCGGTACCGCAAGCCTGAGCCGGGGCGAATTTGTCGGCCAGGAGCCCGGTGGATCCATGCCGGCTGCGCTCAACCGGGATCAGGCTGTTGCCCTGGTCCGGATCTTTCAGGGGCTTTCCCCGGAGTACGGATTGTTCTTAAAAAGCGTTGCCGTTTTTTTCGACCCTGCAACCGGCGAGGAGCGGAAATTGCATGCCGAATTCCCGATGTCCGCAGTCCTGGGCAAAAATTTCCTTGAAAACAAACTTACCACTCCCGTTTCCAGGATCGAATTGAAGTACTTCGACACCCGCCAGGGACAATATTTGCCGTGCCCTGTTAAGGTCCGGTTACGCGCTGCCCGGGCCAGAGCCGGGAGTTCAGCGGTAGGATCGGTCCTCACGGGCAATATGGTCGCCAGCCTGGCCCAGTTCACCAACCCGGGATACAACAAGCCTGCCACGCTGAGCGTCGTACTGGCCAATTCAACCGTGTACAAACCCTACGGGAGCATGTGGCAGATCCAGAACATGCAGCTGGCAACCGCCACCAACCAGAAACCCAAATCCCTGCCGATTGTGGACAGCTCCGAAAGTCCGGTTTGGCGGGATATCGAAGACAGTGCAAAAATCTGGTACCGGCCCCAAATCGACCTTGTGCCGCCCGATTTGGGCCAGTCCCCCGACGGCAATAACTTCAAATTCCTGTTCAGAAAGATCGGATCGGACCTGGGCGGCAATCCCATCCTCGAAGGGGAAGTGCGCCTGAAACTGAAGTTTTCAAAATCGAAAGCCACTCAGGATGCGCTCAGCGCAATGGGCGCCGGAAGAACAGCCGTACCGGTCCATTTCACCCATATCAACTACCACCTTGAAATCCCGTTCCTCGACCAAAGCGACGGCTCTCCCAAAACGTCCCTGATCCAGGCTTCGGAAGTGCAAACCCTGAATCCTGAAACGGTTATCCTGACGTTCCGGCTGACCAACGACTGGATCAGAGCATGCTACGGTGTCATTTCCGTTGAGGATTTCCAGCCCGGCAGAAGATTACTGCTGAAAATAGCCTATTCCTTTGACGGTTATCAACGAACGCTCTCCACCAATTTCGCCGTGATGGCGGGTAACAAGCAGACCGGCCTGGCCACCCTGAGCAATGCCAGATCGGCGCCCGGAGAGATCGACGTTTTCTTCGATTCAAAGGAGAACAAATTGGTCCTGCCCGAAGGGGATTTCATCTTTAAGGACCGCGGACCGGCAAAAAAATCCGGGACCCGGGCTGCGCCTTCCGCCATCACCCTCAATGCGGCAGTCATCAATAAATACACCCATTTGTCGGGAGTCCTGACGCCGGTCGCTCAGACCAACAAACTGGCTTCCCTGTTCGCGCAATATTCGTATTCCGTTTCCACCTATGTTAACAAAACGGAGGTGGAAGTCTTTTTCAATTGCGCTTTGTACAATGCGTTTTATGTCGAAGAGAACAACGGCATGGAGAACATCGTAGGGTGCAAGGAACCCTATCAGCTGGGAAAAATCCCTTTCATGCTGTACCAGGAGATCCCTGAGTTAAGGAACGACTACCTGACGGTTTACAAATCGGCGCAGTCGCCCAATCAATTCATGGCGCTCCCGAAAAAGTATAAGATAACCCGGTTTGCAGACAATGAGGAATTGGTGGATCCGGAAAAGGCCTACCGGCCCTGCATCCTGCTGTATTCCAATATCGATGCGGTAAATCTCAACAACAGCAAGTGTTTTGTACACATCACGCTGGATCCTGACATTCCGGAATTTGTGCTGGAAGCCTTGAAAAACGACCTGCGCAGTTACACCGCCTACCAGCCGTCCGTGCAGATGATTTCTGAAATCCCGCAGGATATGACCTTCCAGTGGTCGCTTCCTTCGGCAATCACTGTCAGCAGCTGTTACGCATTCTATCGCGGCTTCCAGGCTTCATTCAGCACCGATATTTCGTCCCTTTTGCTATTGAAAAGCATCCTGGAGAATGGTTCGCTATCCGGCTCGGTAACCTTCAGGCTCAGTGACGGCATGCTGGCATCCTCATTGCTCTCAGCCGACCTTTACCAGGTTATCGGCCCGCCCGGACAAGGCCCCGTCAAAGTGGAAAAAAATGGCGATAAACTGACCCTTACCAATATGATCGACAAACCGGTTGCGGTCTCGAAGATCAGCAAGTACGCACCCGGCCACGTTCATTCCGGCGATATCCCGGTTGAACAAAACCTGGCCAAAAGCGAATCCCTGGAAGTATCGGATCCGGACACCGGGATGACCTATTGCCCGGTTTACCATGCCGCCGGCCAGGCCTCAACGCTCCAGGAGATCAGGAGCTACATCGAAGACATCAGCTGCCAGGTCATTTTCCTGGCCCCTTTCAACTTCCCTCCGCTCGGCGTGGAAAGGATCGAGATCTATGCCCGGCTAAAAGGGACCGGCGAAGACCAGGCGCGAACGCTTGTGCTGGAAGAAGACGCCCAGAGCGGAGAAGTCAACATCATCATGCCCCTGACAAATTACCTGGCCTCCAGGATAATCGAATACAGACCCCTGGTGTACATGAAAAACCAGGGCAGCCCCACCATCCACGACTGGCAGGAATGGTCGCTGATGGACAACGGAAACACCGTACAGTTGAAATCAAGTGATTTAATAGAACAATTAAAATAATCGAAAAATGGCAAAAGGTATTTCTTTGCATATCGGATTGAACTACGTTGATCCGGATGCCTACGACGGCTGGGACGGCGCCCTCGCCGGCTGCGTCAATGACGCCAACGACATGAAAGCGGTAGCCGCCAGCAGGAATTTCAGCACCACCATACTGACCAATGCCGAAGCTACTTCAGCCAAAGTCATCAGCGAGATTTCAAACGCGGCCAAAGCCCTCCAGGGCGGCGATATCTTCTTCATCTCCTACTCCGGCCACGGCGGCCAGATCCCCGACGAGGAAGGAAATGAATCCGACGGTTTTGACGAAACCTGGGTGTTATACGACCGGGAAGTGATCGATAACGAATTGTACCGGCTATGGTCCCAGTTCAAAACAGGCGTCCGGATCATTGTGATCTCGGACAGTTGCCACAGCGGAACCATCGTCAAAATGTTCCTTCGGAACCGGCGCAACCAGGCCGCCGCCAAACGGACCGTCCCTTCCGGCGATTTACTCGATTCTCCGGAAGCCAATGCCGTGATCACCGAATTGCGTGCCCGGTCGGAAAGCATGTTGCACAATTATCCCGGCAGCGGATCCGGTTCAAAAAGTACAAAACAGACCGGTCCGGCCCTGAGGTTTATCCCCTTTGAGGTCAATATGAAGGACTATATGGACCGGAAAGACCTTTACGCCACCGTCCAGAACCTCTGCGGCAGCAAGGCGCAAAACCCCATTGACGCCAACCTGATCCTCATTTCCGGATGCCAGGACAACCAGTACAGCTACGACGGCGACGATAACGGTTATTTCACCGGCAAACTCCTCCAGGTCTGGAACAACGGCGCTTTCGGCGGCAATTACCGGAGTTTCCACGAGGAGATCCTGTCCCATATGCCGGAATACCAGACCCCCAATTTCATGAAGCTGGGGCCCTCCAATACCGATTTTGAACGGGAAAAACCCTTTACCATCGGAACGGCAACCGCTTCCGGATGCGATGACGGCGACACCGCTCCGGCCCAGGACCCAAGCGACCCCAACCCCAACGTCACCGGCCCGAACTCGTGGGGCAGAAACAGCGAAGCCCCTACCCTTTCCATCTACAAAGGGGCCAACCCTTATTACTACGTCGAAATCGCCACGGATAATTTCCTGTTCGATTACCAGGCCAACGGCGGGCAGCGCAACGCCAATAATTTCTACGCCACCTGGAACGATTCCGCCGTCGGCAATAACGGGCGGCTGACCCAGAACACCTTCCAGCTGCCGGACGCGGTCTGGCAAAAACTCAGGAGCAAAAGCCGCCTTTACTACCGGATCGGCACAACCTCCAGCCTGACGAAATGGGAAAATTTCATGATCACGGTGGCCAACACCGCTTATGCCTCGGCGCCGTATATCAGCCTGGTCGACAATTCGGGGTCACAGGGCGGAACCCCGCAAAGCAATCCCGTAGTCATTTCCAAGTCGGTCGGAAACGGCGGAAATAATGGAAAAACGGATGTGAAAAAGGTCCAGCAAGCGCTGAACAGCGTCCCCTCCGGCGAGGGCGGGCCCAGTCCGAAACTCACCGTCGACGGGCTCTTCGGCGAAAAGACCGGCGCCGCGATCAAAAAGTTCCAAAGCTATCACCAGGTCGACACGCAGAGCAACGGCCTGATCCAACCGGACAGCGCAACCCTCGACAAGCTGGGCCAATACGCCTGATCAGGGCGCCTGCCCAACCTGGGTCCTGAAATAGCGGGCTTCGGAAGCCCGGCCCGACCGCAAGGTCGTCAGCCGGAATTTCCGAAGCCCGAATGTTTTGATTGGTCAGAATTTGGCGCCCACCGACACCACAAAGCTCCGCCCGTCCGACGGCAAAATGCCGGGCCCCGGATAGCCGGTTGCCCGCCGGGTATAATAACGCTCGTCCGTAATATTGTTGATCGAACACCGGATGCTGTAGCTGGTGAGGAAACGCCAGGTGAAACTCAAATCCGTCAGGAAATAAGCGGGTACCACGCCGTTCACGCCCGTAGCGGTCGCCTTCGTGTTCAGGGCATCCGAATAATTATCGCTGACATAACTCCCCTGGAGCGTAGCCGAGAACTTCTTGTAGCGGTACGTGATCCCGTTCCGGCTGATCCATTCGGGCACATTTTCCACCCGGTTCCCGTCGATAGCCCGGTTTTCGCCGGCAACGGAAACCGTGCCCCGGGTATAAAAGGCCGAATTATAGGCTGTTGAGGTGAACAGCGACAGGTCGCTCGCACCGGAATGGTTGCCGGAGAGGTTGAGCGGATGGAATTCCAGGTAGAACTCCGCGCCCTGGTTGACCATATCGCCGATATTGGTATGGAAGAAATAAGGGCCGTTGGCGTCATTGAGGATCAGCGTGCCGATGCGGTTGTCGTATTGCAGCCTGAAATAGTTGACATCGAATTGGAGGACGTCCCTGAGGGTCCCCCGGATCCCGATCTCGCTGTTATTGCCTTTGGCATCCTCCAGGTCCGGATTGATCCGGTCCAGATCCGTCGGCGGGATCAGGTCGGAGTGGAGCACCGGGCGGAAGTTCTGCGTAAAATTGGCGTAAGCTTCCAGCGAATTGCCGAGCTGATATCCAAGCCCCAGGCCGAACAGCGGTACGTTCCGGTTCAGCTTATAGGGCAGGTCCAAACCGGTAAGGTCTTTGATCACGCCGCTCATTTCCGTTTTGATCATCTCATAGCGCAATCCCGGGGTAACCGAAAAGCGCTTGGTCAGGTTGAATACGTTCTCCGCAAAGAACGCATAATTCCAGGTCCGGAAAACCAGGTCGATCCGGTAAGGGTCGATCAGCGAGAGGTCGAAATCAGAGCCGGTGGTCCCTTTGCCTTTTTGTTTGCGCAATGTCCGGCTGTTGCCGTATTTCACACCCGCTGAAAAATGACTCTTACCCTTAAGGAGCTTGTAGTGTTGCATCAGCCGTAATTCACCTGCATAACTGTGGTAATAATCCCGGTCTACCTGCCGCGGATTATAAGCGTCGGTGGCCGCATTGATGGTATCGTTGACGGTCGGCAGGGTGATGAATTGTACGCTGTTGCGCTCACCGAGAATTGCGGAGGTCCTGGCCGTAATGAGGGTGTTCCCGGCCACTTGCCAGGAATAATGGAGCGCAGGGACATAAATTGTGGGATTGAAATAGTTTCTGGGCCGGTTGGATTGCCGGGCATCGGCCTCGAACATGGCATCGGTCAGGCCTGCGGCAAAGTGGTTCACATAGGACATGTGCGACAGTTCGGCACTCAGGCTCATTTTCGGCGCCAGGTCGTATTTGAGCGAAACGTGCCAGGCATTGAAATGGTAGTCGCTGTTTTCCCGCCAGCCTTCCGACCGCCGGAAATCGTAGTAGCCGTAATAGGTCAATTTGCCGACCTTGCCGCCCAGCGCGTTGAAGGAACTGAACAAGCCGAACGACCCTGCGCTTTGCGCCGCTTCCAGGGAGATCTCTCTGGTGGTGTCGGGTTGTTTGATCTCGTAATCCAGCAATCCGCCGAACTGCGGCCCGTATTGAAGGGCGCCGGATCCGCGGATGAGCCGGATGGCCCCCACAGCCTCCATCGGCGGGTTGTAATGGCTTTCCGGGTAACCGAAAAGATCGGAATTGGTGGTGTTGCCGTTTTGTTGGACGTGGAGTTCCCAGGAACGGTGCGGGATCAGCCCGCGCGTGGCCACGCCGACCTGATTTCCGGTGCCGTCCATTTCCCAGACCATCATGCCCGGGGCTTTGGAGAAAATGTGGCGCGGCAGGTTTTCCGCCAGGTCGGCGTCGAGCCCCTGCAGGTTGATCACCTCATTTTTTTTGCCGGCGAAGATATTGGTCCCTTCAACTTCGGGCAGCACGCCGTGCGTTTGGAAGGTGCGGTTGCCCACCACTTCCACATCACTGAGGTTCTGGAGCGCCGGCGCCAGGGTCAGCTGGCGGGAGACGGTCTCATCCTTCACAACGGAGACGTTCACCCGTTGCTCCTGAAAAGACAGGTGGGAGACCACCAGAACGTAACGGCCCACCTGAACCCTGTCGAATTCAAATCGCCCGTCGGCATCAGTGACAACGCCTCGCGTCAAAGGAGATAACAATACGCTGACATTTTCAATCGGGGATCCCTGTTGGTCAAGTACCGTCCCGGTAATGCGGCCGAAGCCGGCCTGAGCGCGGCCGCCCAGGGTTAAAAACACAAAAAGCACGATAAGGTAAAAAGTGTTGGCGAGTTTCATTTTCAGGTTAAATTTTGCCAATGCGCCTGTCATTGGAGGTGAATAAAATGCCCCGGCCAACGGGCCTGAAGGCAGCAAAAAAGAAAACCCGCAAATTACGACTTGCCGTCTAAAATGAAAACCGGACGCCCATTATCCAACTCTTTTACCCATTGTTACACCTGCCGCATCCCTAATATTAGGTACCGGCTGCAAGCCCCCGGGCTGCCTTCCATTTTGAAATATCCCGCCTAACCCTTAGATTTGCCATAAAACTCAACACACCCTATGGATGACGATCGCGTGATAAAAATGGCTCAGAAGCGGGTGAGAGCCAAAAAGAAATTCTATAAACACTTCGGCGCCTTCATCGCTGTTACCGGTTTTTTTCTCGCACTGAATGTCCTCACCTTTGATGAATCCGGTAATTGGTGGTTCTTTTTTCCCATCCTCCCCTGGGGCGTAGCCATTCTCATCCACTACTTCAACGTCTTCGGGCTTCCGGCCTCCAATAACGCCCTCACCCCTGAATGGGAAAGCGAAGAATTGGAAAAGGAAATCAAACGCCTCCGCAACGAATTGCACACCCGCATGGAGAAACAACCCGAAGGCCTGGACCTGAACGAACAAATGGAGCTCAAAGAGCTGGAAAAAGAACAGGATAAACGGTGGCGGGAAGAGGATTTGGTTTGAGGATTGCTGGTGACTGGTGACTGGATGCTGGTGACTGGTGACTGGTGACTGGATGCTGACAACTGGCGACTGGATACTGGTGACTGACGACTGGATACTGACAACTGGCGACTGGATACTGGTGACTGACGACTGGATACTGACAACTGGTGACTGGTGACTGGCGACTGGCGACTGGCGACTGGATACTGCCAACTGCCAACTGGCGACTGGCGACTGGCGACTGGATACTGCCAACTGCCAACTGGCGACTGGC
>CALMYQ010000254.1 GCA_937873655.1 uncultured Lewinella sp. | reverse complement strand
TTCAGTTGGCAGTCTTCAGTTGGCAGTCTTCAGTTGGCAGTTGGCAGTTGGCAGTCTTCAGTTGTCAGTCTTCAGTTGTCAGTTGTCAGTCCCTTGCATCAAGCATCAACCATCCAGCATCAAGTATCCAGCATCCAGCATCAACCATCCATCTCACTCTCTCCAGAAGACAATGCTGTTGGGATGAATCATATCCCCACCCTGGATATAAACGCCCAGGTCCTCTCCGGTTGTCGCATCCAGTTTCCGGATCGTATTGGCGGCCCAGTCGCAGCCGTAAAAATAGCCGTCTGGGGCGAGGGTGATACCTTCCAGTTTGGAGAAGCCTTCGGCAAAAACCCGGTCGAAGACCCAATGGCCCCCATCTTTGCGGTACCTTTTGATGTTGCCGTCTTCCCAGTCTGTCACCATGAGGCGGCCTTGGGGGTCAAACCAGAGATTGGAAGGCCCCTTGAGTTCACCGCCGGCGACAACATCGCCCAAAAATTTGCCACCGGAGGTGTACGCCTGAATTTCCTTTGAAAAAAAGCAGGCCAGATAAAAGTTGCCTTCCGCATCCCGGGCATGCCCCAGCGGGCCCTTGACCTGGCCGGTGAATTCCCGGTCGAATTGCCCGGTTTTTGCATCGAACCGGGCAACACTGCTCTGGCCGGCGCCCCACTGGCTGACGTAGACAAATCCGTCGGTTGCAAAGGTCATTTTGGTCGGGCCTTTCAAGTCGTAACCGGAACTGAAATAGCCCAGGAATTTGCCTGTTGCCGGATCGAACTTCATGATCCGGTTGTTTTTAAGGGCGGTTACGTACAAATTGCCGTCAGGCCCAATCGCGACTTCCTGGGTTTCACTGACGATGATACCCGAACCCAATTCACCGAGGTATTCACCTGTAACCGCGTCGAAACGCTTGACCGTTCCGGTATTGCGGCTGCTGACCAGTATCTGGTAGCCTTTAAGGGATTGATATCGTTCAAACTCAAATGTAATGACCTTTTCACCGGCATCGCCCGGGCCCGACACAGTAGCTGTCAGGCTGTTCTCCCCTACAAGTTTGTAAGTGATCTTTTGCGGAAAATCGTGCATTTTGTTTTCAAAGGTCCATTCACCGGGCGCTGCTGATCCGGTGAGCAGAAACCCCACGCCGGCGCCGTTATTCTGATCCGGAACGGTCGCCTGGTAAACGATGGAACCATCGTCCCTTTTGAGGATTTCGAGCGTTTCCGTGACCTTTTTGACCCCATCTGCCGATACGCGGAAGCCTTCACCGGACAGGTTGCCGCCGGGCCGCAAAGTCCATTGCTCAAAGGAAGCCTTGTCTTTCAATTGCCAGGTTCCCGCCAATTGGCGGAGGCTTTCCCAAGCCGGCTGGCCGATGGAGAACGGAATGTAAAGCAGGCAGGCCGCCAACAAAAATACCGGCCGGCCGAACGGTGATTTCAACATAGTACAGTCGGTTAACTTACGTTTGTTTATCCTTCTAAAATCAAGCAAATATAAAAAAAGGAGAACTATTTCTATCTTCACCTCTCTAACGAAAAATCGACCGACAACATGAAATCTCAATCGCTCTGGCTCACCCTCCTGGTAGCCGTTCTGTTAGCCGCCTGCACCGAGCAGCCCCGCGAGAAAAAGGTCCTCATTTTCAGCAGGACGATGGGGTTCCGCCACGATTCCATCGAAGAAGGGCAGCTGGCCATCAAAAAACTGGGCCGTGAAAACGGTTTCAACGTCTTTTCCACCGAAGATCCGACATTGTTCAAGGATGATTTCCTGTCCACTTTTTCGGCGGTAATTTTCCTGAATACCACCGGCGACGCGCTGGACAATGTCCAACAAGCCGCCTTTGAGCGGTTCATTCAGGCAGGCGGCGGTTATGTAGGCGTTCACTCCGCAGCGGATACCGAATACGACTGGCCCTGGTACGGCAAACTGGTCGGTGCGTATTTCCAGAGCCACCCGAGGATCCAGGAAGCCCAGATGGATGTAGTGGATGATACGCACCTGTCCACCAAAAAACTGGGCGCCAAGCGACTCACCCGCACCGATGAATGGTACAATTACAAATCCTTTAACCCGGACGTACATCTGCTCATCAAACTGGATGAAAGCTCATACGAAGGCGGGAACATGAACGGGGAACACCCCATTGCCTGGTACCACGACTTCGACGGCGGCCGCGCCTTCTATACGGGCTGGGGGCATACCAAGGAAAGTTATTCCGAGGAACTGTTCCTCAAACACCTGCTGGGCGGCATCAACTATGCCATCGGCAAAAACAAGATCGACTATTCAAAAGCGACAACCTATAACATCCCGCCGGAAAACCGGTTTGTCAAGACCATCCTCACCTCCAACCTGGATGAACCGATGGAACTGGACGCCTTCAGCGACGGACGGATCATTTTCGTGGAACGCAAAGGGGCGATCAAGGTCTGGAATCCGGAAACCCTGCAGGTCGATTCCATTACCACCATCCCTGTCTTTTCCGGATTGGAAAACGGCCTGATGGGGATCGCCATTGACCCCGATTACGATAAGAATCACTGGGTTTATGTGTATTACGCCACCGTCACCGGGGAGCCGTGCAACCAGATCTCCAGGTTCAATTTCGACGGTAAAACCTGGGATTACGACTCCGAAAAAGTGGTCCTACAGGTCAAAAACCAGCGGGAAACCTGCTGCCACTCCGGTGGGTCTCTCGAATTTGATGCCCACGGCAATCTATTCCTTTCGGTCGGGGACGATACCAATCCGTTTGCTTCTGACGGATTTGCGCCCATAGATGAGCGGCCGGGCCGTTCGTCCTGGGATGCGCAACGCTCCGCCGGCAACACCAACGACCTGCGCGGGAAAATCCTTCGGATCCATCCGGAGCCGGACGGCAGTTATACCATTCCAAAAGGCAACCTTTTCCCGGAAGGTACGCCCAACACCCGCCCTGAGATCTTTGTCATGGGCTGCCGGAATCCCTTCAGGATCAGCATTGACAAAAAACGCGACTGGCTTTATTGGGGAGATGTAGGGCCGGACAGCGGCAAGGACGGCGACCAGCGCGGGCCCAAAGGGTTCGATATGATCAATCAGGCCCAACAGGCCGGCAACTTTGGCTGGCCCTATTTCAGGGGCGGCGGTTCGGTTTACTACGATTACAACTTTGCCACCGGGCAATCCAACGGCCTGTTCAACAAGGAACACCCCATCAACGATTCGCCGAACAATACCGGTTTGCGGGAGTTACCGCCTTATACAAAGTCCCTGATCTGGTACTCGTATGATGAATCCCCGGAATTTCCGTGGGTGGGCACCGGCGGCAAAAACCCGATGGCCGGACCATTCTTTTACAGTTCCGATTTCGAAGATGCGAAAAACCCTTTCCCGCCGTATTTTGACAACAAGCTTTTTATCTACGAGTGGATGCGGCACTGGATCTATATCGTCACCCTGGATTCGGCCGGCCATTTCGTACAGGCCGACCCGTTCATGCCCAATGGTAATTTTTCCAGGCCCATGGATATGCTCTTCGGTAAGGACGGCGCCCTCTACATGCTGGAATACGGCGAACAATGGTTTGCCAAGAACATGGATGCGCGCCTCACCAGGATCGAATACGTGAAAGGCAACCGGAAACCCATAGCGCGGATCGAGGCGCCCCTGACGGCAGGCGCGGCCCCGCTGACCCTGACCTTCGACGGTACCGGTTCGGAAGATTACGACGGAGACAAGATTTCCTACGAATGGAAATTCACCGGAGATGAAGTGCAGGACCGGACCGCATTTCCCACTTTTACCTTTACCCGCCCGGGCATCTATCAGGCCAGGCTGCGCGTCAAGGACGCCGAGGGCAATTTTTCAGATGAAACCCGGCTGGAAATCCAGGTCGGCAATGCGCCGCCCAAAATCGAAATGGCCGTAAGCGGCAACAACAGCTTTTATTGGGACGGCCAGCCGATCCAGTACACCGTAAAAGTTTCGGATAAGGAGGACGGCTCCACCGAAGACCACGGCATTGACCCGGGTATGGTCCATGTTGCCATAGATTTTTTGCCGCAAGGGTTCGACCTGGCACAGGTCATGGGGCACCAGGTTGCAGGCGCTGTGGCGGCCGTCAACAGCAGCGGCAAGAACCTGATCGAAAAATCGGATTGTAAAAGCTGCCATGCCGAAGATAAGCGCATCAACGGCCCCAGCTTTCTGGATGTCGCCCGGAAATATACCGGCGATACCGGCGCTCCGGATAAATTGGCGCAAAAGATCCTGACCGGCGGCGGCGGGGTGTGGGGAGAAACGGCAATGGCCGCGCACCCGCAGTTATCCAACGACCAGGCCAGGGAAATGGTCAAATATATTTTGTCCCTGGCCGGAGGGGGTCAGGATATGGCCGGCAGCATGCCCATTGCAGGCACCTATCCGGCCGACCGGCACAACCCGGAACAGATGCGCGGCGCCTATGTGCTCATGGCTACCTACAACGACCGCGGAGCCGGCAATATCCGCTCCATTTCGACCCAGCAGACCCTTGCACTGATCGCACCGAGGATCCAATTGGAAAATACGCCGGCAGAAATGCGCAGCCGTCAGGCCAAACTGGGCACCGTTTACTACACCAATGACGCCATCACCCTGGATAACGGACAGTATGCCGGATTGCCGCAACTGGACCTGACGGACGTCGGGAAGATTGTCCTTCATGCAGGCGTTAAAAGCCCCGGCATCGTCGAACTGCACCTGGACCAACCGGGCGGCCCTTTGGTCGGTCAGGCCGTTATGACGGCAACCGAAAAAGACAAGGGCGAGTCCTTTACCCTTGCGGTCGAACCCACCAGCGGGAAACACGACATCTACGTGGTTGTTAAAAACGGGGATGCGGGAAGCGTACAGGCTTTGCTGGATTGGATTGAATTCCAGCGGACAGGTTCGGCGATCTCTATGGCTGGGGGGTAGGGAGGGTGAGTGGGTGAGAGGGTGAGAGGGTGAGTGGGTGAGAGCCCGCCTTCGCCTGGGGCTTTGGCGGACGGGAGGGTGGAATTTTAATTTCCGGGTTTCCAGGGAAAGAGGGCGTTGGTTCGCTTTTTGTACGCCTGGTAGGCGGGATTATTTTCATACCGTTTTTCCAGCATCGGAACGCCGGATACGAAGGCCAGCAACCAGGTAATGGCGAGGGGGCTTACGGCGGCCACCCATCCGTACGGGAGGGGGAGAACGATCAGGAAGAGCCCCCACCACATCAGGATCTCGCCAAAATAATTGGGGTGCCGGCTGTATCGCCACAAGCCGGTCCGGAGTACGGCTTCCCGGTTCTTTCTTGTTTTGATGAACCGGGCCAGCTGGTAATCGCCGACTGCCTGGAAGAAGAAGCCGATGATCCAGACAGCAGTCCCCAGCGAGGCAAAGAAGCCCGGTTGGGCCAAATGATCATGGCTTGCCACCTGTATGGGTGCGGAAATGACGAGCATAAAGAACCCCTGCAGGAGAAAAACCTGGAGGTAAGATCGCCGTATCCAGTTGCGGCCCCATTCTTCGCGCCATTTCCTGTACCGGAAATCTTCGGCTTTCTTCCGGTTCCGCAGGTAAATATGCCCCGATAACCGGATAGCCCAAATAGCAATCAGCACTAAGATCAGCAGCGCAATGCCGGAAGCGGGCCGGGTGACGACCAGGAACAGGGAGATCGCAAGATATCCCAATCCCCAGGCAATATCGGCGATATCATTCCGCCGGAGCAAAATAGACACCGCGAACCAGAGGGTGGCGTAACAGAATACCAGGACTGATGTTTCAAGTAAAATAGAAATCATGCGCCTGCTGCGATCATTTTTGCAATAAAATACCCGCCCAGCGCCACTGACCCGGTCAGGAACATCCCCCAGGCGATATCTATGAAAACGACGGGCAGCGGCCAACCCTTCAAAGTGGCAAGATTGGTCAGGTCATAAGTAGCGTAGGTGAAAAAGCCGAACAGTGCGCCGTAAAGGAGGGCATATTGCCAGGAATTCCGCTCTATCGCCGGCAATATGGCAAAAATGAAAATGCCGACAATAAAAAGCAGGTAAAAGACCACAGCAGCCGTCCAGTTCACCTTCGGGCTAAGGAGGCTTCCCAGGTACTTCTGGTAAAGGCTTTTTGCGATCAGCCCCAGCCAAACCAGGTCGATTGCAAAAAACAAGACGGTTGTGAGCAGGAAGGTGATGAGAAGTTTGGAAGTCGTCATGTTGATTGATTCGATTGATTCGATTGATTCGATTGATTCGATTGGTTCGATTGATTCGATTGGTTCGCCACGCCGCGGCGTGGTCGATTGGTTCGATTGGGGATAAACAAAAAAAACAGCAAAAGGGTCATGGCGTTTGGAAAAAATCAATGAATACTTTATTTTTGAATAATAAACGAATCCCTTTATGTACAAAAAAAGCATTGATCTGACGCCCAATGAGCGGCTTTTGCTGACCTGGCAGAAGCATTTTGCAGCGTTCACCATTTCTTGTAACGGCCAGATTCTCGGCTCCTTTCCGGACAAAACATCTATGAAAACAGGCGCTAATTTTGACCTTCCCGGGGGCCGCAAGGTATTTGTCATTTTACAAGGCGGCCGTCCGGCAGTTTGGCTGGATGGGACAGATATGGTAACCGGTACCCAATCCGGCACCTCATTGCCATTTTATACCGGTCATATTTCCCTGATTCTCTGGGGTGTCTCGCTTTCTCTGATTGATCTGCTGGCGGTCAGGAGCCTACCGGTCTCATCTTCCGTTTTTTTATTCCTGCTTGTCCCGGCATTGGTCGCGGTTGCCTTGTCATCCTGGATTAGAGCTACACAGGGAAAGAACGCCGTTGTTGTTTCAACCGGCTGGATTGCGGTGATTGAAGCAATACGGTGGCTGGTCTTCGGATTTCGACCGGTCAACCTGATACTCTCTCTCACGACCATCTATTCCATGTTCAGGAACCACGGTGACAGGCGGCCGGATTGGAATAAATTTGGGAAAACACTGACGGACAGCCCGATAAAATAGCCTTCCATTCCACTCATCTTCAAGGTAACTTTTTCCAGTTGAAAGGGATATACATCAAATTCAACCAAACAACCTTTACATGAAAAGCTCATTATTGCTGTGTTTGTTATCTGTATTATCCATCTCAAGCACCTTTGCCCAAAAGCCGAAGAAATACTTTGCGGACCAGGTCGGGAAGGACGAAAAGATGTTGTTCGCCGATTATCAAAGCATCCTCATCAAAACTGCAGACGGGGCTTTCGTCCAGAAAATCTATTACCCTGAAAAGAAGCAGATTACGCACCTTCTAACTTTTAAAGACGATAAATTCAAGATCCTGGACGGCCTGTACAAAGACTGGAAGGTTCGGCCGTTTTAAGGTTTGTGGTTGAAAAAGACGGCTCCATCACCGGCGTGACTGCTTTGCGCGGTATTTGCCGGGACATCGAGGCCGAATGCAAGCGGGTAATCGGCCTGATGCCGCAGTGGGCGCCGGGCCGGCAGAACGGGGAGCCGGTACGCGTTGTGTTTAATTTGCCCATAAAATTCAAGCTGGAGTGAATTCAGATAAACTTCGTATTTCACCTTGCCTTCTTTACGGAATCTGCTTGTGATAAAATGTGACTTCCCCTACCCTCTCCAGTCTAAAAGGTTTTTACCTTTGACTTCATTCTAAAACCATTCCAAGTATGAAGAACATTACCTCTGCAATCGCATTTTTCCTCCTTTCCGTATCCACGATGCAAGCGCAAAATATGGATACCCTCTTGTCGCACAAGGCCGATCTGCAGGCTGTACAAGCCATGTACCAGGGCAAGGTTGATTCGCTTCAAGGGCTCATCAACAAGCTCAACGGAGAGATCGAGATCCTTTCCGGTTGGCAGAAAGGACTCAGCGGTACCATCGGTTTCGATTTCAACAAGTCGAGCAACTGGGTTTCAAGCCCTAACCCCGATGCAGGGTCCACCTCCCTGAATATCGGGGTTACCGCATTTGCCAATAAGATCAGCCGCAAATCGTTCTGGCGCAACAAAGCCCTCATCAACAAGAGCTGGCAGGACGTCGACCTCTCAAAAGGAGATATGGCCGCTGAAAAAGACGGACTCTTCGAAAACGGCACCGTCGATATCCTGAACGTCTCCTCTTTGTTCGGCCTCAAATTGGGTGAACATATCGCCATTTCCACCTTGGGTGAATTGAATACATCCGTTGAGAATTTCTTCAACCCGGGAACCTTCGACATCGGAGCCGGGGTAACCTGGACGCCCGCCAGCTCGCTGGTCGTGGTGATCCATCCGCTTAACTACCACTACGCCTTTTCGGGTGTGGACGACGTCAAATCCACCGGCAGCCTGGGCGCCAAGATCCGCGCTGACTTTACCAAAAACTTCCACGTAGGCGGGAAAAATGTGGCCTGGTCCTCGACCGTCACCACCTTCATTCCCTACAAGGAAAAAGATCCGACCTTGTTCGAATATACCTGGATCAACTCCCTTTCCTTCCAGGTCTGGAAAGCCATCGGCGTCGGCGTGGGTTTCGGCGTACGGAATGCCGAGTTTGAAAGCAAAAAGGTTCAATCGTACTACTCTTTAGGGCTTTCTTATAATTTCCAGAAATAGTTATTGTTGTTTGATTTGTTTATTGTTGTTCATGGGGGTTGGGCTGTCCGGCGCCGTGAACAACAATGAACCGGAGGCTGTTCAAAACAGTGTTTTCACACAAAGACACAAAGATCGGATTTTCAGCAGGTTGAGCATGCTAAAAATCCGGTTGACACAAAATCCTGAACGGTCTCATGAACCGCTGCCGGCCGGGCAGGAACCGGGAATCTGACCCCTACCCTATCCATAACGCAATTTATCCCGCCGGAAAGACGTTCAATCCCCATAATCCGGAACAATCCATGAAAAAGGCTGTTTTTCCAATCCTGTTTGCGCTTATGGCGCTTTCGTCGCTTCACGCCCAAAAGCAGGCCGGCGCCCTATCAGCGGCCGACCTTGAGCGCATGGACATCTACGAAGACACCCTCGCCTTGTTGGGATATGCCGTTGTCAATGACTCTACGCCGGATAACCGCTTCCTCGCCACCAGAGCGCTGATCCTGAAATTGAAGGAAGCGCTTAAATCGCCGAACTCGTTCAAATATCCTTTTAAGCGGCTGCAAACCGTCTCGATCCAATACCCGGCGGACAGCACCTTCCGCATCTTTACCTGGCAACTCTACGTGGATGTGAATGAGTACCGCTACTACGGCGCTATTCAGATGAATACGCCCGATCTGCAGCTCATCCCCCTGATCGACCGGTCTTCCGACATGGGGGAAATGAACCTGGAAACGGCCAAACTGACCAACGACAAGTGGTACGGCACGCTGTGCTATAACATCAGGCAGGTGGAAACCCCGCGCGGGAATTATTACCTGCTCTTCGGCTTCGACGGGTACAAGTTCTTCACCAAACGCAAGCTCATCGACGTGCTGACCTTCCAGGATGGAAAGCCTGTATTCGGCGCACCTGTCTTTCTCAGTGAAGATCAGGGTGGCAACTCCTTTTCAAAAAGCAGGGTCCTGCTTGAATATTCCGCAGAAGCTTCCGTTAAGCTCAATTACGATCCGACCTACGAGATGATCCTCTTTGACCACCTCGAAGAGATGGGCGCGCAATACGGCACTGAAGGGCCTCAATACTACCCCGACGGTACCTACGAGGCCTACAAACTGGGCCGCGACGGACTATGGCATTACCTGCCCAAAGTCTTTGACCAGGTGTCGGACACGCCGCCGGTTCCGGCGCCCCTCGATGAGAAACACAAGCGAAACCTGTTTAAGAAGCAGTAAATCAGCCTTTCAAAAAATCGGCCAACCGCTTATCTATTTCCTTTTCATCTGCAGGTGGGCCCGGCGTAGTGGGTACCGTACCGGGGAATTCCTCCACATGCAGGGTCTGTGTCGGGAAGGCGAACCGGACGCCCATCGCCTGTCCCAGTTTCAGGACAGACAAAATGATCTCATGCCTGCTCCGCAACTCATCCGACCAGGTAGGCGTTTCGAAAAAGATGTAAAAGAGGATATCCAATGAGTGAGCCCCCATCCCGTTGAGGTGGATCTCGTAGTAATCCTTTCGGGTATGCGGGTGCCGGGCTACAATGGCCTTCAGCCCTTCTACAAATTTATCGATCAGGGCCGGAGGCGTATCGTAGGTTATGCCGATGGTGGTATTAAACCGGCGAAACTGCCGCAGGCCGTAATTGTTCAATACCATGTCCGACAATTTCCCGTTCGGAACATAGACCAGTGAATTGGCAAAGGTCCTTACCCGGGTTGAACGGAATCCCACCTCCTCCACCGTACCGTCTACACCGTCGAAGTTGATCCAGTCGCCGATCTGAAAAGGCTTGTCCATAAAAATGGTCAGGGAGCCGAACAGGTTTTTGACCGTGTCCTGCGCAGCCAGCGCAATGGCCAAACCGCCGATTGAAATACCTGCGATGAGGGTGGTGATATCCACCTGCAAAATCCGCAGGACCTGGATAATCGCCCCGGCCAGGATCAGGAATTGCACTCCCCGCTGAAGGACAGGCAGCAATTGTTCGTCCATCTTGCTCTCGGTCCGCAGGGTGATCTTTTCGATGTACAGCAGCGCTACCCTGAGGGATTTAAACAGTATAGCCACCAAAAGCGCTACGGAAACAAGCCGGATAACGGTAACGGCAAAATTGGCGGCCTCGATCGGCAATTGGAGGGGCGGAATAAATACCCGGATGAACCGGATCAGGATCAGTATGCTGATCAGCCTGGCGATCGACCAGGTCAGATCCGGCGGCACCAGCGAAGGATAGACCCTCGACCGGGTCAGCCGGCGTACGATCGGCTTGAGCAGCCGGCTGAGCACGAAGTGAGCGGCAATGACCAGCAACAAGATGATGAGCAACCCCATGAATTGCCAGGCCTGCAGTCCCAGCACCTTGCGATTCCCGAATTGGGGCAGCAAATTCAGCAACAGGTCGGCGCCAAAGGGATACACCTCATGGTGGAGTTGCTCAATTTGCGATACCGTTTCGGCTGAATAATACCATTTACCCTCCACTTTCTCCACGTACACGGACGGCAGCTCGTCGGGAAAAAGCGTGAAAACCGGCTGAGACACCGCTGTATCGACAAAATCCGCTTCACGCGGTATCCGGTTGAGCCGGACATACAGCCCCATCCCGTCATAGACCTGTTTGAGCTTGACAGCCAGTTTGACCCGCTGTACACTATCCTGAACCCCGTACAAGGTTCGCGCAGCCAAATCGGGTTTATAGGAATCCTGCTGGAGATAATAAAGGTGCTCGTAGACGGTATTGTAGGGCGTCTCCTGCCCCAGAGAAGGCCGCTGGGATTGGGCCTCCATAAAATGGGTGATCAAAACAAAACAGAGTATCAGCCGGAGACATTTCTTCGCGCTTGACATGGATGCTAAAATTGGTAGCTCGCAAAACTAACCGTTTCGCTCCTAAAAACCCGGGGATCGGCGATTTGATTTCAAAGGAAAGACTGCTTCATTGCCGGGCGTCCGTTGTAAAGAGGACTGAAGGACTGCCCACTGGATCATCTCTTCATTGCTTCATTGCCTGTTCTCCGTTATGGAGTCGGAATTTTGCCGTTTTCCTGACTTACGGCTTATCACTGAAGACTTACGACCAAATAACAGTTTCATGGCACCATCAGCTTCAAGGGGGGACCTGATCGCAATGCTGCCATGAAACCTGACACAGATAGTGACCTATTTTGCCATGGGTTCAATGCCGAAACCAATAGCCAGATCGGCCCAGATGAGGTTAACCCAGGCCATGCGGTCGCCCTTAGCGGCTACCTCAAAACTCATTTTTTCAGTAAATACGGGCGCTTTGCCGGGTTTGGCGGTAATGCGCAACACATCGTCCGCCGGATTGTACTTGAACGCCCCCCATTGGTTGGGCACCTTGTTGAAGATAAATACCCACTCCTCTTCACCCGGGATGGAGAAAAGGCTGTATTTACCAGCCGGCAGGGTCTTGCCCTGGATCTGCACGTCCGCATTCACCTCAAAGGTAGTGGCTTCGTTGGCGCCGGTGCGCCAGACTTCGCCGTAGGGCACCAGGCCGCCCCAGATCTCCCGGCCCTTCACCGAAGGTTGGCTGTAGTCTATGGCGATGGTCAGATCGCCCAGGGTGGCATTGGTTTGAGCCGGAGGGCTCGGCCGCGTTGATTTGTCTCTTTGAGCACTTAAAACGGCACTCAGGCCAAAGCAAAACACGGCGATCAGGAGTAAAAATCTAGTTGCTTTCATAACCATAAGTGAATTATTGAATAAATGAACTAACGAAAAACTGATATTGAAACTTTCATTCAGGATGTAATATTAAGAAAATTTATTCATTGAAAAGCACATATTATCAATTGATAATATATTAAATCATCATCATCTGACGGCTCTCTTTTTGTCTTCGCCAAACAAATCTTCCTTGCTTTGGGGCCTGAAACGGGTATCCCAGTTGAAGCCTTTAATTTTTAATTCATTATGATCCACCCTGGTCATGGGGCTCATAGTGGCTTTCGGTTGATTCAGGAACTTGATCTTTTCAACCTGGTTGCTGCCGAAATAGAGCACCATATCGCTGCAGATCGTTTTGTTCACCCCGACATACCCCCCGGAATCGTCCCGGGCATAATATACGGATTCGGCATTGCCCTGGACGTCCATGACCCGCAACTCGCCTTCCCGGAACCGGGCGTTGATGTATTTCCCCTTGATCTGGTTGAAGAACCGTTCATCCGGGGAATTGATGATGAAGGAATTATTTTTGAGAAAGATCTGGTCTACTTCCCGGTTGGCCATCTGGAGGAAGATCGTATCCCCGGTGAACTGGGTGGTATCCGACCAAATGATCGGCGACCGGTAGAAGCGGAACAGGGAATCGACGCTGCTGAAGGTAAGCGAGTCGCACAGGGCCTGGAGATCGGATTTGTAAATCCGTACGTCGTGGTAAGCCAGGAGAATGCGGCTGCTGTCGCCGGCAAGGCTGTCGGAGCGGAACGAGATCAGCGTATCCGCCGCCATGTACATCGAATCCGCCTCGGCAACGGAAACCATGAGCGGGCGGCCCCAGTTGCCGCCGCTGGCCTTCAGGTATCCCGTTTCTCTGTTGTAGGCTGCATCTTCGCAAAAAATAGTGGTTTGAGCCGATGTATCCTGCCAGATGACGTTGCCGGACGCAATGCCCAGGCCGATATCTTCCCGGAAGGCTACGGCATCCGCTTCCAGGATATTGGGCGGCTCGCTGATCCTGGAGCGTCCTTTGGTGGAATAGACTTCGTTCTTACCGTCGTATACGATTTCATCGGCGGTGATGTCCTGTTTATCGCTTTTGAAATGGGCTTTTCCATTCAGCACGGTTTTGTCCATTTCTTCAAAATACCGGATCTGTTCAGCGGTCGCTACCCGGTCCTTGTCCTCAAAATAGGCATCGCCGTCGAGGGTGTACTCCTTTAATTCACCGTTATACCGGATGGTTTCGGCGGTGGCTTTCTGATCGCCTTTGGCGTACTGGGCATTTTCCCTGAATTCCGCCAGGTTGTTGGCGGTATCGTAAAAACCCGCTTCGCAGTAGATCCTGGTGCTGTCGCCGCCGATCACGGTAGGCCCGAGGAAATGAACGATCTTGTTTTCAGCATTAAAGAGCAAGGTATCGGATCGCAAGGTGAATTTGGGATCCACCACCAGGACACTGTCCTTGAAATAGGCTTCCCGCTGGTCTACGTAGTAATATCCCCGCCGGCTGGTGAGCTGGGTTTCCGAACTGGTCAGGGTTGCGCCGTCCTGATAAGTGGCAATCTTCGTATTCAGGTCATAGTTCAGGCGGTTGGTAAACAGCTTTTGATCGTTGTTCAGCAAAATGACCTCACCGAAAAGGTCGGCGATGCGCGTTTCCGAATTATACACCAGCGAGTCCGAAAAAACGCTCAGCGAGTCGCCGTGCTGGATCAGCACATGGCCCATCGCCACCACCCGGGTGCCGTTTTCGATGGTAGCGGAATCGCAGTACATGTAGACGCTGTCCTGGCTCAATTCTACATGGCCGATCAATTTCTGAACAACGCGACCGCGTTTCTGCAGATATTCCAGGACATCCGCGTGATCGACGTCCACCCGGGTCCGGGCAGTATCCTGAGCAGCAGGGGGCGGGGAAACGGGGCCCGGCTTCCGGCTTTGCGCACCGCCGGAAATGGAAAAGGCCAGCAGTAATGCAACCACTGCGGCGATGCGGTTTCCGGGTAATCGCAGGAAAGTCGTCCTGATCGTTTTTTTCTTGACATATTCCATCGGTAACGATTGCGTTTTCGGCTGCAAGGTACATATCCGGCAGCCTTTTACGCCGGTAATATTTAGCGCTTTAACCTTCTGTTAACCCGATTCGGCATTCACGGACTTTAAATGTGTATTTTTTACACTAATTCTCTTCCGGTTGTGCGATAATTGCGCTACCTTGCCTCCAATTCCGCTACATCCGATTAATTATGACTGATTTAAACAATTTCTTCAAGTCGGCTTTTACAGTTGACAATGTCATCTTCGGTTTTGACGAGGCCGACCTGAAGGTATTATTGATCAAACGCGGGGAAGAACCGTACAAAGATACATGGGCGTTGCCGGGATATTTCGTTTATCCGAATGAAAATCTGGATGAAGCTGCAGGCCGGGTACTGGAGGAGTTGACGGGGTTGCAGAACGTATTCCTGGAGCAGGTCAAAACCTTCGGCGCGGTCAACCGCCACCCGTTCGGCCGGGTCATTACCGTAGCTTATTTTTCACTGGTCAAGATCAATGCTTACAACGTCCAGGCAGCCTCTATCGCCAGCGATGCGGAATGGCATTCTGTCTCAGACGTTAAAGACCTCCCCTTCGACCATATGGAAATACTGAAGGCTTGCTTCAACCGCCTGAAATGGTCGATCCGGACCCGCCCGGTCGGATTTGAGCTCCTCCCGCCGAAATTCACCCTCACAGAGCTGCAGCACCTCTATGAGGCCATCCTGGAAACACCCCTTGAAAAACGCAATTTCAGAAAGAAGATCCTGTCTATGAATCTCCTCATCGACCTTGAAGAATCGCAGGAAGGCGTAGCGCACCGCCCCGCCCGCCTTTACCAGTTCGACCCGGAAAAATACCGGCAATTCCTCTCCGAAGGCTTCATCTTTGAATTGAAAGAAACCAAAAAGCGGGATAACCGGCGCAAATTGCAGGAAGTTTGAGGCAGTTGGCAGTTGGCAGTCGTCAGTGGTCAGTTGGCAGTCGCCAGTGGTCAGTGGTTGGTAACTGAGCGAAGCCGAAGTTCAGTGGTCAGTGGGGAAAAACGGCGATAGGTCGACTTTACCACAGCAGCGCGGGCCGTTA
>CALMYQ010000253.1 GCA_937873655.1 uncultured Lewinella sp. | reverse complement strand
TGAATTTTTCGTAAAGTTAACGATATTCGCTGTCCTGTTTTTGGGGGGAACATCATAGATTTATCAATTGGATCAAATTTAGATGTTCGCCAAGAGTCTGTTTTGATGCAACCAAAAGAAACCCTTAATTTTGGTCGTTATTTCCTTTCCATCTTTAATAAATCTCCAGTCTCTTTAACTTCCAATTCTCCTGTAGTTCATTTAAAAGGCATCCTTGGAAATAACGCTTTATTGGAAACACTAAAACATGTAAATGTTGACTATGCTTTTTGTGGAGATGGTAACGCAAATAACGCTCGAATTACATTTGGCCCAGATATAGAAATGACTGAAGTCTTTGATCACGTATCACCAATTTCTAATAACTATATCAGAAACGCTTCCTGTTTTTCTCTGGATGGAAATGTGGAAGGAGATGTTTTATGGTTTTTTGCAGAATTTGAAAATATGGCATCACCTTCTAAAGCCTACACCCTAATCGACCAAGTAGAACTTATCCAAGATGATTTCACAGCAGGTGAAGATGTTTTCAACGCCCAGTGCAGTCAACAAATTATGTTGGGAGGAACAGATTTTTGCATGCTTTCCGACGTGGAAATTGAATACACCTGGAAAGTTTTGGGTACCAACGATCCATTGTTAACTTATTCGGTTGTTACGGATATTTTGGGGGAAAAGACGATTACCGTGAGCGGTGGATCCACTTCGGAAATCCCGATGCTAAATGTGTATCCCAACCAAACTACAACTTATGTATTGGAGCGCTCTGTAGTCAATAATGGTGGAATTTCAGACCTGGACCTTTGCGTTTATTCAGATGAAGTCACTATCCATGTTGATAATCCGATCAATGCTGCATTTTCAACTCAGGTTTGCGGTCTGGAGGTTACCTTTACCGCCAATGGAACCGATCTGCCCCAGACTTGGGATTTTGGAGATGGTAATACGGGGCAAGGCCTGGCCGTTACCCATACCTATTCTGTTGCCGGAGATTACACCGTCATTCACAGCGTAGGCTCAGGATGTGTGCAAACCTCTTCAACTGTCGTTACAGTTCCGGTATCCTGCGAAGGGTGTCCTCCTGCGGAAATCACCTTTGAAGCAAATGTCCAGAATTGTGAACTTACCTTCCAAATTTCCGGTTTACGCCAGTCAGACACCTATGTTATCGATTATGGGTATAATAACGACTCCGGTACAGATTTATCCTATGATTACCCCATCAATGGCCAATACACAGCCACCCTTTCAGTGTATAATGAGTGTGATGAAATTATTGCAGAGGTTCCGGCTGCCTTCCTGGTAGTGGATTGCTTTATCTGCGATGATTGCGACGCAGAAAACACCATCGGTACACCGGCCACTGAAACCACCCTTTCACAGGCTATTGCTGCAGGGGATTTACCGTCCGGTACTTTTGCAGCAAACCTGATTAAATGCATCGAAGGCGTTCTGCGTCTGGAATCAGGCAATGCCTATACTTTTACCAATTGCACCTTTAAGATGGCGCCTGGAGCTGAAATAATTATTGAAGAAGGCGCCCAATTGATTCTCGACGGTACAACGCTTTTTGCCTGCACCAACATTTGGAGGGGAATCACGGTTGAGACCGGCGGAAAACTTAATTTGAACGAAAGCCTGATAAAAGACGCTCAATACGCAATATATGCTTATCCCGCCACCTCACCGAATGAGCCGGTTACAGATCTGAAGCTCACCCATAATACGCTGGAGAATAATTTTGTGGGTATTTTCGTACCGGAAGGAAGCCTGGGGAAAATGAAAGTAGATCTTTTGCGCAACAGTATTATCGGTACGGAAGACCTCAAGCCACCTTTTTCCGGTCAGACTTCTGAACCTGAAGGTCTACCAAACCAAAACACCCGACCACTAGCAGGGATGTATATTCATGATCTGGGTGTTTTTTCGAGCTATACTACGTTTTTCAGCGGGCTTACTTCCGGAGCTGTACTAGTAAGGAGCAACAGCATTTTTTCGGTCAATGAATTTAACGACTTGCCGGAAAATAACACTTATTATCCCGGTTATCCCTTTCAAGGTGAAGCCATTCGCAGCCAGTCCAACGGTTCCAATAAAGTCATCGTTTATGACTCTGAATTCTCTGGCTGCAAAGCAGGTGTGATTGCCAATTTCACATCACTTGAGGCTACCGGCAATAATATGGATAATGTGCAATATGGGATTTGGGCTTCCCTGGCCAATGCCGGTGGAATACAGATCGGCGGGAAGGAACCGCAGGATGGAAATAGCATTCTCAATTCGGAAATTGCTGTATTTGTGGTTCAGGCAGACCCTTCCGGCCAGGTGGATATTTCCAATAACACCATCAGTACCAACGGTTCAACTTCTGGCGCCGGTATTGCTTTATGGGGCAATCGAGCAACTGCCGCATTGGAAAACAACCAAATTACCGTACAAAACGGCGGATCGGGCATTTTCCTCCTGGCTTCCTCCAAAGTGAACCTTTATGAAAATGAGGTTACCTTAAGCAGCCCATCTCAAAATTTGGGCGGTATCTTGTTAGAAGGTGTTCAATCTTCCTATTTATATGGAAACAGCGTTACAGGAACAGGAACCGGCGGATCCAGCAACATCGGGCTGAAGGTGACTTCCTCTCCTGGTATCGTGTATTGTTGCAATGCCCTGAATTCAACCCGTATTGGAGCTCTTTTTGATGGAGCATGCAGTACTGAAAATAATTTTCGAGGGACTATTTTTAATACGCATGATGTTGGATTGTTACTCACTTCAAATGCTATTTTGGAAGGCCAAGTCCATACTGAAAATCAATGGATGGGAAGTTATGGATCTGGAAGTGGCGCTGTTTATCAAGTTAGTGAAAACCAAGCTCAAGAAAAGCAATTTATAGCTGATGCAAATCAAAATCAATATTTTTTCCCCCCTAATCCCGCTCCTGGTGCATGGTTTGATGATCAACAAAATGGAGGACAACAAAACGTATGTGATTATTCAAGCTGTGTTCATGGTTTATTTAATCCAGACTCTCCGAGTACAAAAAAAATTGCCTTGGGGCAAATTCAAACGCTTCAGTATACCACTCCTATTTTATGGGAATTGCAACGATATTTATTTAGAGAATTGGCTGGTCGAACCATTCAAGATCAAGATGTACTATCCTTTAAGGACAACTCTGCCTCGGGAACCATTGGTGCATTTTATGATGTCGATCAAGCAATCGATACCTTATTTGAATTTGTTGATTCAACAACTGTCTTGGCGTTAACGGTCAATTTGGATTCATCTGGGATCAAAATGAAGGAAATTTCAGTGATTGACAGCTTGTTGCAATTTGCTCAAGGCGCCTCTGCGGCTCAGTTACGCCAAGAAAAGAGCAAATTGGCTGACGAGGCTTTTACCTTCGCTGAAAGTGCAGGTGAAGGCGCCTTATCTCTATTAACCAGTCGAATGGGGACTGCAGCGGAAGTGAAAGACCAGAATTCAGGAATATTGGTATCGTCAGTTTATGAACAAAATGAAAAAAGCGTTAACAAGGTTTTCCTGGCCTACTGGACAGCGGGACTGGACAGCCTCGACCAAAATGAGCTTGACAGTCTGGAAATAATTGCCAATCAATGCCCTCTGGCCGGCGGAAATGCTGTGTATAAGGCCAGAGCTATCCTGGGGGCAGCTATTGGGCAAGTTGTTGTTTACGACGATGAACAAAACTGCTACGGGTCTGCCAAGCAGGTATCTGCAAACATTAAAAAGCCTGTGCTTGCGGAATCACTCCAGGTAGTTCCTAATCCTTCAAAGGAAGAGGTGACCGTTAGTTGGACGGCGGCGTCCGAGTTAAAAGGCATGTTGGTCATAACTGACCTGAACGGTAAAGCATGGTTAACAAAATCTTTGACTCCCGGTGAACGGACCGTTACACTATCCGTGAATAACTTTCCACCTGGAATATACCTTACGTCAGTGAAACTTAACGGAAATCGTCCTTTAATAGTCAAATTGGTTATTATTCGATAACTTGCTATTGCTTGGCGAGTATATTTAGTTAAAATTACTCGCCAAGCATTGCTTTGCGCTTGATGAACGATTCTCTGGATGTAGCTTTGTTAAACAGCTTAGACAGAAAAATGTCGTATTAGTCTATAAAAAATTCCCTTGTTACGGCAGAAGATTTGTTGGTTATTCTGATCTAAGCTTGGCTTTAACCCAACAATAAATAGTATATTCTCTGTCATTTTCTCAACTTGAATTTTTTTCAAATGAAGAGCAATATTATTGTTTTTGTAGAAATAATTTTGTCAACAATGTTGTTCGGTCAAAAACAAGATTATGTTTGGTTATTAGGTAAAAACAGTTTAACGGATATAGACTTTGCCGGAACTGTTATTGATTTTAATACTTCTCCACCTGATATTTACTACGAATTTAGGGGAATGGGATTTAATATTACCAATGCGAGCATTTCGGATGTCTCCGGGAATTTACTTTTTTACACCAACGGTATCAATGTGTATAATGGCTTGAATGAAGTAATGGAGAATGGGGATGGATTGAATCCGGGTCACCTCGCTAATTCATGGCAAGATTACGGCTATATCCTGGACCAGGGAGCCCTAATTTTACCTGTGCCGGGAAGGGACTCCTTGTTTTTTTTATTGCATATGGATAGGGAGCCAACTACAAGCCAAACTCCTTCCTTTAGCGAAAATTTTTACTACTCATTGATTGACATGGTCCAAAATACTTATGGGAAAGTTTTAAAAAAGAATGAAATTATTAAACAGGATATTTACGAATTAGGGAAGTTGACCGCAACCCGGCACGCCAATGGTCGGGATTGGTGGGTGTTGCTTCGTAAATTCGATACCAACAAATATTACCGTTTTCTGGTGACTCCTCAGGGAATATTAAATTTAGGCATTCAAACTATCGGAACGCCAATTCCTTCACCTGGAGTGGGGCAGGCTGTCTTTTCACCGGATGGGACCAAATTTGCCAATATTCATCTGGTGGGAGGTATAGGAACCGCTGACCATCTAGCTGTTTATGATTTCGACCGCTGTACCGGAGAATTGAGTAACCCAATTCAATGGACTTACGCCGACAGTGCCTGGGCAGGTGGGGCTGCCATTTCCCCCAATTCCCGTTTTTTATACGTGCCCTCCTTCAAATATTTATACCAATACGATCTTTGGGCAGATAATATCGCTGCATCTAAAGATACCATTGCGATATGGGACGGTTTCCTTGATCCTCCTGTTTTTGCCACTACTTTTTATATGGCCCAATTGGCCCCGGACGGGAAGATTTACATCAGCAGCAATAATTCAGTCCATTACCTGCACGTCATTAACCACCCGGACCTTCCCGGGGATAGTTGCGATGTCTGCCAACATTGTATTGAAATGCCTTCCAAGAACGCTTTCAGCCTGCCCAACTTCCCAAATTTCCGCCTAGGCCCTCTCGAAGGCAGCCCCTGTGATACCCTGCGGTCTCCTCCGCAAGCCGCCTGGCAATACGAGTCATCGGGCCTGGAGGTTGTTTTTCGAGACAGCTCCCGGCACGATATCCGGTCATGGTCCTGGAATTTCGGCGATGGGACTACGGATACACTTATGCACCCGATGCATACCTATGAGGCGCCCGGCGCCTATGAAGTTTGCCTTGCTGTGGAAAATCCGCGGGGGGCTGATACGCTTTGCCGCACCGTGCAGGTGGTGATTGATGCTGTGGGCGACCCTATAACCGGCCAGATCAGGGTATCGCCAAACCCTGCAAGGGGCGCCTTGTCTGTTCAACTGTCATCCGATAGGACAGCAAAAGCGCTTTTCCGGCTTTTGGATGCGCAAGGCCGTGAGGTGGTGAACCGGGTTTTATCCGGCCGGGACAATGCAATTGAAATGAGCCACCTGCCATCAGGGTTGTACTTTTATGAGGTTTGCGAAGGTAGCCGGATAGTGGATCGGGGGAAGGTGGTGGTTTTGAAATAGCATCATTGTGAAGCGAGGTATAAAAAATAACTGCCGATCTGGGCGTTTGGGGTGTAAATATTTTTTGGGTCATCCGATGCCGCAAATGGCCATCATCCGGACCGGATTCCAAGGCCGCAAAAGCCGATTCAAAACTCAACCACCGTTTTCTCCACCGTTGAACCCGGTCATACTGGACTCCCAAATTCTGCGACACTTGCGTGTTGGCCAGCCCCTTGCTGATCTCCAATATGATCTGACTTCGACCAGCTTCCGACACACTGGATTTTCGTTGGCCCTGGAGCTGTTCCAATATCGATCTTTGCAACTCGCTGACTTGTATTTTCAAACTCTTCGGCGTTGGCATCCCTTTTTTCTGCGCAAGATACTAAACTTAAGCGTTAATTGAATTTCGTGCCACTAGCGTGAATGCTATTGCAGGCGAAGTTCTGTCTTTTTTTTTCAAAAAAACAACCTTGGAACAAGGATGTAGTTCCGGTATAAAAGGAAGTAAAAATCAAGAAAGGAGTCTTCTATCTCATCTTCCGCACCCCCTTGGAGAAAAATGGATAATTTACTATGAATAGCCCAAAATTGGGATTTTTGGGCTCAATGTAGTTCCTTTTCCAGATGTTGAGAAGATGAATGCCTGTTGATCTACATTTATTTGGTGGCAAAAAAATCGCAAAAAGGTTAAATTGTTATTTTTAAAAATTAGGGTGCGGAAGATGAGTTCTATTTCAACACCCGATTAGCCAACCCAATCCCCGCAGCCGTTCCCACAGCAATGATCGCAATCAAAAGCAAGATAGACAGGAGTCCGGATCCGGTAAATTTCACATTCGTCTCATTCATGATGATGTTATTTTAGTCCAAGTATAACGCGCGCCTGCAGGTTTCGAAAGAAACTCGCAATCCTGCGTCATTATACTTCGCTTTGGCGGTAAAGACATTGAGGTGAATGGGAAGCGCGAAGTATAAAATTAAAGATTCTTGCTCGTTTGACCTTTCTGGCCAGGATGGTGGGCTTTTCGCCCATGGCAATGTCCACACCGACGAGGTCGTACCTGCCGGGCTTTTGGGCCCAGCGCAGGAGATTATTGAAATTGGGCGCCAGGACCCGCTTATTGGTGCTCATGACGTCGATCAGGGCGCCGCCGAAGGATTGTACCAGGGGTTGGATCAGGATACCCAGTTCGATGATCTGAGCTTCGGTCAGGTGGACCTGGTCGTTTCGGGCGCGCTCCAGTTTTCGGCGATGTAATAACCAAATCCTGGCTGCTCAGCCCATAAATATTGAACTCCCCCCCGGGCCCTACACCCTCTCCCAAACCTTCAGTTTGTTATCGAACAAAGATCTTTTCAGGGCATAATTCGGAGGGACCTCCATCAAATAACTGTAATAGGTGACCAACTGGGTGCCTTTCGGCATCTGCGCCAATTGTTCCCTGACATAAGCCGAATATTCCTGATAAAGTTCTTTCCTCAATTCAACTTCATTATTGATCTTTTCCCGGGGGCAGATATTTTCCATGAACGGATTGAAAAAGTAAAAAGCGTTGTATTCTTCAAACGGGATATCGGTGATGTTCGAGTGGATGAATTCCACGTTGTTCAGTTTGTACCGCTCGCAGACGCCCCTGGCGATCGTACAAAGCCCCTTTCGCTGCTCCACGCCGACGAAATACCCTTTGCTGCAGACCGAACCGATCGTACAGAATTTGCCGACGCCGGCGCCGATATCCAGTACTTTCACATCCGATCCGGGCGCCAGCAACCGGGCTGCCGTTTTTGATACCTGAATGGGGGTAAAATGGGTGTCTGCCTTACTTCGAAGGGTATCCGGGTAGATCTTGTCAAACTCTTCGTCCCCGATCTTTTTATTGGCCTTGATCCATTTGAAAAGCATAGCTCGGTTCTTTTCAGGTTTAATCAGATTTGTTCCTGCCGGGGCTCAAAAGAAAAGGATCCATAACGATTTATTTAGCTTGTGGCGGATCCTGAGAAGGCGCGAATTTCGGACTTTCCGGCAAATTTGTCAAGATCCTTCTATGTGTTTGGCGGTTCCATAACATGAGAAAGCGATCCCAACGGGTGAATGTTCGGTGAACATTCAGGCGCGCGAACCGCTCGCGGATGGGGCAGCAGGGCCAAAAGGCCTTCTAGGAAAGTGGACAGTTATTATTTCAGGGGTCCTATAATCCTCTGTATAGTCCGACGAGATGTAATCGGCGAAAATAACCACATTACCGGGGTTGACCACCTTCACCTCCGGCCTCTTCGTATCAATGGCTACTGAAGTACAGCCTTTTTTCATTAATTTCACCCACCACAACACCCGCCCATGAAAATCGTCCTGCGCATCTTCAAATGGATCCTGCTGAGCCTGCTCGGACTGGGTTACCAACTCTACGATTTCGCCTTTTTTGTGCGCAAGGCTTTCGGCGATTCGCAGGAGAAAATTGAAGCGGAAGAAGGTGATATGTACCTTAGTCCTAAGGAGCTGGCCAATGAAATGACAAAATACGATTGCTACCGGGATACCCTGAATCATCCCGATCATTATTTTATGAACTGAGCATATGGCGAACATTCCCACATACGATGCCGTTATCATCGGCGGCGGGCCGGCAGGTAGCACCTGCGCCCATGCCCTGGTCAAAGCGGGGCTGAATACACTCGTCGTAGACAGCGCCCGATTCCCCCGGGTCAAACTCTGTGCCGGCTGGATCTCGCCGCCCATCTGGGCGGTCCTGGACCTGTTACCTGAAGCGTATACGGGCGGATTGTGGCCCTGGCGCCGGATACATGTCCACTTCCACGGCAAAAAATATAAGATCAGATCAAAAGGGTATTTTATCCGGCGGTACGAGTTTGATGAATTTCTGTTGAAAAGAAGCCGGGCCCGGGTCGTCGAGGATCATCATGTCCGTCAAATTGAAAAAGACGCCGAAGGATACTGGCTCATCGACGGGGAGTTCCGGGCCAGGTACCTGATCGGTGCGGGCGGCAGCCATTGTCCGGTGGCGCGGGCGTTGTTCCCGAAACCGGAAAACGACCAGTGCGGCACCCAGGAAAAGGAGTTTGAGGGCAACCCCGATGAAATTGCCGCCTGCCGGGCCGGAGCCGACGGCGAACCGCAGGTGCTGCTGCACGACAACCTCGGCGGTTATTCCTGGAATATCCCCAAAGGCAGCTGGCTGAATATCGGATCAGGCACCAAGATCGCCCGGGCGGTGGTCCCGGCCTGGAGCGAGGCGCGGGCCTTTTTTGAAGGAAATGACGGGACCGGGAATATCCCCGTGGCGTCGCGCCCGGAACTGGATAAAATGAAAGGCCACGGATACCGGGTTTTTGACCCGAAATGCCTGGAGCATTGCCGGCTTGACGGCGCCTTTCTCATCGGGGATGCACTGGGAGTAGCTCAACCGCTGACCGGAGAAGGTATTCTCCCGGCAGTCCTTTCGGGCAAACTCTGCGCCGACGCTATCATCGGCGGCGCCCCGGAATCGTACGCCCGCCGGATGACCGGACACCCGCTGTTCAGGGAATACCGGCTGCTCCACAACCTGCTGGCCTGGGAACAGCAGCGTTCGGGCGGCAAGCCTAAAAACGCCCGGCCGTCCCGGCTCCGGGATTGGCTGGTGGTGCAGGGATTCGCGTGGCTGTTCGGCGCGAAACGGGTGCCGGCGGGGTGGTTGCTGGTGAAGTTGTTGAGGTTAAATCCTAATCCTTTTTACCAAGATTAAAAAGGCACTTCCGCAGCTTAAAGAGTGACAGCTTGGGTACAACACTTGGCGGCCAAGAGATTTTTTACTTGCTTGCAAACAATTCTATATCAGCATCAAATTTTTAAAACAATTTCCTTCTTCTGCTAAAGCTCGAATCTTAAATTTCAAAATTTCACTGAATAAAATTTTTCTTTCAATTGCTATAACTAATTCTTGTACAGTTATTAAAACTATCTTGACAGTCCGGCCATAAGAAAAAGTTTGGACAGCACTTTCACTAAATCCACTGTAACTGATAAACACACCTCTAGTGATAGGCTGTTCAATTTGATACCGATTTCATCCTGTGCTTTTTAGCTCCTGATCGAAACGCCCTCGCAGGCCATGGCCGCAGTTGCGATTTGTCTTCGGAATAAAAAAGGAAAAAAGCAGCCTGGTTTTGGTGTCAAGCAGCAACTTGCCGTTGCCCCTTGACTTTCAAAATCATTGGTTGCGTTTGATTTTTGGATTGATAAGGTATTGATTTTCTGATCTTTGCTTATGGTCCTTGTCCCTTTTTTGGCATTGCCCCAAAAAAG
>CALMYQ010000252.1 GCA_937873655.1 uncultured Lewinella sp. | reverse complement strand
GGCGCTGGCCGTGGTCCGGTTGCTGGCGGCCAGGTCGGGGCGCGGCGGCGGCAGTTGCTGGGCGGCGGCAGAAAGGTGCAGGCCAAGGATCAGGAGAAGCGGGAAGGTGTTTTTCATTCCGGTATGCGATTTATGGATTGGCGCTTATTGTTTTGCAATTTTACGGGTCAAAATGAGATCCTCACTTTTTATGGCAAGGAAATAGATCCCTTTGGGTAATCTGCCGGCGTTCAAACGGGCAGTATTCATTCCGGATCCGCTTTCCATCACTTTTCCGCTCAGGTCAAATAATTGCCATGAAAACCAGCCTTCAAGGTCGATGGAAAGAAAATCCTGAACCGGATTCGGGTAGATATTGGCTGTCCGGCCGGCGTCCTTTGTTTCAATCCGGACCAACTCCGGTTCGCATCCGGTCATTTGGGTGTTGATCATCATAGGGTAGTGGGTATTCGCATATTCCCGCATGAGGGCTTTTTGGCCTTTAGTGAACATTTTAGCGCAATTCCCATAATACTCCATATAATTTTCGATCATATCAGGCGGATCGGTCGTACCCCAGAAAGGGGCTTCTTCAGAACAAGTGTTCAGGGTCAGGAAGGCCGGCAGGCACTGGGGTTCGGGGTTGATGGCGTTGTTGGAGCACGGCGTATCCGGAATGTCATCGGAGTAAAGATGGTCCAAGCCGAAAAAATGACCCGCTTCATGGATCAGTATTTGTTGATAGTTATAGGAATCCTGGTTCAGCATGATCCCCGGATACGGGTTTGGAAAGGTTTGATGCGGGCTTGTTGCCGATGTTGCAATCCCCCCGTAGCTTTCGCTGCCCGGCCCCATTGCGCTAATCCATATATTCAGGTATCGATCGGTATCCCAGGGGGTAGATGCGCCTTTCATTCGGAAAAAATCACCCCGTGCAATGGGTATAGCGAGGTATTTCCGGACGATACCGTCAGTGGGTAACCCGTTCGGGTCAACTTCAGCCAGGCAGATCTGGATTTCCGTGTCCGCCCATAAAGTGTCGAAAATAATCCTGGAAACCGCATTGTTCTGTGACAATCCCCTCAATCCCAGGTTCACATGATTGATCATGGCCTGTATGTTCCCGGTACTCATATTGTCGGCAGGGTCCGTGTAAAGGATATGCACCACTGTGGGGATATAGTACACCTGTGCAATCAGGCTTGTCTGGCAGGTCAGGATGGTTAGCGCGATCCAGGTCCTCGCTGCGGGCTTCAGCATGTTTTTCATCTTGTCGTTCATTTGCTGCAAAATAAACATTGTCCGGGATCAGGTCCGGGATTTTATTTCAGTTTGAAGGTTGGATTGCAGTTATGTCAATTCAAATGATGGGATCCGGACGGGAATGCGTTGTATTTGGTGGAGTTGAAAGATTGACGCAAATTTTTTATTCTACAAATATTAAACAAATCAAATCTCTTTCCTACATTTGTATTCTACAAATGTTAAAGAGATCATGCAGTACCAACTCGGTTCCCTGGAAGAAACAGCGCTTTTGCTGGTCGCATCCGCCGACCCGAATGAGGCTTACGCCTACGCCATGACCCTGCAATATGAGAAGCACCTGGGGTCGTCCATTTCCATCAGCGCCTTGCACACCGTAATGAAAAGGCTGGAGAAGAAGGGATTCCTCAAGAGCGAGATGTCGGGGCCCAGCGAGAAGCGGGGCGGCCGGCGCAAACGCGTGTTCCGGCTCACCAATGCGGGGCTGGAGGCCATTCGCGTGGCCCGGGAAACCCGGATGAGCCTTTGGGACCTGATCCCTCAATTGCGGTTTTCATTATGAACCGCCCCCCCGACAACCGGCCTCCGCGCTGGATGGACCGCTTCCTGGAGTGGTACTGCGCCGATGAGCTGCTGGAAGAGATCCAGGGCGACCTGTACGAGGCGTACCGCGACCGGTCGGCCGAATCCGGGATCACCTATGCCCGGCGCCGCTACTTCCTGGATGTACTGCGCTTTTTCCGATTGTCCAATATTCACCCAAGACTGTACACCATAAATACTTTTTCCATGTTCCGGAATCACCTGAAGATCGCATTGCGCAATTTCAAGAAATACAAGGTCGACAGCAGCATCAACCTCCTGGGGCTGGTGCTCGGCGTAGCCAGCTGCCTGCTGATCGGGCTGTACGTGCTGGAAGAAACGAGCTACGACAACTTCCACCCGGCCGGCGACCGCACCTACCGCCTGGTGATGAACATGTACGAGAATTCGGAGTTGACCGTCATCAGCGCCCCCATCTATCCGGCGGTTGGCCCGGCCCTGCTCCAGGAATTCCCGGAGGTGGAGGCCTATACCCGCATCCTGCCCTTCGGCGGCGGGGTTTACAGCCGGCGGGATGAGGACGGCAGCCTGGTTCGCTACAATGAGGACAAGGCGGTCATGGCCGACGGATCGTTTTTTGACCTCTTCGGTTTCCGGCTGTTGCGCGGCGACAAGGACCAGGCCCTGGCGGGCAAAAACCAGATCGTGCTGTCGGAATCCACCGCCCGCAAATATTTCGGGAACGAGGATCCCATCGGCAAGATCCTGGTGCGCCGCGGGCAGGAGGAGATGACGGTGACGGGCGTCATGGCGGACTTTCCCAGGAATTCGCATATGCAGTTCGATATGATCTATTCGCTGGCTTCCCTGGATGGATTTGAGGAATTGCCCCAGATCTGGGGTTGGTACGATTTTTACACGTTCGTCCGCCTCAAGCCGGGTACCGACCGCGCGCAATTCGACCAAAAGATCGCCGTATTCCTGGATGAGAAAAAGAAAGAGGACTACAAGAAGCTGTCCCAGCGCGAAGAACTCTGGTCGCAGCCCATTGCGGACATCCACCTTCATTCCACCGGCGTGAGTTGGGATATGGGCAACAACGGCGGCGCCTACCGGGTCTATTTCCTGATCGCCATCGCTATGCTGGTGCTGGTGATCGCCTGGATCAATTTTGTCAACCTCAATACGGCCAGGGCGGTAAAACGGGCCCATGAGGTCGGCGTGCGCAAGGTGGTGGGCGCCCAACGCGGAAACCTGATCCGGCAGTTCCTTTCCGAGGCTTTCCTGTACAACCTGGCGAGCATTTTGCTGGCGATCGGCCTGCTTTGGCTGATCATACCGGCTGTCAACCGGTTTTTCGATCTGGAGCTGTCGTTGCGCACTTTGCTGACCTGGCAGGTATCGGCTGCATTGGTTGGACTGGCGTTGCTCGGCGGGGTCATTTCAGGCGGGTATCCGGCCCGGGTACTGGCGGCTTTCGAACCCCTGGCGGTCATCCGGGGGCGGTTTGTTCAAAATGTAAAAAAGGTGGGCTTCCGGCAGGCGCTGGTGGTGTTCCAGTTCGTCATTTCCACGGTCCTGATCATGGGAACGATCCTGGTGGTGCGCCAGTTGCGGTTCATGCAAAGCCACGACCTGGGGTTGAATATCGAGCAGACCCTGGTATTGAAAGCGCCTACTTCCGGTACCGATCGCGCCGATCTGCAAAAAAGGCTGGGCCTGTTCCGGGAGGAGCTGAATAAAGTGCCGGAAGTGCAGGGAATGACCATTTCCTCCATTGTGCCGGGGATTGAGAACTTCAGCATCACCGGTTATTCGACCCGGCATACCACCGCCTTGCTCAGCTGCTACCGCGTTCGGGTCGATGATCAATTCTTCGATCAATTCGATATCGATATGCTGGCCGGGCGGACGTTCCAGCGGGATATGCCGACGGATTCCTTCGCCGTTCTCCTGAACAAGAACGCTGTTTACCAACTGGGTTTTGAAAGCCCGGAAGCCGCCGTCGGCGAAAAACTGAATCCCGATTCCGAGCATTCCATGACCATCATCGGCGTAGTGGGCGATTACTACCAGAAATCGGTCCGCGAGCCGCTGGATCCCGTGGTTTTCCTCTTTTCACCCGACGCGGGTTCCTACTATTCGCTGAAGATCAAAGCGGCCAATTACAAACCGGTAATGGATAAGATCCAGCGGGAATGGGACGCCATTTACCCGGACAATCCATTTGATTATTTCTTTCTGGACGAGCGGTTCGCGCAGCAATATGCCAACGACCGGCGGTTCAATACCCTGTTCACTTCCTTTGCGCTGTTGGGCATTCTGATCGCGTGCATGGGGCTTTACGGGCTGGTGTCCTTCACGACGGAGCAACGCCGGAAAGAGATCGGCATCCGGAAGGTGCTGGGCGCTCCGATCCGGCGGGTCATCGTTCACCTGCTGCGGGAATACGCCGTACTGCTGACGGTATCCGTATTGATCGCCTTTCCGCTGTCCTGGTGGCTGATGCACCGTTGGCTGGACAATTTCGCATACCGGACGGCCATCGACTGGTCTATTTTCGCCATTGGGGTGCTGTTCGTGTTTACCACGGCGTTCCTGACGGTTATTTTCAAGTCGTTTGAGGCGGCGCGGCGGAATCCTTCGGGGGTGTTGAGGGAGTAGGGTGAGAGGGTGAGAGAATGAGAGGGTGAGAGGGTGAGAGAATGATAGGGTGAGAGGGTGAGAGGGTGAGAGGGTGAGGGCGGATGGTATCGTCCAAGATTTTGTGTCAACCCGATATTTAGCGCGCGCAGCGTGATGGAAATCAAAACTTTGCGTCTTTTGCGCGAGAACCACTTTTTTCAACATGCTCAAGTCGGCTTCCCCTTTCGCACGCTCCAATCCCCGCATCAACCTCCGGCGGCCGTAGCCTCGGCGGAGGCGGCCAATCAACGCATCAACAATTCCTCGATTCCTCAATTCCTCAGTTCCTCAGTTCCTCGATTCTTCAGTTCCTCAATTCCTCCCCCGGTCGCCGTAGTCCCGCCATAAGCGGGACGAAGGAGACAATTCCTCCCCCTACCCATTCATAATCCCCCCATCAACCGTCACTGTCGTACCGGTTATCCAGGAGGCGTCGTCGGAAGCGAGGAACAGGGCGAGCCGGGCAACGTCTTCCGGGCGGCCCAGTCGCTTGAGCAGGGTGGCTTTTTCGGCATCGGTGACGGCGGTTTCGGGGTTGGGGAACGCGGCGGAGGAATCCCATAATAAGGGCGTATCCACCGGGCCGGGACAAATGGCGTTGACCCGCAATTTCGGGCCGTATTCCACCGCCAGCTGTTTCATCAGGGCGACGGCCCCCGCCTTGGAGGCGCAATAGGCCGGGTGGTTGGGGAAGCTTTTGAACGCTGCGATCGAGGCGTTGATCAGGATATTGGCGCCTTCGTTCTTCAACAGTTCCGGGACGGCGTATTTGCAGAGATAAAAGATGGAACTCAGGTTGGTGTCGAGGGTGCTGTGCCAGGATTCGACGGATAGCTCTGTGACGGCCCCCAGGCCGAGTACGCCCGCATTGGCGGAAAGGATATCGACTTTGCTGAACCGGGACAGGGCCGTTTCCACGAGCAGCTGGTTGGTTTCGGGCCGGCTGACGTCGCCCGGCATGAAGCAGCAGTCCGAACCGGCATTTTTCAATGTTTCAACCAGCGCTTCGCCCCGCTGTTGGTCCCGCCCGGAAAGGACCAGAGAGGCGCCCTCACGGGCAAATAATTCCGCAATAGCCCGGCCCATGCCGCTGGTGGCGCCGGTGATGAGGGCGACCTTGTCTTTCAGTTTTCCGGACATTCGTTGTTCGTTTCTGATCCAAGATTAGATTTTAATTCGACTGGGGTTTATAGATTTTCTATATTGGGCTTCAAATGAGTTGACTTCGATTCTGCTCGGTTCCGGATTTACAAATAACAAACTTACGACTGAAAACATGAAATTCTTCATCTCCCGGGTTCAACATATCGGTATACCCGTTGCCGACCTCGCCCGGTCGGAGGCATTTTATCAAAGCCTGGGTTTTGAAAACGTAATGTCCTCTTCTTTTGAGTTCAACGGAGATACCGGCCGGGTGGTTATGATGAAAAGCGGCGATGTTATCGTGGAGATCTATCAGATGCCGGAAAAAGAATTAGCGGCTATCCGGGAGCGGAAGGATGGGCATGTGGATCATGTGGCATTTGACACTGATGACATCTATCTTGCATTTGAGACCCTCAAAAAAGCGGGATTCAACGTGTTGGAACCGGCGCCGGTCTTCCTTCCTTTCTGGAAAAACGGCTGCAAATATTTCAATATCGCCGGACCGGACGGGGAACGGTTGGAGTTCAACCAGATTTTATGAACAATCCCGGTCAGGCAGCTATCTCGATCGAGGGGAATCGTAGTTTGAAATCCTGAAGCAGCACGCTCAATTCATCAACAAAGCCTTTTCGCATATATTCATACTGGCTGATTGTTGAGTCATCGGCATGGTGGATCTTTTGAAACTCAATAAGCTGATTGAGCTCTTCTATTTGTTCCAGAATGTCGCTTATCCTTGAGGTTCTTTTGTCCAGTTCATTGGATGCCATCGATTCAGCCTTTAAAATTGATAAAGTTAATTTCAATAAACCCTTTTGGAAATTTTGCTTTCGCACGATTTTTCTTGGTCCATCCGAACCAGTTTTCCCAATATACTAATTCTCCTTGGTAGATAATGTACTTTTCATGTCCTTCTGGGTATTTTCGAATTGTATAAGCATCCACTTGATAAGCTGCTTTTGCTCCAAATAATCGAAACTGCCTTTCAATCAATGCTTCTTTCTCTACGAAGATATTGAAATCTATAATAGATACAAAATCAATATCTCTTGGGTTCATTTTTTTGGTCACAAAACTCCCGTCAATCCAATGAGTAAACGTTTCGGAAACCTTATCTGAAAAATCCTGCAAAAACCTAGCATAGTTTTCAAAAATCAGATGCCTTGAAGAGGAATCATCAAATGCATCAACGAAAATTTCTTTGAATTCATTGAACTCCAATTCAAGTTTGTGATAGGGTTTTAGGTAGCCCCTGCTATCAAAGTTGACTTTCATGCGTTGATTTTATTGGACAAAATAGCGAATTCCAGGATTCAAAATGAATTTTGTTTGCCTCAAAAGGACTGCTTTCAGGGCAATCAATATTTTGTACCTACCTTAGGCGCGCAAAACGAAGAAACCAATGTCCGCAACCTTCACCCGCCTGAAACAGGCCTTATTGCTTTGTGCAGGCCTGTTTTTATGCCTGGCTGCCCACGGCCAGAAGATCAACGATAAATACCGGCTCCATATCCGCAAAGCCTCCTCGCCGATCCGGGTGGACGGCGTCCTGGACGAACAAGCCTGGCTGGATGCCGAAGTCGCCACCGATTTCTACAGCGTGCTGCCTATGGATACCAGTTTCGCGCGGGTGAAGACCGAGGTGCGCATGACCTACGACGACCAGCAGATCTATATGATCGTCACCTGCTTTCACCTCCTGCCGGGGCCTTATTACGTGGAATCCCTCCGGCGCGACTGGACCTTCGGCAAGAACGACAATTTCATTTTCTTTTTCGATACCTTCAACGACCTCACCAGCGGCTTCGCTTTCGGAGCCAATGCCGTGGGCGCCCAATGGGACGGGATCATGTACGAGGGCTCCAAAGTGGACCTGAGCTGGGACAACAAGTGGGTGACGGTGGCCAAAACCTATGAGGACCGCTATATCCTCGAACTGGCCATCCCGTTCAAAAGCATCCGATACAAAAAGGGGATCTCGGAGTGGGGCGTCAATTTCAGCCGCCTCGACCTGAAAACCACCGAAAAATCCGCCTGGGCGCCCGTGCCGCGGCAGTTCCCGACGGCTTCCCTGGCCTATACCGGCGTGCTGGTCTGGGACCAACCGCCGCCCGTTCCCGGAGCCAATATCTCGGTGATCCCATACGCGCTCGGCCGCACGACCAAGGACTTCAGTCAGGACGCCAAAGCCGACTACCACGGCGAATTGGGCGCCGATGCCAAGATCGCCCTCAATTCGTCGCTGAATCTCGACCTGACCGTGAACCCCGATTTTTCGCAGGTGGAGGTCGACCAGCAGGTGACCAACCTCGACCGGTTCGAGCTGTTCTTTCCCGAGCGGCGGCAGTTCTTCCTTGAAAACGGCGACCTATTTGCCAATTTCGGCTATTCCACCATCCGGCCGTTCTTTTCCCGGCGCATCGGGTTGGGGGTACCCATCCGGTTCGGCGCGCGCCTCAGCGGCAAGCTCGACAAAAACTGGCGCATCGGCCTGATGGACATGCAGACCGACCGGGTAGCCGAAACAAGCCTGTCGGGGCAGAACTACGCCGTATTGGCCTTGCAGCGCAAGGTATTCGCCCGGTCCAATATCGGATTGCTGGCCGTCAACCGGGAGGCGCTCGATTTCACGCCCGACGCCGCGCATCCGGAACACACGCGCTACAACCGCAACCTGGGACTGGAATACAACCTGGCGTCGCCCAATAACCTGTGGACGGGCAAGGCACTGTTCCTGAAATCGTTCAGCCCGGGCGTGTCCGGCAAGGATGTCACCCACGCGGCTAACCTGCAGTACGCCAGCCGGAAATTCACGGTCGCCTGGCAACACGAATACGTGGGGGAAAACTACAACGCAGAGGTGGGGTATGTGCCGCGCACGGGATTTATCCGGCTCAGCCCGAAGGCCCTTTTCAATTTCTTCCCGAACAGCAAGGCGATCCTGAGCCACGGACCCGAACTCAGCTTCATACCCGTTTTTAATACCGATTTCCACCTGACCGACAACAGTGTGCAATTGAACTACAATGTCGCGTTCCGGGATCAGAGCGTGTTCAAGCTGATCACCCAATCCGATTTTGTAGAGCTGCAATTCCCTTTCGATCCCACCAACAACGGCAACGATACGCTGGCTACCGGCAGCCGGCACCAGGCCAATTACGCGGGCTTTCAGTTCACGAGCAAACCGCAAAGTCTGCTGACCTACGGCTTTTCGGCGGGTTTCGGCGGGTATTTTGCAAAAGGCAAGCGTGCAAATGCCTCCGCCAACCTGGGCTACCGCTTCCAGCCCTATGTCAGCGTGGTCCTCAACGCCACCTACAACCGGCTGGACCTGCCCGAACCCTGGAATACCAGCAATTTCTGGCTGATCGGCCCGCGCATCGACGTGACGATGACCAACAAGCTCTACCTCACGGCATTCCTGCAATACAACAACCAGCAGGACAATATCAACCTGAATACCCGATTGCAATGGCGTTACGCCCCGGTTTCAGACCTGTTCATCGTATATACCGACAACTATTTGCCGGCCCCGTTCGGGGTGAAGAACCGGGCGTTGGTGGTGAAGGTGACATATTGGTGGAATGTGTGATTTTGGCTTGATTTGGAAACTTAAGTCGCTATAAATTAGTTATCTTTGTAAAAAAACCTTATGCCCGTAAAACGGTCAGTTCCGGTTATTCGCCGCCACTTGTTATGGGAATATGATTGGAAAGAAATTGATTTTTCCAACCTGGCGACGGTCGTAATCGAACGGGTAATTGAACGGGGTACTCCTGAGGAGTGGCAGGAAATTGTGAATTTTTATGGGATTAATAAAATGCTTGAAATAGCTGAAAAAAGCACCCGACTTGACCGGAAGCACAAGAATTTTACCAAAGTTTATCTCCAATCAGGCTTTATTCATGATCCACAGCGAACCTGAAGCAATCCTGCCCCAAACTTTTAACCTCTTGCAACTACTTCAAGAGGATGCGTTCCTAATGGATTTTTTTCTGGTAGGTGGAACGGCCTTGGCACTACATATCGGCCACCGGCTTTCAATTGACCTTGATTTTTTTAGCATGCAACCGTTCGATAATTCGAAACTGGAAGAACATTTATTGAAAAAATTTGGATTTTCAACCGATTATATTGCCGTTAACACGCTGAAAGGTTTTATCAATAATGTCAAGGTAGACTTCCTCACTCACGCTTATCCTTTGGTTCGCCCCTTGATTAAAATTCAAAATCTTTCTCTTGCTTCATTGGAAGATATTGGCGCTATGAAATTAAATGCCATAGCCCATAGCGGGAATCGGCAGAAAGATTTTTTCGACCTCTATTTTTTGCTTGAACACCTTTCTTTGCAAGAAATTCTAGCCGCTTATCGAAAGAAATATGCCAACTCAAACCCGATTATCCCCCTAAAGGCAATCACCTGGTTTGAGGATATCGATTTTGAATTGGAAAAACCCATGTTAAAAAATAAAATAACCTTTGAAAGGGTCAGAAAAAGGCTTGTTCAGGCAACTGAATGGCCTGAGCGGATTTTTCCGGGACAATAAATTCTTATCGGCGGCCGGCCGGCAGACGCTGCAAATGCCGATGGCTCCAATATTCTCTTGATAGTTCCTCTCCAACGCCGGTGAGCGGTTGCAGCTGCTTCTTACTCCTGCTGAAGTGGTCAAATTGCCGCTGCTGAGCGTATTCCTTTACAGGCAGCACCTCCTGAACGGCTTCTTCCCCCATGGAACGGAATTCACCGCGCATCCCCATACCGATCTGGCCGGTGAACTTGATCGGGACCGGCCGGGGTATGACGGCTGTTTTCATCAGCGAATCCTTGATCGCTTGTTTCGTTAGCGGGTACCAGTCGCCGTTGAAATCGATCTTCCTGCCGAAAACAAAACCATTTCCGTGGTCGTCAAGTGTGATCCAGGGAGCCGAGTTATAGTTGTCGTTGAATCGCACGGCTGTTTCCGGTGATTTTTGCAACAAAGTGTCCATCCGGACTTTGGCAGTCGGCTGTGCGCCGGTGAAATCGATGATCTTTTCCGACAGGATATAATAAAACTGTTCGGAATCGTAATCGACATGGGATTCAGTAGACTTGAGGTGTACCATGCTAAGGTTTCCGGCTTTATCGAGCAGGTACCAGGTGTCGTTCCAGCCGTAACCCCCACAATCGACGTGCTCGACATCCAACACCAGGGCGTTCTGTTCGTAGCGGGTGATTTCGCTCGAGCAGTCGCCTTCCGCTTCTTCCGGTTGGTGCGACCAGACTTTTTTCATGGAGGACACCGGCAGGTTATCAAGCCTTTCGAAGACCGCAGCGGCAGCAGAACCGGAATCAGCCGCCGCATCTTCAGTATCCGGAGTCTTATTGGTCCCGGGCCCCTGGCAAGCGGGCAGGGATGCGCAGGTCACCAGGATCCAAGCCAGCCAAAAAAGGGCGGAAGCGTTAAATTGGACTTTCATTATCGTTGTGTTTGGGAAATCAAATGATTCATGTTTGGATTTACCACCGACTGCCCTAAAGGACACCATTGGACGCATCATATTCAACCGGATAACCGGTACTAACCCGGAAAAGCAGCGGAGTTGAATTTGAAGACAAACAGCCAGTCGACGGGTTGGCCGGGGCCGGTAAAGGGAGTGGGTGCGGGAAGCGGTGTTGTTTGAGACATGGGTTGTGATGTTTAAGGTTTGGTACGGCTTTGTGAAACCGCCGCAGCTTTGCGAAACTTCGGAGGTTTCGCAAAGCTGCAAAAATATCAAATCCGGTGGTTCGCTGTTGATCAGACTGCTCTTGCTTTTTGCAATACAGCATTCATATAATCGGCAGCCTGCCCGATGGTCTTTATGTCCAGGAGGGATGGCAGCGTTTGAACCACGGAGGTGAAGCCTTCCGGGGCTCCAGAAGATAATTCATGGGCCACTTTGCCCGCGATGGCCAAAAATCCGTAAATATTACCTCTTTCTGGCAGCGGGGTGTCGTTCATTTCCGGCTGTTCTGACCTGGTCGGCAAAGCGGCCAATACCTGCGTTGCAGCCATAGCTGCAGGGGCACCCAGGGTTTCGGGGCAGTCGGTTCTCAGGTGGTCTTCGGTGAGCAGGGGTAGCAGGCTGTTGGCCGAATTGTCCCGGTCGGTCAACGACGGCAAACCCAGGAGCTCTTCCACGGTTTTGAGCATCGATGTATGGTCGAACAGGGTATGACATACCGTGTTTTTGGGGATGTACGGTGAGACGACCACCGCAGGTACCCTTACGCCGTATTGATTGAACAGAAATCCGTTGGTACTGTACTGCCCTCCCGGATGACTGCCGTCATTGGGCGGCGGCGCAGCGGGCGGCGCGACGGAATCGTAAAAACCCCCGTGTTCATCGTAGGTAATGATCAGGAGGCTTTTTTCCCAGACTTCGGGTACGCCCCGAATAGCCTCATAGACATTTTTGATCAAGTTTTCTCCGGCTGCCATTCCATCCATTGGGTGCTGCGAGGAGCCCCCTCTGAATGTGCCGTGGAGCGTATCTCCGTAATTGGGTTCGATCACCGTCAGCGGGTAGGGATATCCATGTTTTAAATCCTTTTCAAACTCGCTCAAGTCGTGCATGTCGTCCTTGTAACTAATGCCGTTCAGGCCAAGGACGATGGGAAAGGAAGTCAAACTAAGGTGCTCCTGGTACAAGCGGAAGGGATAACCCCTGCTTCTCAACAGGTCAAAAATGGAGCCGTTCGGAAACACGATCCCTCCGTCCAGGCTTTCCCACGCGGCCATTTCCAGTGCTGACGGCGAGTCGTCCAGGCTGGCAGAGGATGCGGCATAGGCAAAAAAACGATTGGGCCAGGTCGGGCCGGGTAAGGAGGAGAACCAGTTATCGCAGACCCCAAACTCCGTGGCCAGTTGGTACATCACAGGAAGTTGATTTGGGGTGTCAAAACACCTCATCACATCCTCGTATTGACCGGGATTGGGATGCGGGGCGTCTCCGGTATCCTCCGAATGGGAAGTTGCGAAATTGGAGACAAACCCGGAATTATTCACAGCAGGGTAAGAACCGAACGGGTAAAAATCCGCATTGGGGCCGCATAATTGCTCCAGGGTATCCGCGAATTCATGGCCCGGATCAGCCGGCATCGCATCCAGGGCGCCTTTTTGTACCCGGAACGTGTGCCCATAGCTATTTGACTCCGTACCGTTCAGGCCCCGGAGGCCGGGGATACCCGAAAACCCGAAAATATTGTCGAACGAATGGTTTTCGAGCATGAGGATGAAGATATGTTCTATTTTTGAATTTGGCATGTCGTTGTTTTTATTAGTTCCCGGATTCCCGAAGGCTGATGAATTCACATATTACCGGCGATCCGATGTGTTTGGTGATTTTTCAGAAACTTTCGTTACTCCATAAAATGGTCTTGATGCCGGGCCTTGCGCTCATGTATTCGACGGAATGCGTATCTCGGGAAGAACGAAAAAGCGACAGGTCGTAATGGTCGCCTGTATAGTCAATGAACCTTAAATATCCGGATCCTGAACGCCAGCCGTGGGGCCCTTCACCGTCCACATGCACTGAATAACTGGGTCCTATGTTGTGAACAACGGAGATTCCGTAAACTTTTCCGCTGTCGTTCCATTGGATGCAACTGCTCAAATCACTGCTTCCGTTGATCTTGATGTCATAAGGGGGCGACATTTCCCCCGGCGCCGAGGCGGTACCCCGGCTCGGTTGGGAATGTTCTCCGCAATTGCTGCAGGTGAAATCCAATTCCTTGATTACGGGCATGATGGTATGGATAATTGAGTTAAGCCTACTCTTTTTAAGGGTTTTCGGCATCCCCCTGATCCTTTTAAATGTTGATGCTTTGCGGTATGCCTTCCGGCAGCAGCGGCGTATAGGGCCGCCGGTTGGTGTTGCGGGTCCGGATGGTTTCGCCGATCGATTGAAGGTCGGTTTTGAAAGCGGCCAACGGCCCATTGGTGACGGGTTGGCTGAACTGCCCGTTTTCGTAATCGCCCAGCTCCGTGTAGTGGATGGAACCCAGGGTAAAGCCCACGTTCACTTGCGTGAGCGCCGTGCCCATGGGCGGCAGGATATTGAGATAATCCTGGGCCTGCGCAGGGACCGGGTTTCCGCCTGCCGTTTTCGGGAATTGACTGAAGGCCGCCAACGGCATATTGGGGCAGTAGGACATCAGGTCGTATTGCGGGAAATTGACCGCGGCGTGCTGCACGCTGGAGGTGTAGACGATCACTTTGAACAATTGGGCGTATTCCTCCATATCCTTGGGCCGGCCGCCTCCCCCAGCGGTAACCCTGCCGTATTGGACGATATCTCCTACTACGCGAGTAAGGGTTGTAAGATTAACGGCCTCCCTTTCAACCTGTCCTTTCAACAGCTGGGCATTCCGAATTAATTGAGCGTTTGTTGCTTTATCCCCCAGAATGTCGACTTCTTTTGTGTTCAAAATCACTTCAACTACTCGTTCGGCTACTTTTAGCAGCCATTTGGCAGTAGGTAAGTTGGAGGTTGGATAAGGGCATCGGGCCATAGAAAGCGGACTCACCACCGTATTGTGGTCCCATTTGTAGTGGGAAAGGTGAAACTTTTCATCAAGTTTCTCCAGGTTTTTAACAACCCTTGGCAAGTTGGCGAAAAAACTGCTCATTGTTCAGGATTTTAGGTGTTTTGAAAATATGAACGCAACCCGTAGACCTTCCGAACCGAAACCGGATTGCAGGGTGACCGTCCGGCAAGTATGAATGGATCAATTTTATTTTTTTCGCATTTCGTATTCCCGGAGCTGCTCTGCAAAGACCGGGAAGATGCTGTTGTAATCGGTATCGATGAGGACCCTGATCTTTTTGGTTCTTTGGCTGGGCAGCTGCAACAGGTTTTTCAGTTGATCGGGAGTTGGTGTTGAGTCCGGGTTCATTTCAGGGCAGATTTCATTTTCAGGAAATGGTTCGAATGCTCCAAATTTCGCCAGAATCCCGCCCGGAGCAAAAGACATTTTCAAGTGTTTACCATAAAAAAATGAAAAATTAAATCCATTGATCCAATTGAATCACTTGTTTATCTTAAATTTATACGATCACATCTACCACAAAAATGGAGACCCTGTCCGCTACAAAATTCATTTGCCTCCTCCGGGCCATTGAGCCTGAGGAGCTGAAGGTTCTGGATCGCTGGCTGCGGTCGCCCTGGTGCAATACCAACAAAAACCTGATCCGGTTGCTGGAGCGGGTTCTGCGGTATTATCCCGGTTTTTCGGACCCCCGGTTTACCAAGGAAAAATTGTTCCGTGAGGTGCTGCCCAACGGGAAATTCAGCGACAGGCGGATGAACAACCTGTTGTCGGAATCCAACCGGAAATCCTTCCTGCGGTTCGTGCAAAAATGCCGCAAACTGGCCCGGTTCCATGCGGATGTGAACCCCAAACCGGAAAAACTGGAAAATCTATTGAAGAATGAAAGCAATATTCAGGCCTTGAACTGGCTGAAACGGAAACGAGTTGAGGTTTTGGGGTTGAAGGCCGGGCGATCGTTCTGAGGTTGGCCGCCCGCCTCAATTCTAATTCACCACCAGGTCTTCCACAACGATCAACAGGCGGCGGGACGGCGGCAAAACAGGGTTGAAAAGGTGTACGTTTCTCATATCAAAATGGGTTGAGGTGATGAAAAAATCAGGTTCCTGAACTGGGATCGGGTTTGGTTCCGGCCAACGAGTCGTACCACACTTGCAGGGCGGTCTGCAAATGGTCATTGGTCAATAGCACGATAGGGATCTTAAACAGTTGTCAGTTGTCAGTTGTCAGTTGACAGTTGACAGTTGACAGTTGACAGTTGACAGTTGACAGTTGACAGTGATCAGTCAATGCGCGCGGCAGCTGCCGGTCATGACAGATCATCATCCACTAAAATTCGGGATCTGACAGGCGCCCGCCGGTATACCGACCGGCGGAGGGAGGGGATATTCCCTGCGCCGGATCAGGATGACGGGTTGTTGATTCTCGGTGAGATCATGACTTCACTCAGTCAGCATTCAGCTGTCAGATACTGCGAACTGCAGACTGCACGACTGCCTGACTGAGTCAAAAGGGGACAGAACAAATATGCAGGCATTCGAAGGGACTTTTTCCGTCAATTTGGTGGCTTTTTCCGTCAAAATGGGGAAGATCGGTACATAATCGTGTATCCTGCATGCTGCCATTGGATGCCGCAGAAGTCGCATGCATGATCATTTTCCTGACGATGGATTTTTTATTTTGGGAAAGGAAGGAATTCAAAGAAATTATCCCGGTGTACAGCCATCGTTTGGTGCTGAGGATAGGCCCTGGTAAAGGTCTTGGAAAAAGCAGCTTTAGCTTTGGGATTCCACTTCATTTCGTAGGCCCACATGGCGCCCTCGCGCTCTTCCACATAGTCGATTTCCTGTCCGTCCTGGGTGCGCCAAAAGAAAGTGTTGGCCTGAATATTATTATAATGCAGCCATTTTTTCCGCTCGCTGATCAACCAGTTTTCCCAAAGCGCGCCCTTATCCTGCCGAAGTTCCAGCGGTTGGTATTGCGCAATGAGTGCGTTTCGAATGCCGTTATCGTAGAAGTAGATCTTGCGCTTGGTCTTCAATTCTTTGCGCAGGTTGCGGCTTAGCGGCGGCAAACGGAAAATAATAAAGGTTTGTTCGAGCAGCGTAATATAGTTTTCGACGGTTTGGTTATCCAGGTCGGTGATTTGCCCCAGTTCATGAAAAGAGACCTCACTGCCCAGCTGGAAGGCGAGAGCCTGCAGCAACCTGGTTAACTTTTCCGGCTTTTTGATGCGCTCCCACATCAGGATGTCCTTGTAGAGAAAACTATCCGCTAATTGGTTCAGGATTGCTCTTTCTTCGCCGGGGTTGCTCACGACTTCCGGATAATACCCATAAACCAGGCGATCAGGAAGGCTTCGGTTTTCATTCGGAAATCCATGATGGGTTTCCATCTCACCGAAAGAAACGGGGAATAAGTGATACTGCCATTTTCTGCCCGTAAGGGGTTCATTGATCAGATTGGCCAGTTCAAAGGCGGAAGAACCCGACGCTACCAGCTGGACTTCCGGCAACTGATCTGTGATCAGTTTGAGCTTAATCCCGATATCCCGAATCCTTTGCGCTTCATCCAATACGACAATTCGCGCATTACCCAGAATACGCTTCCATTTGGAAGTCGTCACATCGTCGAGCAATATTCGGGTTTCAGTATCGTCTCCATTGAGCCAGGCGACATCTTCCATTTTGCCGAAAATGCCTTTCAGGAGAGTCGTTTTGCCTGTCTGTCTTGGACCGGTTAGAATGATGGCTTTCCCTTTGAAGATTTTTTCCCGGATTTGTTGCTCTAAAGCTCTTTTTATCATTATTGAATAAATATATTCGCAAAAATAACGTTATTTTTGCGAATATATACCTTAAATTATCGTTTTTCCATCGAAAAATCCGAAGGCAATTTCCCGAAGCGCTTTTTGAACTGCCTGGAAAAATTCCGGGCGTCGGTATATCCCACATCGGAAGCCAGCTGCGTGACGGATTGGTAACCGCCGTTTTCCAGCAGTGCGCGGGCCCTGTCCAGGCGGACTTCCTGCAGGTACTGGACCGGGGTAAGTCCGGTCAGTCTTTTCAACTGCCTCAGCAGGGTGGATTCACTCATGGCCATTTCATCGGCCAGGGCAGGAACGGAGAGTATTTCTTCAGATAGATGGTTTTGAACGTAAGATTCAAAGGTTTCAAGCCAATCCGCGTCGGGCGTCGACAGGATCGGCCCGCCGGTCTCTTCCACAGATTGGGCCCTGGCTTCCTTGCTGCGGACCGTCTGATTGTTCAACAGATTTTCGATCCGGACCAGCAATTCCTCCTCGTCAAAGGGCTTCGTCAGGTAGTCGTCGACCCCAATGCGGAGGGCCTTGAGCTTGTCGCGCATATCCGCCCGCGCGGTGAGCATGATCACGGGGATATGCCGGGTTTCGTCCTGGGATTTGAGCGTTTCCAAAAGCTGGAAGCCGTCCATGACCGGCATCATCAGATCGCTTAAAACCAGTTGACAGTTGACAGTTGTCAGTAGCCAGTTCAGGGCATCGCGGCCGTTTTCGGCGGTGATCACTTCGTATTTTGGGGAAAGGACCATCTCGATATAGTCCCTGAGGTCGGGGTTGTCCTCCACCACTAAAACGACGGGCCTGGTTTCCCCGGATACGCTCTCCCCGGGATCAGGGTCTGCCGGCTGCGAACTCCCCACCGCCGACTGAGAACTGCCAACCACCGACTGAGGACTGCCAACTGAGGACTGCCGACTGCCAACGGCCAACTGCCCGTTTTCCTCCGCAACCACCGGAAAACTTACTTCAAAAACCGTCCCTTTACCCAACCGGCTGTCCGCTTCGATCCGGCCGCCGAAAAGTTTGGCATATTCGCTGCAAATGGCCAGGCCGATGCCGGTGCCCCCTTCGATGGGTTTGTCCGGGCGGTTCGACTGGAAGTAGCGGTCAAAAATATGCGGCAGATCATCGGGGTGGATACCCGGGCCGGTGTCGGAAACCGAAAGGTGCAGGATCCCGTCCGCAACGGATAGCTTCGCGGCTATCTTACCCTTCTTCGGCGTGAACTTGAACGCATTGGACAGGAGGTTATACACGATCTGGCGGCATTTTTCCCGGTCGATCCCAGCGGTCAGGCCGGGAGGGGGGCCGATCTCATAGGAAAAATCGATCTCCTTGCGTTCGGCCAGCGATTCGAACTGGGCGAAATAACTGCCGAAAAAGGTTGACAATTCGGTGGGCATCGGGTCGGGGCGCAATTTACCCAGGTCGAGCTTGCCCAGGTCCAGGATCTCGGTGACCAGTTGCTGCAGTTGTTTGCCGCTTTTATCGGCCAGTTGCAACAAATGGGTCTGCTTTTCGGTCAGCCCGTTTCCGTCAAGGAGGGATCCGATGGGGCCCCGGATCAGGGTGAGCGGGGTGCGCAGTTCGTGGCTCACATTGGCAAAGAACCGGGTTTTGGCGGTGTCCAGCTCTTTCAGTTGCCCGGCTTGTTGTTTGATGAGGGCATTTTGGGTTGCTAGTTCCCGCTTGCGTTTCCATTGGTTGTTAAAGGCGAAAGCCAGGGTAAGGGCCAGAAAAAGCGCCAGACCGATGATGATGAAGGAGCTTCTGAGCTGCCTTTTTCTCAATTGCAGTTCCAGGTCTCTGTTTTCTTTTTCAACTGCGAGAGTTTCCTTTTCCTGTTGGAGGTAGTAGTTTTCCAGGTTGAACCCGGCGCTGCGAGCGCTGTAATTATCTCTGTGTTTGTGCATTTCCCGGGTGTACTCCAGGGCGTCGGCAAACCGGCCTTCTTTTTCGGCAATATAGGCTTTCCATTCATAGGTGATCTCCAAAAGGTTGTCCACCTGTTGTTCCATCGCTTTTTCATGGGCCCGGTCGAGATAGGCTTTGGCCTGGTCGGCATCGCCCCGGTCCCAGGCTATTTCGGTCAGTTTGTCCAGGAGGTTGATCTCCATCCAGGTATTGGGCGTTTTTTCACAAAGTTGTAATGCCTTCAGGAAATGTTTTTCCGCCTCGGTCCGGTCATTTTTCATCATGGCGATGATCCCTCTCGCCCGGACTGCGGTGATGTACATAGCCCTGGAATTTAGCCGGCTGGAAAATGGACTCGTCATTGTCTCAATGGCACTGATATGGGCGAGGGCTTCATCCAGGCGACCGGTCCTGGTTTTAAATCCCAGTATGCGCGCATGCAGGAAACAGATTGCCCGGCTATCTTTCATTTTTACGGCTTCGGCCAGGAGCGCATCCATTTCAGGCAGGTATTCCTCCGGTTTCCGGAACAGGGCGCTTTGTTCCAGTTTGGTCATTTTTGTCTCCACAATGGCCATATAACTGCCTTCTTTTTGGAAGGCTTCCAGCGCCAGATCGAGGTATTCGGCAGCGCGTTGGTGGATACCCAGTTCCCGGTGATATCGGCTCAGGTTCAGGTACATACCGCCCTGGCGTTCGAAATCTCCCTGCTCTTTGGTGATATTCAACACATCTTTGGCGATGTAAACGGCGCACATGAGATTGAACCGGCGTTCGAGCTGGAACATTATGGATTTGCCGGTATGAAAACGGCAATTATCGTCATCGAGGCAATGCTCCCGGATGAGCTCCAGGATAAAATGAAAGGCCGTATCGGCAGGTTGTTGGTCAAACCGGGCTTCAATGGCGGGCCACAGGTCGGATGATAAATCAACGGAATCCTTGTTTTGGGCATTCAGAAACCCTATACATCCCGTGGTCAGCAGGAATGAAAGTATTATTTGTACTGATGTTTTTTTCCCTTTATTTTTGATAAAAGGTAAAGGGTCCATAGGTTATTTGCGACATGGCGTTTTCCGGTTTTCCGGGCAGCCGTCAGACAAATATAGAACTTATGGACTTAGCCCCGGCATTTCCCCGTTGTTCTTTTTTTGGCCTTTCGGGTGTTTTTGCAGGTCTTCAAAATCAATGGATTGGTCCAGTTTGTATTCGAAAGCCCGGATATAGGCATTTTTAAACGCATTGACGATGGTCAGCCAGATATCGGTTTTCACCTTGCTGAGTTCTCCGCTGATGGGCACCCGGGTAGCGAATTGCTGCTTTTTCTGGTTTTCGAAGATTTCCTGTATGCCTTCGCTGAAAAATTCCCGGAACCACTGGCCGAGCGGCCGCCCTTTTTCCCGCCAGCCGAAGATGCGCATATCCCTGACCAGGGGTTTGATATAGCCTTCAAAGGCGCCGTCCTGCATGGCCATTTCGCTGTACACGCTGACGATGCCTTTTTCGAAATCCATCCCTGAATAATACATGGCCAGGGGGTTGAGGCTGGTCAGTTCAACGTTTTCAAACCGCATATTGTAGTCAAAATCCGGGATGTTTTTCAGCAGGTTGGCATCGGCCGTAAAGCTGAGCCGGCCGCCGTAATCAGGGGCAAATCCGCTCGCCGTCACGGAGCTGGGCAGCGCGCCGTCCTTCCCGGCCGCCACATTCTGGATATTGCGGATCTCCAGGTTGAATCCTTCCAGCGGCAGGTCGGTTGACGGCTTGGCCAGCACGTTGGTCAGGGCAACTCTCCCGTCAATCATGGCAAAACGGTTCATCCGGATCGGCATCAGGCTTTTGACCACCTCCACCCAATCCTCTTCGGTACCGGTTTGGGAGGCTTCTTCCGAATCGCTGAACGCAAAGTGTACGCTCGGGTGACGGCATTCCACCTCCCCGACGATCGCGCCGTCAAACAAGGCCTTCCACTGCACCGAAAGGTCCATTTCCTCCACATCCACGAACGGCGCTTCGAGGCGGGTCCCGATCTTGACGATTTTCAGCCCCTGGATGGTATAAGCCCCCCGCCAAAGGGAAAGGTCTACATCGTCCACATGCCCGCGGTACGCTTCCATGTGGTTCAGCACCTGGTTATTCAGGTACCATTTGACCGCATACGGCAACGCGAGCCGGACGGCGACAAGTGCGATCACGCCGATCAACAGCCACCTGTACAACTTTTTTTTCAGCGCTTTCATGCATTGGTAACGCGAAAAACGGGCCCTTTGCTCGGTAAAGGCCGGATTTTGTCGTGAAAACCGGACTTACTCCAGTTTTTTGAGCAAAACGGACATGCCATGGTAATGATCCACATGGTCGGGCGCCGAGTTGCCGGCAAAGGAAAGGATGGTGAATTTTCCGCGGGTTGCAACCGACGTTTGCTGCATGCCCACCGGCCCTTCCGCCAATTGCGGCTGCCTTTTGATGCCGAGCGCCTGCAACAGGTAATCCGCCGTTTCCGTTGTGCTGGCAAAGGTGCCCGGAAAAACGGCGGAATGGGTAAACAGGAAGGATCTTTTGCCGCTGACCGCCCGTTCGGCCCAATTCAGGAAAGGCTGCATTTGGGTACTGTCCATAACGCCGCCCTCCGCCATGGGTTTCCCTTCCGGGACGTAGGAACAATGCAGGCCATCCAGCAACAAAATCCCATTTACGCGATCGGCTGCTTTTTCATCGCTGATCAGGCTGCGGATGGCGCCGTACCCGGCGCTCCAGCCGCTGAGGTAAATGCGGTTGATCCGGGTATCTGGTGCGGCTTTCCGGATGGCAGCCTGTACGGAATCCAGGAAGGCGCCCGCTCCGATGGCTTGTACAGGGCGGCTGTAGGCCGATGAACCGCTTCCCCACTGGCAATGGAACAATACCCAAGGCGACTCCTGCCGGTCCACGGCGTATTGCGCCACCCGCGCGTCGCCGTGAAAATGGATGACCAGGTCAACGTTTTTTGCGCTTTTCCATTTTTCAGGGACGTAAAACCGGCCCTGGATGCCCGGTGAAAGATCCGTCATAACGCCGGCCAGCGGGATCGAATCGAGCGGAACGCGCCCATGCGCCCGGGTATATTCCACCATCGGCGATGGGTTCTGCGGGCGCATAGCCGGCCTGACCGCCGTCTTGCAGGCAACCGCCACCAGGAGAACGGAAAACAATCCAATTACCTTCATATCCGTTAGTTGAAATCTCACCCTCTCACTCACGCTCTACCCCTCCCAACACCGCCGCAATATAACCCTTCCCCCTCATTTCCTGCGGAACAGCCGGGAAATGGTTTTTCCGATCTCATCCACGGGTTCCAGGATCGAGGCGTTCTTGAGGTCGATCGCAAATTGGTCGGATACGCCGGTTTGCATGGGATAAACCAGCATAAAACTGTTGACCTGGAAATACTTGTTGAGGTATGCCGGGACCTGGTCCATTTTGCCGTGGTAGGAAGGATGGTCGCGCCGGCTCATGACGATGATCAGGTTGTCGTCGCTGCGGATGTCGCGCGAAAGGATCAGGAAATCCTCCCATTCGCCGAATTCGGCGAACCGGCATTCGATGGGGTGTTTCGCGTGGATGTCGCGGAGGAATTTGAGCGTTTCGCCGGCTGCGTAGAAGACGTGCATGGCTCCGGAATTTCTGGCAATATTCCATACCTTGATCAGCCAGAACGGAAATCCGATCTCTTTTTCCGCATTTTCCGGTACCATGATCAGGTGGCGCTTGATGGTGGCCAGCGGTTGAGCGGGTTTGTAGATCAGGGTGGTGGTGTTGCATTTGGTGAGGATGCCCTCGGTGAGGTTGCCCAGAAAAGTATCGGAAAGGCCTTTCTTGTGGTGCAGCCCGAGGATGAGGTCCGTGATCTTGTGTTCTTTGACCACTCCCGTGATCCCGTTGACGATGTTGAGGTCGTAGCGGAGCAGCTCGTAGAGGGTATTATCCGCGGCAACTGCTGTTTCGGCGGCTTTGTTCAGCAGTTTACGGGCCTGTTTCTCCGCTTTTTCGTCATCGATATTGTTGTTCACGATGTTCAGGGCATAAAGGCCGCTCTTGTTATGTCCGGATTTGACGGTCAACCCCAGGTTGATCAATTCTTCCGTGGTTTCGATATTGCTCACCGGGATGAGAATCCGCTCCTGGTTCTCACCGGCTTCCGGGCCGGCTTCCGACGCTTCCGCCAGCGCGGTATTCCGGGCCCCTTTCTGGGCGGAGAAGGAAGCGATGGTGCAGGTGATCAGGATCATGACGATGGTGCCGTTGAGTACGGCTTCATTCAATAACCGAATGGGTTCGCCGGTTTCGGTTGTACCGGTTATGATATTGTAACCGACCAGTACGGCAGCGAGGGTGGCGGCTGCCTGGGCATTGCTCAGCCCGAAGATCAGCCTGCGTTCGTCGGCCGAGAACCGGAAGGTCTTCTGGGTCAGCCAGGCTGCCAGGTACTTGGCAACGGTGGCCACAACGGTCATCACCGCGGCTACTTTCAGGGTTTCCAGGTCGCGGAAAAAAATCCGGCCGTCAATGAGCATGCCGACCCCGATGAGGAAGAATGGGATAAAAATGGCGTTCCCGACGAATTCGACGCGGTTCATCAGCGGGGAAGTCCGTGGGATGAGCCGGTTGAGGGCCAGTCCGGACAAAAAGGCGCCGATGATGGCTTCAACACCTGCCAGTTCGGCGAGCACCGCCCCTGAAAAAACCATCACCAATACGAAGATGTATTGCGATACGCTGTCTTCAAACCGTTTGAAGAACCAGCGGCCGATCACCGGAAAGACCAGCAATACGATCAGGCCGAATATGAGGAGAGAGATGGAAAGCCGTATCCAGAATTCGGCATTTACCGCGCCTTTGGTCATGCCCGCAATGACCGCCAGGACCAACAGGGCCAGGGTATCCGTGATCATGGTACCGCCGACGGTGATGTTCACAGCCCGGTTCTTGGCGACACCCAGTTTGCTGACGATCGGGTAGGCGATCAGGGTATGCGAGGCGTACATGCTGGCGAGCAGAACGGAAGTGATCAGGGTGAAGCCGAGCACATAGACGCTGGAAACGGTTCCGACGGCCATAGGAATGAGAAAGGTGTAGGCCCCGAACACCAGGCTTTTGCGGCTGTTTTTCCGGAAATCCGCCAGGTCGATCTCCAGCCCGGCCAGGAACATGATGTAGAGCAGCCCCGCCGTTCCGGAAAGGATGATGCCGCTGTCGCGTGTCATGAGGTTGATCCCGTTGGGGCCCACGACCGCACCGGCAATGATCAGCCCCAACAGGTGCGGGATCCTGATTTTGTTCAACAGGATGGGTGCGAAAAGGATGATGACCAGGATGACCAGGAATTTCAGGACCGGATTGGTCAGCGGCAAGGTAGTCTCTGACAAATTGAGCAGGATCATTTTCGATTGGTTTGATGGAAGTCCTGATTTTCTACGAAAGATAATCCGGAAAAAGGTCATTTGCAATGCCGGGAAGCCGTTTGCAGGAAATAAACCCTGTACCCTACCTCTTTCGGGAAAATGCCCGGTTGGAAAGGCTGTAATTGCAGGCAATAACTTACAGGCACTGCAATTCCCCAATTCTCCCTATCTTCGCCCCTTCAAATGAAAATACGGGAAAAATGATCCTGCGAACAGAGATTGCCGATATCTTGCGCGACCCCGAGATCGGGGCTGAAATCACGGTTATGGGATGGGTGCGCGCCTTCCGCTCCAACCGGTTTATTGCACTGAATGACGGATCGGGCGCCCAGAATTTTCAGGTGGTCGTGCCGGATAAATACCAGGAAGATCCTGCGTTGGAGCCTGTTTTCAGGAAGATCGGTTTCCACGCCTGCATAAAGGCTACCGGTAAACTGGTGGAAAGCCAGGGCGCCGGCCAAACCGTCGAATTGCAGGCCGATACGATTGAGATCCTGGGGGAGAACAAACTGGACGTCTACCCGCTGCAGCCGAAGAAACAAACGATGGAGTTCCTTCGGGAAAATGCCCATTTCCGGATGCGGACGGCTACCTTCAGTTCCGTTTTCCGGATCCGGCACGCCGTGGCTTACGCCATTCACAAATATTACAATGACCGCGGATTCTACTATATGCACAGCCCGATCATCACGGGCAGCGATGCCGAAGGGGCCGGCGAAATGTTCCGCGTCACGACGCTGGATGTAAACAACCCGCCGCGCACGCCGGACGGGGCTGTTAACTGGAAGGAGGATTTTTTCGGCAAATCGACCAACCTCACCGTGTCCGGACAGCTTCAGGGGGAGATCGCCGCGCTGGCCATCGGAAAAGTATACACGTTCGGTCCGACCTTCCGGGCGGAAAACTCCAACACTTCGCGCCACCTGGCCGAATTCTGGATGATCGAACCGGAAGTAGCTTTCTTTGACATCGAAAACAACATGAACCTGGCGGAGGACTTCGTCAAGTTCCTGATCAACCACGTCCTGGACAACTACCCAGATGACCTCCAGCTGCTCGATCAGCGGATCAAAGACGAGGAGAAAAGCCTGCCGCAGGACAAACGCCGCCCAATGGGCCTCATCGAAATGCTGCGCTTTGTGGTCGAAAACGATTTTGCGCGCGTTTCCTACACCGAAGCCGTCAACATCCTGCGCAGTTCCAACCACTTCAAAAAAGGCAAGTTCGAGTTCGAACCGGTCTGGGGCAGCGACCTCCAGGCCGAGCACGAGCGCTTCCTGGTTGAAAAGGAATTCAAGCGCCCCGTCATCGTACGCAACTATCCCAAGTCGATCAAAGCCTTCTACATGCGCGAGAACGAACCGGGAACCGACGGCGCGCCGGAACTGACGGTAGCGGCCATGGACGTGCTCTTCCCCTATATCGGCGAAGTGATCGGCGGGTCGCAGCGCGAAGAGCGTCACGAACGCCTGGTGGCGCGCATCCACGAAATGGGCATTCCGGAAGAAGAGCTCTGGTGGTATCTCCAGCTTCGGCAGTTCGGCGGCGCCCCGCACGCGGGCTTCGGCCTGGGTTTCGAACGGATGGTGCAGTTCATCACCGGTATGGGCAATATCCGCGACGTGATCCCCTTTCCCCGGACGCCGAAGAATGCGGAATTTTGATTTTGGGGTAGTCGTAAGTTGTAAGTCGTAAGTCGAAAGTTGTAAGTCGTAAGTCGAAAGTTGTAAGTCGTAAGTCGTAAGTCGTAAGTCGTAAGTTGTAAGTCGAAAGTTGTAAGTCGTAAGTGGGGTAATGCGACGTTTCGGCTATACAACGGACGCCCAACAGTGAACCAGTGAACCAGTTGGCAGTTGGCAGTCCGGTAGTTGAGGGCAGTCGAAGCTACAACGAACGCCCAACAATGGAGCAGTTGTCAGTTCTCAGTGGTCGGCAACTGAGCGAAGCCGAAGTTCAGTTGTCAGTTGAGGCAATGGGACATTTCGCCCCTACGACGGGCGCCCACCAATGAAGCAATGAAGCAATGAAATCTTCGTTAACGCCCCGTTAAACCCGCCTTCCAACAGCCTGTTTTCATAATATATCCGATTGACCTGTCGTTTTTCAGGTTCAAAATTTGTATTGCGTGAGGGTTAAGGTCGCTGGTTGGGGTAAGTTGCGTGAAAATGCCGGTTTGCAGTGCCCGTCCTCCCGTAAACCGTCAATCGTCAACCGTCAAAAAAATATGTCTGTGAAAAACAAATCCCTCATCTACCTGCTCAGCGGCCTGTTTGCACTGGTCGCGTTCTCCCGTTGCGAGCTGGCCAGCCGCATTACGGGGGAATCCCTCAACAGTATCAAATCGCCGGAGGACAAGGAAATCCAACTGCGGGGCGACATCATTGATTACGCCCGCGAATTCCTCGGCTCCAAATACAAATACGCCGGTCGCGATCCCAAAGGCGGCTTCGATTGTTCGGGCTTCACGCATTACGTGATGAAAAAGTTCGACATTAAATTGTCGGCCAGTTCCAGGGATCAGGAACACCAGGGGGCTAAAATCAAGGTTAATGACGCCCAGCCCGGCGATCTGATCTTTTTCCGCCGTTCCAAAACGGGTTCTGTCTTCCACGTGGCCATGGTGGTTTCCAATGACAATAAAGGATTGCGGGTCATCCACAGCACCTCCCGGGGCGTGGTGATTGACAATATCGACCAGTCGAGCTACTGGAAGCCGAAGGTGTCGACGGCGCGGAATGTGGTGACGACGGCCCCGTGAGATCGGGGGGCGCAAGCCAAATAGGGATAAAAAAATTCCGCAGGGATTAAATCCCGGTAGACGAATAGGGCAAACGGTGTTCAGCGTGCCATAGGTACACCATGCCGTAGGTAAGCAATATCGCGACCCCATATTGCGTACCTACGGCACGCCAAACCGGCGCAAAACCATCATTCTACCGAAATACAGTGCCTAACGGCACTTTTGCGGGGAATTTAGCCCCTAACTCGCAAGTTTCGTCTTTCCGGGGCTTTCGCCTGGTTCCAGTTTGCGGCTAAAAAAATCGCCGGTTTCGTATATTGCATCCAGCATCCATGAAACCAGCATCCATGAAACCTCCCTGGCACATTCTTCCTGTTATCGTATTCGCGCAGTTTGCCGGCACATCCCTCTGGTTTGCGGGCAATGCGGTTGCTGCTGATCTTCAGCGGGAGTTTGCGTTGCATGAGGGGGCGCTTGGCAACCTCATTTCGGCGGTTCAGTTCGGGTTCATTACGGGGACGTTGATCTTTGCTTTCCTTTCGGTAGCCGACCGGTTTTCGCCGGCGCGGGTTTTCCTGTTTTCGGCCTTTGCGGGCGCCATTTTCAATATTTGCGTGATCTGGCTGGCCGACGGTTTGGCGAGCCTGCTGGCTTTCCGTTTTCTGACCGGCTTTTTCCTGGCGGGCATCTACCCGGTGGGCATGAAGATCTCTTCGGACTGGTACGGCAAGGGGCTGGGCAAGGCCCTCGGCTACCTGGTCGGGGCGCTGGTGCTGGGCAAGGCGTTTCCGTTTCTGCTCAAGGCGTTTGCCGGCGGAGCATCCTGGCAGGATATCCTGCTGGCCACCTCAGGTACGGCGGCGGCCGGCGGATTATTGTTGTATTTCACCGTCGGCGACGGGCCGAATCGCAGGCCTGCGCCCCGGTTTGAATGGGATGTGATCCCGAAAATCTTCCGGTTCCCGGAATTTCGCTCGGCAGCTTTCGGCTATTTCGGCCATATGTGGGAGTTGTACGCATTCTGGACTTTTGTGCCCGCCCTGCTGGCAGCCTTCAACACCTTTAACGGGCAGATCCTTGCGGTTTCGGGCTGGTCGTTCGCCGTTATCGGCATGGGAGCGCTGGGGTGTGTGGCCGGCGGGTATATCTCCCTGAAAGCGGGAAGCCCGAAAGTGGCCTTTTTCATGCTGCTCACTTCGGGCTTGTTGTGCCTGTTTTCGCCGTTGCTGTTTCATTTGCCTGAGCCCGTTTTCCTGGCCGCTGTGCTGATCTGGGGCTTTGCTGTGGTGGGTGACAGTCCGCAATTCTCAACAGTGGTTGCGCGGACCGCCCCGCCGGAATACATCGGTACGGCGCTGACCATTGTCAACTGCATCGGTTTTGCGCTGACGATCTTCAGTATTCAGTTGCTCAATCACCTGGGGCAATGGATAGGACCGCAATGGTGGTTTTTGTTTTTGGTGCCGGGGCCGGTTTTCGGACTGTGGCATATTGGGCGGGGGGGAGTGAGAGGGTGAGAGAGGGCCCGACTTTGTAAGGCCGGTGGCGTCACTTCGTCGGACGGGGCGTCAGGTGGGGCGGATCTTTACGGTATTTAGGGCCACTTTGTTGGCCTTGCCGCGGAGGTGGATCTCGCCCATCGGGATTGTTTCGAAGGTCCTGTTCAGGGGCATGCGTTCGAGGAGGTCGGAGGAGACGAGGATACTGGCGTCGTATCGATTGCATTCGCCTTGTATCCTGGAGGCTGTGTTCAGCACATCGCCGGAAAAAACGATGTCCTTTTTGATGACCCCGATCTCGCCGACGGTAGCTTCTCCGATGTGCAGACCGGCTTTGAAGGTGGGCGTCTGTCCGTATTTTTCCAGGTAACGGGCCTGATTTTCCGCCATTTTTCTTTCGATGTCAAAAAAACAGGCCAGGCAGTTGTTTTCCCGTGTTCCACGATCAACAGGCCAGCTCACGATCACTTCGTCGCCCACGTATTGGTAGATCTCCCCCAGATTGTCGGTGATCGGCTCCGTGATATCCTGGAAAATTTCCCGGATCATTTCAAAAAACTGCTTGCTTCCGATCTTTTCGGCAATGGTGGTGGAGGATTTCAGATCGAGGAACATGAAGATCCGCTCTTCCTGGCGGGGCAGATAATACTTGCCGATGATGAACTTCCAGAGGATGCCGGAACCGAACTTGTCGTTCACCTGCAGCATGAATTGCGTGCCGGAAACCAATACGCCGGCCAGGATCATCACGGAAAAAAAGGAAGGCGTACGCAGGTTGACCAACACGTTATGCCAGGATTGCTTCAGTGCATCGGAAAGGTCAGTCTGGAAGGACCGGTATATCAGCCCGATGATGAAAAGTCCGGCAACGGCAACGACCAGGTAGTAGAAGATGAACAGCAATCCGGAGTTGACAATGCCGAACGCGAATGACCGCCTTTTGTACCGGGCTTCCATCCGGAATACCAGCAGGTAGCCCCCCAGCAGGCCGCCCAATAAACCCAGGATGATTTGGGCCGTAAAATCCGGCCAGAAGGCGTAATTCCCTTCTACTTTTTGCAGGTCGATCAGGTCTTTTACAAAAAAATAATTGTTGATGTAGAAGAAGGAAACCAGCAGGGTCCAGCACAGGGTAATCACGAGTACCTTGCGAATTTTGCGACGAAAACGCTCCCTGTTCTTCATAGGTCATAATGATACAGCACGGTTTCCTGTATATAGGTCATTCAAATCCATTGAAGAACCGGATCAGGTTGGCCACATGGTCATCGATCGAAACCCCCAGGTGTTCGCAACCCAGGTAGATCGTAGCCCGGTCGATCTTGGCAGCAAATGCTTTTTCCTTAAGCCGGTTTTTGATCGATTTCACCTTCATTTCTCCATAAGGTACGGGATTGACCTTCTGATAGGCAAAGAAGATCCCGCAGATCTCATCGCAGGCCAACAGGGCTGACGCAAGCCGGGTCTGCGGCAGGGTCTTGAATGAATTGTAACCGTAAGCATGGGCTTCGACGGCATGGATCAGCTCTTCCGGGTATCCCCATTCGCGAAACCACGCCAGCGAAAGGCCGGGATGCTCTTCCGGGTATTCCTCAAAATCGATATCGTGGAGGTAGCCGGTCAGGTACCAGAGGTCGGGGTCTTCCCCGTAATGGCGGGCATAGCCTTCCATGGCGGTAGCGACCATGCGGGCATGATAGCGCTGGTATTCATCCTGTACATGCTGTTCGAGGAGTTGTCGGGCTTCTGCCCGGGTCGGAAGCGGCATAGCAAAAGCGGTTTGGTGTTCGGGTGCGTAAAATAGCAAAAAACTTCGACTCCGCTCAGTTGCCCGTCACCTGACCACTGACAACTGACCACTGACAACTGTCAACTGTCAACTGTCAACTGACCACTGTCAACTGACCACTGTCAACTGACCACTGTCAACTGTCACCCCCTTCCTTCCCACCGGATCCCGAAGATGCCGGCCTGGTGAAGCCGTTCGATCAGCTGGCCGGTATGGTGCTGGATATGCCGGATATTGTAGAGGTGCAATTCAAGCCGGTTAAAAGGGAGCCATGAAAAACCGCTTTTCTCGCCCATCGGATCGGCGTTGACCCTCGCGGGCATGTTGCCTTCGACAGACCGGGCATAGCCCAGGATCTCCTCCGGGGTGTAAACGACGTCGACAACGACCGGTACATTTTCACGGGTGACGTCGTCCAGATAATGGTAGTTCGGCCGGTGACCGGCATACGGGATGAAATGGGCTTCGCTCTCTGACAGGTACAGGTCCGTGTAAAAAAGCGCATGGTAGGCGATGCGCCAGAACGGAGCGCCCCGGTCCTTGCTTTCCCAGCCCTCCGGCGGGCATTTTCCGATGGCGTCCATCAGCATCCTCAGGGCGGCCTGGTATTGGGAAATGATTTCTTTTTTCATGGCAGAGGTTTTCAAAACCCTAAATGTAGGGTTAATCCGACGTTTCCAGTTCAAAAATCTGCTCTACCGGCGTTCCAAATACCCGGGCCATTTTGAGGGCCAATACGGTAGACGGCACAAATTTTCCCTTTTCAATGGCATTGACGGCCTGGCGGGAAACGCCGATCAGGTCGGCCAGGTCTGCCTGGGTGAGGTCCTTTTTCGCTCTTTCTACTTTGATCGTGTTCTTCATGTTACGAGTACTTTCTTGCGGAAATGATCATACCCGCATAATAGAATAGGATGAAATAGAGCACCAGGTTCTTGTAGCCCCACCAGGCATAGTTGAGTTCGATGGCCATGCCGAACAAGGCCAGCGCCATGAGCAGCAAAATGCTGAGGGAAAAACCAATTACAACCGCCTCAAACTGGATCCGCTTCTTCACTTCATCCATGGCGGCAATGCCTCGTATGAAGTGATACACGAACAGGGCAAAGGTGAGCGCCGGAACCAGCGCTGTAATGATGCCTGCCGTTTTGCTCAGCTCCGCATAGTTGAAAATCATCAGCCCGCCAAGGTAGGTGACAATCCAGATGAAGCCGTAGATCAGGGACTTTTTTCCCGGTTTCCTTGTTTTTCTCATGGTGTTGAATTTTACTTCACAAAGTTATTTAAACTTTCCAAAGAGTAAAGTAAAATTTACATTTTATCAAATAAAAATGTCTTTTCAGGCGCGATCTGTACGGAATGCCATGAAAATGCTTTGACGAAGACGGTTATTATTGTTCGGGAACGTCCTTGTTCCAGTAAGCCCTGAAAAAATCGGGAATGACGGTCGAGGCCATGTCGTTCGGAGCATTGAAGAGTACGCAGATACCCACTTTGTTCGTCCGGTCGATGGCGATCTCTGTCCGGAAGTCGTTGACATAACCGCCGTGGTAGACCAGTTCCCGCCCTTCGAACTGAAAGATCCGCCACCCGAAGCCGTAGGAGGAGCTGGTAACGCCGTCCCAGCGGAAATAGCGGTTTTCGTTTTCCGAGGCGACCTCGGGGGTGAAGGCGTCGTCGATGGCTGAAAGCGGCACCACTTCCGGCCGGTTGCCCAGCAGAACCTGGAGCCAGATGCCCATATCGTGGATGGATGCATTGATGCCGCCGGCAGAGGCCGTGTTGTAATAACGCTCCGTAATCGGTACGGGGTGATAAGCTGAATCGGCGGCGTTCCATTTGTGGGGTTGTGCGATATCCGGGTTGCTGACTATGCCGGCATAGGAGGCGGAAGCGTCTTTCATGCCGGCGGGCTGAAACAGGTTCCGGGTGATGAGGTCGGGAAAAGCGATGCCGGTCTTTTTTTGCAAGACCTTTTCGATGATGGCGAAGGCGGCGTTCTGGTAGGCAAAAACCTGGCCTTCTTTGGCGATGAGCTTGACGTTGCGGAATTGCGGAATGATCTCATCGATGGTTTCGCCGGCTTCGATCAGGTTGGTGTAGGCGTGCCGGGGCAAGCCGGAGGAATGAGAGAGCAGGTGGCGAATGGTCACCCGCCCAGCCTGGCCGGCGTCGGACAGCGTGAAGGCGGGAATGATCCTTTTTACGGTTTCATCCCAGTTCATCAGCCCTTCGCTGACGATTTTCGCAGCCAGCACGCCGGTGAAGCCCTTGGACAGGCTGGCCAGCCGGAACACGGTATGCACATCGACCGAATCGCGGGTTTTGCTCGACCGGAGGCCGAATCCTTTTTCGAAAACGACGGTACTGTCGCGGACGATCACCACGGCCGCTCCCGGGCATTTGGAAGCTGCGAGTTGTGCCTTGAAACGGGTTTCGAATTGCTGAATGAAGCGGTCCTGCGCTTGTTGTTCGGGGCTTTTGGGGTGGGGTAGGTTGGCTGTTTTATCACTTATCTGGCAGGCGACCAGGAAAAAAATGAATACAAAAAGGTGCTTTTTCATTTTGTCGCTACTTTCGCCCGGCGGCAATTGCAGACTTCCGGCCGGGCAGTTCGGGTGAGGTAAAAGAACGTCGGATGGGGGGGCGTTAGTGTGCCCAAGAGGCGTTATGGCCGCTTATCTTTCACCTCCCCAACCAGCATATACCCGCAAACCCGCATGCCCGCCCGGGTCAGGGCCGCGCTTGAAGCGCGGTTATGGATGCCGGTCCTGGCAGCCGGAACCCGGCCGGACTCATAACAGGCTTTCTTCACTTCCTGGATGATAAAGCTGCCCAGGCCCTGCCGGCGGCAGTCTTCCCGGACTTCCATGAACAGGTCGGCGAACGGCGGGTTGTAGTGGAGCAGGAAACCGGCAGAAGCGACCACTTCGCCGTTTAGCTCCAGGATAAAGTCGCCGACGGGTTCGGCTTGATGGCCAAAAACCTGATCATCGGGGTTTCTGCGGCGGAAAACGGCATCCGGGACCCGGTGGCTGGTGGTCACATCGTCTTCAAACAGCACGACTTCCGAACGGATCCGGTCTGAAAATTCATACAACATGGCTGTCGTCAGGCGATCATTGGTCTGGGATTCGACATGGGCGGCGCCGGAGGACCGGAGCAGTTCAGCGAACAGCAGGTGGGCATGGTTCCGGTAGGGCGGCAGGATGTAAAACTCAAATACGGCATCCCTCGCCGCCAGATCGTCCAGCCCTTTAACAGCGCCGTAACCCGCTTCCATGCCGTCGATCGACAACAGCCACAGGTCTGACCAGCCGCGCTCGTGACAGGCGTTGTAGCGGATCTGGCAGTTGGTTTCACAGAGAAACTGAGTGCGCAGCGGGATAGCGGTTTTCAAAGGGATCTTTATGGCTGCAATTTTCATGGTGGGGGATGATGTTCACAATTGTTGAGGTGATAAAGGAATAGATCAGGGTTTGCCGGGCCCGATCAGATCCCACAAATTTCCGTACAAATCCTCAAAAACGGCGACCGTGCCATAAGGCTCCTCCGCCGGCGGCCGCACAAAACCCACACCCGTTGCGGTAAACCGGTTATAATCCCGCCAGAAATCGTCGGTATGGAGGAAGAGGAACACCCGTCCGCCGGTCTGGTTGCCGATCCGGCTCTTTTGCTCCTCATTGGCGGCTTTGGCCAGCAGGATGCAGCAGTCGCCCCCGTCCGGCGGCGCAACGCGCACCCAACGCTTGACCGGGCTCAATACGGTATCTTCCACAAGTACGAATCCAAGTTTCCGGACGTAAAAATCGATGGCTTCGTCGTAGTCGGCCACAACCAGTGCGATATTGGCTAAAGGCATGGGAAATGATTTGATTGGTCGATTGATTCCACCGCCCGGCAAAGCTTCAGCGAAGGCGGGGATTGATTCGATTGGTTCGATTGATTCGATTGATTCGATTGGTTCGATTGGTTGATTGATCCGATTGTTTGATTGGGCATCCGTCAATTGGTCAGCTTAATCGGAACATTCGACATAATCGAATTAATCGATTCAATTCCTCAGTTCCTCAGTTCCTCCCATTGCCACCTTCTCCAGGTTCACCACCGGATTGGCGTACATCATCAGGAAATTCTTCAGCGCCAGCCAGTTGTACGGCTCAACCCGTTTGTCGATCCGCCTTTCGAATTGTTTTTTCTCTCTTTCGGTATAATGGGCCATGTATTTATCCGATTGGAAGAACAGGTCACAGGCGATGTAGTTGGACGGCCACAGTTTGTAATTCGCGTAGATCCGGCGGTCTATCAATTCGGCGAGATCCTGGAGTTTTTTGTTCTGCGGATCGTTTTGATCAGCGATCTCATCCAGTTCAGCGGTTAGAATATTCCCGATGGCCAGGTGGATCCGTTTTTTCTGACCGGTCAGGCCTTTCAGGATGGAATTGAAGTCCTCATTGGAGGATTTGATGTACTCCTGTTCATAATATTTCGCCATTAGCTCCGGCATTTTGAGCTTGTCCGTGGGGTCGAATTCATAAGAAATGGAAACGGGCACGATCCGGATCTTTTTGAAATATTCCCATACGTCTTCGCCTTGGGCGCATCCCAGGGCCAGCATTTTAAGGACGCCTTGCTGGGTGAGGTCGTTCCCGTCTTTGGTGCGGCCTTCGCGTTGGGCGAGCCAGACGGACCGGTTGTCTTCCACCAGGTTTTTGCGGATATACTGGGACAGAAGCCGCGAGCTCTGGAGCATTTCCCGGGGGGCCAGGCTTCGCTGGACCAGGAAATTCCGGTTGAGTTTGGACAATTCCAGCAGGATAGGCTGTTGGACGAGGTTGTCGCCGATAGCTGAAGCCGTCATCACCAGGCCGTGTTCGTATAATGCCACGTTGATCAGCGTTGTGTCCAGAATGATATCCCGGTGATTGGAAACAAAGAGGTAGGAAGTGTCCTTTTCCAGTTTTTCAAAGCCGCTGGTGGTGAACCCTTCGGAAGTCTGGCTCAATACCTGTTGAATGGCATTGTAAACGATTTTGCTCTGGAAGTCGTAGATGGAGTGACAATCCAGCAATGCTGCTTGTTGTTCGGCTTCCGGAAGATTGCCCAGCGAAAAGGTGAGCAGGGCTTTGATGATCGGATGATCTTTTATGTTGTGCAAAGCCTGGTTGACTTCGCTGTCAAAATAAGGTCTTATATGGTCAAAAGGTGTCAAGGTTTCATCATTTAGCTCCGCAAATGAACGAAATTCTTGCCAACTTTTTATGGTTTTATGGTTGGATCGTTGCCTGCCGGACTGCCGTTATGCCGGCAAACTGACCACTGACAACTGACAACTGACCACTGACGACTGACAACTGACGACTGACAACTGTCAACTGTCAACTGACAACTGTCTCCGCCCGTTCCAGTTTCAGCATGACGCGCTGAAGGGCCTGCAACGCCAGATTTTTGTATTCTCCGGCAACGAGTACGGAGACATTGTTGTTGCTGCCGCCGTAGCTGACCATCCGGATGGGGATGTCCTCAAGGGCGTCGAAAATGTCGCGGGCAACGCCGACCTTTTCGTTGAGCTGGTCGCCGACGATGCAGATGATGCTCTGGCCGCTGTCGCAACTGACCTCGCCGAAGGGCGCCAACTCGCGCAGGATGTCTTCGAGGTGGGCGGGATTGTCGATCGTCAGGGAGACGGCGACTTCAGAGGTGGCGATCATATCGATCGGCGTCCTGAACTGTTCGAACACCTCAAATACCCGGCGGAGGAAACCGTAGGCGTTCAGCATCCGGCCGGAGCGGATCTTGATGGCGGTGATGCCGTCCTTGGCGGCGATTGCGCTGATCCGGCGGCCCGACGACTGTCCGGAAATCAGGGTGCCGGGCGCCTGCGGGGCCATGGTATTCTTCAGGCGGATGGGGACATCCATCTGTTCGGCCGGAATCACGCAGGTGGGGTGAAGGATCTTGGCCCCGAAGTAGGCAAGCTCAGCGGCTTCCCGGTAAGAGACCTTACGGACGGGATAGGTATCCTTCACTACCCTGGGATCGTTGTTGTGCAGGCCGTCGATATCGGTCCAGATCTGGATCTCGCCGGCGTCGAGCGCAGCGCCCAGCAGGGTTGCGGTATAGTCGCTGCCGCCGCGCTGCAGGTTGTCAATTTCGCCTTCATGGTTCAGGCAGACATAACCCTGGGTAATAAAGTAAGGCGCTCCTGCATAACGGTCCAGGGTCTGGGCAATAGCCCGCCTGATGAAAGGCATGTCCGGCTCTCCCTGCGCATCGAGGCGCATGAATTCAAAGGCCGGAATTAATCGGGAGGGGATGGCCGAATGTTCCAGGTACAACTGGAAGAGTTGCGTTGATATCAATTCGCCCTGGGCGAGGATGATCTTTTCTGCTTTGGCGGTAAATGGGGAATCAAAGAGGCTTTCAATCCGGCCGAACTGCTGATCGAGCACCATTTTGGCCCGGAGCTGATAAAATCCGGCGGGCAGAAGGTCTTCAATGAAGGCGAGGTATTCTTCGCGCAAGGCGTCGAGCAGGGCGGCGGCTTCACTGCGGTTGCCTTCGTGGAGGGCATTCCCGATGCGAACCAGTTTATTGGTGGTACCGGATACAGCTGACAGCACCACGACTTTAGGCTGACCGTCATTGATCAGATCTGCTACTTCCCACATGCGTTGCGGACTTCCAACCGATGTACCTCCGAATTTCAGAACTCTCATTTTCATTTATAATTATCCGGCAAAATTATGCGGAGGTATGCGAACCGGGAATTTTTTGCTAATTTTGTACATTATATAACATTTTGTGAAATTTTAAACAAATGATCACCGTCGCACGCGTAGTCGAGAACCTGGTTCGCCAGTCACCGTTCATTTCCGAAGCGTTGTCGGAAGGGTTGATCAATGTCTCTTCCCTGGCCCGGAAGTTGCAGCCGGAAGTGGAGAAGATCCTGAAAAAGGAGGTCAAGATCGGCGCTATCGGGATGGCGGTGCAGCGGCTCAATCCGGGAGCGCTCCTGTTCGAGCAGCGCAAGTTGGTGGAATTCTTCCGGAAGGTCTCAGACCTGAGCGTGCGGACAAGCCTGCTGGATTATACCTATCGCAACTCGGAGACCCTGCCGGAAAAACAGGCCCAACTGCTGGAGTTGATCAGCCGGCGGCCCAACGTGTTTTATACTTTTTCACAGGGCATTACGGAAACGGTGGTGATCGTCGCCGACTGGCTGGAAGCGGATGTCGAACGGGTTTTCCAGGAGGAAAAACTGCTGTACAAGGAGGACCACCTGGCGGGCATTACGCTGATTTTGCCGGAAGACAACCGGCAGCTGTCCGGGGTGTATTATTTTATTTTGAAAGAACTTGCCTGGGTAGGGGTGAATCTGGTGGAAGTGGTGTCTACTTCGAATGAATTCACGATCATTGTGCAGATGAAGGACCTGGATCAGGCGTTAGGGATATTGACGGGGTTGTCGAAGCTGCGGGGGCGATGATGTTTTGGACCACTAAGGGCACTAAGCACACTAAGGGCTATGAGGGAAAGGATGCCCGGAGTACTTAAAATGGAATAAGCGGCTGGAGGTAATAAGCAAGAAATTGGGAGAAATTATATCTTTACGAATAAACGCTTAAAACCTTAAATCATGCTCTCTCAAAGTATTATCAATGACATAGCCTATGAGGCTGTGGGATGCGCCATTACCGTTCATCGTGAAATGGGGCCTGGATTACTTGAACAGATTTATGAAGAATGCCTTTATGAAGAAATGAAAAGCCATGGCATTCAGGTTGCCCGTCAGGTAAAAATTCCAATCTCTTTCAAAGGCAGAATCTTGAAAAAACAATTGCGGATCGATTTATTAGTCGAAGATCTGGTTATTATTGAATGCAAATCCGTTCAACAGATCATGCCCATTTTTGAGGCACAGTTATTGACCTATCTCAAACTTGCCAAAAAGCCAAAGGGGTTTCTGATAAATTTCAACTGCCGAAATCTGTCAAAAGAGGGATTGTTACCCATGGTTACAGACCAGTTTTCCAGTTATCCTAAGGAATAACCTGGAAAATAAGGCTCAATTTAATGGTCTGCATTGGACAAAGCTAGTGGAAGCCTCCAAAAGTTTTTAGATTTATTTCCCGGATAAAAACCAGGGGAAAGGCCCTTTTTTAGGCTACGAATTTCTGGAGGCTTCCACTAGTAATTGTTTCATTGCACCAAGTTCCTCGGATCAGCCTAAGCTTGATTCAAAGGGTAGTCTATTTATGGATCTCAAAAGGTCGAAAGGATTACGGATCTCCTTAGTGCCCTTAGTGCCCTGAGTGGTCCAAAGTCTGTACAGTGCCTGGCGCCCTGAGTGGTTGCCTTAAGTAAGAATCACTTGTCTCCCTGATCAGCCCAACAAGATTGAATAAATTCCCCCGAACACCCTACCTTCGCTCCGCAATCACTACCATGAAACAACAGATTCCGAACATCCTGACCCTGCTGAATCTCCTGGCCGGTTGTTTTGCCGCGGTCGCCGCCCTGTACGGCCAACCGGCAACCGCAGTCGTTTTTATGGCGGTCGGGTTGGTGGCGGATTACCTGGACGGCGCCCTGGCCCGCGTTCTTCATGTCCAGTCGCCGGTAGGGAAGGAACTGGACTCCCTGGCCGACCTGGTCACCTTCGGGTTCGCACCCGCCTGCCTCTTATTCGGGATGCTCTCAGGCGGAAGTATGTTTTCCTTCCCGGCGGATCTGCCCTGGAGGGCGTTCCCCGCATTCATCCTGACGGCCTTTTCCGCCTACCGGCTGGCAAAATTCAACCTGGATACCCGGCAATCCGAAAACTTCCTGGGCATGCCGACCCCCGCCTGCGCCACCTTTATCGCAGGTCTGGCACTGATCCGGCATTTCGACCTGCTGGGGTGGGGAAGTATCGTCGGACATCCGGCCTTCATCTACACCTGCCTGGCCGCATTGTGCTGGTTGCTGATATCCGAAGTGCCGATGTTCAGCCTGAAATTCAAGCATTTTACCTGGGCGGGCAACGAGATTAAATTTATCTTTGCGGCCTTGGCCCTTGTGATCGGTGCAATTACCGGACTTGCCGCGCCTGCACTGGTTATCGGGCTGTATTTGCTTTATAATGTTTTCAACTGGATCAAAAGTAAACCGCATTCATGAAATTCAAGGCCGAAATCGATATCATGCCCCACAAGGAGTTGCTCGACCCGCAGGGCAAGACCGTTGCCAATAATATGGAACACGTGCACATCTACGGCATACAGGACGTGCGGATCGGCAAACACATTTCCATGAACCTGGAAGCCGCATCGGAATCCGAAGCCCGCGAAGTGGTGGAAACCGCCTGCAAAAAGATCCTCGCCAACCTGATCATGGAAACCTATACCTTTGAATTGGCAGCCGCCGAGTAATGACTTCCCGGGCTGCGCTTTACGCCTGGATCAGCGCGTAAAACGGCTCATTATTCACTAACGGATGCTCTACCTCGTCCCTACACCGATCGGCAATCTGGAGGACATCACGCTGCGCGCGCTGCGGGTGTTGAAAGAAGTGGATTGCATCCTGGCGGAAGATACCCGCACTACCCGCAAATTACTCCAGCACTTCGGGATCGAAACCCAACTCAGGTCTCACCACGCCCATAACGAACACGCGTCCGTAACCGCCATCGCCCGGCAGATTCAGGACGGCGCTGTAATGGCCCTGGTCAGCGACGCCGGCACGCCCGGCATTTCCGACCCCGGTTTCCTGCTGGTCAGGGAATGCATCCGGCAAGGCATCCGGGTGGAGTGCCTGCCCGGCCCGACGGCCTTTGTGCCTGCATTGGTAGCCAGCGGCCTGCCGTGTGACCGGTTCCATTTCGAAGGCTTTTTACCCCATAAGAAAGGTCGCCAGACCAGGCTGCAATACCTGGCCTCCCTGCCCAATACCTTTGTTCTTTATGAATCGCCCATGCGCCTGGTCAAATGCCTCGAGCAACTGTCCGAACATTGCGGCCCGGATCGGCCGGCCTGCGTGGCGCGAGAGCTGAGCAAAGTACACGAAGAAGTGAAACCGGATACCCTCGCCGGATTGGCGCAGTATTACAAAACAGAAGGTGTAGCCAAAGGTGAAATCGTGATCGTCGTTGCCGGAAACGCATAACTTCTCACCCCCTCTCCCTACTGCTCCTTCCGCTTATCCAGTATCGTCGGGTCCAGCTCCTTCGCCTTTTGAATGAAGGCCTCTCCCTGGGCCGCATCTCCGGCGCTGTGCCAGGCCAAACCCAGATTGAACCAGGCATCGGCGTTTTGAGGCTGTAATTTTGTGGCGATGCCGAAATACTCGACGGCTTTTCGCGGGTTGTTCCCGATGCCGTATGCCACGCCCAGCAGCCGGACAGTTTCATACTCATCCGGACGCAGTTTATACGCTTCTTCCAGGTATCCGATGGATTTGGCCAGGTCGTGCTGAACCTCGCCGTAGAATTTGCCGGCATCTCGATAGGTGATCCCCAGGTTATTGATGGCCTCCTGGTATCCCGGATCAATATCGAGCGCGTGTTTGTAGCCGGCAATGGATTCTTCGTATTGTTTCAGATAATTGAAGGCATTGCCCAGCAGCAACCAGGCATTTTTGTAGTCGGGGTGCAGGTTGACGGCTTCCCGCAGATGGCCGACGGCCTCCTGAAGCATTTGCGTCCGTTTTTGTTCATCCTTCTCACCGACAGACTGGGTGATCAGTTCGCCGCCGACAGCATTCCGCAATTTGGCGCTGTTGGGTGAGGTTTGGATATCCGTGGTGAACAAGGTGTAGTTATCCTTCCAGACCAGGTTTCTGGTTGCGGTCTTCAAGGCATACAGCAGCGTAACGCCGGCTAAAAGGAAAATGGCCGCCTGTTGGCCTGCAACTTTCTTCCAGTTGTACAACCGCCAGAGCAAGACCGCACAGGCCAGGCTGAAACCCACCGAAGGCATATAGATCAGGCGCTCCGACATATTGGTGCCTACCGCAAAGAACAGGTTGGACACCATGGCGAATGTCAGGGCAAACCACCACACTGAAAAGGCGATCAGGCTCCTTCCGGCCAACCCGGCAAAAGCGAGCACCGCCAGCCCGGCATAGGCCAGTATGCTGAGCAATACCCCCGGGTCAGCGGCATTCATCAGGTAAATGTGCTTCGGATAATAATCATGCGTGAGGGGGTGCGGAAAAACCAGCAACCGGAGGTAGTTACCCCAGGTGTAGACAACCGTGGACAACCGTTCTCCCGGCGTGAAATCGACCCACTGGCCATTCTCAAGCTTCAGGTACGGGTTGTTCATCAACTCCCGTGGCGGATCTCCCAGACCCATGCCCCCCAGCACGGCAGCGCGCACCGCGATGAACAAACCGGCGGCAACCACCAGGATGCCCAACGGCGCGATCAGATCCGCCGGTTTGATTTTGGCAAACCAGACCAGTGCGAACGGAATGACCACCACCATGGCCAGTGCATTTTCCTTGGAAAACAGCCCCACCAGAAAACACAGGAAGGCCGGCAGAAGGAGGACGTATTGCTTTTCCGTCACTGCCCGGAAAATGCAGTACAAAGCGGAAAGGCTGCCGAGCAGCGCCATGATCTCGTCCCGTCCTTTGATGTTGGCGACTACTTCGGTGTGGACCGGATGCGCAGCGAATAAAAGCGCAGCGGCAAGCGCCGTAAAAGCGGTCTGGGCCTTCCCGAATCTGGGCTGCAGCAAGCGGAGCATCAGCCGGTGGAGCAGCGCCACCGTCAGGGCAAAAAGCAGTACATTGATCAGGTGGCTCACCCAGGGGGTTTCACCGAAAAACTGCCGTTCCAGCGCAAACATGGCCGGGGTGAAAGGCCGGTACCTGCCGCCGCTGACCAGGTTGGCCTTGCCTTCTTCCTTGAAAAAACCGTAGAAAGTATCGTTGCCGAATATGCCGGAAATGCCGGAAATGCCTTCCTGCGTGAACATATTGTCGGTGATCACGATGGCGTCGTCCAGCGCGTATTTGTTGCCGCAGGTGTCGATATAGAGGAGTATGGCGAAAAGCGCCAGCAGCAAGGTGTGCATCCCGGTCAGGCTCAGCCAGCGGGGTAGCGATGCGGCTTTAGGCGAGCCTGATTGGGCGGTTGATTTTTTCGGGACGTTTTTTTTCTTGGACATGGTAGCGCATTCAATTCACGGAGCTAAGTTAAGGAATGCGCCGGGATAATTCAGCCGCCAGTCCGCAGATAACAGCCGCCCCGGCCTTGCCGTCCCGGAGGATGGCCCGGCCGGGGGGTGTTTTCCATGCCTATGCCTAGTGGCGCGAAATCTAGATGCCACACAAGTTTCGCGGCCTCTTTTTCCGACATGCTGCGTTGCTCGCCCCGCCTGCCTTAGTACCTAAGTACGGCGGACAGGGCGGTCACAGAGTCCCGCTATGCTCCCTTCTCGCGCCTTGCCTGTCGAAAAAATAGCCTCCCGAAACTTAGGCGCCACTAGTCGTTTTACCAACTTAACTTTTTTCCTTGACGGAGCAGGTGCTGAGTCCGAAGGGTGCGTACAACGGGCAAAAACTGACCATGCTGGTCAGCAGGAATACGCCTGCCAGAACGAGCAGCACGATACCGAGGGTGCCGGGTATCAGATTTGTAAAAAAGAATAATCCGGCAATGACGGCCGCAATGATCACCCGGATGATCCGGTCAGCAGATCCCATATTTTTTTTCATCTTCCAGTTGTTTTAGTTTGACATAAATTGAATGAGCAGAACGATGCCGGTGACAATGGCGGCACAGGTCAGACAAACCAGCAATAATTTTACGGCTTTGTTTTTCATCGCCCTGTTTACAGCAAAGGTACGGCTGAACGGAGCGGCCAAGCAGTGACTAAGATCACAACCCGGTGATTTTTATGCCTTTGCTCTGCTGACGCAGCTTTCCTTCCGTCTCCAGTTTCTTGAGCATGCGGCTGACCACTTCCCGGGCGGTACCCAATTCCTGCGCAATCTGCCGGTGGGAGATATTGAGCGGATTTTTACCGGTCAGGTTTATCTTTTCCCGGAGGTAATCATAAATGCGCTTGTCGAGCTTATCGTAGAGCAGGTGATTGATGGTGTCGATGAGGTCGGCATAGCGCTGGTTGTATTGTTGGAAAAAAAGCAGGTTGAATCCGGGATATTCCTTGATCCAGCGGCTTACCTTGTCGATGGGGATGAGCAAGGCGGCAGAGGCTTCCTCCGTTATGGCCGTCACCCGGCTGGGCTGATTGTCCAGGCCCGCTGAAAAGGACATGATGCAGCTTTCATTGGGGCGGATATAATACAGCAGCAATTCTTTTTCCTCATAATGCGAGCTGACCTTGACCAGGCCTTCCAGCAGCAGGGGGATGACCTTGATGTACTGGCCTTCCCGGAGGATCTCTGTGTTTTTGGGAATCTCGGCAACGGCAGAATGGGTCAGGATTTCCTCAAGGAGGTCCTTTCCGAGAAAAGCGAGGGATCGGGTGATTTGTTCTTTATCCATCATAGGTCTCCTTTTAAGGCGGCTTCCAGGCCCGTAAACCGCTTCACCGGCCGGTCGTTCCGGATCGCCATGCCGAGGGCTTTTTTACTGCCGATCAGGATGACCATTTTTTTGCCGCGGGTGATGCCCGTATAAAGCAGGTTCCGGTAAAGCATCGGAAAATGGGTGGTGTGCAGCGGCAGGATCACGCATGGGCACTCGCTGCCCTGGTATTTATGCACCGTGACGGCATAAGCCAATACGACCTGATCCAGATCTGAGAAGTCATAAACGACATCGCGGTGGTCAAAGGCGATCACTACTTCGTGTTCCACCCCATCGATGCGCCGGATGCGGCCGATATCGCCGTTGAAGACGTTTTTGTCGTAATTGTTCCGGATCTGCATCACCTTATCGTGCAGGTGAAAGACGCGCCCCAGCTTGACCAGCGGCTGGTTGGAAGGGTTGAGCCTGCGTTGCAGCAATTCGTTCATGCGGCGTGCGCCGATATCGCCCCGGTTCATCGGGCAAAGGACCTGGATGTCGTCAATCGGCGCAAACCGGTACGCTTTCGGCAGCTGAGTATGGGTCAGCTCCTGGATGGTTTCGGCAATCTTCACGACGTCCTCTTCTTCGATAAAGAAAAAATCGCCGTCCTTCCGGTTCCGGGTGTCGGGCCATTCTCCGGCATTGATCCGGTGGGCGTTGGTCACGATGAGCGAACCCTCCCCCTGGCGGTAAATGTCGGTCAGCCTGGAAACCGGTATCGTTCCCGCGGTGATCATGTCCTGCAATACAGCGCCGGCGCCTACGCTCGGCAATTGATCGATATCGCCGACAAGGATCAGCCTGGCGGCGTCCGGCAGCGCCTTGAGCAGGTTGTACATCAGTACGGTATCGATCATGCTGGCCTCGTCCACGATCAGCAAATCGCAATCCAGGGGGTTATCGCGATTGCGCCGGAAACCGTTGATGGAAAAGTCGAATTCCAGCAGGCTGTGAATGGTGGAAGCGTCCATTTTGGTGATCTCCGCCATCCGCTTGGCTGCCCGCCCGGTCGGGGCCGCCAACAGGATCTTGCGGGTGTGCTGGTGGGCCAGGAACAGAATGACCTTGGTAATGGTGCTCTTGCCGGTGCCGGGCCCGCCGGTGATGATCTGTATCTTTCGGGACAGGGCAGTTGCAACCGCATCGCGTTGTGCGGGCGCCAGCACCAGGCCCAGGGTTTGCTGCGCCCACCCGATGGCCTGCGCCGCATCCGGGACGTCGAAGGCGGCCCCGGTCACTGCCATGCGGGCCAGTTCCCGCGCGATCCCGGCTTCGGTTACCTTGAAAAGCTGCAGCCAGATGAAGGCTTTGATCGCCCCTTCCCACAGCAACGGCCCGATGAAAACCTCCTCCCTTTTTACGATTTCGTCCAGTCGTACGGCCACCAGGTTGGCTTCCACTTCGAGCAATTCCCGGGCTTTTTCCAGGAAATCCTCCACCGGGAAGCAGGTATGACCGTCGTTGGAAAGCTCGTACAGCACATAGGATATGCCGGCGTCGATCCGCTCATTCGCATCCGGCGCCATGCCCATTTTCCGGGCGGTCTGGTCGGCTGTCTTGAAACCTATGCCCCAGATGTCGCGGGCCAGCTGGTAGGGGTTTTCGGAAATGATCCGCATGCTTTCTTCGCCGTAGGTCTTGTATACCTTGAGGGCGTAAGTGGGGCTGATCCCATATCCCTGCAGGAAGATCATCAGTTCGCGGACGGCCTTCTGCTCGTCCCAATGTTGTTTGATCCGGGTGAGGCGCACGCCGCCTATGCCGTCAATTTCCAACAGGGCATCGGGGTTTTCATCGATCACATCCAGGGTTTTGGCGCCCAGATAATCCACGATCCGCTCGGCAAAGACCGGACCGATGCCCTTGATCAGGCCGGAACTCAGGTACTTTTTGAGCCCTTCCTCACTGGAGGGCCGTTCGACCTCATAGGAAGTCACCAGAAACTGGAAACCGTACTGTTGATCGTTTTTCCAGGTCCCTTTGCAACGCACCGTTTCGCCAACCTGCACGGTGGGCAGGGTCCCGACAACGGTGGTCAGGTCCGGCTTGCCTTTTTCCTGCAGGCGGGCAATGGTATATCCGTTTTCAGGGTTCTGAAAAGTGATGCGTTCAATATGGCCGAGTACTTCCTCCATGTTTGGCAATGAAGCTTGATGCTCAAATGTGCTTTACCCGCCCTTTGTAGCGTTCGAACAGGATCTCGTTCTCCGCTTCATCCGTATTCTGGCTCCTGTAAACCGGCAGGTCCGCTCCTTGTGCATGGGCCAGTTTCAGCCCTTCCGTCAGCAGGATATTGACAATGAACATGCCGGTAACGGAGGTCAGCGGCCCGGTCCGGATGGAACCAACCTGCATGGAGACATCCCCGGGCGGCACGCAATTGTCGATGACCAGATCGGCCAGTTCATAGAGTTTTCGGCCGCTGGAATGCCGGGATTCGTAAAGCAAGCTGTGCTGCATCGAGGTAACGGCGATGGTGAACAGGCCGTAAGACCTGGCCTTCATCGCCATTTCAATGGGCATGGCATTCCGGCCCGAATTGGAAATGATGATCATCAGGTCCTCCGGGGCGATGACGTGCTCATCCCAGATCAGTTCCGCCATCCCGCTGATCCGTTCTGCGGCCGCACTCCGACGCGCGCCTTCAACAGCGGTGACCGTACTGTCGAGCATGGCATTGACGTTTCCCAGACCGCCGGCCCTGGTGAACATTTCTACACCGATCATATGCGAATGACCGGTGCCGAAGGTATGGATGATCCGGTCGTCGACAATGGTGCGGGCAACCTGTTCAGCAGCAACCGCCAGCGCTGCCTGTTGGCTGGCCGATACCCGTTCAAGGTGGGCCAAAACCCGTTGGCTGTATTCAAACATAGCGATTCCGGCATTTAACCCAGTTTGTTGAAGGCCTCGATCCAGGCTTCCGCCATCAGGTGGGCGCCTGCCATGGACGGATGTACGCCGTCGGGACACCAGAAAGATGCAGGGGCCTTTTCCAGGGCCTTTTCAAACAGGCTGTGCAACGGAATGAAAACGGCTTTGTAATCGGCGGCAATCCGGCGGGCCGCATCCCGGTAACTATGGAAAGCGTCCCAGCGTTCGTCGATTGCTGTACCGCCTTTTACCGCAAACGGTTCGGCCAGGATCAGCTTCAGGTCGGGGGCTGCAGCCAGGGTGCGGTCCAGGAGTTTCCTCAGGTCGCTCTCGTAGACTTCCACCGTGCCTTTATACCCGCCGGTGAGCGTATGCCAGAAATCGTTGACACCGATGAGGAGGCTGAGGACGTCAGGTCCGATCTGGAGGCAATCTTCTTCCCATCGGGCGGCAAGCTGGTACACTTTGTTGCCGCTGATACCGCGGTTGTAGATGTGGAATTCCCCTTGCGGATTTTGGCCCAACAAACGGCCGGCAGTCTGGAGGACGTACCCGAAACCCATACCATCAGCTTGATTAGCGTAGTAGGATTCTTTGCGGCGACCTGCGTCTGTGATCGAATCACCCTGGAACAAAATGACGGATCCTTTTTTCAATCCTTCTGTTTTAGCGAATGACGGATTGGCTGCCGACATGATTTGCGGGATGAAAGCGGCGCCCATGGTCGTAACGGTAGCTCGCTGCAGGAACCTGCGGCGATTCAAAGCTTGGTTTTTCATGTTTCTCGATTATTCAGATTTTTCAATGGTGCTTGCGTGATCCATTACAACCCGCCAGGCGCCTTCCATTTTGCGGAGGGCGTAGCTGATGGCCATTTTGTGAAAATAAGGCTTACCGTTTCTCTCCGGTTCTCGCAACATGGCTTCAACAACGGCAACGCCGAAGTCGGCGGAATTTTCCATCTCCAGGATCTTCATCTCCATGGTCCAGGTCGTATCCTGAAACCATTCTTCCTGCAATTTAAGGAAATCGGCGGCTTTTGTGAACTGGGCGCCGTCAGGCAATACCCAAAGCACCTGACCGGATTCAGGAGCCGAAGTGTTTTTCAGGCCCTCAAAATCCTTGTGCTCCACGGCATTCAGGTGGGCTTTAAGCGCCTGCCGGAAGGCGATGCTGTCAGCGGCCGGATCCGATATTGGAGTTTCGGAAGGGGCGTCCGGGGCCGGGCCGGTACAGGCTGTCGCCAGCATACCTGCGGTCAATGACCCTAAAATCAGGTTTTTTGCTACGCGGATGGTGCTTTTGGTCATAATTACGGGTTTAAAGTTGTCGGGAAAAAATGGGAAAACAGGTTCCGTCTCCCGGACGTTAGGATGAAAGTATCAAAAAAATCATACTATGCCATTCATCGGCTGGGGTTACTTTTTAATTTTTCAAGCTCGGTTTTAAGTTCTGCCGCCAGCTCCGGCCGGCTTTCCAGGAGATTATCCTGTTCACCCCGATCGCTATCCAGGTTATACAGCTGCATTTGCGGATCTCCGGGTTGTCCCGGATAACTCCAACCTCCTGATCCCGGATGATCGATCAGGATCCATTCATCTCTCCGGATGGCAAAGACGCCGTCAACGGAATGGAGGATGACTGGAGGGCGGCCCGGCCCGGGCTGGTCCTCCCGCAGTAATGCCTTCAGAAAGCTATGGCTGTCCTCGCCGGCGCCCGGCGGCCTGTCCGCCCCTGCAGCCTCGGTCAGGGTAGCCAGCATATCGGTCAGGCAGATCAATTGATTGTTCCTCACACCTCCGAGAACCTTCCGGGGCCATCGTACAATGAAAGGCACCCGGTGCCCGCCCTCCCAGACATCCGATTTCATCCCCCTCAATGGGCCGTTTGCCCGATGACCGTACTTTTCCTGGTCGCTCGGCAGCCAATGTGCGCCATTGTCGCTGGTGAAAATAACGAGGGTGTTTTCTGCCAGTCCGGATTCCTGAAGCGCCTTGAGGATCAACCCGGCACAGTGGTCAACCTGCGCCACAAAGTCTCCGTAATCACCCGCGCCGGACTTCCCCCGGAAGGGAGCGGACGGCAGCCAGGGCGTATGCGGCGCTGTCATGGGAAAATACAGGAAGAATGGTTCTCCGGTTGATGCCCGTTCCCGGATATAGCCTGCCGCTTTTTTCGTGAGGTGATCCAGCGTGTTTCCGAGCTCGAATCCTTCCTGGAGGTCGGATTCCCGCCAAAAAACGCCGCGAGGGGCATTTTGCCCGGCAATATGACCGGTCATCGGTTGGGTCAGGCGCCGGTTCTCAATATAACAATACGGCGCAATGTCGAGGGATGCCGGGATGATATAGCTGTAGTTGAAACCCCGGTCAACGGGGCCGCCGCCGATATCGGCATGGTAATCCACATTGTCGGTATGGACGGCCGACCAGGGATCGCCGCTGACCAGGGCTTTTGAGGTGTCTTTGCGCGGCCAATCCAGCCCAAGGTGCCATTTGCCGATGCAGGCCGTATGATAACCGGCGCGTTGAAGAATTCCGCCCAGGGTAGGCCGGTCGGGTTCGATCAACGGCGGGTCATAACCCACCAATACGCCTTTTTTCAAGGCACTGCGAAAACAATACCTGCCGGTCAGAATGCCGTACCGGGTAGGCGTGCATACGGCAGAGGGGGTGTGCGCGTCGGTGAATGCCGCACCCTGGTCCGCCAGGCTGTCGAGATTTGGAGTCGGTATTTTTGAGTCCGGGTTGTAGGCGCGGATATCGCCGTACCCGAGGTCGTCGGCGAGGATGAGGACAATATTCGGCAAAGTGGGAAGTTGGGGTTCAGGCTTGCTCCGGCAAGCAACCGCCAGGACTCCCGGCAAGAGCAGCCAAAAAAGACTTTGCGGCGTGAATTTCATGTATCTCGATTGGTCAATAAAAATCAAAAACGCAGGGTTAATTCCATTTCCCGCCGGATGATACCACCACCAGCAGGAACAACCCGTAAAGCCCAAGCAATGCGGCAGGTGCCCCGGTAATCATCCAGCCGATGGCGGTAAATCCTTGTTTCATCAATTCGGGCGCTCCCCATATGATTCCGGCCAGCCCAAGGATGATTACGCTCCACAACGTGTAGAATTTTGCAGGGTAATAGGCTCCCCTGGCAGCTGACTGCAGGAAAAAGATGAGCGCGCCGAGCAGCGCCAACAGGTCGACCGACCAGCAGATCCAGAAAAAAACGGGAAGGGACGATGCCGTCATTTGGTTTGTTTTATGGGTTGACCGTAAGTTTTACGATTCCCCCAATATTACGATTCACCGAATTTCAAGTCGGTATTATGCTATTGGTCTTTCCACCGCCATAAATACAGGCTGGCGTACGTGCGGTACGGGCGCCACGCTTCGGCGATCTCCAGCATTCGCTTGTGCAATTGTTTGCCTTTTTCCTCAATGCCGTAGAGCCGCTGCATGGCCTGCTGTATGCCCAGGTCGTCAACAGGCAGGATGTCCGGCCGGTTGAGGGTGAACATCAGGAGCATTTCCACCGTCCACTGACCGACCCCTTTGATCCGGGTGAGGGTTTTGAGCAGGTATTCATCGGTGAGGGCTTCCCAGTCTTTGTCCAGCAGCTTGTGCTCCTCGAAAAAGGCGGCAACATTTTGCACGTACGTCCCTTTTTGCCTGGAAAGGCCCACACTGCGGAGGGTTTCCATTTCCATGTTCATCAGCTGGTCCGGATGGGGATAGCCGCCTTCGAACAGGGAAAGAAAGCGGTTGTGGATCGTCTCCGCCGCCTTACCGCTGAGCTGTTGGAAAACGATGGCCCTGATCAGGCTGAAATAGGGGTCATGCGGTGCGTGACGCATCTCTAAAGGGGTGCCGGCCACCACTTTGGCCATGATCGGGTCTTTGGAAAGGTGCGCCAGTATCTTTTTATCCATAGTCGTTAATATTCGGGTTCAAGATAAGAAGTTTGTCCTGAACGGGATATATTTGTACCGATCACCAATTGACTGTTCACATGAAGAAGGCATTTCTGTTGCTGGGATTCTCCCTTTGCGGCGCCATTTTCCTTACCGGCCAGGAAAATTCCGAACGCAAGGCATATTTCACCAAACGAATCGAAGGCGCCGCCCCGAAAATTGACGGCACGCTTGACGACCAGGCCTGGGACGCCGTACCCTGGGCCGGCGATTATGTCCAGTTCGAACCCGACCAGGGGGCCCAACCCGGTGAAGAAACGGCTTTCAAGATCCTTTACGACGACGACAACCTCTACATCGCTTACCGCTGTTATGATCGCGAACCGGACAAGATCGTCAGCCGCATGTCGCGGCGGGACGGCTTCGAAGGGGATTGGGTAGAGATCAATATCGACAGCTACCACGACCTGCGGACGGCATTTTCCTTCACCCTCTCCGTTTCGGGCGTCAAGGGCGATGAATTTGTCTCCAATGACGGCAACAACTGGGACGAAAGCTGGAATCCCATCTGGTACGCCGCCACGCAGATCGATGCGGAAGGGTGGACCGGAGAGGTGCGCATACCTTTCAGCCAGCTGCGGTTCAGCGGAGCGGAAGAGCAGGTTTGGGGCATCCAAAGCACCCGCCGGCTGTTCAGAAAAGAAGAGCGATCCACCTGGCAGTACATACCCCGCAATGACGCCGCATGGGTAAGCCGCTTCGGCGAACTCAGGGGCATAAAGGGCATCAAACCCCATAAGCCGCTGGAAATACAACCCTATGTGGTGGCGCAGCTGGAGTCGACCGAAAAAGACCCCAAAAATCCGTTTTCGAGCAATGGAAAACAGACCCGGCTCAGCGGCGGCGTCGACGGCAGGATCGGGGTGACCTCGGACCTGATCCTCGATTTTACGGTCAATCCCGATTTCGGTCAGGTCGAAGCGGACCCGTCGGCGATCACCCTCGACGGATTCCAGATCTTTTTTGATGAAAGACGGCCTTTTTTTGTGGAAAGCCGGAATATATTCGATTATGTCCTGACCGGCTCGGAATACGGCGGCAATTACGACAGTGACCTGCTGTTTTATTCCCGCAGGATCGGCAGCTCGCCGCACCGCAGCTTTTACAACGACCCGTCGTCCGGCTTTTACGCCGATCAGCCCTCAAACGCCACGATCCTCGGCGCCGCCAAATTCAGCGGCAAGACCAACAAAGGCCTCTCCATAGGCATCCTCGAGAGCATCACCGAGGAAGAACGGGCCAAGATCAACGCCAATGGAGAAGAGAGCGAGGAAGTGATCGAGCCGTTTTCCAATTATTTTGTAGGCAGGCTCCAACAGGATTTCAACAGCGGCAATACCGTGGTAGGGGGAATGTTCACCGCCGTCAACAGGCGACTGGACGGTACCGGCATGGACTATCTGCCCGGCTCGGCCTACACCGGCGGGGTCGACGTGGCACACCGGTGGAACAACCAGCGTTGGGTGGCCACCGGCAAGTTCTTTTTCAGCTCCCTGAACGGCACCCCGGAAGCCATAACGAGTACCCAGACGGCATTCGAACATTACTTCAACCGCCCCGGGGCCACACACCTGCGCCTCGATACCGCCGCCACCAACCTGAGCGGCACCGGCGGTTCCGTTATGCTCGGCCGTTACGGCAGCAAGATCCGGTTCCAGACCGGCGCTACCTGGCGCTCACCCGGACTGGAACTGAACGATATCGGCTTCATGCTCAACGCCGATGAGATCAATCACTGGCTTTGGGTGGGCTACAACAGCCCCGAACGGTTTTCCATTTTCCGCAACTTCAGGGTCAATTACAATCACCATACGACCTGGGATTTCAGCGGCCGCAATATCTATCAGGCCATCAACGGCAATACCTGGATGATGTTCGACAACTTTTGGAGTTTTAATTCAGGCGTAACCTACGAAAACCGGGATATTTCCAACAACGCCCTGTTCGGCGGCCCTGCCCTGCGGCGCCCTAACGGCATGGCCTGGTGGGGCGGAATACAGGCCAACCGCCGCAAGAAACTGGCTTTCAACCGGAATTTCTCCAATGGCTGGGGCTTCCACCAGAGCGTCCGGATGGAAAACTATTACCTGGGCGCGACCTACCAGCCCACCAACGCCCTCAATATCACCGTCGGCCCTCAGCTGAACCGCCGCGAAAGGGTCGACCAATTTGTCGACCTCGTTTCCTTCCAGGGCGCCGACCGCTACCTGATCGGGCATGTCCGGCAAAATACCCTCAGCATCACCGCCCGGCTGAACTACAATATCACCCCGAACATGACCATCCAGTATTACGGCCAACCCTTTATCTCGCGGGGACGCTATGATACCTTCAAGCGCATCACCGACCCGGAAGCCCGGTATGAGGACCGGTACGCGGTTTTCGCACCCGGTCAGGTACAATACGACAACGCATCCGACCGGTATCTGATAGATGAGAACAGCGACGGCATTGCCGACTACTCGATCGGGAACCCGGATTTCAACGTGGTCCAGTTCCGGTCCAACCTGGTGGCCCGCTGGGAGTATGTGCCCGGTTCGGAGCTGTTCCTGGTCTGGTCGCAGGATAATGCCGTATTTGCCGACCCGTCCGAACGCCTGTTTCCGGCCCTTTGGGACAATGCGTTTTCCAACTCGAACCGGAATATTTTCCTGATCAAGTGGACCTACAGGTTCCTGCTTTAGGAGGCAAGTTTTCCACAATCGGAAACTTTAACATATGAAATGAGTGCTCATTATCAATGCTTTCTATATCTTTGCCACCCTGAATGAAACCCAATTCATGTCATTATGGACACACAGTCGCGTCGCGCCTTCAGGGCGCTTTTGTTCTTTTTGTGTTCTTTTTCAACGCTTTTTGCATATTCTCTCCCTCGGGGAACCCATGATACAGAACTGAATGACGAGGAAATAACCGCACGCCTGGAGCACCTGAGCCAACACATCGTAGAGGCTCGTTTCGTACCGGCGGTGAAGGGTTATATCCGCAGTTATACGATCCGCAACCGGAAAAGCGCCCAGATCATCCTGGGCCGTACGGTGCTGTATTTCCCGATCTTTGAGGCCTACCTGAAGCAATATAACCTTCCGGAAGAGCTGAAATACCTCTCTATCGTCGAGTCGGCCCTCAATCCGAAAGCCGTATCGCGGGTGGGCGCCGGCGGATTGTGGCAGTTCATGCCCGCAACAGCCACCGAACTGGGGCTGCGGGTCAACAAGGAGATCGACGAACGCAGCGATCCCTTCAAAGCCACAGAAGCCGCCATGGTGCATTTGCAGCGCCAATACGACCGCTTTGACGACTGGTCGCTGGCCCTGGCCGCCTACAATTCGGGTTCCGGGCGGGTCAGCAGGGCTATCAAACGGGCCAGGAGCAAAAATTTCTGGCGCATCCAGCGTTATCTGCCCCGCGAAACCCGCAACTACGTGCCGGCCTTCATCGCCGCATCTTACCTGGTCGATTTTTACGACGAGCACGAGCTGAAGCCGGAATACCCCGATCTGGACCTGCAGATCACGGAAACCGTCACTGTACACGATTCCATTTCTTTTGAACAGCTCGAGCAATTGACCGAGCTCCAGCCCGAGGTCATTGAATGGCTGAATCCGGCTTATATCAAAGGCTACATACCCGCCGACGAACAAGGCAACTCCCTGACCCTGCCGCGCCGCGTAATGCCCGTTGTGCGGGAATACCTGGAATCACTGCGGCCGGACAGCAAGGGCAACCTTTCGGCGAAAGTAGACCTGACCCTGCCCAAAACCGCTACCCGGTATTACAAATCGAATTACCTGGTCCTGGAAGGGAAAACACTGGCCGATATTGCCAAAGAATTGAAATGTACGGTGCACCAGCTGCGCGCATGGAACAAGCTCAAAACCGACAAGGTGGAGCCGGGGCAGAAACTGACCATCTTCACGCCGAGGCCCTTTGAGCAAAAATTCCCGATCGCGCGCATGGAGCAGGTTGCGCCGCTTCCCGCCGACGATTTGCCGCCGATCCCGAACGATAACCTGCAACGCCTTTCCCTCAACGCCTTACAGCCCGAAACGGTTTATTTCACCGCAAAGCGCCGGATCCGGTTGTCCGCCATCGCGGATCGTTTTCCCGGCATTTCCCTTGATCTGCTGCTCCAGCTCAATGACCTGGAAAAGGACAAGGTGATCAAGCCGGGCGAACAGATAATTCTGGATACGAAGCTGTTTGAGGACAATAATTAGGCGGATTCGCAAGGCTTCCGGAACATCTTTGGAAAATTTTTAATTTTTTTCGGCATCATGCAATAATCCGAAAATAACCGCCGTTTTACCTTCAGTTTTGTCATCATTTGCATCTCAAAATTTATCTTATAGAACCGGATAATCTACACCTGAAATCGTTATCAACCTTCGCCGATGCTGCCGCCGGAAAAACGCGGTAGCGGGCGGAACAAGTACCTTGCCAAGCATGACAAAAATTTACCGGTTGCAATTAATTCAATTCAATCTCCGGATGACCGGAACTAATTAAAACCAAGTTTTTCCCAAATTGCCAGATGGCGGATTGGTCTGAGAGAGGCCCCGCCGGATACAAAGACGCTTCAAGTGAACGGGAAGCATTGGAAAGCTTTGCCGGACGCCCAAAGTAGAACACCCCACAACCCTGACAAATCAGATTGGGCCTTGATTGTTGCAAGGCCCGCTCCAACCAATGAAAACACCGTGCTTTTTTTTATTTCCCCGCAATCGCAGGAACAGATTCGGAGGATACCCAATGACCTCTTGTACAACCCAATAGCCAAAACATGCCGGCTTGCCGGCTGCGGGAAAAAACCGCATTCCATGAACATGTTTGATTCCATGGAGAGAGTAGTTTGAACCATGCAGCAGCGGTGAAGGCACCCAAGGGCAAAGCCTTGCCGCTGCCTTTCTCTCCGTGGAAGAAATTAACGGCAACCTGTTGCGATGCGCAGCGGGTTGCCGTTTTTTTATCAATTTTTGGGGGTGGCGTGGAAGGTGGCCAGGAAAGCCATCATCAACCGGACGCCGAAAGGGTAGGCGTCGTCCAGTTCATCTGCAACCGTCCATTCCCTGGGGTCGCCTTCGAAGCGGGTGAAGACATTGAATTCCCCGTCGGCTGAGTTGCGCAGGCCCCATTCCTCCAGGATGTTGCCGTACTTGCTCTTGAAGGTGAGTTGTTTGCCGCGCCAGGTGATGCGCCATTCCCGGAAGTCGTTGGGAAACACGGTTCGGGCGGCTACGGTCTCATTATCGGCCCATAGCTCCCAGGCGTTGGGGTCGTTGGGCCATTTCTGGCGGATCTGCCCGCTGATTTCGCCGAGGCGGAAATCCCATTCTTTCCAGTTGCCGGAATCCGCCCAGCGCAACCGCAGTTCCCCTTCTTCGTTCTCATCGTCGGTGTAGATGATCCATTCGCGAAAGGAGTCGCTCCAGTAGGTCGCCAGTCCGGTAACGATTTGAGCGGATCCGGCTGAGGCCCAGCCGAGCAGGAGAACGATGGTGAAAAGTCCCTTCATGAATGATGGTTTTATGGATTTAACGCCGGCAACGGCAGGTGTGGTACAAAAAAAGCGTTCCCGCCTTATCATTAAGGAACAGGAACGCTGTGGGGGGTGATGCCAGATATATCTTCGGGGTTGCCGGACCGGGAAGGCCGCGTCAATCCTAAAATGGCAAATCGTCGCTGAAATCGATGGTCGACGGTTCGTCGCTCGCACTTGGGAAGGAATTGTCCCCGGACGGGCCGCCGCCGGCAGCCGGCGCTTCGGTGCTGACCTTTTCGATCCGCCAGGCATTCAGGTTGGTAAAGTACTTACCGTTCCATTCTCTGCCCCGCAGGTCAAAGTGGACCTTGATCTCTTCTCCCTCGTTGAAGGAGTCGATCAGACTGCAGCGATCCTGAACCAATTGGAATTTAACCATTTGCGGAAAGTTCCCGCTGTCGACCTCGATGACAAACTCCCTCGCCTGGAAGGAGCCGGTTTTATTTTCGGTCTCAAATTTCTTGAGTAGCTTTCCTGTAACTTCAAATGATGACATGAATAGTAGCCCTTTTTGCAGCAACCAAAGGTACAAAAAGACTATGGGATATCAATATTCGCCGGATTTTTTTTCAAAGTGTTTACGAACCGGTCAGGGATGCGCGCTCACCGGTCCGGGGGCATTTACAGGTTCGGAGGAAGCAGGCCGGTCAGTTTGTATATATCGGTGGGCGTTGCGCACATGACAGCCCTGGCGCCCCTGATCGCGATCGGCGCTTTGATCATTTCCGGATTGTACCTCAGCACTTTAATCCAGCTTTCTTCGTCAAATTCGCGGCCCCGGATATGCTGCTGGTAGTAAGGATGGGCTTTATTGAGGAGCTCTTTGGGGTGGACGCCCAGCGCGATCAGTATCTGCTGCCAGCTGGTACCGTTGGAGGGCGCCTGGCTGTAGGAATAGGACCGGATATGGGGCGCTACGCTTTGCGCATAGGCTACCGTTTTGCGGTCCGAACTGGAATCGGGATTGTAATAGATCAATAACTCCCTTTCATGCGTCTTCATAAGGCGATATTTTTAATGGATAAATACTGGAATAGAAGTTCAATTTACCGCCTATTGTTCGAAATTCAAAATTTATTTTTGCACTTTTTTAAATATTCAGAATATTAATATCCTTGGACATAGACCACTGATTTTTCTTCAAAATAGGGCTCCGGGAAAAGGTCCTGAATGGGGAAAACCTCGGTATAGGCTCCTTTGGGGAGCAGTTTGAGCTCGGCCCGGATATTGCCGCCTTTCAGGGCGATCAGCCCGTTGGGGAGGGCGTGGCGATGTTGCCTTTTCAGGAGGCGGGTAGTCCAGGCAAACAGTTTGTCGAGGCCGGCTACGCCCCGGGAGATCACGAAGTCGAATTTTTCCTTTACCTCTTCGGCCCTTTGGTGACGGGCATCCACATTGGAAAGGCCGATTGCGGAGGCTATCTCCCGGACCACCGTGATTTTCTTGCCGGTGCCGTCGATGAGGGTGAACCGGCTTTCCGGGAACAGTATGGCCAGCGGAATACCGGGAATGCCGCCGCCGGTTCCTAAATCCAGAACGTCAGCTCCGGGCTGAAAGTTCATTACCTTGCCGACGGCCAGGGCATGGAGGATGTGGTGGGAATAGAGGTGTTCGATATCTTTCCGGGAGATCACATTGATCTTTTCATTCCATTCGCTGTACAAGGGGCCCAGTGCCGCGAATTGCGCCTGTTGGGCGGGGGTCAGTTTTGGAAAGTACTTCAGGATTTCTTCCATTGGGTGGCTTTTGTGCGATTTGAGGGCGCGGGTCATTCCGCGACCGGGTTGAGCGACGGATCGGCTTCCAGGAAAGCGTTCCAGACCGGATCCGGGGGCAGCGGCGCCTGAATGGTGACGCGCTCGCCGGAAACCGGGTGGTCAAAGGCGAGTTTCCAGGCATGCAGGTGGATGGACCGGTCCCGGTTGCTGCGGGCGAATCCGTATTTGGTATCTCCCTTGATGGGGCAGCCGATTGCGGCCAGTTGAGCGCGGATCTGGTGGTGCCGGCCGGTGATGAGCTGGACTTCTAGCAGGTGGTAGCGGTCGATGCTGCCCCGGTAGGTATAGCTCAATTCGGCTTTTTGCCCTTGCGGCAGGTCGGCGTCTTTGGCGGAGGACAGGTTCTTGCGGCCGTCCTTGGTGATGAAGTGCACGAGGGTGTCCTCATCTTTCTCCGGCCGGTTCTGTACAACGGCGAGGTAGGTCTTGGCCACCCGTCGCTCCCGGAATTGTTCGTTGATGGAAACCAGCGAAGTGCGGGTTTTGGCAAAAAGCACGACCCCGCTGGCGGGCCGGTCGAGCCGGTGCACCACATTCAGTTTGGAATGGCTATAGATCTGGGCGAGGTCTAGCAGGCTTTTACTGTCAGTTTTGTCAGGCTGTACGCCAAGGCCTGACGGCTTGTTGAAGGCGATGAGCTGGTTGTTTTTGTACAGGACGAGATCGCCGATCCGCAGTTCAGTGAATTGTTCGCTCATGATTAGTCAACTTCCTCGTAATCAATATATTCTCCTTCGTCTTTGGTGCCGGCGGAGGAATTGTTTTTCAGCGGAGGCTGTTGTTCGCCCCGGTTCAGGCCCGGGGCGGCCATGACCTGCCGGTAGATCAGATAGATGATCCCGATCGTTAATAACCACTTAATCATAATACATCAATTTAAAAAAATCATATATGCCAAATAAAATTCGGGAATGTTTTTTTTACCCCCTATTTTGCATTTTGACATAAGCTTATTACCTTTGACTTAACATTGGTTTAACCGATGTAACAGCCGAAATTGGATTAGTATGAAAAAAAGGCCCTTACAGGCCGGAAGCGTTGCAGGTTTTCCTGACAACGCTTTTTTTATGCCACCAGCATTGCGGCGCCGAAAACGCCCGCGCTGTCACCCAGGACCGGGCGAAAGAACGGGGTATCCAGGCGGGGGTTGAATACGAATTTTTTGACGGCTTCCCTGCCTTCGGTGTACAGCAGGTCAATGTTGCCCAGCCCGCCGCCCAGAACGATCGCATCGGGATCCAGAATATTGATCAGGTTGGCGGTTGCCTTGCCGAAGAAGTGAATCAGGCGTTCAATGGTCTGGATGGCAGCCGGGTCATTCCAGGCCTTATATCGTTCCAGGATCTCTTTCATTACGATCTTGCTGCCGGTCAGGCTTTGGTAGTATCGTTCCAGGGCGGGCCCTGAGATGATGGTTTCCACGCAACCCGTATTTCCGCAATAGCAGGCGCCGCCGGAATCATCGAGGTAGGAATGCCCCCATTCTCCAGCAATGCCCTGCGCGCCGTTGATGACCTTGCCGTCGATGACGATCCCGCCGCCGACACCCGTTCCCATGATAACGCCGAAGACCACGCGGGCGTTGGGCATTTCTTTCCGGATGACCCCCAGCCGGGCCTCAGCAACGGCAAAACAGTTGGCGTCGTTGGCCATGATGACCGGCAGGTTGAGGGCGGCCTCCAGTTCGTCCCGGAAGGGCCTTCCGTTCAGGCAGGTGGTGTTGCTGTTTTTCATCAGACCGGTGGGCGGGTCAATGGCCCCGGGTGTCCCGATACCGATCTTCTCTGCTTTTATGCCGGATTCCTCTTCCAGCAGCCTCACCAATTTGACAATCTGATTGGCAATATGTTCGGCTCCTTTCTCCTTTTCCGTTGGTACGCGTATCCGGGCAATCGGCTCAATGGAATCCGAATCCGGGAGTACGACACCCTCGATCTTGGTCCCGCCGAGGTCTATTCCAAAAACCGGCTTGCTCATAGTTACTGCATTTGGGCGCAAAATAAGGCTTTACTGACCGAATTTTGCGATTGAGGGGTAAAAACAACACATAGAATCGCTTATTTTGTAAATTTGCGGCCGGGTTTTAATTTATAATGGAAACAACCGCATCGCATAACCCAAGCAGGGAAGAAGCCAAACAGCTGACGATCACATTAAACACAGCCGAGGATGACAACCGGCCGGTTTATATTGTGGGGAATTTTAATAACTGGCGGACCCGGGATGCAGCTTACCGCATGCAACACAAAGGAAACGGCCTGTTTGAATTCCGGTTTCCGGACGTGCGCAAGCTTCCGGCTCCGCTGGAGTACAAATACACCCGGGGCGGTTGGGAATCGGTGGAGCTGGATGCCGACGGCAAGGAGCGGGACAACAGAGCCCTGCCGCCTAAACCAGGCAGCCACCGGGATGAAGTTCCCCGTTGGCGGGAACAGGAAAGCGATTTCAATGCCGAATTCCTCCCGATCATCCGGATCATCTCAGAGGAGTTTGAAATTCCTCAGCTGATCAAGACCCGGCGCATTGCCGCCCTTTTACCCCATGACTATGAGAAAACGGACAAGCGATATCCCGTTTTGTATCTGCAGGACGGACAAAACCTGTTTGACGATTTTGCTCCGTTCGGCAATTGGGGCGTAGACAAGGCGCTGGCCAAACTGGCTGAAACCGGGAAAGGCGAGCTCATCATCATCGCGATCGATCACGCCGATGAGGAACGCATAGCTGAATTCACCCCCAGTTACCGGACGCGGTTGGGCCGGGGCGACGGTAAAAAGTACGTACGCTTCCTGGCCGATACGCTGAAACCATATATCGACAGCCAGTTTCGGACGCTCTCCGACCGATTGTACACCGGTATCGGAGGCAGTTCGATGGGCGGCCTGATCAGTATCTACGCCGCCATGTTATATCCGGAAGTTTATAGCAAATTATTGGTGTTTTCCCCTTCGCTTTGGGTGACGCCCAACATCCTGCAGGCCTCCCGGCCGGAGGAGTTTTATAAAACCAGGGTGTACCTCTACGGCGGTGAAAAGGAAAGCGCCAGCATGGGCCCCAGCCTCCAGCGGTTCATTACCGCACTGGAAGACCTGGGCGCCAAAGGAAAATTTGAGTTCCACCTGTCCCTCGACCCCGCGGGGCTGCACAATGAGGCGCGATGGGGCCAGGAATTCCCAAAAGCTGTAGAATGGTTGTTTTTTGACCAGGGTGAAAAGAATAGAAACTCCCGGACCGGCTGACCCCGGCGACGCAGAAGCTAGCTTTCACCCCAAAATCGCCTAAAAACATGAAACTATCCATCAAGGATACCCAAGATCTTAATGCCGATACGACTCTGATTCCCCTGGATCAAAACAGCGCATTGCCTGAAACCCTTAACCGGCTGGCCGTTGCCTGGGGCATTGCTCCCGCCATACTGCACAAAGAGTTCAAAGCCGATAACAGCGAAGTTTTCGCGCACCGGAAAGGTGAAGCTCGTTATTTCCTCCTTGGGCTGGGAAAGGACCCCGGGTATGCAGAGACCCTTCGCGCCTGCCGCAGTTTCAGCCATAAATTCAAGCAAAAACTGAACGCTCAGCTGACCGTCGACCTGCTGACCTGCCCGCCGCGCAATCCGGAGCAGGCCGCCGAAGCGGTCGCCAACGGTCTACTGCTGGGCACTTACCAGATCGGCGCCTTCAAATCGGAGAAAACGGAAGAACATCCGCTGGCCTCCGCCGACGCCGCACTGACCCTGGTAACCGCCGAAAATATAGCAAAAGCAGCCCGGACCGGCATGGCCGTCGCGGAAACCCAAATGCGGATTTTTGACCTGGTCAACGCGCCCAGCAATAAGAAACTGCCGACGGACCTGGGCGCCTGGGCCATCGAATCCGGCCGGACCTACGGCTACCGGGTGGAGGTGTGGGATAAGCAGAAGATTGTGGATACCGGCCTGCATGCCTTGCTGGCCGTCAACCAGGGCAGCGCTTTTCCGCCGGCCTTCATCATCATGGAATACGTTCCCGAAGGCGGTTCTCCCAAAGGAAAGATCGCTGTAGTGGGGAAAGGCGTGACGTTCGATACCGGCGGCCTGTCCATCAAACCGGCGGCCAACATGCACCTGATGAAAAGCGATATGGGCGGCGCCGCTGCCGTCCTGGGCGCTATGGAAACGGCCGCCAAGCTCAAACTGCCCGTCCACCTGATCGGCATCGTGCCCTCTACGGAGAATTCGGTGGATGCCCTGGCCGTGAAACCCAGCGATGTGATCGGCTCCTACAGCGGCAAGACCATTGAAGTGATCGACACCGACGCGGAAGGCCGGCTCATCCTGGCCGACGGCCTGTTTTATGCGGTCCGCCACTTTCAGCCGGATATCCTCATCGACCTGGCAACCCTCACCGGGAGCGCCGTGCGGACCTTCGGGTACCACGCGGCTGCACTGTTTGCCAACAATGACGCTCTGGCTGAGCAATTGACCAAGGCCGGCGACAAAGTAGGCGAACGCGTCTGGCGACTCCCCATCTGGGATGTGTACAAGGAAGACATCAAATCGGATGTTGCCGACGTGCGCAACTACAGCGGCCGGCCGACCGCCGGCGCCATCGGAGCGGCTAAATTCCTGGAAGCCTTTATCGACAATCACCCCGCCTGGGCCCACCTCGATATCGCCGGGGTGGCGTTCAATGACTCCGAATTTGCCACCCAAAAGAGCGCAACGGCCTTCGGCATACGTCTGTTGATCGAATATTTTGAAAATTTCGCCAATAACTGATACATTCGCATAAAACACCTTAGGGCACATGCTATCCTTTCTCTGCATTTCTACTTTTTTCAAAGGCGAAGCCTTTCTGAAAGCCTGCAAAGCTTCCGGCAATACGGTCTATCTGATCACGAAAAAATCGCTGGAAAACGAACCCTGGCCGTGGGAATCCATCGACGAGGTTTTCTACGTCGACCGGGACGATAACTCCCCGGAGAACCTGTTCAATATGGCCAAAGGGCTGGCCTGGCTCATGCGGAAAAAGAAAATTGACCGGATCGTCGCCCTCGACGATTTTGATGTGGAGAAAGCCGCTTACCTCCGGGAAGAGTTCCGGCTGCCGGGCATGGGGCAAACCACAGCCCGCTACTTTCGCGACAAGCTGGCCATGCGCACCAAGGCCGCCGAGGCAGGGATTCCCGTCCCGGCTTTTTGCCCGTTGTTCAACGATGAGGCCATCGAGCATTTCGCGGCTACCGTACCGGCGCCCTGGTTGGTGAAGCCCCGGGCCGAAGCCTCCGCGACCGGCATTAAAAAGATCCACTCCAGGGAGGAACTCTGGACGGTGCTGGAAAAACTGGGCGACGACCGCCACCGCTATCTCGTCGAGCAGTTCAAACCCGGCGATGTATTCCACGCCGACGCCCTGACCGTCGACGGCAAGGTGGTCTTTTGCCGGGTATCCCAATACCTGAATACGCCTTTTGAAGTCGCGCACGGCGGCGGCATTTTCCGGACCCATATCCTGCCGTTCGGCGGCCCGGAGGACAAAGCCCTGCAAAAGCTCAACGGCCAGGTAATGAAAGGTTTCGGCATGCGGTTCAGCGCTTCCCATACGGAATTCATCCGCTGCAACGACGACGGCAAATACTATTTTCTGGAAACCTCTTCGCGCGTAGGCGGCGCCCATATTGCCGATCTGGTGGAGGCCTCCTCCGGGATCAACCTTTGGGCTGAATGGGCCAGACTGGAAAGCGCTGTTGCCCAGGGCCAGTCGTACGAGCTGCCCCCGGTCCGGTCGGATTACACGGGCATCATTATTTCCCTTTCGCGGTTTGAAAAACCCGACACCTCCTCCTTCAACGACCCCGAGATCGTCTGGCGGATGAACAAAAAACACCATGTCGGCTTATTGGTCAGGGCGGAGCGCCGGGAAAGGGTCCTGGAGTTGCTGCATCAATATGCGGACCGGATCCATCACGAGTTTCATGCCAGCGCGCCGGCGCCGGATAAGCCTACGCATTGATTTTTGAGGAACTGAGGAATCGAGTAATCGTTCGATTCCTCGAATCTTCAGTTCCTCAATTCTTCGATTCCTCGATTCTTCAAATTTAGTTTTCCCACAAAAACTCATCACTGACCGACTCATTCTCCGGGATATCCCGCCAGTCCTGGGGCTCGTCCACCATTTTGATGATGGTATGGAATTCTTTTTCCAGGGCGGCCTGGATGTCCCGTTTGCGCCGTTCGCTTTGCTCGAAGTCGGCGGTGACGCGGCTTTTGGAGGATTTGACGTTGAAATCATCCACCGTGCCGAGAATGGCATAATGGAGGTTGAAAAAGCCTTTCTTCCGGGCTTTTTGCGGCTTCAGGTTCGGATCGTGACTCTTGAACCGGTTGGCCAGCACCTGCGCGGCGTTGACCTTGAGGTAATAGGCGATTTCCTGGTCGAAGGTGTGCTCGCCGCTGACGGTGAGGTTGAGGGCGTTGCTCTGGATGAACATCACCGGGATATAGATCTTCCGGTTGCTGATCTCGAAGAAATTCTGCAGATTGGTGAATTTGATCTGCTGCAAATCCTTGATCTTGACAAAAGTTGAGAAGTTTTCCATCATTTTGAAGTCCTTCAGCTCGCCGTCCATCAGGCCGATCGCGCCGAGAATGCGGAGTTTGTCCATCAGGAAATTGCCCTTTTCATCCCAGTAGGCGTAGATGGCGATCTTGGCGTCGAGGTTGCCTTCCAGGTTCTTCTCGGTGAGGATATCCTGGCCGAAATTTTCCGATTCCTGAAAAAAGCGCTTGATGTCCACCTGTGTACAGGTTAGCCGGGAAACCAGATAAGGTTCGTCGCGGAAGTACATGTTGCCGTCCAGGTCGAATACGCCGCCCATGGCCTGGGTTTTACCGGTGATGGCCATTTCGTTGGCGGCAAACTTCAATTCGCCCCGGAAATCCTTCCCTTCGATCTGGTTGTAGTTATATTCGTCGATCTCGGCGGTGAAGGTGCCTTTGAGAAAACTGGTGAGCTTTTCACGCTGCTGGATGCGGTCGGTTTTCAGGGAGTCCACATTGATCTCTTTGGCTGTCGCTTCGGAGACTTCCTCCTCGTCTACCAGGGTCAGTTTCAGCAGCCGGTCCAGGTCCAGGGTTTTGCACTTGAGCCGGGCTTCGAAACCCAGTTCGGCGCCCTGGGAATTGATGGAGTCGGCGAAGATGACGGGAATCACATTGAAGGCTTTCCCTTCGAAGACCAGTTCGCTGCCGGGGCCGTCCAGTTCGAGTTGCGTGACGGCCAGTTCGTTGCCGTGCAGGGAGAGGATGCCCCGGTCGAGCATCAGGTTTTCGTCCTCGATCTGAAGGTAGGCGTCGTCGAATTCGAGTTCGCCGCCGGCCTCAACCCGGTCGATGCGGGTCGTTCGGATCATGTCTTCGTACCGGCCTTTCAGGACCAGGTTTTTGACCTCGATCTTGCCGCCACCCTTCTGGATGCGCGGGTCGCCGATAAAACCGTATACCATGCCGACGGGCACGATGCCGTCCATGGCAAAATCGATCTGCGGGTCGTCGAGATCGTCGACATCCAGGCTGAGTTCGAGCAGTTGCCGGTTGAAGTAGCCCTTGAAGTCCTTGATGTGAAATGAACTGGTCTTGTTGCTCCGGCTGCGGCCGTTGTCGAAGGTGGCGTTGAAGGACACATCCTTGAGGGTGCCGTCCATGGATTCGCTGGTGATGCGGCCGTCTTCCAGGTTGACCTCGGCCTTGATCTCGGGGTTCTCCCGCTCGTTGTAAGCGCCTTTGACGGAGGCCTTGACCACAAAATCGCCCGAGCTTTCGAAATCGGCCATGGTAGCCAGGTATTCGTCGGGCAGGAGTTTGATCATATCGCCGAGGCTGCTTTTTTCGCTGTTGAAAAAGAGGTCGAAAAAGGTGGATTCGTCCGTGGTTTCAATGGAGCCGTCCACGTTAAACGTATTGGATTCGACATCCAGTTGCACTTCCCTGAACTCGTATTTGCCGGCGTCCATATCCACGAAGATCTGGGCGTCGTAACCCAGTTTCTTGCCGGGCAGGAAGCGTTTTTCGCCGATATCGGCAAACCGGGAAACCAGTGTGGCTTTGCTTTTGAGGTCGAATTGGGAGCTTGAGAATTCGCCGGAAAAAGAGGCGTTGACCTCTTCGGCCATGATCTCCTGTTCGGCTTTTTCGTCCTGATAAATGAGCTGCATATCCACCAGGCGGGCTTCGGCAAGGCTGATCACGGGGCCGCTGCCGCCGTCTTTGTCTTCCGTTTCGGGGGTGTCCGGCGTTTCATCCGATTTGAAGATATCGTAATTGGCCTTTCCGCGCTTATCGATGTTGACGGTGAGGGCGCCGTTGCTGACGACCACCGATTTCACCCGTATTTTCTTGCTCAGGAGGCTGAAAAGGCTCAGCCGGAAGGAGATCTTTTCCGCTTCGAGCAGTACGTCGTCGTTGGCGCCCATGAGGACGACCCCGTTGAGGTTGGCCGCTGCGTTGGGGAAGGTGGAAATGACCGACATATCCACATCCTTAACCTCAAGTTCGGTGGTCAGTTGTTTGTTCAGCTCGGCGATGATCCGTTTGCCGATATCGTCGGCGAAAATGCTGGTGACGATGACCGCCAGGAGGAGAATGCAGGCTATAACGATACCTGCGATGATAAAAAACCGCTTCAAAAATTTTTTCATGGGTAATGGGTTGACCGCAAATCGGGTCTAAAGATAAAGGGTTTTGGGGGATGGAAATTGTTTGGGGGTGGGGTTATTTTGTTTCAGGGCTTCATTGCAGGATTGTTTCATTGCCGAGTGTCCGTTGCAAGGGTGAGACTGCCAACTGCCAACTGGCGAACTGCCAACTGACCAACTGGCGAACTGGCGAACTGCCAACTGACCAACTGGCGAACTGGCGAACTGGCGAACTGCCAACTGACCAACTGCCAACTGACCAACTGCCAACTGACCAACTGAAGACTGAAATTGGACAGCATGAGCCATCTTACCCTTAAATTATAGTAAGATGACTCATGCGGCTTGATGACTTATGCGGCTTATTCCTCGATAAAATCAGTGGCGCAGCGCCTGGGTTGCGGAGTCGGTTCCTCTGATCCGTCAACGATGTCTTCTACGATGTCGGTAGTGGTTTCAGCGACGTCAACGATGATTTTTCCCAATTTTTTGAAAGGATTCATGATCATTAAATTTTAAGGTTGAAAAAATTTGTTTTTGTTTCGATACCTCAAAGGTAGGGGCAACAGGTGGCGGAAACCGACGGGGTAGGGGTAGTCGGTCGGATTTGGCGGGTAACGGGGCCGGTTGGGAAGGTAAGTGGAAGGCCTTTGTGTCTTAAAAATCCGACCTCGACCGAAAACGAATCCGAAGAGGATCAATTTGGAACGTTCAGGTGGAAAAAAACCGGGTTTTATACGTGAAATGAACGTCAGAAGTCGTATGCTTGTTCAAGCCTTCCTTACGACTCACGACTTACAACTTACGACTTACAACTTACGACTTACAACTTACGACTTACGACT